>JAQUAX010000022.1 GCA_028687035.1 Dechloromonas sp. | reverse complement strand
GGCAGGGGTTTGGAAGATTGACTTGTTTGGCGACTATCAATCTACCAACTCCGAACCCCTGCCTCCTACCTCCGCTTCATACCGTCAAGCGCAGCTTCCCCGGTAAAGCGCGATGAACCAAAAAAAAGGGTGCGTCGCAACGCACCCGAACCCCAACAGAGAATCACCGTGAAGCAGTCGCTTCACATAACAATATGATGACTTTTCATCAGATCGGCAGCGTTGACCCAGGTCAACCTTTTTGCTCGTCACTGAGTTCCGGATCTTCCTTTTTCCGGGGCTGATCGTCATCCATCAAAACACGGAACCCCGGCCCCTCGAGATCATCGAACTGGCCGCCGCGCACCGAGCGCCAAAACGCGAAAGCAATCCCAAACACCAGGACAACCGAAACCGGAATCAAGAGGAATACGCTTTCCATCAGTTCTCCTCGCGCTGAATGCGCAACGAATTAAGCACCACAAGCAGGGAACTGGCCGACATCCCGATCCCGGCCAGCCACGGCGTCACATAACCGGCAATCGCCAGCGGCAAGGCGACGAAATTGTAGGCGAACGACCACCAGAGATTCTGGCGTATCACACGCAAGGCCCGCCGGGCCCGCCGGAGTCCGCGCCGCAAATGATCAAGGTTCTCGGAGAGCAGCACGAAATCGGATTGCGTCCTGGCCAGTTGCGCACCGCCGCCCATCGCGATCGAGACCTGGGCCTGCGCCAGGACCGGCGCATCATTGACGCCATCACCGACCATCGCCACGACCGCCCCCGCCGCCTGCAGGGCCGTCACGCAATCATGCTTGCCCTGCGGCGTGACCCCGGCCCGGACATCCTCGATGCCGAGCTCGCCAGCCACCCGCTGCGCGACGGCAGGCGCATCCCCGGTCAGCAGCACGACCCGCTTGCCCACCCGATGCAGTTCGGCAATCAAGGCCGCAGCTTCCTCGCGCAACTCGTCGCCGATCCGGAACAAGGCCAGGCAGCCCCTGTCGTCGGCCAGGGCGACGACGGTATCGCCGCTTTCCAGCCAGTCGACCGCAGCATCCGGCAGCACACCACCGGATGCCTGCAGCGCATAATCCGGACGCCCGATCCGGTAACGACGACCACCGATCTCGCCCTCTATGCCCTGCCCCGGCTCGGAGAAAACCATCGACGGATCATGCAGGTATTCTCCAGCTGCACGCCGGATCGCCTTCGCCACCGGATGCTCCGAGGCCTGCTCGAGGGCTGCGGCCAGGGCCAGGCAATCGCCTGCGCCGAGATCGGCGAAAACTCGTGTATCGAGCAGGCGCATATGCCCCGTCGTCAAGGTACCGGTCTTGTCGAAAACGAAATGGGTCGCCCGGGCCAGCGTCTCGATCGCATGGCCGCGCGTAACCAGCAAGCCGTCCTTGGCCAGCGCACCGGCGGCCACGGTCAAGGCAATCGGCGTCGCCAGCGACAGCGCGCACGGACAAGTGACAACCAGTACCGAAACGGTAATCCAGAGCGCCTTCGACGGATCGACCAGATACCAGCCGACCGCAACCAGCACCGCAATTGCCAGCAAGGTCGCAACGAAGTAACTTGCGATCCGGTCGGCCATCTCGACGATACGGGGCTTTTCCGCTGCAGCCCGCTCCATCAGCTGGACGATGGCGGACAAGCGCGTTTCCTCGCCGACCTTGTCGACTCGCACGATCAGCGGACTTTCCGCATTGACCGCCCCACCGGTCACCGAATCGCCGGGCGACTTGGGGACAGGTCGGCTCTCGCCGGTCAGCAAGGCCTCGTTCGCGCAACTGACCCCCTCGACCACCTGGCCGTCAGCCGGAATGATCTCGCCGGGGCGAACCAGAACGTGATCACCCGGACGCAACTCGCCGACGACACACTGCTCCAGGCTGCGATCCGACGGAAAACCCAGCATCCGCTGGGCGAAGGTCGGCAACAGCTTGGCCAGCGCCTCGGTCACGCTGACCGCCTTCAGGCGGGCCGTCATTTCCAGGTAACGCCCCCCCAGCAGGAAAAAGATGAACATCGTCACCGAGTCGAAATAAACCTCACCGGCCTGGACCAATGTCGCCCAGCAACTGGCCAGAAAAGCGGATCCAACGCCAAGCGCGACCGGCACATCCATGCCAACGCGGCGCAAGCGCAAATCCCGCCAGGCATTGCGGAAGAAAGGAGCAGAAGAATAGAAAATGACCGGCAGGGTCAGCACCAGACTGGCCCAGCGCATCAGGCTCTCGATATCGGAACTCATGTCGCCATCGGCGATATACACCGGATAGGCATACATCATGACCTGCATCATTCCGAAGCCAGCCACCCAAAGGCGCCACAGCGCGTCGCGCCGCTCCTTGCGGGAGATTTCCTCGTTTTTCGCCGCATCGTACGGATACGCCCGGTAACCGATGGCAGCGATCGCCGCCAGGATATCCGACAGCTTGATCCGCGACTCGTCCCAGCGGACGCGCGCCCGGCGCGTCGCGTAATTGATATCGACCCCGGTCACCCCGGGAAGTCGGCCGACATGCTGCTCGTTCAGCCAGATGCAGGCTGCGCAGGTAATTCCCTCGAGCAGCAGCGACGCCTCGCGTTCATTCGCCCCCAGTTCCTTGACGAAGCTTTTCTGGAACTCGACATGATCGAACAGCGCGAGCTGCTCGATAACCGCGGGCATCGCCTCGCGCGGCGACTCGGGCAGGGCATCCCGGCTGCGGTAGTAGTCCTGCAGCCCGTTATCAACGATCGACTGGGCGACCGCCTGGCATCCGTAACAGCACATCGCGCGCGGCTGGTCGGCGATTGTTACCTGCAAATCGACATCGTCGGGAATGGATTGGCCGCAGTGGTAGCAGGAGGCTTCGGTCATACGAGCGGGAAAAGGCAGCTGGGTGCCTTTTCGATCAAGGGCAATCGCGGAGTATAGATTATTTGCTCCCCATCCGGATCGCGCCATCCAACCGGATGAGCACTCCGTCGAGACATGTGTTTTCGGCGACACGCCGAACCGGGGCGTCGTACCGGCAAGGGAGGCATCCTGTTCAGCGAATCCTGAACTTCCTGCGACATCCCGAGCAACATCGGCGTTTTCATGATCCGGGGAGCGACGGAGCCGCCTCCCCGGCAAAGCGCGATAAATCAAAAAGGGCCATGCGCTCTGCGCACGGCCCCAATTCAGCCCCAGCGGGCCAACGCCTTACTTGCGGCAGACCGCGCCGCTGCAGGGCACGGAACTCTCGCGATTGATCATCCACTTGCCGCCGGACTTGATCATCTCGAGCGTCTTCAGCGTGGTGTCGCGATAAGTGCTGGACTGGTAGGACTGGCGGAATTCGACCACCGCACGGTCACTGCCCTCGAGGCGAACCTTCATGTCCTGAACATCGACCGAGATGGCGCCCGGGGTCGCCAGGCGGTTGCGACGCAGCTGCGCCCAGTCCTCGCGCGCCATGCCGCCTTCCGGAACGAAGCTCGGCGCATAGTGGGAGGCGTAGGCCGTGTAGTTCTTGGCTGCCCAAGCACCGGCCCAGGCCCGGACCTGGCGCGCGACGTCCTCGCCAGCCGCGCCGGCAGCGACCGGTGCCGCACTCGGCGATACCAGTTTGTTGCCGCTGACCAGCGCCATGGCACGAGCGTCGAGCGCATCCCGATCGGGCTGCGGAATCGCGACGGGATCGGCAGGGCACAGCTCCTGGCTGTCGACACTGGCAACCTCGCCGATGGCGGGCGCATCGGTTTCCAGCTTCTTCAGACCCAGCTCCTCGAGCAGCACGCCCATGCCGGCGTAGCTGCGCAAATAAGCGAGGCTCAGATCGGCATTGGCGTTGACGGAAGCACGGCGGGCCGACAGATATTCGTTTTCGGTGTCGAGCAGGTCGAGCAGCGTGCGCTGGCCGATGTTGAACTGATCGCGGTACGCATCGCGGGTACGCGCCAGCAGATTGACCTGCTGGGTCAGGTAGCCGGTCTGCTGCTTCAGACGCTGGACGTCGTTGTAAGCGATCATCAGCGTTTGACGCGTATCGCGGCAGGCTTTTTCACGCAGGTCGAGGGCGACGTTCTTCTTCTCGATGGTCTGCTTCTCACGGGCCAGGTCGGCGCCGCCGTTGAACAGATTGACGGTCATCACGACTTCGGCGACGTGATGGTCGCGGGTTCCCGGCGTTCCGAGATAGTTCGTCGAGTGATCGGCACGCGCACGAAAATCGAATTTCGGCGAATAGGCAGCGCGGCGGACATCCACCTCGAATTGTGCCGCTTCGGTGTTTTCAATGGCGGCAAGCAGTGCCGGGTTTTTCTGATGCAACGCGGCCAGCGCGGCATTCGCCGATTCCGGCAGGCCGCTGCCGCTGACCGCGGGCGGCTCGACGCTGGCCGGAGGCTGGGCGCCGACCAGACGCTGATAGCGCGCGGTCACGTCGTGCAGGTTGGCCAGTTCGGTAGTCAGATTGATTTCGGCCAGCGCCAGACGGCTGCCAGCCTGCTCGAGGTCGACCCGGCGACCGACGCCGGATTGCGTGCGGCGCTGCAGTTGTTCGTAGGTCGCCTTGTGCTGGACGTAATTATCCTGCGCCAGCTCGACGAGCTGGCGGTAACGCAACACGTCGATATAGGCACGCCCGGCCTCGAGCGCGGTATTTTCGGAGGCGTCGAGCAGCTCGTAATAGCGGACCAGCTTGGCCTTGCCCAGGCGCTTCACTTCGCTGTGCGTGGCAAAACCATCGAACAGCATCTGGTTGAAGTTAATCAGATAGGCATTGCGGTGGTAGCTGTTTTCACCTGAAAGCTGCTGCAGGTTTTCCTGGCCGGACGACACGGTCAGATCGACGCGCGGCGCAAAGCCGGCCACACCGACCCCAACCTCTTCCTGGGCGGCGCGGTAGGCGTGCCACTTCGAAGTGACTTCCGGGCTGTTCAACACCGCCTGTTGGGCCACTTCCTTCAAAGTCAGCGGGAGAGAGTCAGCCGATTGCCCGAAAGCAGGGAAGGCTGCGGCGATCAACAGCGACAAGACGACGTTTGATTTCATAAGCAGAAGGCATCCATTCAGATAAAAAAACCCCCGCCTGACCTTCCTACACTTGCAAAAAGCGGGACGCGGCCGGCGCCGGAAAGCACCCCGGGGCACGGCAAGTGTGGCGATTATAGTCAGGAACGCTTACAGATTGTAACGTTTGGTCAAGACTGTTGCCAATGCGATGCGTTTTCACAACACGGCGAAACATTATCTCGCCGGCCGTATCCGACTTGCGCCACTCGCCCTAACGGATCTCCCGCAGTTTCCGGTACAGCGTGCGCCGACTGACCTCCAGGGCATCGGCCAGAATCGACACGTCGCCCCCCGAGCGCCTGTGCGCCCAGTCGAGATAGCGATTTTCCAGCTCGCCCAGGCCCATCAGGCGATCGACACGGAAGGCACCGTCAGCCCCCTCCGCCGTATCGTCCTCCGCCATTTCACTGAGATGCGGCACATCGATCGCGTCGCCATCGGCAAGCAGCGAGGCTCGCTCGATCAGGTTGCGCAACTCCCGGATATTGCCGGGATAGCGCCGGGCGGCCAGCCAATCCAGTGCGGCCGCAGTGAACTTCCGCCCGGGCTTGCGATCGACTCGCTCGAGCAGCGAGGCCGCGAGCAGCGGAATGTCGCCGGAGCGCTCATTCAGCGAGGGCGTATGGATCGGGAAGGTGTTGATCCGGAAATACAAATCCTTCCGGAAGCGCTCGGCCCGGACCATCTCGCGCAGATCCCGGTGGGTCGCGGTGATTAGCCGAAAATCGGCCGGCAGCCAGTCCAACCCCCCGACCCTGCGATAGGTCCCGGTCTCCAGCAGGCGCAGCAGCTTGACCTGCAGCGACAGCGGGAGTTCACCGATTTCGTCGAGAAACAGCGTGCCGCCGCCGGCCGCCTCGACTAGTCCCTGCTTGCGATGCGTCGCCCCGGTGAAGGCACCCCGCTCGTAGCCGAACAACTCGCTCTCGAACAGCGTTTCGGTCATTCCGGCACAGTCGACCGCAACGAAAGGACCGCCCTCCCGAGCACTGGCCTCGTGGATGGCATGCGCGACCAGTTCCTTGCCCGTTCCGGTCTCGCCGAGCAGCAGTACGGCGGCATCGGAATTCGCCACCCGAAGAACCTTTTCCAGCATGCCCAGGAAGGCCGGCGAGCGACCGACCAGGCCCTGCGCCGCCGCCCGCCCGCTGGCCTGGCGAACGACGCGCAAGGTCTCGACGAAATACTTGACCCTGCCGGCCTCGTCGCGGATCGGCATGGTTTCGACAGCAACGTGCTCGTCGCCGCGCGGCGTGTGATGCAGATGCAGCACCCGCTGCGGGGCGCCGGATTTCAGGCTTTGCTTCAGCGGGCAGGATTCGCCGGCCTGGTCGCAAGGCACCGAAAAGCGGTGGGAAACCTCGTAGCAGGTTCGCCCGGCCACCGGACGATTCCCACCGAATTCCCGGAGATAGGCAGCATTCGCCGCCACGATCCGGTAATCGGCGTCCATCACGATCCGGGGTTCCGGCAAACCATCGAGAAAGGAAGTCAGTTCGTGCAGAATTTGGGCCACCGCAGATTCGCCATTATTGACACAAGACGGTGCCAATAATGGCACAGCTCGAGCAACTAAGGCACAGCGGATTCAGGTGGCCGCATTCAGCACCTTGATTTCAAAGGGAACCAGCGTGCCCGGGCGCCCGGGCACGCATCTTGTTACAACATTGCCAGGAAACCGGGCCACGGCTCGAGCAGTATCTGATGGCGCTTCCCTTTGTTCGCCCCGCAGGCCGACGCCGCGCCATCCGGGCCCACCCGGCTTCCAACCGAATCAACCACCGCACCGAGGAACAATGAGCCAGCCCGACGCCAATGCACCGCAGGAAGCCCCTGTCAAAGTCTCGTTCTACGAAAAGCGCAAGAAAATCTACGCCAAGGGAGTCCGCGGCTTTTTCGACAACTGGCGCATCGGCCTCGTCCTGCTGACCCAGGCCATCTTCTACGGCGGCCTGTGGCTGGAGTGGAACGATCGCCAGGCGCTGCTATTCCACCTGGTCGAGCGCAAGTTCTACATCTTCGGCCTGGTTTTCTGGCCGCAGGACGTCATCTATCTGTCGGCGCTGCTGATCATCTCGGCCTATGCGCTGTTCCTCGTCACCGCCGTCGCCGGACGGCTGTTCTGCGGCTACGCGTGCCCGCAGACCGTCTACACCCAGTTGTTCATGTGGATAGAAAACTGGGTCGAGGGCGATCGCAATGCGCGGATCAAGCTGGACAAGGGCCCGCTCGACGCCCGCAAGCTGCGCATCAAGGGAACGAAGTTCCTGCTCTGGGGGCTGCTCTCGCTGTGGACCGGTTTCACGCTGGTCGGCTACTTCACGCCGATCGACGAGCTGATCAACAACGTACTGACCGGCAACCTCGGCCCCTGGGAAACCTTCTGGATCTTCTTCTACGGCGGCTTCACCTTCCTGATGGCCGGCTTCATGCGGGAACAGGTCTGCAAGTACATGTGCCCGTACGCCCGCTTCCAGAGCGTGATGTTCGATCCGGACACCCTGATCATCACCTACGACCCGGAACGCGGCGAACCCCGCGGCGCGCGCAAGAAGGGCGCCGACACCAGCCGCTTGGGCGATTGCGTCGACTGCGGCCAGTGCGTGGTCGTCTGCCCGACCGGGATCGACATCCGGAACGGCCTGCAGTACGAGTGCATCGGCTGCGCCGCCTGCATCGACGTCTGCGACCAGATCATGGACAAGGTCGGCCTGCCGCGCGGCCTCGTCCGCTACTCGACCGAGAGCGCGATGGCCCGCCACCTGACCCGCAAGGAGATTCTCGGCCACATCGTTCGCCCGCGCATCCTCGTCTACACCGCCATCCTCGCGGTGATCACCGCCCTGAGCGCGTGGTTCCTCACCCATCGCATCCCGCTGAAGGTGGACATCATCCGCGACCGCTCGGTGCTCGCCCGCGAAGCGGACGACGGCCGGATCGAGAACGTCTACATGCTGCAGATCATGAACACCTCGGAGCAGGCGCAGCGCTACCGGATCGCGGTCGACGGCCTGCCGCAGGCCGAAATCGCCGGCCCGGCCGAAGTCGATGCCGCCGCAGCCGGCCTGACCTCGGTCAACACGGTCGTCCGCGTACCGCCGGAGGCCGGCAAGCCGGGTTCGAATCCGATTCACTTCGAGATCACCGCGATCGACAACCCGGACATCCACGTCCGGGAAAAAGCCGCCTTCCTCCTGCCCTGACGCCAATCGGGCAGACTCCGCTTGGGCGGGCCGCCTGGCCCGCCCTTTTTTCGTCCACGCCGCCCTCGCGCGCTTCGGCGATATACTCGACGAAAAACCGACCGGGAAAGCGGTCCCATGGACACCCTGTTTCTCCTCGCGCTGACGACCGTCGTCATCGTTCTCGTGTTCGACTACACCAACGGCTTTCACGACGCTGCAAACATCGTCGCCACCGTGATCGCCTCGCGTGCCATGACGCCGGCCCAGGCCGTCGTCGTCGTCGGCTTTTTCGAATTCCTCGGCCCCTTGCTCGGCGGCACCGCGGTCGCCAACACCATCGGCGGTTTCGTCGCGCTGGATGGCGTCGCGCCCACGCTGTCGCTGGCCATCCTGCTCTGCGGCCTGATCGGCGCCATCGCCTGGAACCTCGGCACCTGGTACCTGGGCATCCCGTCATCGTCATCGCACGCGCTGGTCGGCGGACTGATCGGCGCGGTCGTCGTATCGGTCGGCAGCGAGCACGTGGTCTGGGGCTTCGCCGAACTCTCCGAGGGCCACCTGACCGGCATCGTCAAGGTGCTGGCCGCACTGGTGCTGTCGCCGCTGGCCGGTTTCTGGATCGGCTTCCTGACCCACCGCCTGCTGACCGGCGCGCTGCGCGCGGCGAATCCAGGCGCCAATTCGCGGTTGCGGGCCGCCCAGTTCGTCACCGCGGCGGGCCTCGCCTTTTCCCACGGCGCCAACGACGCACAGAAAAGCATGGGCATCCTGACCCTCGTGCTGCTGCTCGGCGGCTTCATCCCCCGCTTCGAGGTGCCTTTCTGGGTGATGCTGGCCTGCGCCTCGGCGATCACGCTCGGCATCCTGTCGGGCGGCTGGCGCATCGTCCGGACGCTGGGCTTCGCGATCTACCGCGTCCGCCCGGTGCATGCGCTGGGCTCGCAGCTGACCGCCGCCGGCGTCATCCTCGCCGCGTCGGCCGGCGGCGCGCCGGTATCGACGACGCACGTCGTCGCCACGTCGATCATGGGCATCGGCGCCTCCGAACGCCCGCGCGCCGTGCGCTGGAGCAAGGCCAAGGACATCGCGACAACCTGGATGATCACCATTCCCGGCGCGGCCCTGGTCGCCATCCAGGCCTACGCGCTACTCAATCTTTACCTGGGACAACGGCCATGAGCGAAGAAACCGCCCCGCCCTCGATCTTTCGCCGCCTGTTCGAACGGGTCTTCCCGAAGACGCCGGACTTTTTCGTGCTGCTCACCGAGCAATGCCAGCACGTCGCGCACAGCACCGGTCTGCTGGTCGAGTTCATGGAAAGCGGCAATCCGGCGACCGGACTGAAGATCCGCCAGGACGAGCATGAGGCCGATCACATCAAGGTGCGCAACCTGCACACGCTGAACGAGGCCTTCTCGACGCCGATCGACCGCGAGGATCTGTACCGGGCAATCATCGACCTCGACGAGATCGTCAACTACTGCAAGACCACGGTCAGCGAAATGGACGTGCTGGCGCTGGCGCCGGACAAGCACTGCCTGGAAATGGCGATGCACATCAAGCTCGGCGCCGATGCGCTGGCGCTCGGCTACGGCAAGCTGGCCAAGCAACCGGGCGCCGCCGCGGAAGATGCCGACACGGCGCGCAAGGCCGAGCGCAAGGTCGAAAAGATCTATCGACGGGCGATCGCCGAACTGTTCCAGGGAGACGACTACATCCACATGTTCAAGCGGCGCGAGATCTACCGCCACCTGTCGAACGCCGCCGACCGCATGGCCAACTGCGCGAACACGCTACACGACATCGTCGTCAAGATGTGTTGAACCAAAGCCCCCCGCAGGACTCGAATCCGGCATGGCGTTCGTCCGCCGGATTGGCTTGCGGGGGAAAAGATGAACAACAACAACGATCGTCGCGTGGTCAATGACCGCCGCCAGGACGATATCGGCCCACCGAGCGGCTGGCGCGACCGGCGCCGGCGGGCCGAGCGCAGGCTACCCGAGCTGCGCGAATTCGTGATGAGCGAAGTCGACTTCCAGAACTACTTCGGCGCCCCCGGGCCTGCGGCCGCGCCGGCCGCGGCCGGCATTCTGGCGACCGACGACGCTTTCGACAGCTTCGCCCGGATTCGCGACTGAGCGCGCGGATTGCCAGTCGACTCAGGCGGACTGCAGTTCGACCTCCTCGCCGGCGAAGGAGACCTTTTGCCCCGGATGCAATTTGGCCCGTTTTCGCGTGTCGACCGCACCATCGACCCGGACGCGCCCCTCGGCGATCGCGGCATGCGCCGCCCCGCCGGATTCGCAGAGCCCGCTGGCCTTCAGCAACTGATCGAGCTGGATGTATTCGCCGCGGACGGCAAAGCGGATGGTCATGGATGTTCTCCGTAGGTTCGCGGGGCGCTCAGGCCACGCGGTTGATCGGCTCGCCGCGCACGTAGGCCTCGATGTTGTCGATCAGTCGATCGGCCAGCGCCTGCATCGCCGGGCGGCTCGACCACGCGACATGGGGCGTCAGGATGAAATTCGGCTGGGCCAGCAAGGCCGGGCCGAGCAGCGGATGGCCCGGCGCCGGCGGTTCCTCGGCCAGCACGTCGAAGCCGGCACCGGCGATCCAGCCTTCGCGCAACGCCCGCAACAGCGCCGCCTCGTCGACGATGCCGCCGCGCGCCGTGTTGATCAGCAGCGCCGAACGCTTCAT
This sequence comes from Dechloromonas sp., assembly GCA_028687035.1. Lineage (GTDB taxonomy): Bacteria > Pseudomonadota > Gammaproteobacteria > Burkholderiales > Rhodocyclaceae > Azonexus. The sequence continues at coordinate 19,541 of JAQUAX010000022.1, read as the reverse complement.
CGCGCGCAGTTCGGCTTCACCGATCAGCCCGGCGGTGTCGGCATCGAGCGGGCAATGCAGCGAAATGGCGTCGGCCTCGGCCAGCACCTCGGCAAACGGCAGGTAACCGGAACGGACGGCGGCCGCACCGCGCCGCTCGGCGCGCAACACGCGCATCCCGAACGCCTCGGCCAGACGGGCCACGCCCGACCCCAGGCTGCCGCCGCCGACGATGCCCAGCGTCGAACCGTGCAGGTCGCGGATCGGATGGTCGAACAGGCAGAACTGCGTCGACGCCTGCCAGCGGCCGGCAAGCAGGCTGTCGCGCCAGGCGAACAGCTGGCGCGACAGGGCGAGTAGCAGCGCGATCACGTGCTCGGGCACGGTGTGCTCGGCATAGCCGCGGACATTGCTGACCACGATGCCGCGCCGCCGGCAGGCATCGAGGTCGATATTGTTGGTCCCGGTCGCCGACACCGCGACCATTTTCAGGTCGGGCAGCGCGTCGACCGCGGCGGCCGTCAGGGGCGCCTTGTTGACGATCGCGATGTCGGCCCCGCGCAGGCGTTCGATCACCTGTCCGGCCGGCGTCGAGTCATGTTCGACCCAGTCGTGCGGGAAAGCGGGCCGCCGCAGTTCGGCGATCAGCGACCCGCCCTCGAGCTGGACGATGCGCCGCATCAGGCGCCGGCGATCTCGAAGGGAACACAGGCGGCGCCGGCGATCAAGCCAACCTGGTCGCCGAGCGGCTGCTCGCCGGCATAGAGCAGGCGGTCCACGGCGGCCGTGCACAGCCCCTCGATCGCCGCCGTATCGCCCTGCAGCAGGTTCAGCACGCCAGCCGGCCATTCGGCGCGGGCGCTCAGTTCGCACAGCGCGAAGATAGCCGACGGGGCTTTCGGACTCGGCTTCACGACGACCGTCGCCCCGGCCAGCACAGCCGGCGCGAGCGCCGCCGCGCAACGGACCAGCGGCCGGCCGGCGCCGACAACCAGCGCGCAGACGCCGCTCGCGCCGACCGACTCGGCACGCAGCGCATCCACCGCGTCGGCAACCTCCTGCGCAGCTGCCTCGGCACCGACCGCGCTGTCCAGGTCGAGCAGCTTGGCGAAATGGCCGGCGTAGCGCTCCAGGCCGTCGGCCAGCGCATTGAGCAGCACGCGCCGGGCAGGGAGTCCCATCGCAGCCCACTGTGCCTGCGCCGCTCTCGCCGCGCCGACGGCCTCAGCCGCCTCGGCGGCACCGCACAGCGGAACCCGCCGCACCGCCTCGCCACTGGCCGGATTGAGCACATCGAAAAAGCTGTCGCTGACAGTCAGGTAGGCGTGGCCGTTGATCCAGAGGGGAAGGGCCATCGGGCCTTCGGGAGCGAATTCCATGCACTTGCTCGCTTTCTTGCTGCATAAGTTCGGGAATAACCGCGGCGGCGGCGGGCCGACCGCCCCGGCGTGGTACGAGGAAGGCGGCGCGCATGCTAATATTGCGCCGCACAACAAGGTGGCTAATGCTACTGAAACAGCACGAATAAAGGAATCCGGTTTGTCCGAAGTTGTCAGCGGGAACAGCAAATCCCCCGGTTCTATCCAGGTCATCGAGCGCATGATGTCGTTGCTCGATGCGCTGGCCGCCGCCCCCGAGCCGGCCAGCCTCAAGCAGCTGGCAGCGGAAACTGAACTCCATCCATCGACGGCGCACCGCATCCTGGCGGCGATGACGGCGGCGCGTTTCGTCGAACGCCAGGACGCCGGCAATTACAGCCTCGGCATCCGTCTGCTCGAACTCGGCAACATCGTGAAGTCGCGCATCAGCCTGCGCCAGGTCGCCCTGCCCTTCATGCAGGAACTGCACGAACGCATCGGCGAGGCGATCAACCTGGGCGCCCGGCACGACGACGAGATCGTCTATCTCGAGCGCACCTCGTCGGGCCGCTCGCTGGTCCGCGTCGTCTATCTGGTCGGCGGCCGCGCACCGCTGCACCTGACCTCGCTCGGCAAGCTGTACCTGGCTGCCGAATCGGCGCAGGCCGTCCGCGATTACGCCAAGCGCACCGGCCTGCCCGGCAAGACCCCGCACTCGCTGACCACGCTCGTCGCGCTGGAAAAGGAGCTCGACAAGGTCCGCCGCCACGGCATCGCCTACGACGATGAGGAAGCCGAACTCGGTCTCAAGTGCGTCGCAGCGCCGATCTACGACGACGAGGGTCACATCGTCGCCGCGCTGTCGGTTTCCGCCCCGGCCGAACGTCACGACCCGGACTGGGCCGGACAGGTCCGGCAGACCGCCGACGCCGTGTCGCGCGCACTCGGCTACATTCCGAACAAGAAATGAAGAAGGCCGCCCAGGGCGGCCTTCGATTCAGGTAACCAGCTGATCCGTCTCAGGCGGAACGGCGCGACAGCGCCACGCCGGCACTTTCCATCCAGCGCTTGATCCGGTTGGCATCGCCGACCCGGGTCATCTTGCCGTTGGAGTCGAGCAGCACGATGACTACCGGCCGGTCGGCAACGCGCGCCTGCATGACCAGGCAGCGGCCGGCCTCGGAAATGTAACCGGTCTTTGAAACGCCGATTTCCCAGGTGTCGCTGCGAACCAGCGCATTGGTGTTACGGAATTCCTGGACCCGTCCCCGGATTTCGACCTTGGCTTCGGCTGTCGTCGAGAACTGCCGGATTTCCGGGTAACGCGCCGCCGCCGCGACCATGCGCGCCAGATCGTGCGCGGTCGACACGTTGTTGCTCGACAATCCGGTCGGCTCCTCGAAACGGCTGTCGATCATGCCCAGCGCCTGCGCCTTGGCATTCATCGCCCGCACGAAAGCCGGCAGGCCGCCCGGGTAATGCCGGCCGAGCGCGTTGGCGGCGCGGTTTTCGGAGGACATCAGCGCGAGCAGCATCGCCGTTTCGCGCGTCATCGTCGTCCCCACCGGCAGACGCGAGCGAGAACCCTTCAGGGTATCGACGTCCTCGTCACCGATCGAGATCAGTTCGTGCATGTCGGGCTTCGCATCGAGCACGACCATCGCAGTCATCAATTTGGAAATTGACGCGATCGGAACAACGGTGCCCGGATGCTTCTCGACCAGCGCATGGCCGGTCGTCTGGTCGATGACCAGCGCCGAAGAGGAATAGAGCGCCAGGCGCCCCGGATCGTCGAACGACGCAGCCGGACGCACGGCCTTGCGCGGCGTGTCGGCCGCCACGACCTTGCGCACCTTGCCGGACGGTTTGGCGGCCTGTTTGCTGGATTTCGCCTTCGCTTTGGCGGCGACCGGTTTGCTGCCCGGCGCCTTGACGGCGGACTTGGCATGCTTGCCGGACGGGGGAACGTCCTTCTTGGCCTGCGCTGCCTGCAGCGGATGCAGGCCACCCAGCCCGAGCAGGGCACAGAACAACAGGGCTGCTTTCAATTTACGCTTCATTCCGCCATCTCCTGCAGATACTCAGGAATTTTACCCGAGTTTAGCAGGAGACGGGGAAATTACAATAAAAACAAATAGATCAAAACAAAAGTTAAAGCCTTAACTCACGCCGCATCGACAACCGTGAGGGCCGTCATGTTGACGATGCGCCGCACCGTCGCGGTCGGAGTCAGGATATTCACCGGCTTGGCGACGCCGAGCAGGATGGGGCCGATCGTCAGGTTGTCGCCGGCGGTCACCTTCAGCAGGTTGAAGCCGATATTGGCGGCATCCAGCGTCGGCATCACCAGCAGGTTGGCCTGGCCCTTCAAGCGCGAGTTCGGGAAGGCCTTCAGGCGGATCTGCTCGTCGAGCGCCGCATCGCCGTGCATTTCGCCCTCGACCTCGAGTTCCGGCGCCCGCTCGTTGAGCAGACCGAGCACCCGGCGCATTTTCAGCGAGGTCGGCGTATCCTCGGTGCCGAAAGTCGAATGCGACAGCAAGGCCACCTTCGGCTGCATGCCGAAATTCCGGATTTCCTCGGCGGCCAGCAGCGTCATGTCGGCCAGTTGCTCGGCGGTCGGATCGTAATTGACGTAGGTGTCGGCAATGAACACGGTCCGCTCCGGCAGCATCAGCAGGTTCATCGCGTAGTAGCGGTCGGTGCCCGACTGGGTGCCGATCACGCTCTGCACATACTCGCGGTGCGTCTCGTGCCGGCCGAAGGTGCCGCAGATCAGGCCGTCGGCATGACCAAGGCGGACCATCAGCGCACCGTACAGGGTGTTGCGGCGACGCACTTCGCGACGGGCGTAGTCGGGCGACACGCCCTTGCGCTCCATCACGGCGTGATAGGTCGTCCAGAATTCCTCGTAATGCGCATCGAAGAACGCGCAATTGTCCGAATGGACGATTTCGAAATCCTCACCCTCGCGGATGCGCAGGCCGGCCTCCTCGATCCTGCGGTTGATCTCGGCATGGCGGCCGATCAGGATCGGCCAGGCGATGCCCTCGTCGCGGACGACCTGCACGGCGCGCAGCACGCGCTCGTCCTCGCCCTCGGCAAAGACGATGCGCTTGGGCGCCATGCGGGCCTGCGAGAACACCGGCTTCATGATCAGACCGGAGTGATAGACGAATTCGTTGAGCCCTTGCAGGTAGGCATCCCAGTCCTTGATCGGCCGCGTCGCGACACCGGACTCCATGCCCGCCCGGGCAACGGCCGGGGCGATCTTGACGATCAGGCGATGGTCGAAGGGCTTCGGGATCAGGTATTCCGGACCAAAGCCGGAAATCCTCTCGCCGTAGGCCGACGCAACCACCTCCGACTGCTCGGCACGCGCCAGTTCGGCGATCGCCCTGACCGCCGCCATCTTCATTTCCTCGGTGATGGTGGTGGCGCCAACGTCGAGCGCACCGCGGAAGATGAACGGGAAGCACAGCACGTTGTTGACCTGGTTCGGGTAATCCGAGCGGCCGGTGCAGATGATCGCGTCGTCGCGCACGCTCTTGACCAGTTCGGGCGTAATTTCCGGCGTCGGATTGGCGAGCGCCATGATCAGCGGATTCGCCGCCATCCGGACCACCATTTCCGGCTTCAGCACGCCGCCGGCCGACAGGCCGAGGAACACGTCGGCATCGGCGATCGCCTCGCCGAGCGTGCGCTGCTCGGTCTTCTTGGCGTAGCGCGCCTTGATCTCGTCCATTTCCTCGACGCGACCTTCATAGACCAGGCCCTTGATGTCGGTGACCCAGATATTCTCGACCGGCGCGCCGAGCATGACCAGGAGGTCCAGACAGGCGAGCGCCGCGGCGCCGGCGCCCGAGGTGACGATCTTGACCTTGCTCAGATCCTTGCCGATCAGGTGCAGGCCATTGAGAATCGCCGCACCGACGACGATCGCGGTACCGTGCTGGTCGTCGTGGAAGACCGGAATCTTCATCCGCTCGCGCAGCTTCTTCTCGATGTAGAAGCACTCCGGCGCCTTGATGTCCTCGAGGTTGATGCCGCCGAAGGTCGGCTCGAGCGACGCGATCGTGTCGATCAGCTTGTCCGGGTCGCGTTCGTCGATCTCGAGGTCGAAGACGTCGATGTTGGCGAATTTCTTGAACAGCACGCCCTTGCCTTCCATCACCGGTTTGGCCGCGAGCGGGCCGATCGGCCCGAGGCCGAGTACCGCGGTGCCGTTGGTGATGACGCCGACCAGGTTGGCGCGCGAGGTCAGCGTGCTGACTTCGCGCGGATCGGCGACGATCTCCTCGCAGGCGAAGGCGACGCCGGGCGAGTACGCCATCGACAGGTCGTACTGGTTGGTCAGCTGCTTGATCGGGGTCACCGCAATCTTGCCGGGCTTCGGCTGGCGATGATAGTAGAGCGCGGCTTCGCGCAACTGTCGGGGATCCATGTCTACCTCCGTTTTATATCGTGAAACAGCGTTTTGAATCGCGGAATACTATACCACGCCGGGCATCGACCGCCACACCGTGGATATCACCTAGAAGCGTGCGTCAAGTGGATGTTTACCCTTAATTAAGGCATAATTATGCGCTTCCCAGCCGACGGCTTCCATGCCGCTCGAAGTCTTGGTGGCAGCTCCGGCGACTGGCGTGTATATCTATGATTTCAGCAATTTACAGAGAGACAAATCGCCATGACCGCACCGCTGAACGCACCTGATTACGTCAAACACGAAGGCCTGAAGCAATGGGTCGCGCAGATCGCCGAGCTGACCCAGCCGGACCGCATCCACTGGTGCGACGGCAGCCAGGAAGAATATGACCGCCTCTGCGCCGAAATGGTCGAGGCCGGCACCCTGATCAAGCTGAACCCGGAAAAGCGCCCGAACTCCTACCTGGCCTTCTCCGACCCGTCCGACGTCGCCCGCGTCGAAGACCGCACCTACATCTGCTCCGAAAAGAAGGAAGACGCCGGCCCGACCAACAACTGGGAAGAACCGGCCAAGATGCGCGAAACCCTGAACGGCCTGTTCAAGGGCTGCATGAAGGGCCGCACGATGTACGTCATCCCCTTCTCGATGGGCCCGCTCGGTTCGCCGATCGCCCACATCGGCTTCGAAATCACCGACTCCGCCTACGTCGTCACCAACATGAAGACGATGACCCGCATGGGCAAGGCCGTGTTCGACGTGCTCGGCGCCAATGGCGAATTCGTCCCCTGCATCCACACCGTCGGCGCCCCGCTCGAGCCGGGCCAGCAGGATGCCAAGTGGCCCTGCAACCCGACCGTCAAGTACATCGTGCACTACCCGGAAACCCGTGAAATCTGGTCCTACGGCTCCGGCTACGGTGGCAACGCGCTGCTCGGCAAGAAGTGCTTCGCGCTGCGCATCGCCTCCAACATGGCGCGCGACCAGGGCTGGCTGGCCGAACACATGCTGATCCTCGGCGTCGAATCGCCGGCCGGCGAAAAGACCTACGTCGCTGCCGCCTTCCCGTCGGCCTGCGGCAAGACCAACTTCGCCATGCTGATCCCGCCGAAGACCTTCGACGGCTGGAAGATCACCACGATCGGCGACGACATCGCCTGGATCAAGCCGCGCCAGGACAAGGACGGCGTCACCCGCTTCTACGCGATCAACCCGGAAGCAGGCTTCTTCGGCGTTGCCCCGGGCACCTCCGAGAAGACCAACTACAACGCGCTGGCCACGCTGAAGGAAAACATCATCTTCACCAACGTCGCGCTGACCGACGACGGCGACGTCTGGTGGGAAGGCATGACCAAGGAAGCCCCGGCCCACCTGATCGACTGGCAGGGCAAGGACTGGACGCCGGAAGACGGCAAGGCCGGCCGCAAGGCGGCGCACGCCAACTCCCGCTTCACCGCCCCGGCCAACCAGTGCCCGTCGGTCGACCCGGCCTGGGAAGATCCCGCCGGCGTGCCGATTTCCGCCTTCATCTTCGGCGGCCGTCGCGCCACCACGGTGCCGCTGGTCTACCAGGCCTTCAACTGGAACTACGGCGTCTACATGGCCGCCACGCTGGGCTCCGAAACCACCGCGGCCGCTTTCGGCCAGCAGGGCGTCGTCCGTCGCGACCCGTTCGCGATGCTGCCGTTCTGCGGCTACCACATGGGCGACTACTTCAACCACTGGCTGAAGATGGGTCACACCGTCGATGCGACGCCGAAGATCTTCTGCGTGAACTGGTTCCGCATGAACGAGAAGGGCGAATTCATGTGGCCGGGCTTCGGCGACAACATGCGCGTGCTGAAGTGGGTCGTCGAACGCTGCAAGGGCACCGTCGGCGCCAAGGAAACCACGCTGGGCTGGATGCCGAAGTTCGAGGACATCGACTGGACCGGCCTCGAGATCAACAAGGCCGACTTCGAAGCCCTGACCACGATCGACGCCGACGCCTGGAAGGCCGAGCTGGCCGGCCACAAGGAATGGTTCGACAAGATGGGCGAAAAGATGCCGCGCGAACTCGTGCTCAAGCGCGAACTGTTCGAAATGGGCATCTTCAAGGACGCTGCCTGATTTCCGGCTGAGCGATAATCAACGGCCACCTGCGGGTGGCCGTTTTCATTTGGAGAAAGCCTCATGCCCCGCCCCGCCGCCGCCCGCCTGGCCGACATCGCCCCCTTCCACGTCGTCGAACTGCTGACCCGGGCCCGCCAGCTCGAAGCCGAGGGACGCGACATCATCCACATGGAAGTCGGCGAACCGGATTTTCCGACCCCGGCGCCGATCGCGGCCGCCGCGGTGGACGCGATCCGGCAGGGCAAAACGCTGTACACCCCGGCGCTCGGCCTGCCCGAGCTGCGCGCAGCGATCAGCGGCTTCTACCGCACGCGCTACGGGGTCGAGGTTCCCGCTGCGCGCATCGCCGTCACCAACGGCGCCTCCGGCGCGCTGAACCTGGCCTTCGCCTGCCTGGCCGATCCCGGCAGCGAATGGCTGCTGGCCGATCCGGGCTACCCGTGCAACCGCCACATTCTGCGCACTTACGAAGGTCGACCGCGGGCGATCGCAGTCGGCCCGGACAGCAATTACCAGCCGACGCCGGCACAGGTCGCCGCCGCGTGGAACGAGCGCACCGCCGGCCTGCTCGTCGCCTCGCCGGCCAACCCGACCGGCACACTGCTGACGCGGCCGGAAATCGCCGCACTGGCCGGGACCTGCCGCGCCCGCGACGGCCATTTCCTGGTCGACGAGATCTACCACGGCCTGACCTACGAAACCGACGCACCGACCGCCTGCGCTGCCGGCGACGACATCTGGGTCATCAACAGCTTCTCGAAGTACTTCCAGATGACCGGCTGGCGGCTGGGCTGGATGGTGATTCCCGAGGCCTTCGTGCGCGACGTCGAGAAGCTGGCGCAGAACCTGGTGCTCTGCCCGCCGACGCCCGCGCAGTACGCCGCGCTCGCCGCCTTCGAGCCGGAAACGATCGCCCTGCTGGAACAGCGACGCGCCGAATTCCGGCGCCGCCGCGATTTCCTCGCCCCGGCGCTGGAGGCGCTCGGCCTGCGCGTCACCGCCCGGCCGGAGGGGGCCTTCTATCTGTATTGCGACTGTTCGGAACTGCACCCGGACAGCTTCGCGCTGGCCCGCGAACTGCTGGAAGAGGCCGGCGTCGCCGCGACGCCCGGCATCGACTTCGGCGCCAACGCGCCGGAAAGACACATCCGTTTCGCCTACACGACCGGCGTCGACCGCCTGACCGAGGCCGTCGCCCGCCTACGCCGCCACTTCGGCCGGTAGCGCCAGCCCGGGGCAATGCGCGCGCAGCCCGGCCCAGTCGAAATAAGGTCCCGGATCGGTCTTGCGCCCGGGCGCGACGTGGCAATGCCCGACCACCGCGGCGATCGGGTAACGGACGCGCAGGGCGTCGAGCAGCGGCCAGAGCGCGGCGTACTGGGCCGCACTGTAGGGCCGGAAATCCGAGCCTTCCAGCTCGATGCCGACCGACCAGTCGTTGCAGTTTTCCCGTCCGCACCAGGTCGAGCGCCCGGCATGCCAGGCCCGCCGGTCGCAATCGACGAACTGGATCAGCCGCCCGTCGCGCCGGACGTAGAAATGGGCCGACACCTGCAAGCCGGAAATCTCTGCGAAATACGGGTGCACCGCGGGATCGAGTCGGTTCAGGAAAAAATCCTCGACCCAGTCGCCGCCGAACTCATCCGGCGGCAGGCTGATGTTGTGCAGCACGACCAGACCGACCTCGGCGCCGGCCGGCCGCTCGCCGAAATTGGGTGAGGCCAGCCGACGGGCGCCGGTCAGCCAGCCGCCGTCCCGCCAGACGCTCATTCGATGCCCAGCCGGTCGAGGCGGTAGCGCAAGGAACGGAAGCTGATGCCGAGCAGCCGCGCGGCAGCCGTCCGGTTGCCCTCCGTTTTCTGCAGCGCTTCGAGCAGCGCCTGGCGCTCGACCCGGTTCAGGTAGTCGTCGAGGGTTTCGCTGCCCCGTCCGAGCTCGTCGCTGCCCGCATCGTCGGCCTCCAGACGCAGGTCGCCGACGGCGATCCGGTTGCCCGAACACAGCGCCGTCGCCCGCTCGAGGATGTTCTCGAGCTCGCGGACGTTCCCGGGAAAAGCGTAGAACTGCAGCGCCTTCAGCGCTTCCGGCTCGAGGCGCGGCGGCGCGTCGCCGCACAGGCGGCGGAGGATCGCCTCGACCAGCGGCGGGATGTCCTCGACGCGCTCACGCAGCGGCGGCATGCGCAACTCGATGACGTTCAGCCGGTAATAGAGATCCTGGCGGAAACTGCCGCGCTCGACGCATTCGCGCAGGTTGCGGTGGGTCGCGCAGACAATGCGGACATCGACGCCCTCCTCGACGACGCTGCCGACGCGGCGCACCTTCTTTTCCTGGATCGCGCGCAGCAGCTTGACCTGCATCGCCAGCGGCAGGTCGGCCACCTCGTCGAGAAACAGCGTACCGCCGGCCGCCGCCTGGAAGAAGCCCTCGCGGTCTGCGTCGGCGCCGGTGAAGGCGCCCTTGCGGTAGCCGAAGAACTCGCTCTCCATCAGGTTTTCCGGAATCGCGCCGCAATTGACCGGCACGAAAGGCGTGGCGCTGCGCGCGCTGCGGGCGTGGATCAGGCGGGCCGCCAGTTCCTTGCCGCTGCCGGACTCGCCGGACAGGTAGATCGGCGCCTGGCTGCGGGCCAGCTTCCCTATCGTCTCGCGGACCTGCTGCATGCTCGGCGAATCGCCGATCAGACCGGGCAATTCCGGCCCGGATTCGCCGCCCTGGGGCAGGCACAGGGCCGACTTGACCAGGGTGCGCAACTGCTCGAGGCCGATCGGCTTGGCCAGGTAGTCGAAAGCCCCGGCCTTCAGCGCGGCGACCGCGTTCTCGGTACTGCCGAACGCGGTGATCACGGCGACCGGCGTACGTGGATGGTGCTCGCCGATGTAGCGGACGATCTCAAGCCCTTCCCCGTCGGGCAGGCGCATGTCAGTCAGGCACAGGCTGAAATCGCCCTGCTCAAGCGCCGCGCGGGCCGCCCCGACGCTGCCGACGCATTCGGTGGGCAGCCCCATGCGGACCAGCGTCAGCTCGATCAGCTCCCGGATGTCCGACTCGTCGTCGATGACGAGGACCGGGCTCAGTTCGCCGCGCTGGCGGCGTTCGCTTCTGGCAACGGACACGTGTCGTATCTCCCGGTGATGACGAAATGCGCGCCGCGCGCGGACGGCAGCAACTCCAGGCGGGCGCCGTTGGCCGCACACAGTTCGCGCGCGATGAACAGGCCGAGACCGGTTCCCTGATGATGCGTCGTGAAGAAAGGTTCGAAGACCTGTTCGCGCAATTCTTCGGGAATGCCCGGCCCCTGGTCGGTCACGTGCAATTCTACGCGCCCCTCGGCCGGCGCCGGCACGATGCGCAGGCAGACTGCGCCGGAATCGCGTCCGGCGTGGCGCAAGGCATTGCCCACGAGGTTCCACAGCACGCGGTGCAGGTGCGCCCGGTCGAAGCACAGACCCGCCGGTGCCTCGCCCTCGATGCGGATCACGTCGGCCGCCAACCCCTCGCTGCTCGCCAGGTGCTCGACGAAATTGCGGCAGAACTCGTCGAGATTCAGCCAGCTCGGCGTCGCCCGGCTTTGCCGCCCGAGCTCGAGAATATCGCTGACGATGCGGTCGAGCCGGATCACGTTGTCGCCGAGGATGCGCAGCAGGCGGTCCTGCATCTCGCCGCGCCGCTCCTCGCGCAGCAGTTCGCCGGCGTGGCTGATCGCCGACAGCGGATTGCGTATCTCGTGGGCGATGCTCGCGGTCAACCGCCCCAGCGCGGCCAATTTCAACTGCTGGGCGCGAGCCTTGATCCGTTCCGCATCCTCGAGAAAGACCAGGCACTCGCCGTCGCTGCTCTGCGTCCGGGCAAAGCGGGCATCCAGTTCTCGACCGTCCGGGGCGCTGAAGCGCAGGCTGTCCGGCCCACGCCCCGTCGCCCAGAGCTCGAAGGCCGCGGCAAGACGCGGCAAGGCCCCGGCCAGCACGCACGCCCCGGCCCCGGGCAGGCTCAGCATCGCCTGCGCGACCGGGTTGGAGCGGACGACCTTGCCATCGCGCCCGACGATCAGCACGCCGTCCTGCATGTGCTCGACGACCTGCTGACTGATCCGTATCTGGTTGTCGAGCGCGACCCCGCGCCGGCGGGCCAGATCCTCGTTGGTCATGGCCCGCTGGCCGAGCAGCCGGGCCAGCACGGCCGTCGCGAAAAAGCCGGCGGACAGCAGGCCGGCCTGGAAGAGGCTGGCCGCATCGAGCAGGCCGAGCAGGACGACGTAGGTCTGGATGGCGAGCACGACCAGGGTGGCGAGCGCGGCGTAGAGCAGAACCAGGCGGCCGCGTCCGACCAGGCTGGCCGCGGCCAGCGAAACCAGCAGCAGCACCCCCAGGCCGCTTCCGACGCCGCCGCCGACGAACATCAGCACCCCGACGACGCTGACGTCCATTACCACCTGGATCGTCAATTGCAGATTGAAGCGCCGCTGCTCGTACATGGAGAACAGCAGGCCGCCAGCGACGGCTGCGGCATAGACGACGATCAGCAGGAACAGGCCGGTGTTCGAGCCGAGGTTCAGACGCGAGGTCCAGTCCTGCGGGAAAACGGTCGCCAGCAGCAGCAGGCAGGCGATGACCAGGCGGTACAGGTTGAAATACTGCAGGGAGCGCCAGCTGGCCTCCCAGGTGGCCGACAGCCAGCCGGTCATCGGCGGCGCGCCGCCTCGGCGTGGGCCGGGCTGCAATAGGCCTGCCCATCGACGACCTGTGCCTCGCTGCGCGGCGTATGAACGCCACAGTAGGCACACACGACCATCGACTCGGGAGGCCGAGGATCAGGATCCCGCGATTCCGGGGCGCCCTTGCGCTTGACGAACATCAACCAGAGCAGGCCGAGCACGACGATCAGCAGCAGGTATTTCATCAGGACCTCCGGAAAGACACGCTCGAAACCGCCATCCGAAAACAAAAAAACCGCCCTGGCGGCGGTTTTGATGCTGTCTTTGGTCGGAGTGACATGATTCGAACATGCGACCCCTGCGTCCCGAACGCAGTGCTCTACCAGGCTGAGCTACACTCCGATTTTTCCGCCGAGAGACTTAGTGATTTCTCTCAACTGCAAAGAGCGACAATTGTAGCAGGGCTTTTTTGTATTGTGAATCCCCCAGAGCAAAAATTGCTTCTCTGGCCAGCTCCGCCTCGCGACAGGCGCGGGCGCGCGCGTGCTCCAGCGCACCGCTGTTGCGGATCGCATCGAGCACGGCCGGGAAGTCTTCGCGACCTCCTTCCTCGATCGCCTTGCGGACGCAGGCGGCCTGCGCAGGGGTGCCGCGCTCCATCACGTAGATCAGCGGCAGGGTCGGTTTACCCTCGGCCAGGTCGTCGCCGAGGTGTTTGCCGGTGTCGGCCTCCTGCCCTGAATAATCGAGCACGTCGTCGATCAGCTGGAAGGCCGTGCCCAGGTGCATGCCGTACAGGGCCAGCGCCTTCTCGAGCTCCGGCTCGGCGTTGCCGAGAATGGCGCCGAGCTGGGCGGCAGCCTCGAACAGCTTGGCGGTCTTGTAGTGGATGACCTGCATGTAGCGCGCTTCGTCGACGTCGGCATCGTGGCAGTTCATCAACTGCAGCACCTCGCCCTCGGCGATCACGTTGGTCGCATCGGACAGCACCTGCATCACCCGCATGTTGTCGACCGCGACCATCATCTGGAAAGCGCGCGAGTACAGGAAATCGCCGACCAGCACGCTGGCGGCGTTGCCGAACATCGCGTTCGCGGTATCCCGGCCGCGCCGCAGCGAGGACTCGTCGACGACATCGTCGTGGAGCAGCGTCGCGGTATGGATGAATTCGACCACTGCGGCCATTTCGTGGTGGCGGACGCCCTGATAACCGAGCGCCCCGGCGGCGAGCAGCACCAGCGCCGGACGCATGCGCTTGCCACCACTGTTGATGATGTATTCAGCGACCTGCCGGACCAGCACCACGTCTGAATAGAGGCGGTCGCGGATGACCGCGTCGACGGCCTTCATGTCGGGCCCGATCAGGGCGTAGAGCTGTTCCAGTGTCACGGCGGGGGGTTCTCCGAAGAAGCCCGGAATGTTAGGAGCAGGATACGGTCCCGTCAAGGCGGAAACGGCGCCACGGCGCGATGCCGGAGGGCGCTGTTTTGTTAAACTCAGAGGATAGGCAATCGCCCCAGGAGAGAGGCATGGACATTCGCTCGCTGAGCGCCCCGGTGATCCAGGATCGCAGCGCGCTGGAGGAATTCGCGGAGGCGCTGACCGACCTGGCGCCGCGCATCGAGAACAATGTCGCGCTGCTCCGGAAAACGCCTGCCGAGCGCGACATGATCGCCGACCTCTTCCGCGCGGTGCACAACGTCAAGGGCGATGCGGCGCTTTGCAAGTTCGAGCTCGGCGTCGCGATCGCCCATCCGATCGAATCGATGATGTCGCGCTTTCGCGACGGCGAACTGCCGTTTTCCGACCTGCTGGCCGAACTGATCCTGCTGGCGATCGATCGCCTGGAGCTGGCGACGGAGGCGCTGCTGGGCGGCCGCCCGCTGGCCCAGCTGCACCTGGAGGAACTGGTCAGGGGCATGGAACGTCTTGCGGACGAGCTGCCGGAAGCCATCGAATTGCGCTGTGCGGAATTGATCGAGGCTGTCACCGGCTTTCCTCCGGTGATCGGCGAAATCTCCGCCCGCCAGCCATCCGGCAGCGGCAGCCCGTCCCGGCAAGCGTCCGACCTGTCCGCCGACCTCACGTTCTTCCGCGCGCTCGCGCTGCAGCTGGAGAGCCGTTCGCCGCTGTTCAAGGGACGGACGATGCGCATCCTCAGACTCGCCCTCGAAACCAACCAGGCCGGCGGCCAGGTCGTCGATCCGCTGCAGCTCGAGGCGGCGGTCTATCTGCACGACCTCGGCATGATGCTTTTGCCGGAATCGGTGTGGCTGAAGGTCGGCAAGCTGGCACCGGAGGAAACCCTGGCCATGCGCAAACACCCTGGCTACGGCGCCGGGCTGCTCGAACGCATTCCCGGCTGGGCCGAAGCGGCACGCATCGTCGCCCAGCACCACGAGATGCCGGATGGCGCAGGATATCCGCAGGGCCTGGCCGACGCCGAGATCGTTCCCGGTGCGAAAATCCTCGCCATCGTCGATGCCTTCGAGGCGGTCATGCTCAAGCACATCCACCGCGGCCGCAACCGCTCGGTGCTGCGGGCGATCGCCGAAATCAACGCCTGTGACCGGCAGTTCGCTCCGGAATGGATCGCGCCGTTCAATCAGGTCATACGCAAAACCATGGAACATTGATGTCTTTCGATCTGGAACGCCGCTTCGGCGGAGTCGCCCGGCTGTACGGGCAGCAGGGGGCCGAACGGCTGCGCGGTGCGCACGTCTGCGTCGTCGGCATCGGCGGAGTCGGCTCGTGGAGCGCCGAGGCGCTGGCCCGCACGGGCGTCGGCCGGATCACCGCGGTGGACCTCGACATGGTGGCCGAATCCAACACCAACCGCCAGATCCACGCGCTCGGTGAAGTCTATGGACAGGCCAAGGTCGAGGCGATGGCACAGCGCATCCGCGACATCAACCCGGCCTGCACCGTCGAGTGCATCGAGGATTTCGTGACGCCCGACAACGTTGCGACCCTGCTCGACCGTGATTTCTCGGTCGTCATCGACGCGATCGACCAGGTGCGCGCCAAGGCGGCGATGATCGCTTACTGCCGGCGACGCGGAACGCCGATCGTGGTGGCCGGCGCTGCCGGCGGCCAGATCGACCCGACGCGCGTGACCGCCGGCGATCTGTCGCAGACGGTGCAGGATCCGCTGCTCGCCAAGCTCCGCTCGACGCTGCGCCGCGACCACGGCTTTCCCCGCGACGGCAAGAAGAAATTCGGGGTCACCGCCGTCTACTCGACCGAGCCGCTGCGCTATCCGGACAGTGCCTGCAGCGCCGAGCGCGGACCGGCCGGCCTGAACTGTGCCGGATTCGGTTCTTCGGTCTGCGTGACCTCGGTATTCGGCATGGTCGCCGCCGCCCGCGCGATCGATCTGGTCATCCGGCAATGAGCAGCCGGCCGCGCAAGCTGCGTTCCCGCAAGGCGGGGCTCCCCCCGGGGTCGCTGGTCCATATCGGGGAGATCAAGACCGGTGCGCCGGCCTACGGACTGATCGATTTTGACGAATCGGCCGTCATCGAGGACAGCGCGGACAACGCGGCCGCACTGGTCGGCCGGCCTCGCCAGCGCGCCACCCGCTGGGCCAACGTCTATGGGGCCCACGACCCGGCCGAACTGAGCCTGATCGGGCAGGCCTTCGGGCTGCACCCGCTGGTTCTCGAGGACATCCTGAACAATGCCCAGCGGCAGAAGATCGATGCCTACGAGGACTACCTCTACGTCGTGCTGCACCGCTATGAACTGGCGCCGGGAACGCTGCGTCTGGAGCACGACCAGATCAGCCTGGTCGTTGGCCGCGACTACGTACTGAGCGTTCAGGAACGCCCGTCCAACACCTTCGAGCCGATCCGCCAGCGCCTGCGCTCGGGGCACGGCAACCTGCGCCGCGGCGGCGCCGCGATGCTCGCCTATTCGATGCTCGATGCGGTCGTCGACAGCTACTTCGGCGTTGTCGAGCAACTCGGCGATGCCGCAGAAACGCTGGAAAACGAAATCCTCGGCAATCCGCGCCCGGAAACACTGGAAGGCATTCACCAGTTCAAGCGCTGCGTGACCGGCCTGCGCCGCAATCTCTATCCGCTGCGCGAGGTACTCAACGCCCTGCATCACGACGCCGGCGACTTTTTCCCGGACGACATCCAGCTCTATCTGCGCGACGTCTACGACCACGCCGTGCATATCCTGGAATCCCTGGAGGACCTGCGCGACCTGGCGACCGGGCTGCTCGACGTCTATTTATCCACGGTCAGCCACCGGGTCAATCTGGAAGTCCGGACCCTGACGGTCGTCGCAACGATTTTCATGCCGGCCACGCTGATCGCCGGTATCTTCGGCATGAATTTCCATTCGATGCCCTTGCTGGCCGACGACAGCGGTTTTTTCTACGCAATGGCGCTGATGGGCGCCATCGCCGTGGTCATGCTGCTGCTCTTCTGGCGCCGACGTTACGTTTAAGTCCCGCTCGAGTCGAGCCAGACACCCAAGCCCTGGGCATTCAGCTCGAGGTCGGTCGCCCAGATTTCCAGCACCGTGGCTTCGGGCAGAATGCAGCCGTGGGCACGCACCTCGGCCAGCAGGTAGTCGGTGATCCCCTGCCGGATTCGCGCATGGCGTCCGGGGCCGGCGTTGCGGCAAGCCTGCGCGATCCCGACCAATGCATCGAGGCGGGTCAGAAGTTCCGCACCCAGCGTTTCCACCGCCTCGACCCGGGCGTAGTGCGTCAGGTACATCGCCGGCGGCTTCAGCGCCAGCAGGCGCCGCACGGAGTTGCGCATCTCGTCGGGCTCGAACTGCGTCGGCGTCGTCGTCGGAAAGATGAACGGCCGGCCATCGACGTCGAGCTCGCGGTACGACAGGCCGAACATGTCGCCGGTGAAAATCCCGCCGGTGCGACGATCGACGATGCAGATGTGATGCCGGGCATGGCCCGGCGTATCCAGGCACAGCAGTTCCCGGCCGGCCAGATTCACGATGCGGCCCTCCCCGGCCTCGACGATGCGGTCGGCGGCGATCGGGAGGATCTCGCCATAGACCTTTTCGACGTAGTCCTGACCGTAGACCGCGGTGACGCCGGCGACCAGCTTGGCGGGCTCCGCCATGTGCCGCGCCCCGCGCGGGTGCACCACCAGCCGCGCATTCTGAAAGGCCTGCATCATGGTGCCGGCGCCGCCCGCATGGTCGAGGTGAATATGGGTCAGGAAAACGTAGTCGACCGCCTCGGCGGGTAACCCCACCCGTTCGAGGGCGGCCAGCGCATTGGGCAGCGAATCGTTGCTGCCGGTATCGATGAAGGCGACCCGGCCGTTCTCGACCACCATGTGGATCGCCGCCAGAATCGGCCTGACATAGCCGGCATCGAACGCATAGATGCCGTTCCCGCAATCTCTCCAGTCGCCCATTTCCATACCCTAGCGTATTGATTCCCGAATTATACTTGGCCGGTTCGCGTAACGAGTTTCATCATGTCGCACTTCTTCGCCGACGACGGCGCCAGGATTCACATACATATTTCCGGAGACGGACCTCCCGTCGTGATGCTGCATGGCTGGACGTCCAGCCATCAGGAATGGTTCCCCTTTATTGCCGCCCTGCAACCGAAGCACCGGGTCTATCGCTGGGATGCCCGTGGTCACGGTGGTCACCCGCTCGACGGCGGCACTCCGCCCACGGCGCAGCGCATGGCCCGCGACCTGCAGAACCTGCTGGACCACTACGCGCTCGACCGGGTGGTCGTTGTCGGCCACTCGATGGGTGCGCTGACGCTCTGGCAGTACATCCGAGACTTCGGCACCGACCGGCTGGCCGGCGTCTGCATCATCGACCAGTCACCGAGACTGCTGACCGATGCGGATTGGAAGCACGGCATCTACGGGGATTTCGACGCTGCTCAAGCCGAGCGACTGGAGTCATGGCTGCGCGAGGATTTTGCCGAAGGGGTGTTGAAGCTGACCGCTCTGGGCCTGAATGCCCGGGCCCGCGAAAAGTACCTGCAGAACGCGCCCGGCTGGCAGCGCTCCAGGATGGCCTTGCAAGCTCAAAACCCCGGACCGCTGATTGAATGCTGGGCCAACCTGACCGCGGCCGACTACCGCGACGTACTGCAGCATATCGACGTGCCGGCAATGCTGGTCTATGGCGGGGAAAGCAATTTCTACCGCGGAGAAACCGCGCGTTACGTCGCCAGCCGCATCCCCGATGCGGTGCTGCACATCTACGAAGGCGCCGACCATTCGCCGCACCAATGGCAGCGCGAGCGTTTCGCCCGGGAACTGCTGGCATTCATCGAGCGGACGGACTTAGCCAGGACGTGAAACGGCGACGCGCTTCGCGGACCTTCGGGGCGACGACGAAAGCGCAATAGCCTTGCGCGGGATTTGTCCGAAAGTACCCCTGGTGAAAACCCTCGGCCGGGTAAAAGACGCCAGCCGGAACGACTTCGGTGACGACCGGCGCGCCCCACTCCCCCGCCGTCTCGACTTCCGCGATCTTGGCCAGGGCCGTACGGTGCTGAGCGTCGTCGTGCGTGAAAATCGCCGAACGGTACTGGCTGCCAACGTCATGCCCCTGGCGATTGGGCGTGGTCGGATCGTGGATCGAAAAAAACACATCGAGCAGCTGTTCATAGGAAATCCGGGCCGGGTCGAAGCGGATTCGCACGACTTCCGCATGCCCGCTTTCGCCTGAACAGACATCCTCATAAGTTGGATCCGGCAACGTACCTCCGGTGTAGCCGGATTCGACGCGGTCAACGCCGGCGAACTGCTCGAAAACAGCCTCAAGACACCAGAAACAGCCGCCAGCCAAGGTCGCGGTAGCCAGGTTTTCTTTTTCATCGATCATGGATGAGTTGACCGCGGGGAGTCGCTTTTGTTTCTGCCGAAGCCAAAGCAGAAAGCCCCTGCAGGGACTGCAGGGGCTTTCTGGGGGAGGGTGTCTGGCGTTGACCTACTTTCGCGAGCGGAAGCTCACTATCATTGGCGCGACTCTGTTTCACGGTCCTGTTCGGGAT
>JAQUAX010000012.1 GCA_028687035.1 Dechloromonas sp. | reverse complement strand
TCTTGGAGCCCATCGGATACATCCCGCCCGCCGAGGCTGAGCAACGGTATTATTGGCAACTCGCCCAACAGCCTGAAACCGTCTGTACTTAAACCACGGAGCCTCTACGAAACCCGGGGCGATTCACCTTGTCGAGCGACAGGTCGGCCACCAGGCGCTTCAACTTGCTGTTCTCTTCTTCCAGCTGCTTGAGCCGGCGCAACTCGGACGGCCCCAGCCCACCATACTTCTTGCGCCAGTTGTAGAACGTGGCATCCGAGATTCCCATCTTCCTGCAGACTTCCTCAACGGGCGTTCCGACCTCTGCCTGCTTCAACGCGAAGGCAATCTGCTCGTCCGTAAATTTCGACTTCTTCATGGCACAACCTCCTATTCATCATGAAAATTGTGCCGAAAATTCCAATTTAAAACGGTACGAAATTACGGTGCAGCCTCAGTGTTCAAGGTTAGTCCCGATGAAGTCCAATGGGTTACCGAGACCGACACCCCGGTACATCGCCATCTAGTCGTTTTCAGTTACCGTGTCTTGAAGCGATATCTGAGCACTATCGGTTTTTCAAGGATTCAGGGGCATGGGTTTGGGCTCTACCCATTCCCAAATTTCGCTCAACCCATTTTCGAACGCCTTGACCCATACCACTGTCACCAGATGGTATTCGTGGCGGAGAAGTAGCACCAAGGCCATTCATTCCCGCAGTTTTCTATGTGGCAAATTGGCGCCGCCAGTGGGGCGTTGTGAGGAAAAAATCAAATGCCAATTTGAGCCAAGCGCTTACCTATAAGCACGCACCAAAAAGAACTTTGGCATAATTTTTACTGACAACCTTCCAATCTAAACGCCCAATCAACTCTTTTCGAATAGACATAGTTCGCTCCTGAGCCAATTCAGGTTGGTTCAATGTTTCCAGGACAGAGGAAGCCAACTTCAGCGGATCACGCGGGTCGACTATGCACTGAACTGCATAATCCCCTAGCACATCGGCTACTGCTGCCACCCTTCCTGCGAGTACGGGGCAGCCACAGCCAATGGCCTCAACCAATACCAACCCCAATCCTTCTTGGTCACCTGAATTCGCTTGAACGAACGGCGCAACGAGCAACGCAGCGCGCTGATATAACGGAGGCAATTCAGCTTGGGAAACCCCCCCTAGGAAGTTCACAACATCTAGCAAGCCAAGCGACGATACCTTTGCTCTCAAAGGCTCCTCTTCTGGGCCAAAACCAGCAATAGTCAGAGTCACATCTGGCCTCTCACGCAGAATAAGAGGCAATGCGTCGAGCAAATAAGTCAGCCCCTTTTTTTCGACAAGACGGCCAACGAAAAGTAATTCGCTAGGTGAGCGGGGAACGGTCTGATCCGGGACAAAATGCTTCTGCATATTGACTCCCATTGGGAGCACCGAAATCTTTCCGGTATCTGAGCCCATAGAGGCAGCCACCTCACGCATCGCGTCACTGACCACAGTGGCAGATGTAGCGCTGGACAACACCCAACGCTTTAGCCTCTGCAGCAGAGGCCCTCTGAGCGCATATAGATCAGCACCATGGGAAGTAACCACAAAAGGCAATCTGCGCCTAAAGAAAAGATTCAATACACCAGCGAGAACGCCCTGAGGAATCAGCCAATGAGCATGCACAACATCGACCCCCTCGCGCCGACATAAGCGCCAAGCTTCAAAAAGCTGCATAAAAATGAACCCTGGAACCAATAACCACTTCCAGGATTGCCGCCGAAGATTGGTGACAATGCCGCCATCGTTAACCAAAGTCTCCAACGACTCCGGTGCATAGCGGTAGCGGTAGACTCTCACCCCGTCCAATATTTCAACTGGACGCCCTCCTCTGGCATGTGGGCAAAGAACGATAACCTCGAAACGCCCAGTCAAACGCTTGGCTAACTCGTGTACGAACCCAGGTTCAGTATCCCCGGACCAACGAGGATAAGTCGAAGCAAGGACCAACAACTTCAACTTGCCCCCCGACTCAATGCTCACTTATGTTCCCTATACATCAATGTGGTGATCTGTTCTGAAATCAGACCCATCATGAAAGTAATCACCGATCCCGTGTAAAGCAATGCGCTCATGTTGGTAAAACGCCCCACTTGAAATAGGGTATGCGCATACCAGCCAGTGGCCGCGAGAAACATGGCGAAAGAAACTGGAAAGAAGAGCTTCAGCGGCGAATATAGCGTAGCGATCTTGAAAATTATGAGAAGAAAACGGATTCCATCACGCCAGATGCGCAAATGGCTTTTCCCGACACGGCGAGCGGCATGAATGGGCTCATAAGCAACGGAATACCCGGCACGGAAAAAGGCCATGGTACTGGTCGTCGGGTATGAGAAGCCATTAGGCAGCAGATACAGGAATTCTCGAAATTTATCCGCTCGAACTGCACGAAAACCGGATGTCAGGTCATCCACACGATGACCGGTCATATAACTGGCTAGCCAGTTATAGCACTTGTTGGCGAAACCTCGACCAAAACTGGCTTGCGAACCTTTTTGGCGAGCACCAACAACCATGTCATAGCCCTGATCCAATCGGGCCAGCAATCTCGAAATATCTTTAGGATCATGCTGTCCATCGGCATCCATGAAGACAATTACATCACCCACCGCAAGTCGTGTACCTGACTTGATCGCCGCGCCGTTACCCTTTGAATATGGGTGCCGTACAACCCTTACTCCCTCTTGGGCAGCCAGTTCAGCGGTGGCATCGGTTGACCCGTCATCGATAACGATCAACTCTCCCAACATGGGCAACTTATTGAGTTGCTTAATCAGAACGGAAACTGATGCAGCTTCATTCTTGGCAGGAATCACAACGCTAACGCACTTGTCGATAGTTTTCATTTAGCCTAAATGGTGCCGTGTTGAATTAATAAATCAAGAGATATTCAAGTAACTTCCTAAAAACCAAGAAACCAAAAATCAGCGCTTACCTGGTAATTTCTGGTCCACACTCCGGGAAAGGCTCTCTATTTGAGAACTAAAAACCCCGTAAACATCTCTACCTCTCAAATCATCAATTTGCACAGCGGCCTCGTTAATATCATCCCTATCAATCAATGCCGCAGCATACACAACCCTAAACTCATTGATATGAGGAGTCTCATCAACAGCCTCCTTCAAAAGTCTCATCCCGTGGTCAATCTCACCTCTTTTTAGCTTAAGCAGCCCCATGGCGACCAAAGCATGGGAGCGAATCAATCCGCGAACCTCGTTATTTGAAAGCAAGGCCAAATAAATTCTCTCAACATCTTCATCAGTAAAGAATTCACTATCCTTGGACATCAAACGATGGATCGATACTAGGCTAAAGATCAAATTTGAGTGAGGTATACCAGAAGCCAGGCGCCTCTCGATATCAATAAAAACAGAACGATCCGTCTCAACCCTTTGCCTAATATTTAAATCTATGATCCCCACATAGGCAGCTATACCTCGTTTATCCAATTCAGACGAACGCTTCAAATAAGCTCGCGCCTTCTCAAGAACAAAATCCGAAGCAGGCTCTTCCTCTCCAATACCGCCCAATAAAAAAATACCAGCATCGTAGTTGGCACGAGAGGAGTCATGCTTTCGATCGGCTTCATAAATCGGATATAGCGGATCCCCCCAAGCTGAAGCACGGACGGCCGTTACTGTCCCCAGCATGAGAAGCCATGCACCCATAGCAAAAACCAAGAGCTTGCGAGAAAAAAAATCTCCCGAAAATTTTATCAAAATACCATAAAAACTGATAATCAACCCTATCGACGGCAGATAATTCCTGTGTTCAAAAACCAACTCGAGGGGGAATATTGATGACTCAAGAGAGTGTCCAGCATAAAACCAGACAATACCAAACGAAACGAGGGGAGCACCGCGCCGAAACAGCCAAGCAACAAAAACCATCCCGAAGTGCATGGCAATCGCGAGGATGGTCAAAGGGGGATCGAAAAAACCTCGAGAAATTTGAAAATCGTCATGATAAACGCTGAACAACTTGGCATACGGAAACAATGCCTGAATAAAATATAGCCAAACAGCACGCCCCTCGGTTAACAAGCGTTCAGCGAGAGTAAAATCCCGACCAGCAAAGTTCAAGAGATGCGCCCACCATGGGAAAAGCATGGCAGCCAGCATTAAACAAACCAATGGCGCCCAACGGACAAAGCGGAAAAACCGCTTCCATCCCAGAGCACGAGCTTTGCATTGAAAAACAAAAATCTCAATAACCCACGCATACAACGGAGTCAGCACCCCGTTCTCTTTCGAGTAATAAGAAAGAATCGAAAAAATGATAAGAAAGGCAAGTGAAAAAAAATTGCCCCCAGGCCTGGCATCCGAGCAAGAACGAAAATAAGAATAAAAAAACAAACCCAATAACGAGAAAGTCGCCGCCATCGAATTCATTCGTTGAACTACATATAAAACAGATGTTAACGCAACAGGGCTCAACAACCACCAAGCGGAAATCGCCGCAGAATAAAAATAGAATTTCTCAACACGCAGCTCGCGAAGCAATAAAGCAACAAGAAAAAACAAAACAGCGGAGTTAAATAGATGGATGGCGAGATTGACCAATTTAAAATAAAATGGGTCAAGCCCGGTCCATGCAATCTGCGCAGCAAACGTAAGCAATGCCAATGGGCGTCCGCCTGGGCCAGCATTACCTGAAGCAAAAACTCTGGTGACATCACTCCAGGACGATAGCGAATTAATATTATCGTTGATTACGATATTCGGGTAGTCGTCAAAAACGAACCCTCCGTACAAGCCAGGCCAATACACAGCAGCGCCTAAAATAAGCGCCCCAAAAAAAATCAAGCCAGAATAATATTTTTTATCCATAAAAAACAAAACCCCGGCCTCAGCCGGGGTTTATCAGAACACAAAATTACTTACAGCTACCGGGGAGATATTTGTTGTCAACTTTTGTTGAATCTGAACCCTGCTTGCACTTCCAAACGATCTGGCCATTTGTCGCATAACCGGACATAACCATGGTTTTTGCTGACAAACGAGGCTCGACGGCACTAAAGGTCAGCTTAATCAAATCGCATTTATCAGCAGTACCGCCACAGGTGAGAGTAGATACATAGCCCGCTTTCAAGGTATTAAAACCAGCCGTAGAAGCCCCAACCGGGAATGTCCCCTTGGAAGAATAGTACTCGGCGACGGAGGTCTTTGCCTCAGCCAGACGTGCGATGCCTTCGCTGACCTTCGAGCGGACCGTATAGTCCTGATACGCCGGCAGCGCGATGGCGGCCAGGATACCGACGATCGCCACGACGATCATCAGTTCGATGAGGGTGAAACCCTGTTGAACACGCTTCATTTTGAATCTCCTTTTTTCGCGAAAAGAGCGGGAAACCGCCTGCTGGACTCTATCACATTCCATGCCATCGTCGATTCCGGATACGGGAACCGGTTTATCCGGCAGCAAGCCATTGATTTATATCAAGCCACGCATCGAGCAGCGACAAATCGGGCCGGGGAGGCGGATGTGAACTGACGTTTTTTGTCAGTCAACATCCACAAAAACCGGCAAACCGCGGACCGAATTTATCAAATTCAACAAGCAATATCCATGCGGAGGCCCTCCTGGCGCCGCCCGTTCACTGCAGCGGCAGTTCCTGCCCCAGCCCTTGCGCTTCGGCCGCGGCCAGCACGCGGAGGGCGACGGCCAGGTCCTGGATCGCCATGCCCTGCGATTCGAACAGCGTGATCTCTCCTGCGGAGGAGCGGCCGGCATGGCGGCCGATCACGATGTCGCCCAGTTCAACGAGCTGACGCGGATGCAGGCGTCCCTTTTCGAGCAGCGGCAGCAGATCGCCGGCCTCGGCCAGCGCGGTCGGCACCGAGTCGACGGCGATCAGGCCGCAGCGGCGGATCGCCTGTTCGGAAAGTTCCTGGCGGATCAGCGCATTGGAGCCCGCCGCGTTGACGTGGCAACCCTCTTCCAGCCATTCGGCATCGAACAGCGGCTGGGCGGCGGTGGTCACGGTGCCGAGCAGATCGCTGCCGCGCACCGTTTCCTCGGGACTGGCGCAGGGAACGATCTCGACGCCGGTCGTCTCGCTCATCCGGGCGCAGAAATCGGCCAGCTTGTCGGCCTTGCGGCCGCAGACCTTGACGCGCTCGAGCGGCAGCGCTTCGCAGATGGCGCGCACATGCCCCTCGGCCTGCCAGCCGGAACCGAACACGCCGGCCACCGTCGCATCCGGCCGGGCCATCCACTTGGCGGCGACGCCGCTGGCGGCGCCGGTGCGGATCATGCCGAGATAGTCGGCCTCGATCGCCGCCTTCATGCGGCCAGTCGCCGCATCGAACAGGTAGACCAGGAAGCGGTTGCCGCTGCGGTTGCTGGTGTAGGCCTTGTAGCCGAGCACGCCCTGGGCCGGCAGGCCGCCGTGCAGGATGTGCAGCGCGGTCTGCGGCAGGCGGCTGCGGGCGCGCGGCGTGTCGATCGCCTGTCCGAGCGACAGGTCGCGATGCGCCGATTCGACGGCCTCGATCGCCATTTCCACGGTCAACACCTGTTTGACGTCTTGTTCTGTAAGAAAACGGGCCATCCGCCCTCCCATGTAACGATGATCAAATGCCGGAGCCGGCTCCGGCAGCTCTTTCGCGCGCTGCCTCTCGTGCGATTTCAAGCGCGTCGCGAATATTGAAACGGAGCGAGGATGTATTCCCGACATAGGCTTTCAGCGCCTGCTCCGCTCTCGCTTCGATTTCGGCGGCACCGGTCAGCCCTGCAAGAACGAGATCGCGGATGTCTTCCTTGTCCGGATCGGCCAAGCGCGCGATCTTGCTGACAGCCAGATCGACGGGCGACAGCACTCTCACCCGGATATGGCGCAAGCCGAAATCCACAGGCAAGGAGTCCTGCACATAATCCTCATGCATCAGCGCCAGCGTCGTGCTGAAATTGCTGTCGAAATAGAGGGTTTCCGTCTCACCGTCGGGTAGCGTGACCTCGACGAGAAGATCGGAGGGAACGACGACTCGCGCCGAGAACTCGGCATCGATATCGGTCGTGACCCGCTTGGCCGTATAGAGATGCACTGCCATCCCGCCGGCCAGAACAACCGTCAGCGTACGATCGAGCTCGAGCCGGTCTTCGAGCCGGCGGAAGAATTCCTGCAGCCCCCGGGCTATCGGCGAAGCCAGCTGAAAAGCAAACTCAGGCACGGGCATTCCAGTGCAACTGGTGGCTCAGCATGTCGCGGAGCCGGGGCAGGCTGACGACCAGACCGCGGCGGATTGCGTCCTCTGCTGAAAGCCGTTCATCGGGATGCTGTGCGAAGTAGTCGGCACTCGCCTGCTTCAAACGGCTTGCCTCGACCGGCAGGCGCGAGCGCAACACCGAGCCGGCAAGACGGAAGACATTGGCTTCGGTGCCGTTCGCGGCCACCGATTGCCGATGCCGGGCGACAAGGAGGCAGCGATCGAGCAACGCGCTTTCCTGTTCACGGGCGTTCATTTTCGGCCTCCATCAGTCTCTGCGAGCGATTTATACAATGGTCACATCCTGTTTTTCAAGGATGCGCTGCTCCAGCCAGCGACCGACGGCGACGACCAGCACGGCGCCGACCGCGCCGGCCAGCTTGCCGCTCCAGGCCGGCAGCGGCGGCAGCAGGCCGAGCACGCCGGGATCGGTGAAGATCATCTGGCCCGACACGTAGCCGAGCAGCGCCGCGCCGAACAGCACGATGACCGGATAGCGCTCCATCCAGCGCAGGATCAGTTGGCTCGACCAGACGATCAGCGGAATGCTGACGGCCAGCCCGAAGAGCAGCAGCACCAGGCTGCCGTGTGCGGCGCCGGCGACGGCGATGACGTTGTCCAGACTCATCACGAAGTCGGCAACGACGATGGTCTTGACCGCGCCCCACAGGTGGGCCGAGGCTTCGATGTCCTCACCCTCCTCTTCCTCCGGCAGCATCAGCTTGACGGCGATCCACAGCAGCAGCAGGCCGCCGGCGAACTTCAGCCAGGGCAGGTTCATGACCAGCGCCGCACAGGTGGTCAGCACGACGCGCAGGCTGACGGCGCCGGCAACGCCCCAGAAAATCCCCTTCTTCCGCTGGTCGACCGCGAGATTTCGGCAGGCCAGCGCAATGACCACGGCGTTGTCGCCGGACAGCACGATGTCGATCAGGATGATCTGGCCGACGGCGAGCCAGAAGGCGGCGGAGGTGAAGTCGAGTTCCATGCGCGTTCGAAAAATAAAAAAGGCGGGCACGGGGCCCGCCTTTTCCTGGTTGAGCTAGGCTCGAATTTTACAGCATGGCCTTCAGCAGCTTGGCCATTTCGGACGGGTTGCGCGTCACCTTGAAGCCGCACTCTTCCATGATGGCGAGCTTGGCGTCGGCGGTGTCGGCACCGCCGGAGATCAGCGCGCCGGCGTGGCCCATGCGCTTGCCGGCCGGCGCGGTGACACCGGCGATGAAGCCGACGATCGGCTTCTTCATGTTGGCCTTGCACCACTGGGCGGCTTCGGCTTCGTCCGGGCCGCCGATTTCACCGATCATGATGACGGCGTCCGTATCCGGATCGTCGTTGAACATCTTCATGACGTCGATGTGCTTCAGGCCGTTGATCGGGTCGCCGCCGATACCGACCGCGGAAGACTGGCCGAGGCCCAGCTCGGTCAGCTGACCGACGGCTTCGTAGGTCAGCGTGCCGGAACGGGAAACGACGCCGATGCGGCCCTTGCGGTGGATGTGACCCGGCATGATGCCGATCTTCACTTCGTCCGGGGTGATCAGGCCGGGGCAGTTCGGGCCGAGCAGCAGGGTCTTCTTGCCGCCGGCGGCTTCCTTGGCCTTCATCTTGTTGCGGACCATCAGCATGTCGCGGACGGGGATGCCTTCGGTGATGCAGATCGCCAGGTCGAGGTCGGCTTCGACGGCTTCCCAGATCGCGGCGGCGGCGCCGGCGGGCGGCACGTAGATAACGGAAACGGTGGCGCCGGTTTCAGCGGCGGCTTCCTTGACGGAACCGTAGATGGGAATGTCGAAAATCTTTTCGCCAGCCTTCTTCGGGTTCACGCCGGCAACGAAGCATTCCTTGCCATTCGCATATTCCTGGCACTTTTCCGTGTGGAACTGGCCGGTCTTGCCGGTGATGCCCTGGGTGATGATGCGGGTGTTCTTGTTGATCAGAATGGACATTCAGTGGCTCCTTACTTGACCGCTTCGACGATCTTGGTGGCGGCTTCGGCCATGGAATCGGCAGAGATGATGGGCAGACCGGAATCCTTGAGGATCTGCTTGCCGATCTCTTCGTTGGTGCCCTTCATGCGGACGACCAGCGGCACGGACAGGTGGGTTTCCTTCGCAGCGGCGACGACGCCGGTGGCGATGGTGTCGCAGCGCATGATGCCGCCGAAGATGTTGACCAGGATGCCCTTGACCTTCGGGTTCTTGAGCATGATCTTGAAGGCTTCGGTGACCTTCTCGGTGGTCGCGCCGCCGCCGACGTCCAGGAAGTTGGCCGGCTCGGCGCCGAACAGCTTGATGGTGTCCATGGTGGCCATGGCCAGACCGGCGCCGTTCACCAGGCAGCCGATGTTGCCGTCCAGCGAGATGTAGGCGAGGTCGAACTTGGAGGCTTCGATTTCGTCAGCGTCTTCTTCGTCCAGGTCGCGCATCGCGACGATTTCCGGCTGGCGGTACAGCGCGTTGGAGTCGAAGTTGAACTTGGCGTCCAGCGCCTTGACGGTGCCGTCGGCTTCGTGGATCAGCGGGTTGATCTCGGCCAGCGAGGCGTCGGTTTCCATGTAGCAGGTGTACAGGTTCTTCAGCGTCTCGATGCACTGCGGGATCGAGGCTTCGTTCATGCCCATGCCCTTGGCCAGGGTCAGCGCCTGCTCGTCGGTCAGGCCGACCAGCGGGTTGACGAAAACCTTGACGATCTTTTCCGGCGTCTTGTGGGCGACTTCCTCGATGTCCATGCCGCCTTCGTAGGAGGCCATGATCGCGACGGACTGCGTGGCGCGGTCGGTCAGCGCAGCGACGTAGTATTCGTGCTGGATGTCGGCGCCTTCTTCGATCAGCAGGTTACGGACCTTCTGGCCTTCCGGACCGGTCTGGTGCGTGATCAGCTGCATGCCGAGGATCTGGCTGGCGTATTCGCGCACTTTTTCCAGGGAGGTCGCGACCTTGACGCCGCCGCCCTTGCCACGGCCACCGGCGTGAATCTGGGCCTTGACCACCCAGACTTTGCCGCCCAGGGTTTCGGCTGCCTTGACTGCGTCTTCGACGGTCGTGCAGTGAATCCCGCGCGGAACCGTAACGCCGAATTTCTTCAGGATTTGCTTGCCCTGATACTCGTGAATTTTCATGCGCTTTCCTTGCGTTGAGTTGAGTTGCGAGCTGTGAGCAGTGGCCGATAGTTCCCCCGACCCCACCCGGTTATACCTTCTTGAACCGAAAATCTTACCACAAGCATTGCGAATTATTGCAGGCCAAAATTCATAATTACGGATTGGATTCAGTGGCCTGCATCGCCTTGCGCAGCAGCGGCAACAGCAGGCCCGCAGCGAGCACCAGACTGACTACCGCCGCCAGCCAGAAACCGGCGACGCCGAGTTGCGGCCCGCGGTAGCACAGCCAGGCGCCGCCGAGCAGTCCGACGCCCCAGAAACAGAAGGTCTGGACCAGCATCGGCACGAAGGTCACCCGGTAGGCGCGCAGCGCATGGCCGGCCACGGTCTGCAGCGCATCGAAGAACTGGTAGATCGCGACATAGGCGACCAGCCCGACCGCGACATCGCGCACCGCCGGATCGTCGGTATAGGGGGCGACCAGCGGCGCCGCGGCAAGCCACAGCAGCAGGCCGCTCAGCAACGACAGGCCGCCGGCCAGCAGCAGCCCGGCCTGCACGGTCGCCCGGGCGACCGGCCAGTCGCGCGCGCCGACCGACTGGCCAAGTGCGGACAGCGTCGCGATGCCGAGCGACAGCGGCAGCATATAGACCAGCGCCGACAGGTTGGCGACGATGCGGTGGCCGGCAACGACGGTCGCGCCGAGCGACGCGACGAACAGCGCGACCAGCGTGAAGGCGGTGATCTCGACCAGGTTGGAAAAACCCATCGGCACGCCGAGGCGCAGCAGTTCCCGCCAGGTCGGCCAGTCGGGAGCGCGCCAGCCGGCGAACGGACGGTAGCGCCCGAGCGGCCCGCGGGCCAGGTAGAAGGCGGCGACCAGGCAGGCCGACCAGCCGATCAGCACGTTGGACAAGGCGCAGCCGGCGACGCCGGTCGGTGCGCCCAGCCAGCCCTGCTGCGCGAATCCCCAGGCCAGCACGGCGTGCACCGCGAGCGCGACGAGGCCGATCGCCATCAGCACCCGCGGCCGGCCGAGCGCATTGCAGAAGGCGTAGAAGGTCCGGTAGGCGAGCGCGGCGGGCAGGCTCCAGGCGAGCAGGCCGAGATATTCGCGCACCTTGGCGTCCACCGCGGCATCCATGCCGGCCGGGTCGAGCACGACGCCCGGATGGGTCAGGAACAGCACGCCGGGCAGGCTGAGCAGCAGCGCCAGCCAGAAACCCTGCTGCAGCACGCCGGCAACCTCGCCGTCGCGCCGCGCGCCATGCAGGTGGGCGACGACCGGGGCGACCGCCTGCAGGATGCCGGCCAGCGCGAAGACGACCGACACGTGGATACCGCCGCCGATCGCGACGGCGGCCAGGTCGAGCGGGCTGACATGGCCGAGCACGGCGGTATCGACGACCATCATGCCGATCGATGCCAGCTGGGCGATCAGCACGGGAAAAGCGTGGGCAAGCAGCCCGCGGGCGACGGAAAACGGCATGGACGCGATTGTCGCACGAGGCCGCGTCGGCCAATGCGGGATGGATTGATCTGCCTCAACCCGGTCGGCCGGTCGGCGGCCGACAATGCCGGGTTCAGGAGGAAGCCATTCATGAACCAGGGCTTACACGCCATCGAAACCGCCAGCCGCGACGAGATCGCGGCGCTGCAGACCGAGCGCCTGAAATGGTCGCTGCGGCATGCCTACGACAACGTTCCCCATTACCGCGCCCGCTTCGACGCCGCCGGCGTCCACCCGGACGATTTCCGGACGCTGGCCGACCTCGCCAGATTCCCGTTCACGACCAAGCAGGACCTGCGCGACAACTACCCCTACGGCATGTTCGCCGTGCCGCGCGACCGGGTCGCCCGCATCCACGCATCGAGCGGCACCACCGGCAAGCCGACCGTCGTCGGCTACACGCAGCGCGACATCGACACCTGGGCCGAACTGATCGCCCGCTCGATCCACGCGTCCGGCGGGCGGGCCGGCGACATCGTCCATGTCGCCTACGGCTACGGGCTGTTCACCGGCGGACTGGGGGCCCACTACGGCGCCGAGAAACTCGGCTGCACGGTGATCCCGATGTCCGGCGGGCAGACCGAAAAGCAGGTCCAGCTGATCCGCGACTTCGGCGCCAACATCATCATGGTGACGCCGTCCTACATGCTGAACATCGCCGACGAATTCCGCCGCCAGGGCATCGACCCGCGCAGCACCGACCTGCGCATCGGCATCCACGGCGCCGAACCGTGGACCGACGCGATGCGCGGCGAGATCGAATCCGCCTTCGGCATCGACGCGATCGACATCTACGGCCTGTCCGAGGTCATGGGCCCGGGCGTCGCCAACGAGTGCGCCGAGAGCAAGGACGGCCCGGTGATCTGGGAAGACCACTTCTACCCCGAGATCATCGACCCGAATAGCGGCGAGGTGCTGCCCGAGGGCAGCCAAGGCGAACTGGTATTCACGTCGCTGACCAAGGAGGCGATGCCGGTCGTCCGCTACCGGACGCGCGACCTGACCCGGCTGCTGCCGCCGACCGCCCGCTCGATGCGGCGCATCGGCAAGATCACCGGCCGCTCCGACGACATGCTGATCATCCGCGGCGTCAATGTGTTCCCGACGCAGATCGAGGAGCTGATCCTGCGCCAGCCGAAGCTGTCGCCGCATTACGTGCTGGAAGTCACCCGCGACGGCCACCTCGACTCGCTGAAGGTCGACGTCGAGATGAAGCCGGAATTCGCCTTCGCCAGCGGCGCGGAGAAGGAATTCGTCGCACAGGACCTGAAGCACCACATCAAGTCCTACATCGGCATCTCGGCCCGGATCGAGATCGTCGAGAGCGGCGGCATCGAGCGCTCCGTCGGCAAGGCGAAGCGCGTCATCGACCGCCGGCCGAAAATCGCCTAGACGATACGGGCCCGCAGGCTGGCGACGCCGTCGACGCCAGCCTCCAGCACATCGCCGCGCAGCAGCGGACCGACCCCGGCCGGCGTTCCGCTATAGATCAGGTCGCCGGCCTCGAGACGGACCAGCGTCGACAAGTTGGCGATGATCTCTGGGATTTTCCACATCATGGCTGCCAGGTTCCCGTCCTGGCGCAGCCGCCCGTTGACGGTCAGCCAGATCCGCCCGGACTGCGGGTGGCCGCAGACCGCGGCCGGCATCACCGGGCCGGCCACCGCCGACTGGTCGAAGCCCTTGCCCATGTCCCACGGATGCCCCTTTTCCTTGGCCTTCGCCTGCAGGTCGCGACGGGTCAGGTCGAGGCCGACGGCATAGCCGAAAATCAGCCCCGGCGCGCGGTCCACCGCGACATTCGCACCGCCGGCGCCGAGCGCGACGACCAGTTCGACCTCGTGGTGCAGGTTGGCCGTCGCCGGCGGATAGGCGACGACGACCTCGCCTTCACCGCCGACCAGCGCGTCGCCCGGCTTGGTGAAGAAGAACGGCGGCTCGCGCCCTTCAGCCTGGTCGAGGGCGCCCATCTCGCGGGCATGATCGGCGTAGTTGCGGCCGACGCAGAAGATGCGGCGGACCGGAAAGCGCGCATCGTCGCCGACGATGGGCAGCGACGCCGGCTCGGGCGGAGTCAGGACGAATTTCATGAGTAGCCTCGACATGCGTTGAACATGCAGCGAAGTGTGCAATACTTTGCCTCAGCTGTGCCACCCGGCGTTCAATCCACGGCGCGTGATCGACATCAAAAAAAGCTTCGCGGTGAGCATCATGAAAACGAACCTGTTTCGCCTCGGCGCCATCAGCGCCGCCCTTGCCCCCGGACTCGCCCAGGCCATCGGCTTCGGGGAAATCGTGCTGCAATCGCAAATCGGCGAGCCGCTGCGGGCCGAAATCCCCCTGCTGGCCAGCCCCGGCGAAGCGGTCGAGAACGCCTGCTTCTCGCTGGCCCCGGTGCGCGGCTCCGATCTGCCGGTGGTGACTGCCGGACGGGCCCAACTGGTCCGCAGCGGCCAGTCCTTCAAGCTGCTGGTCACCGGCAGCAAGCCGATTTACGAACCGATCTTCATGATCGGCGTCAAGGCCGGCTGCGGCGTCGATCTCGAACGCGACTACGTGCTGATGCCGCAGGCGCCGCTGATGCCGGTCGCCGCACCGTCGACCGCGGCCGCCTCGACGCCGCCCCCCGCCGCTGCAACGACGCGGCGCTCGGCCAATTACCGCGAAGTCAGCGCACGCTCCGGCCAGACGCTGGAGCAGATCGCCGAGGCGCAGAGTCCGGGCAACCTGGTCGGCCAGCGGCGCACACTGAGCGCGATCAAGCGACTGAACCCGGACCTCCCCGCCGAACAGCCGCTGTCCGAAGGCACGCCGGTCCGCGTTCCCGAACAGGGCCAGCGCATCGCGGCCGAAAGCGAACTGGCCGCACCGTCCGCCGTCGAGCGGCCCGCCCCGCCGGCCGCCAAGCCGCCGAAGGCTGCCCCTGCGCCGCGCCCCAAGGCCCAGCCCGCCAAGGCGCCGCCCCCTCCCGCCAAACCGAAGCCGGCCGCCGCCCCTGCCGAAGCGCGCGGCGACCGCCTGGTCCTCGGTGCCGCGCCGGAAGACGTCCGGCCGCCGGGCCGCGCCGCTTCGGCGAGCGACGTCGAGGAGCGCATCCAGAAGCTGGAAAGCACCATCCGCCAGCTCAACGAGGAACTCGACAAGATGAACAGCGTGCTGGCGCTGACCACGCAGGCGCTGACCGCGCAGCAGAAGCTGCAGCAACTTAATCCGCCCACTGCCCCGCCCGTGCCGGCGGTCGCGGTCGCCCATCCGGCCGACGCACCGGGCGACAGCAACTGGCTCGAACTGCTGCTCAGCGCGCTGCTCGGCAGCGGCATCGCGGTCGGCATCGCACAATTCCTCGGCCGCAAACGCGCCTCTCCGACGGAAGCCGAACTCCCGCTGGCGCTCGCCTCGCACCGCCCCGAGATGGCCGCGCCAAAGGCTGCCGGCCCCGCCGCGACGGCGGTCGAACAGCAGGCGCCGCTTCCGCCCGTCGCGGTAGACAACGACGAAGCGGTCGATTCGACCCAGACCGAGGTCGGCGATGCATCGCTGAGCGACGATCGTTCGGTGCTGGAACTGGCCGAAATGATGCTGGCCTACGGCCGGCTGCGCGGCGCAGCGGAAACCCTGGCCGCCCATATCGAGGCGACCTCGCCGGACAACATCCTGCCGTGGAGCATGCTGCTCGATCTGTACCGGCGCCGCGGGATGCGCGAGGAATTCGAAACCCTGGCCGCCCTGATGGACCAACGCTTCAATGTCCACCTGCCGGCATGGAGCGAAACCACCACCCCGGTTTCCGGGCTGAAATCGCTCGAAGATTACGCGCACATCATCTGGCGTACGACGCACACCTGGGGCACCCAGACCTGCCTCGACTACCTGTACGCCCTGGCGCGCGACACCCGGGCCGGCCAGCGCAGCGGCTTCCCGCTCGAAGTGATCGAGGAGATCGCGCTGCTGATGCGCATCCTGGAAGACGCCTACGGGCTGCAGCGCACGGGCTAAACCGGGTTGTCGACGTCGATGAAGCGGCAGTCGAGGCCGAAGCGCGCCGCCAGGTGCTCGGCCAGCGCCGCCGCCCCGTAGCGCTCGGTCGCGTGGTGGCCGGCGGCCAGGTAGGCGACGCCGCTCTCGCGCGCCAGATGCACGGTCTGCTCCGAGATTTCACCGGAAACGTAGGCGTCGACCCCGAGCGCGATCGCCTGCTCGAAATAGCCCTGCGCGCCGCCCGAACACCAGGCGATGCGCCGCACCGGGCGTGACGCATCGCCGACGACCAGCGGCTCGCGGCCGAGTTCGCCGGCCAGCCGCGCAGTCAGCCCGGCCAGGTCGAGCGGCGCCGCGACGCGGCCGTGCCAGGCGATGTCCTGTTCGCCGAAGCGGCCTTCGGGCTGCCAGCCCAGGCGCTGTGCGAGTTGCGCGTTGTTGCCCAGTTCCGGGTGGGCGTCGAGCGGCAGATGGTAGGCGAACAGGTTGATGTCGTGGGCCAGCAGCGCGCCGAGCCGGCGGCGGCGGATGCCGGTGACGCGGCCGTCCTCGCCCTTCCAGAAATAGCCGTGATGAACGAGGATCGCATCGGCATCGCAGGCGATCGCCGCATCGAGCAGCGCCTGGCTCGCGGTGACGCCGGCGACGAGGCGGCGGACCTCGGCGCGACCTTCCACTTGCAGGCCGTTTGGGCAATAATCCCGGAACTTTCCGGGCTCCAGCAGTCCTTCCAGGTAATTCAACAACTCGTCGCGTTTCATCGGATTCTTCCATGCACAGGCTGTGGCTGATTTTTGCACAAACGGTAACTGTCGCGCTCGCCGTTCTGTTCGTCGTCACCACGCTGAAGCCGGAATGGGTTCCCGACCGCTCGGCCATCGTCGCACTGCGCGAGGCGAACGACGAAGGCGGCGAGCACCGTGCGGCCGACTCCTACCGCGATGCGGCGCGCGCCGCGCTGCCGGCCGTGGTGCACATCTACACGACGCAGGAAATCCGCCAGCAGCGCCACCCGCTGTTCGACGACCCGATCTTCCGGCATTTCTTCGGCGAACGGCCGGACGCCGCGCCGCAGCGCAATTCCGGCCTCGGTTCGGGCGTCATCGTCAGCCCGAACGGCTACATCCTGACCAATTTCCACGTCATCGAGGGCGCCGACGACATCCAGGTCTCGCTGAACGACGGCAAGACCTACCGGGCCCGCGTCGTCGGCAGCGATCCGGAATCCGACCTGGCGATCCTGCACATCAAGGCCGAGCGCCTGCCGGCGATCACCTTCGGCCAGGCCGACAACCTGCGCGTCGGCGACGTCGTGCTGGCCATCGGCAATCCCTTCGGCGTCGGCCAGACGGTGACCATGGGCATCGTGTCGGCGCTGGGCCGCTCCCACCTCGGCATCAACACCTTCGAGAATTTCATCCAGACCGACGCGGCGATCAACCCGGGCAACTCGGGCGGCGCGCTGGTCGACGTGCATGGCAACCTGGTCGGCATCAACACCGCGATCTACTCGCGGACCGGCGGCTCGCTCGGCATCGGCTTCGCAATCCCGGTGTCCAGCGCGCGCAGCATCATGGAACAGATCATCCGCAACGGCGCCGTGACGCGCGGCTGGATCGGCGTCGAGGCGCAGGAGATCACGCCGGAACTGGCCGAATCCTTCGGCCTGCCGGATACCGAGGGCGCGCTGATCGCCGGCGTCGTGCGCGGCAGCCCGGCCGACTCGGCCGGCGTCCGGCCGGGCGACGTGCTGCTCGCGGTCAACGGCGGCGCGGTCAAGGATCCGCAGGTCATGCTCGACCTGATCGCCGCGCTCGCGCCCGAATCGCGCGCCGCCTTCCGGCTGCGCCGCGACAAGAGCATCGTCGAGGTCCAGATCCGCATCGGCAAGCGGCCGGCGATGCGCCCCGAGAAGGAATAGCGCGATGTGCCAGCTGCTCGGCATGAACTGCAACGTGCCGACCGACATCTGCTTCTCGTTCACCGGCTTCCAGGCGCGCGGCGGGGCCACCGACGTGCATTCGGACGGCTGGGGCATCGCCTTCTTCGAGGGCCGCGGCACCCGGCTCTTCCTCGATCACCAGCCCTCGTGCCAGTCGCCGGTCGCCGAACTGGTGCGCGCCTACCCGATCCGCTCGAAGAACGTCGTCGCGCACATCCGCAAGGCGACGCAGGGCGCGATCGGGCTGGAGAACACGCACCCCTTCATCCGCGAGCTGTGGGGTCGTTACTGGATCTTCGCGCACAACGGCAACCTGCTCGATTTCGCGCCCGAACTCGACGGCAGCTTCCTGCCGGTCGGCCTGACCGACAGCGAGCGCGCCTTCTGCTGGATCCTGCAGCAACTGCGCCGGCGCTTCGGCCATGTCGCGCCGGAACGCAGCGCGCTTTTTGCCGAAATCCGGGCGTTGACCGTGGAAATCGCCGGCCACGGCGAATTCAATTTCCTGCTGTCGAACGGCGACTGCCTGTTCGCGCACGCCTCGACCCGGCTGTCCTACATCGTCCGCCAGGCGCCCTTCGCCGAAGCGCACCTGAACGACCAGGACGTCACCGTCGATTTCAACGCGCTGACGACGCCGGAAGACCGCGTCGCGGTGATCGCGACCCAGCCGCTGACCGACAACGAAGTCTGGCAGACGATGGAGCCCGGCAGCCTGTGGTGGTTCGAGGAAGGTCAGCCGGTGCAGACGCTGGCGACGCTGCCCGGCCCGGAACGCAAACGCGCCTGAGCGCGTGCCCGGCGAACGGCGACCGGACTTATTTCTCGGTCAGCTTGCGGAAGGATTCTTCGGCCGCATCCATCTCGGCGTCCATTTTCGCCGCTTCGTCCGCGTCGACCGCGGGCGCCGGCTTCGACACGAAACGCGCGGCCAGGATGCCCAGTTCGTACAGCAGGCACATCGGGATGGCAAGCGCCAGCTGCGACACGACGTCCGGCGGCGTGACCACCGCGGCGACGACGAAGGCGCCGACGATGAAGTAGGAGCGCCATTCCTTCAGCTTCTCGACGGTGACGACGCCGAGCTTGACCAGCACGACCAGCGCCACCGGCACCTCGAAGGCGATACCGAAGGCCAGGAACATGGTCATCACGAAGGACAGGTAGGCCTCGATGTCCGGCGCCGGCGTGATGCTCTTGGGCGCGAAACCGGCGATGAAATGGAAGACCTGGCCGAACACGAAGAAATAGCAGAACGACATCCCGGCCAGGAAGAGCAGCGAACTGGAGACGATCAGCGGAATGCCGAGCCGCTTTTCGTGCGCGTAGAGGCCGGGCGCGACGAAGGCCCAGGCCTGGTACAGCACGAAGGGCAGCGCCAGCACGAAGGCGACCATCGCGGTGACCTTCAGCGGCACCATGAACGGCGTGATGACGCCGATCGCGACCATCTTGGTGCCTTCCGGCAGGGCCTGGGTCAGCGGCGCGGCCAGGATGTCGTAGATCGCGCCGGGGCCGGGGTAGAGGCACAGCCCGGCGAGCACGACGCCGACCGCGATCAGGCTGCGCAGCAGCCGGTCGCGCAGCTCGACGAGGTGCGAGATGAAGGATTCTTCCTGTTGGTCGCTCATGCGGCGGGCTTGTCGTGTTTTTCGGTGGCGGCCGGTTCGGCGGGAAGCGGAACGGCATCGACCGACGGGGCGGCGGCAAGGCTTGCCGTCGCCTCGAGTTCGGCGACCGCGCCCTGCGCTTCCTGGATCGGCGAGGCCAGCGCACTGCGCGCCGATTCGTATTCCTGGCGCACGGAATCCTCGAGCGAGCGGGCCGACTCGGTGACCTGGGTCTGCAGCTTCTTCAGCTCGTCGAGCTGGATTTCGCGGTTGATGTCGGACTTGACGTCATTGACGTAGCGCTGCGCGCGGCCGAGCAGGTGGCCGAGCGTACGCGCGACCTTGGGCAGGCGCTCGGGGCCGATGACGACCAGCGCGACGATGCCGATGACGAGGAGCTCGGAAAAACCGATATCGAACATGGAGAACAGTCGTGGCGGCGGGCGAACGGCACCCGCCGGGGTTCAGATCAGGACTTGGTTTTTTCCTTGACCTCGACATCGATGGTCTGGCCACCGACCTGTTGCTGCGGCGCATTCTCGGCCGGCTTGTCGGCCGAAGCCTCCTTCATGCCGTCCTTGAAGCCCTTGACCGCACCACCGAGATCCTGGCCGATGTTGCGCAGTTTCTTGGTGCCGAAAACGAGCATGACGATGACCAGGACGATCAGCCAGTGCCAGATGGAAAAGCTACCCATGTTTGTCTCCTAGAGGCGTTTCAGCATGGGGCCGACCGGGTCCGGTCCGCCCACGATGTGCATGTGCAGGTGCGGCACTTCCTGCTGCCCCACCCGGTCGGTGTTGATGATCACGCGGAAACCGTCCGGGCTGCCCTGGTCGACCGCGATCTCGTGCGCCTTGGCCAGCATGCGGCCGAGGATGTCGGCGTCTTCCGGAAGCACGGTGGACAGCGAGGTGATGTGTTTTTTCGGAATCACCAGGATATGCACCGGACGCTGCGGATGGATGTCCTTGAAGGCGAGCACGAGCTCGTCCTCGTAGACCTTCTGGGCCGGAATGGTTCCGTCGACGATCCGGCAGAACAGGCAATCGCTCACTTCTGCCCCCGCGCGGCCTTCTCGTCGATGCCGGAGATGCCCTCGCGGCGGCGCATTTCCTGCGACACGTCCTCGATCGACAGGCCGTAGAAGGCCAGCAGCACCAGGATGTGATAGATCACGTCGGTCGATTCCCAGACGATGTTCAGGCGCTTGCCGTCCTTGGCCGCCATGATCAGCTCGGCGCATTCCTCGCCGATCTTCTTCAGGATCGAATCCGGCCCCTCGGAGAACAGCTTGGCGGTGTAGGACTTCTCCGGGTCGGCGTTGCGACGCGAAGCCAGCGTCTCGGACAGACGGTGCAGGATGTCGTGCGTGCTCATGAGTAAATTTCCTTGGGGTCTTTCAAAACCGGATCGACGGGAACCCAGCGGTCCCCCTGCAATGCATTGAAGAAGCAGCTGGCGCGGCCGGTATGGCAGGCGATGCCGCCGACCTGCTCGATGCTCAGCAGCAGCACGTCGCCGTCGCAGTCGGTGCGGATCGCCTTCACCTTCTGGAAGTGCCCTGATTCCTCACCCTTGCGCCACAGCCTTTTCCGCGAGCGCGACCAGTATACCGCGTTGCCGCTGGCGACCGTTTCCTGCAGCGACTCGCGGTTCATGTACGCGAACATCACGATGCGGCCGGCCTCGTCCTGCGCAATCGCCGGGATCATGCCGTCGGCGTCCCACTTCAGCGCGGCCAGCCAGTCCAGCGTATGGTCGAGGTCGGACATTACAGGCGGACTTCGATGCCGCGCGCCGCCATGTATTCCTTGGCCTGGCGCACGGTGTATTCGCCGAAATGGAAGATCGACGCGGCGAGCACCGCGTCGGCGCGGCCCTCGGTGACGCCGTCGGCCAGGTGCTGCAGGTTGCCGACGCCGCCGGAGGCGATCACCGGGATGCGCACCGCGTCCGACACGGCGCGAGTCAGCGCCAGGTCGAAGCCGTTCTTGGTGCCGTCGCGGTCCATGCTGGTCAGCAGGATTTCGCCGGCGCCCAGCATTTCGACCTTTTTCGCCCAGTCGACCGCGTCGAGCCCGGTGTCGTTGCGCCCGCCGTGCGTGAACACGTGCCACTGGCCCGGCGCGACCTGCTTGGCGTCGATCGCGACGACGATGCACTGCGAGCCGACCTTGCTGGAAGCGTCGAACACCAGGTCCGGGTTCTGCACCGCGGCGGTGTTCATCGACACCTTGTCGGCGCCGGCGTTGAGCAGCCGGCGGACGTCCTCGACCTTGCGCACGCCGCCGCCGACGGTCAGCGGAATGAAGACCTGCTCGGCGCAGGCTTCGACGATGTGCAGGATGATGTCGCGCTGGTCGGAAGACGCGGTGATGTCGAGGAAGGTGACTTCGTCGGCCCCCTGCTCGTCGTAGCGGCGGGCGATCTCGATCGGGTCGCCGGCGTCGCGCAGATCGACGAAGTTGGTGCCCTTGACGACGCGGCCGGCCGTGACGTCGAGGCAGGGAATGATGCGTTTGGCGAGCATCAGGCGCCCAGCTCGTCGGCCAGCGTCTGCGCGGCCTGGAAGTCGAGCGAGCCGTCGTAGATCGCGCGGCCGGCGATGGTACCGACGACGCCCTCGCCCTCGACTTCGCACAGCTTGCGGATGTCGTCGAGGTTGGACAGGCCGCCCGAGGCGATCACCGGAATGGTCAGCGCCTGCGCCAGGCGCACCGTGGCGTCGATGTTGATGCCGGACAGCATGCCATCGCGGCCGATGTCGGTGTAGATGATCGATTCGACGCCGTAGTCCTCGTACTTCTTGCCGAGGTCGACGACATCGTGGCCGGTCAGCTTGGACCAGCCGTCGGTCGCCACCTTGCCGTCCTTGGCGTCGAGGCCGACGATGATATGGCCCGGGAAGGCGACACAGGCGTCGGCCAGGAAGCCCGGGTTCTTGACCGCGGCGGTGCCGATGATCACGTAGGTCAGGCCGGCGTCCAGGCAGCGCTCGATGGTGTCGAGGTCGCGGATGCCGCCGCCGAGCTGGACCGGAATCTCGTCGCCGAGTTCGGCCAGGATGGCCTTGATCGCCGCCTGGTTCTTCGGCTTGCCGGCGAAGGCGCCGTCGAGGTCGACCAGATGCAGGCGACGGGCGCCCTGATCCAGCCAGTGCCGGGCCTGCTCGGCCGGGCTCTCCGAAAACACGGTGGCCTGTTCCATCAGGCCTTGTTTGAGGCGGACGCACTGGCCGTCCTTGAGGTCAATCGCGGGAATGATCAGCATGGGGAAATTAGCGGGAATGGACTCGGGGGAGGCGGCGACTCAGGGCCGCCATTCGACGAAATTCTTCAGCAACTGCAGGCCGTCGCGAGCGCTTTTCTCGGGGTGGAATTGAACCGCGAAGATATTATCCCGGCCCACCGCACAGGTAAAGGGCACGCCGTAGCTGCAACTGCCGGTCGCCAGCGCGGGGTCGGCCGGCTGCACGAAGTAGCTGTGCACGAAGTAGAAGCGGGCGCCGTCGGCGATGTCGCGCCACAGCGCATGCGGCTGCTGGCGCACCTCGTTCCAGCCCATGTGCGGCACCTTCAGGCGTCGGCCTTCGCGGTCGACCATCTTCTCGTCGGGAAAACGGACGACGTTGCCGGCAAAGACGCCGAGCGCCGGGACATTGCCCTCGTCGCTGTGCTCGAACAGCATCTGCTCACCGACACAGATGCCGAGGAAAGGCTTGTCGCGGGCGGCATCGAGCACGGCCTGGCGCAGGCCGCGGGCGTCGAGCTCGCGCATGCAGTCGGGCATCGCGCCCTGGCCGGGGAAGACGACGCGCTCGGCGGCGGCGACCACGGCCGGATCGGCGGTGACGACCACCGGCTTGCCGCCGGCCACGTGCTCCAGCGCCTTCGACACCGAGCGCAGGTTGCCCATGCCGTAGTCGATGACGGCGATCGTGTTGCCGGCCGGGGTCACAGCGAGCCCTTGGTCGAGGGCATCGTGCCGGCCATCCGCGGGTCCGGCGTCACCGCCATGCGCAGCGCGCGGCCGAAGGCCTTGAAGATGGTCTCGGCCTGGTGGTGGGCGTTCTTGCCGCGCAGGTTGTCGATGTGCAGCGTCATGCCGGCATGGTTGACCAGGCCGTGGAAGAATTCGGAAATGAGATCGACGTCGAAGGCGCCGATCGTCGCCCGCGTGAATTCGACGTTGAACTCCAGCCCCGGCCGGCCGGACAGGTCGATGACGACGCGCGACAGCGCCTCGTCGAGCGGCACGTAGCTGTGGCCGTAGCGGGTCAGCCCCTTCTTGTCGCCCCAGGCCCTGGCCAGCGCCTGGCCGAGCGTGATCCCGATGTCCTCGACGGTGTGGTGGGCGTCGATGTGCAGGTCGCCGTGGGCGGTGATGTCGAGGTCGATCAGGCCATGGCGGGCGATCTGGTCGAGCATGTGGTCGAGGAAGGGAACGCCGGTGGCGAACTTGCCCTGGCCGGAGCCGTCCAGGTCGAGACTCACGGTGATCTGCGTCTCCAGGGTGTTACGGGTAACTTCGGTCTGCCGCATCGGAAAAGGCCGGGAAATCGTTGAAACGGAAGGGCATGATACCATTTCGCCCTGCTTTCAAACCCAAGAAATCCCATGAGCCGTTTCTGGAGCCGGGTGGTCCGCGACCTCACCCCCTACGTACCGGGCGAACAGCCCAAGATCGCCAACCTGATCAAGCTCAACACCAACGAGAACCCCTATCCGCCGTCGCCGAAAGCGCTGGCCGCGATCCAGGCGGAACTCGACGGCGATGCGGCCCGCCTGCGCCTCTACCCCGACCCCAACGCCGACCTGCTGAAGGCCGCGGTGGCCCGCCGCTACGCGGTGACGCCGGCCCAGGTCTTCGTCGGCAACGGCTCCGACGAGGTGCTGGCGCACGTCTTCATGGCGCTGCTCAAGCACGAGCAGCCCATCCTGTTCCCGGACATCAGCTACAGCTTCTACCCGGTGTATTGCGGCCTGTACGGCGTCGAGTACGCGACCGTGCCGCTCGCCGACGACTTCGCGATTGACCCGGACGGCTACTGCGGCCGCCCGAACGGCGGCATCATCTTCCCCAATCCGA
The DNA here is from genome assembly GCA_028687035.1 of Dechloromonas sp. Classification (GTDB taxonomy): domain Bacteria; phylum Pseudomonadota; class Gammaproteobacteria; order Burkholderiales; family Rhodocyclaceae; genus Azonexus. The sequence goes on along the minus strand of JAQUAX010000012.1, from coordinate 108,748 downwards.
ACGCGCCGACCGGCCGGCTGCTGCCGCTGGACGCGGTCGAGCGCATCGTCTCCGCCAATCCGGACTCGGTCGTCGTCGTCGATGAGGCCTACGTCGACTTCGGCGGGAAATCGGCCATTTCGCTGGTCGACCGCCACGACAACCTGCTGGTCGTCCATACGCTGTCCAAGTCGCGCTCGCTGGCCGGGCTGCGCGTCGGCTATGCGGTCGGCCACCCGGAACTGATCGAGGCGCTGGAACGGGTCAAGAACAGCTTCAACTCCTACCCGCTCGACCGCCTGGCGATCGCCGGCGCGGTCGCCGCGATCGACGACCAGACCTACTTCGACCAGACCTGCGCCGCCGTCGTCGCCACCCGCGACGCGCTGACCGCCGATCTCGCCGGACTGGGCTTCGAGGTGCTGCCGTCGGCCGCCAATTTCATCTTTGCCCGCCATCCGGCGCACGACGCCGGCGAACTGGCGAAAGCGCTGCGCGAGCGCAACATCATCGTCCGCCATTTCAGGCAGCCGCGCATCGACCAGTTCCTGCGCATCACCGTCGGCACCGACGCCGAATGCCGGGCGCTGACCGACGCGCTGCGCGCCATCCTGAACCCGGCCGCCTGACCCGAGGAAAAGACACCATGAACCGGATCAACTTCGACGAGGAAATCCGCCTGCACAACCTGTGGCGCCGGCAGTTCATGAACGCCTTCGCGGCCGGCAGCTACGCCGACATGCCGCTGTCCGGGCACCGCAGCTGCACGCTGGCCGCCGCGCTGAAGGCCGCCGACGGCCCCTGCGCCCGCCAGCCGCTGTTCCGGCTGCTCGCCGTCGAGCACGACCGCTTCCACGCGCTGTGCGCCGAAATCCTCGACCTCAGCGAGAACGGCATGGCCGGCGACGCCGACATGATGCTGCCCGAACTGGCCGACGCGTCGCACCGCCTGGTCGGCCTACTCGACGAAATGCGCACCTGCCAGCGGGATTGCGGCCAGACGGACTGAGCGCCCGCCTCAGACCAGCCCGGCCAGGCCGAGCAGCGCCCCGCCGGCGATCAGCCACAGCGGGTGGATTTTCGAACGCAGGCTGACCGCCACCGTCGCCAGCACCAGGCCGACCCCGGCCCAGCCCAGCCCGGCCGCCTGCGCGATCAGCGTCGCGCCCGAGAAGATCAGGCCGACCGCCAGCGGCGCCACGCCGAGACTGACCGCCCTCTGCCAGCGCTTGCCGGCGAAGCTTTCCCAGCGGTCGATCAGCAGGTAGATCAGCACGCTCATCGGCAGGCACATCGCCAGCGTCGTCGCCAGCGCGCCGGCCGGTCCGGCGACTTCCCAGCCGATCAGCGTGACGACCAGCACGTTCGGCCCGGGCGCCGCCTGGGCGATCGCGTACAGGTGGGTGAAGGTCGTGTCGTCGAGCCAATGGTGGTTCTCGACGACGACACGGTGCATCTCGGGCAGCAGCGCGGTCGCGCCGCCGAAGGCGACGAAGGACAGCAGCGCGAACTCGAGGAACAACTGGCCGACGATCATTTCCTGCCCAGCCGCCAGTAAGCGACGCCGCCGGACAGCGCGAGGCCGCCGAGCATGACCCAGGGCATCGGCCAGCGCAGGCCGGCGATCGCCGCCACGGTCAACGCGGCGAACGGCAGGAAAACCACCTTGTCCTTGAGCGCCGCGCCCATCCGCCAGGCCATCGCGAACAGCAGGCCGCAGCCGACCGCGGCGATGCCGCGCAGCATGGACTGCGCCTGCGGCAGGTTGCCGTAGCGGTCGTAGAGCAGCGCCAGCAGCAGCACGATCGCGAACGGCCCGGCGAGCAGCCCGACCGGCGCGACGATGGCGCCGAACACGCCCTGGTAGCGCTTGCCGACCAGCACCGCGAGATTGACGACGTTCGGCCCGGGCAGGAACTGGCACAGGCCGAGCTGGGTGTTGAATTCCTCGGCACTCATCCAGCGCCGCTCCTCGACCAGCATGCGCCGCGCGAAGGGCAGCACGCCGCCGAAGCCGGACAGGCCGACCGACGAGAAGCCGAAAAAAAGCGCCCGGAGGTCCGGGCGCTCGGGATTTTGCCGATTTTCCACGGTCGACCGCAGGCGCCGGCCCGGAACCGCGCTCAGTCTTCCAGGCGCAGCCGCGCCGAGGCGGCGTGCGCCGGCAGGCCCTCGCCGTCGGCCAGCGTGCCGGCGATGCGGCCCAGCGTCTGGGCGCCGGCCCTGGACACCTTGATCAGGCTGGTCCGCTTCTGGAAATCGTAGACGCCCAGCGGCGACGAGAAGCGCGCCGAGCCGGAAGTCGGCAGCACGTGGTTCGGCCCGGCGCAGTAGTCGCCCAGCGATTCCGACGTGTAGTGGCCGATGAAGATCGCGCCGGCGTGGTGGATCTGCTCGACCCAGGGGTCGGGATCGGCCAGCGCCAGCTCGAGGTGTTCCGGGGCGACGCGGTTGGCGATCTCGACGGCCTCGGCCAGGTCGCGGACCAGGATGAAGGCGCCGCGGTTGGTCAGCGAGGTGCGGATCACTTCCTGGCGCGGCATGGTCGGCAGCAGCTTCTCGATGCTCGCCTGCACGCGTTCGATGAAGGCGGCGTCGGTGCAGATCAGGATCGACTGCGCCAGCTCGTCGTGCTCGGCCTGCGAGAACAGATCCATCGCGACCCAGTCCGGGTTGCCCGAGCCATCCGAGACAACCAGGATTTCCGACGGGCCGGCGACCATGTCGATGCCGACGATGCCGAACACCCGGCGCTTGGCGGTGGCGACGTAGGCGTTGCCCGGACCGACGATCTTGTCGACCTGCGGCACGGTCTGCGTGCCGTAGGCCAGCGCGCCGACGGCCTGGGCGCCGCCCATCGTGAACACGCGGTCGACGCCGGCCAAGCAGGCCGCCGCCAGCACCAACTGGTTGTGCTCGCCGCCCGGCGTCGGCACGACCATGATCAGTTCCTTGACGCCGGCGACCTTGGCCGGGATCGCGTTCATCAGCACCGACGACGGATACGCCGCCTTGCCGCCCGGCACGTACAGGCCGACGCGGTCGAGCGGCGTGATCATCTGGCCGAGCAGCGTGCCGTCGGCTTCGGTATAGGACCAGCCTTCGAGCTTCTGCCGCTCGTGGTACGCGCGGACGCGGCCGGCAGCGGCTTCCAGCGCGGCGCGGCGCTCGGCCGGCAGGCCGGCGAGCGCCTTCTGCAGCTCGTCCTGCGACAGTTCCAGTTCGGCCATCGAGCCCGCCGTCAGACGGTCGAAGCGGTTGGTGTATTCGACCACCGCGGCGTCGCCGCGCGCCTTGACGTCGGCCAGGATGCCGGCGACCGTGCGCTCGATGCCTTCGTCGGCTGCCGCCTCGAAGGCCAGCAGTTCCTTCATTTTCGCCGCAAAACCGGCGTCTACCGTGGACAGGCGCTTGATGGCGACCATGGGCTTATTTCTCCACCGCCTGTGCGAAGGCGTCGATGATCGGTTGCAGGGTCTCGCGCTTGACCTTCAGCGAGGCCTGGTTGACGACCAGGCGCGACGAGATGTCCATGATGTGCTCGACGGCGACCAGCTTGTTCGCCTTCAGCGTGCCGCCGGTCGACACCAGATCGACGATGGCGTCGGCCAGCCCGGCCAGCGGCGCCAGCTCCATCGAGCCGTAGAGCTTGATCAGGTCGACATGGACGCCCTTGCTGGCGAAATGTTCCCTCGCCGTCTTGATGTACTTGGACGCGACCTTCAGCCGCGCGCCCTGGCGCACCGCGTTTTGGTAATCGAAGCCCTCGGGAATCGCGACCATCATCCGGCACTTGGCGATCTTCAGGTCGAGCGGCGCGTACAGGCCTTCGCCGCCGTGCTCGATCAGCACGTCCTTGCCGGCGACGCCGAGGTCGGCCGCGCCGTACTGGACGTAGGTCGGCACATCGGTCGCGCGGACGATGACGACGCGCACGTCCGGCTGGTTGGTCTCGATGATCAGCTTCCGGGAGGTTTCCGGATTTTCCTTGGGAACGATGCCGGCCGCGGCGAGCAGCGGCAGGGTTTCGTCGAAGATGCGGCCCTTCGACAGGGCGATGGTGATGCCGGTCACGTGCTTGCTCCCTTTCTCAGCGGACGCGCTTGACGCTGGCGCCCAGGCGGGCCAGCTTTTCCTCGATGCGCTCGTAGCCGCGGTCGAGGTGGTAGATGCGGTCGATCAGCGTTTCGCCCTGGGCGACCAGGCCGGCGATGACCAGCGAGGCCGAGGCCCGCAGGTCGGTCGCCATCACGGTGGCGCCCTCGAGCCGGTCGACGCCGCGGACGATCGCGTTGTTGCCCTCGATCTGGATGTTGGCGCCCAGGCGCATCAGTTCATTGACGTGCATGAAGCGGTTTTCGAAGATGGTCTCGCGGATCGTCGCGACGCCGTCGGCGACGCAGTTGATCGCCATGAACTGCGCCTGCATGTCGGTCGGGAAGGCCGGGTACGGCGCCGTGCGCAGGCTGACCGCCTTCAGGCGTTTGGGCGCCTGCAGGCGGATCGCGTCGCGCTCGGTCGTGATCTCGCAGCCGGCATCCATCAGCTTGTCGACGACGGTGTCGAGGTAGGCCGCCGAGGTCTTCAGCAGCCGGATGTCGCCGCCGGTCGCGGCGGCCGCGCACAGGTAGGTGCCAGTCTCGATGCGGTCCGGCATGATCGCGTGCGTCGCGCCGTGCAGCTTGTCGACGCCCTGGATGCGGATGACGTCGGTGCCGGCGCCGGAAATCCGGGCGCCCATCGACACCAGGCAGTTGGCCAGGTCGACGACCTCGGGCTCGCGCGCGGCGTTCTCGATGACCGTCTCGCCTTCGGCCAAGCAGGCCGCCATCATCAGGTTCTCGGTGCCGGTCACGGTGACCATGTCGGTGCAGATGCGGGCCCCCTTCAGGCGCGTCGCCTTGGCGTGCACGTAGCCCTGCTCGACCTTGACCTCGGCGCCCATCGCCTGCAGGCCCTTGATGTGCTGGTCGACCGGCCGGGCGCCGATGGCGCAGCCGCCGGGCAGCGACACGCGGGCTTCGCCGCCGCGCGCGACCAGCGGGCCGAGCACCAGGATCGAGGCGCGCATGGTCTTGACCATCTCGTAGGACGCGACCGGGTTGTTCAGTCCGCCGCCGTTCAGCACCAGGCCGTCGACGCCGTCCATGGTGACGTCAACGCCCATGTCACCGAGCAGGCGCAGCATCGTCGAGATGTCGTTGAGGTGGGGCACATTGGTGAAGTGCAGCGGCTCGGCGGTCAGCAGCGACGCGCACAGGATGGGCAGCGCCGCGTTCTTCGCGCCGGAGATGGCGACTTCGCCGGAGAGGACGGAACCGCCCTGAATCAACAGTTTATCCACGCTGGGCGCTCCATTCTTCCGGGGTCAGGGTCTTGAAGGACAGGGCGTGCAGTTCGCCGGTCGCCAGCTTGTCCTTCAGGGTTTGGTAGACGCGCTGCTGGCGCTGCACGCGGTTCTTGCCGGCGAATTCCGGACTGACGACGAGGGCCTGGAAGTGCTGGCCATCGCCGTCGAGTTCGAGGTGGGTGCAGTCCATGCCGGCGAGGATGAGCTGTTTGATCTGGTCGGGATGCATCGGGTCAGGCTCGGAGTTTCCAGCCCCGTTTCAGCAGGTTCAGCGTCAGCGCCGCAACCGCCGCGAAGCAGGCGACGACGACCGCCAGGCTGTACTGCGGCGCCATGTCGGAGACGCCGAAAAAGCCGTAACGGAAGCCGTCGATCAGGTAAAAGACGGGATTGTAATGCGACAGCCCCTGCCAGAACGACGGCAGGGTGTAAATCGAGTAGAAAACGCCGGACAGCATGGTCAGCGGCATGATCAGGAAATTCTGGAAAGCGGCCAGCTGGTCGAACTTCTCGGACCAGATGCCGGCAATCATGCCGAGCGCGCCGAACAGCGCGCCGCCGAACAGCGAGAAGGCGAGTATCCACAGCGGCGCCTCGACGCGCAGTTCGGCGAACCAGACGGTCGCGAGCAGCACGCCGACGCCGACCAGCAGGCCGCGCACCATCGCCGCCAGCACGTAGGCGAGGAAGAAGGCGCCGTAGGAAATCGGCGGCAGCAGCACGAAGACGATGGAACCGGTGATCTTGGCCTGGATCAGGCTGGACGACGAATTGGCGAAGGCGTTCTGCAGCACCTGCATCATCACCAGGCCCGGGATCAGGAAACTGGTGTAGCGCACCCCGTGCACCGTGACGTGCTCGTCGAGCACGTGGCCGAAGATCAGCAGGTAGAGCAGCGCCGTCAGCACCGGCGCCGCGACGGTCTGGAAGCTGACCTTCCAGAAGCGCAGGAATTCCTTGTAGAACAGCGTCAGGAAACCGGTCAGCTGCGCCTCCCAGGCGCTCGCGCGTTGGCCCGGGCCGCTCATTGCTGCAAGGTCCGCACGAAAACCTCCTCCAGCGAGGCGCCCGGATGCGCCGCCATCAGGTTGGCCGTGGTGTCGAGCGCGACGACGCGGCCCTGCTTCATCAGCGCGATGCGGTTGCACAGCGCCTCGGCCTCTTCCAGGTAATGCGTGGTCAGGATGATGGTGTGGCCCTCGCCGTTCAGCCGGCGGATGAACTGCCACAGCCCCTGGCGCAGCTCGACGTCGACGCCGGCCGTCGGCTCGTCGAGGACGATCACCGGCGGCTTGTGCACCAGCGCCTGGGCGACCAGCACGCGGCGCTTCATGCCGCCCGACAGGCGGCGCATGTTGACGTCGGCCTTGCCGGTCAGGTCGAGGTTCTCGAGGATCTCGTCGATCCAGTCGTCGTTCTTGCGGATGCCGAAATAGCCGGACTGGATGCGCAGCGTCTCGCGGACGTTGAAGAAGGGATCAAAGACCAGCTCCTGCGGCACGACGCCGAGAGAGCGCCGGGCTTCGCGGAAATCGCGGACGACGTCGTGGCCGAGCACCTTCAGCATGCCGGAATCGGGCCGGACCAGGCCGGCCAGCGACGAGATCAGCGTCGTCTTGCCGGCGCCGTTCGGCCCGAGCAGGCCGAAGAACTCGCCTTCGGCGATCTCCAGCGAAACGCCGGCGAGCGCCTGCAGCGCACCGAAATGCTTGACGACGTCGACGATGGAAACGGCTGCAACCATGATGAAAGCCGGCTCAGGCCAGCGGCAGCAGGTCGGTAACGCCGTACAACTCGGCCAGCGAACGGACGCCGGCCGGAATATGGGCAAAACGGACGGTCGACCGCGTAGCGTCGGCGGCGCGCAGCCAACCCAGCATCACGGCGACGGCCGACGAATCGCCTTCGCCGACCTGCGAGAAATCGAAAACCTGCTCGCCCGGCTGCAAAGCAGCACGGCCTGCTTCGAGCAGGCCGCGCGCATTGGCCAGGGTCAGCGGCGCCGTGACGACGAGGCGCCCGGCCTGGCGTTCAATCATTTGCGGTTTTCCAGCGACTTGTTCTTCGCCGCGATCGAAGCGATCAGGCCGTCGATGCCGCCGTTGCGCACTTCCTGGCCGAACTGGTCGCGGTAGTTGGTGACCAGGCTGATGCCGGCGACCACGACGTCATAGACCTTCCAGCCGCTGTCCTGCTTTTCCAGGCTGTAGTCGAGCTGGACCGGCTTGCTGCCCGGCTGCACGACCTCGGTGCGGACCAGCACGTCGGTGTCGCCGGCGTTCATCTTGAACGGCTTGTAGACGATGCGCTGGTTGCGGTAGCCGGTCAGCGCATTGGAGTAGGTCCGGACGAGCAGCGTCTTGAACTCGGCGGTCAGCTGCTGCTGCTGTTGCGGCGACGCCTTGCGCCATTCCTTGCCGAGCGCGAGCGCCGTCATGTGCTGGAAGTTGAAGTGCGGCAGCACCTTCTTTTCGGCCAGGTCGACCACCTTCTGGGTACTGCCGTTCTGGATATCCTTGTCCTTGCGGACGATTTCCAGCACTTCCTCGGTTACGCGCTGGATCAGCGCGTCCGGCGCCTCCTGGGCGAAGGCGGCGGAAGAGATCAGGAGGGTCAACAGCAGGGAAAACAGCTTTTTCATCATGGTGTATTCGGCAGTAATCAGTCGTCGAGCCGCGGCGGGCGGCCATCGTAGATCAGGTTGCGGCGGCGTTGCAGGTAACCGTCGCGGATATAGGCGTACTTGTCGAGGGCGGCCTCTTCGACCACCTTGTCGGCCGGCAACAGGCTGGCCCGGATATCGACGAAGCGCAGCGCGGCCATGCCGTTGCGGACGCTGACCGGGCGGGTCGCCATCACCGGGTCGCCGAAGGTATCGACGCCCCAGCCAAAGGTGTCGCGCACGGTGCGCGGCCCGATGATCGGCCAGTACAGGTAGCCGCCGTCGGAGACGCCCCAGACCGCCAGCGTCTGACCGAAGTCCTCTTCGTGCTTCTCGAGGCCGAGTTCGCTGGCGACGTCGAACAGGCCGAAGATGCCGACCGTCGAGTTGATCAGCAGCCGGGCCAGATCGTTCCCGGCATCCGGCAGCTTGCCCTGCAGCGCGCCGTTCAGGCCGATCCACAGGTCGCCGGCATTGTTGAAGAAGTTGCCGACGCCGGCCTTGACCGGCAGCGGCACGGCCTTGTCGTAGCCCTTGGCGATCGGCTTCGCGGCATAGGTGTCGATCGCTTCGTTGACCGTAAACATCGTCCGGTTGAAGCCCTCGTAGGGATCGTGTTCGTCCTGGGCCGACGCCCCGCCGGCGAGCGCCAGCGCCACGACGCCTGCGGTCGCCAGCCGGCGGCCCCAGCGCATCGCTTTCGCACTCATCGCTTGGTTCATTGTTTTTCCTGTCCGTCCGAAGCCTTGCTGAATAGGAACTGGCTGATCAGCTTCTCGAGCACGACAGCCGACTGCGTTTTGCCTATGGTATCACCGGGTTGCAGCATCTTTTCGTCGCCGCCGACATCGAAGCCGATGTACTGCTCGCCGAGCAGACCCGCCGTGAAGATCGCCGCGAAGGTGTCCTTCGGGAAACGGTAGCGCCCGTCGATGTTCATCGTGACGATCGCCTCGTAGGTCTGCGGGTCGAAACGGATGTCGGCGATCCGGCCGACGACGACGCCGGCGCTCTTGACCGGCCCGCGCACCTTCAGGCCGCCGATGTTGTCGAACTTGGCCTGCAGCACGTAAGTCTCAGACATGTGCGACGACGAAAGGTTGCCGACCTTGAGGGCCAGGAAAAAGAAAGCGGCAATGCCGATCGCCACGAAAAAGCCGACCCAGAGGTCGAGGATGGTGCGGTTCATGAAGCTCCCCGGAACATGAACGAGGTCAGGATGAAGTCGAGCGCCAGAATGGACAGCGCCGACGTCACGACGGTACGGGTGATCGCGCGCGACACGCCTTCGGCGGTCGGCACGGAGTCGTAGCCTTCGAAAACGGCGATCAGCGATACTGCGATGCCGAAAACGAAACTCTTGATGACGCCGTTCCAGACGTCGTAGCGGAAATCGACGCTGGCCTGCATCTGCGACCAGTAGGCGCCGTCATCGACCCCGATGAAGACGACGCCGATCAGCCATCCGCCGATCACGCCCATCGCCGAGAACAGCGCGGCGAGCAGCGGCATCGAGATGACGCCGCCCCAGAAGCGTGGCGCAACGACGCGGGCGATCGGATTGACCGCCATCATGTCCATCGCCTTCAACTGCTCGGTCGCCTTCATCAGACCGATCTCGGCGGTAATCGACGAACCGGCGCGCGACGCGAAGAAGATCGCGGCCAGCACCGGCCCCAGTTCGCGGGTCAGCGACAGCGCGACCAGCGTGCCGAGCGCCTCGGTCGACCCGAAACGCTGCAGGATCTCGTAGCCCTGCAGGCCGAGCACCAAGCCGACGAACAGGCCGGAAACCAGGATGATCAGCAGCGACAGCACGCCGCCGAAATAGATTTCGCGCAGGGTCAGCGACAGCCGGCGGAACGAGGTGCCGGACTGGGCCAGGATGGCGACCAGGAAACGGCTGGCGAAGCCGAGGCGCCAGATGCGCTCGACCATCGCATGGCCGAGCTTGCGGATCAGGTCGAGCGGATTAGGCACGTCGCCCCCGACTCAGGAATTCCTGCGCCGCAGGCGGCGCCGGATAGTCGAAATGAACCGGGCCATCGGGCTCCGCATGGACGAACTGGTGGACGAAGGGGTCCTTCGACGCGCGGATCTGGTCCGGCGTTCCTTCGGCGACGACGCGGCCGCCGTTCAGGAAATAGATGTAATCGACGATCAGCAGCGATTCCTGGATGTCGTGCGTGACCATGATCGAGGTCGCGCCGAGCGCATCGTTGAGTTTGCGGATCAGCTGCCCGATGACGCCGAGCGCGATCGGATCGAGCCCGGTGAAGGGTTCGTCGTACATCACCAGCGCCGGATCGAGGGCGACCGCGCGGGCCAGCGCGACGCGCCGCGCCATGCCGCCGGACAGCTCGCCCGGCATCAGCCGGTGGGCGCCGCGCAGGCCGACGGCCTCGAGCTTCATCAGCACCAGGTCGCGAATCATTTCCTCGGACAGATCGGTATGTTCGCGTAGCGGAAAAGCCACGTTGTCGAACACCGAGATGTCGGTAAACAGCGCGCCGAACTGGAACAGCATGCCCATCTTGCGACGCAGCCGGTACAGCTCGGCCTGCGACATTTCGCAGACTTGGTGATTGGCCAGGCGAACGCGACCGCCGGTCGGCCGCAACTGGCCGCCGATGCAACGCAATAGCGTGGTCTTGCCGCAACCGGAACCGCCCATGATCGCGACGACCTTGCCACGCGGGATCTTCATGTTGATCCCCTGCAGCACGGGTCGCCCGTCGTAGTTGAAATGCAGGTCCTCGATATCGACCAGGATGTCGTCTTGCAATGCCGGGTCCTTGGAAAAAACCCGACGATTCTACCAGAATTGCCGGAGAGCACCGCCCAGCCTGGCTCATTTCGAATACAAATGCATAAACCGGCCGGCTGCCCCTGCCCCGTGAACGCTTGGCAGGTATCCGCAGCGAGGCTAGAGTGGAGGCGCTGAAGCCCACAGAGGAGACAAACAATGAAAACACTGAAGCAACTGCTGGCCGGCAAGAACCGGCCGCTCGCCGTCGTCGCCCCCGCCGACACCGTTTTCCATGCGCTCGGCGTCATGGCGAAACACGATGTCGGCGCCCTGCTGGTCCTCGACGGCGAGGAACTGGTCGGCATCTTTTCCGAGCGCGACTACGCCCGCAAGATCATCCTGCAGGGCAAGTCCTCCAAGGAAACCCTGGTCCGCGACATCATGAGCGACCGCGTCGCCTACGTGACGCCCGACACCTCGCTCGACGAATGCATGGCGCTGATGACCGAAAAGCACTTCCGCCACCTGCCCATCCTCGACGAGGCCGGCGCACTGGTCGGCGTGATCTCGATCGGCGACCTGGTCAAGGAGACGATCAGTTCGCAACGCTTCCTGATCGAGGAGCTGGAACGCTACATTGCCGGGTGACATGGCGGCCGCACCGGCCCATCTTCGCCTGCTCGAGGACATCGCCCGCGACCTGTCGGGCGATGTCAATTTCCCGACCTGCCTCGACGCCGCGGTCGGCATCCGCAACGCGCTGCGCGATCCGTTCGCCAGCCTGGACCGCGTCGCCCGGGCGATCGGCGGCGAGCCGCTGATCGCCAGCAAACTGCTGCGCCTGGCCAATTCGACCGCCTACAATCCGGGCGGACGGACCAGCGGCGATCTCGCGACGGCGATCCGCCGCCTGGGCTTCGAGGTCGTCCGCGCCACCGCGCTCGCGGTCGCGCTGGAACAGATGCTGGCGTCCCGGCGGAACGCAAGGAACGAGCGGATCGGCCGCGACGCCTGGGAACACTCGATCGAGGTCGCCGCGATCGCCCGCGTGCTGGCCCGGCGCATCGGCCGGATCAATCCGGAAGAAGCCCTGCTCGCCGGCCTGGTGCACGACATCGGCGTGTTCTACCTGCTGTTCCGGACGGCCGACCTACCCGAATACGCCGACGAGGCCCTGCTGATGGACCTGCTGCGCTGCTGGCACGAGGAAATCGGCATCGCGCTGCTGCAGCAGCTCGGCCTGCCGGACAGCCTGGTCGCGGCGATCCGCGGCCACGACCACCCGCACGACACGGCCGCCCCCTGCGCGCTGGGCGACGTACTGTATTTCGCCAACCTGCTGGCCGGCGACGACCGCGACTGGACGCCGGACGACCTGTCGCCCGAGGAACGCGCGGCACGCACCGCCGATCGCGCCCGCCAGGCCGGACTGCTCGACGAGGCAGCCGACGACATCGCGTCCCTGCGCAGCGCGCTGGCCGGCTGAACCCCGGCGGCGGCCGGCGGTCTGACTGCCAAGCACTCCGGAGCCAAAGCGATGCGCATCCCCGTCCCGCCCAGCAGCGAGATCACCCCGCCCGAATCCTTCCTGCGCCGCCGCCTGCTGCTCGCCGGCGGCGCGACGCTCGGCGGCATCGGCGGCCCCGCGCTGGCCACCCCGCTGCCCTCGACGCGCGCCGCCGCCTGGTCGATCGACGACAAGCCGACGCCCTTCTCGACGATGACCAGCTACGGCAATTTCTACGAATTCGGTCCGGACAAGGACAGTCCGGCCAAGCACGCCCACCGGCTGCGCACCCGCCCGTGGACGCTGACGGTCGACGGCGCGGTGAAGACCGAAAAGACCTTCGCGATCGACGACCTCCTGAAATGGGCGCCGCTCGAGGAGCGCATCTACCGTTTCCGCTGCGTCGAAGGCTGGAGCGCCGTCGTCCCGTGGATCGGCTTTCCCTTCGCCGAGTTGCTGAAGCGCGTCGAGATCACCGGCAATGCGAAATACGTCGAGTTCTGGAGCCTGGCCGATCCCGGCCAGATGCCCTACGTCCGCGTGCCGCTGCTCGACTGGCCCTACGTCGAGGCCCTGCGCCTGGACGAGGCGAAGCACCCGCTGACCCTGTTGGCACTGGGCATGTACGGCGAAGTGATGCCGAAGCAGAACGGCGCACCGCTGCGCCTGATCGTTCCGTGGAAATACGGCTTCAAGGGTGCGAAGTCCATCGTCCGCGTCCGCTTCGTCGAGAAGCAGCCAGCGACGGCCTGGACCAAGGCGGCACCGGACGAGTACGGCTTCTACTCCAACGTCAATCCGGACGTGCCGCACAAGCGCTGGAGCCAGAGCCACGAAAGGCGCCTGGGCGAATTCCGCAAGCGGCCGACGCTGCCCTTCAACGGCTACGCCGAACAGGTCGCCGGGCTTTATGCCGGCATGGATCTGCGGCAGAATTTCTGACATGGACCACACCCCGGATTCCCGCCAGCTCGGCCGCATCAAGGCCGTCCTCTTCGCGCTCTGCCTGCTGCCCGCGGGGCGGCTCGGGTGGGCCGCCTGGAGCGGCGACTTCGGTCCCAACCCGGTCGAGTTCGTGCAGCGCTGGACCGGCACCTGGACCTTCAACCTGCTGTTGCTGACGCTGTGCGTGACGCCGCTGCGGAGCCTCACCGGGCTGCACTGGCTGGCCCGGCTGCGGCGCATGCTCGGGCTGTTCTGCTTCTTCTACGCGACGCTGCATTTCCTGGCCTTCGTCGGCTTCGACCACGAGTTCGCGGTGGACGCCATCGCGCGCGACATTCTGAAACGCCCCTTCGTCACCGTCGGCTTCGCCGCCTTCGTGCTGCTCGTGCCACTCGCCGCGACCTCGAGCAACCGGGCGATCCGCTGGCTCGGCGGCCGCCGCTGGCAGGATCTGCACCGGGCGGTATATCCGGTCGCGATCCTCGGCTGCCTGCATTACCTGTGGCTGGTCAAGGCGACCGCGCTGCTGTGGCCGATCGCCTATTCGGCGGCAGTCGCGCTGCTGCTCGGCTGGCGCGTCCGCGAGTGGCGGCGCAAGGCGATCCCGGTGCCGCGCTTCCCGGACGCAAAGCCGCTGAAATTCTTCAGCCGGCGCCCCGACTGATCACTTGCCGAGCCTGTCGAAACGGACGATGGCGCGGCCGTCCGCCGTCTGTTTCGGCGCCGCCTTCCAGGCATGGCCATAGACGATCTCGAAGGTCGCCGGCAGCTTGCCGTCGCGCCGCATCGCCTCGTAGGCGGCGCGGGCCTCGACCCACGGCCCCTTGCCGGTCAGTCCGCGGCGCCGAGCCGTCATCGCGCAGCTCGAGCCGGCGGCGCGCAGTTCGCCGAGCATCGCATCGACATCGTCGTAGGTCAGGGTCAGCGTTTCCATGTCCATCACCGGATCGGCGAAGCCGCAGCCGACCAGCATGTCGCCGAGGTCGTGCATGTCGATGAAGCGCTGGGTGTGGGCGTAGCCGTCGGCGAACGCGGCACGCAGTTCCTTCAGCGTGTCCGGCCCCAGCGTCGAGAACATCAGCAGGCCGCCGACTTCGAGCACGCGATGCACCTCGGCCAGCGCCGGCAGCGGATCGTCGAGCCAGTGCAGCAGCAGGTTGGACCAGACCAGCGCGGTGGACGCGCCTTTCAGCGGCAATTTCGCGGCGTCGCCGGCGATCGCTAGCGGCCCGCCCTGCCCCAGCCCGAGCCAGCGCTGCCAGCCGGCGCGCTGCGGCGCCAGCCCCTGCAGCATCGCCGGCGCCAGGTCGAGACCGAGCAGTTCGGCCTGCGGGTAACGTTCGCCCAGCCCGGCCAGGCTGCCGCCTCGGCTGCAGCCGAGGTCAAGGATGCGCTTCGGCTCGATGCGGACGTAGTCCAGCCGCTCCTGCATCCGACGGTCGATTTCGCGGACCAGGAAATCGCCGCGCCCGTAGGCCGCGGCGATACGCGAGAAGCGCCGGCCGACCTGGGCGCGGTCGACGAAGCCGGCGGCCGGGCCGCCGGTCGGAAAAGCGCCGCTCAAATGGCCTTCAGGCCCAGGCGGGCGAACAGCGCGTCGTCGCGGTCGACGTCCGGGTTGCCGGTCGTCAGCAGGAAGTCGCCGTAGAACATCGAGTTGGCGCCGGCCAGGAAGCACAGCGCCTGCAGCTCGTCGCTCATCTCCTGGCGGCCGGCCGACAGGCGGACCCAGGAGGTCGGCATGGCGATCCGGGCGGCGGCGATGGTACGGACGAATTCGAAGGGATCGAGGCGGTCGACGTTGGCCATCGGCGTCCCGGGGATCGGCACCAGGTTATTGATCGGCACCGACTCCGGCGGCGTCGGCAGGTTGGCCAGCTGGACGATCAGCGCGGCGCGGTTCTTGCGCGACTCGCCCATGCCGATGATGCCGCCCGAGCAGACGTTGATGCCGGCGTCGCGCACCTGGTCCAGCGTGTCGAGGCGGTCGTCCTGGGTGTGCGACTTGATGACCTGGCCGTAGAACTCCTTGTCGGTGTCCAGGTTGTGGTTGTAGTAGTCGAGGCCCGCGTCCTTCAGCTTCTCGGCCTGGCCGTCCTTCAGCATGCCCAGCGTCACGCAGGTCTGCATGCCGAGCGCCTTGACCTCGCGGACCATCTCGAGCACCTTGTCGAGGTCGTTGTCCTTCGGGCCCTTCCAGGCGGCGCCCATGCAGAAGCGCGAAGCGCCCTTTTCCTTGGCGGCGCGGGCGGCGGCGACGACCTCGTCGACCGGCATCAGGCGCTCGCGCTCGGTGTCCGTGTCGTAGCGGGCCGACTGCGAGCAGTAGCCGCAATCCTCGGAGCAGCCGCCGGTCTTGACCGAGAGCAGCGTCGAGCGTTGAATCGCATTCGGATCGAAATGCTCGCGATGCACTTGCTGGGCGCGCCAGACGAGATCCATCAGGGGCAGGTCGTACAGGGCCAGCACTTCCTCGAGCGTCCAGCGATGAGCGGTGGCGGGCTGCGAAGCGGAAGGAACGGCGGCGAGGGAACTAGCGTGCATGGGAGAGCCTTGCAGAAAAAAGTCCAGGAAAATCAGGGCAAAACGGTAATTATGAATTATCGAGGACACCCGGATCGATGTCAATTTTAAACCACCCGTGGCGGGATTCCCTGAAACGGCGCTTCGACCGCTGGCTGTCGCGCGCGGCTCCCGGAAGCTGCCTGCTGTGCGGCGCCGATGCCGGCAACGTCCTGATTTGCGCCGACTGCGCCGCCGACCTGCCGCCCGCCCCGACCCCGGCCTGCCCGCAATGCGGCGAGGCGACGACGCACGGCGAGCGCTGCGGCGCCTGCCTGACGCGGCCTCCCCACTTCGCGGCGACCGTCGCGCTTTTCCGCTACGAATTCCCGGTCGACCGCGTCGTGCAGGCGCTCAAATACGGCCACCAGCTCGCCGTCGCACCGTGGATCGCGGCCCGCCTCGCCGAACGCCTGGACGCGGGCGGGCACGACCTGATCGTGCCCTTGCCGCTGCACCCGGCGCGCTTGCGCGAACGCGGCTTCAACCAGTCGCAGCAAATCGCCCGCCACCTCGGTCGCCGACTCGGCCTGCCGGTGGACGGCGGCAGCCTGATGCGACGGCGGCCGACCGCGCCGCAGGCCGGCCTGGCGCTGAAGGAACGCCACGCCAACGTCCGCGGCGCCTTCGAGTGCCGGGCCGATCTTTCCGGACGCCGCGCGCTGCTCGTCGACGACGTGATGACCACCGGCGCGACCGCCGACGAGTGCGCCCGCGTGCTGCGCCTGCACGGCGCCGCCTCGGTCACCGTCGCCGTCGCGGCACGCGCGCTACGTGACGCTTCCGTGGTCTAATCGCGCCTTTTGCGCGCCTTCCGCACCATGCCCGCCGTCGTCCTCTACCAGCCCGAAATTCCGCCCAACACCGGCAACATCATCCGGATGTGCGCCAACACCGGCGCCGAACTGCATCTCGTCGAACCGCTCGGATTCTCGGTGGACGACAAGCAGCTGCGCCGCGCCGGGCTGGATTATCACGAATACGCGCGGGTGGTCCGCCACCCGGACTGGGCGAGTTGCTGCGCGGCGCTGGACGGGCGCCGGATGTTCGCGATGACGACCAGGGGAACGGCGAGCCCGTATGCGATCCCGCTGCAGCTGGACGATGTGTTCGTTTTCGGGCGGGAAACCAGCGGGCTGCCGCCCGAGGTGCTCGCCGGATTCGCGCCGGAGCGCCGGCTGCGCCTGCCGATGCTGCCCGGGCAGCGCAGCCTGAACCTGTCGAACGCCGCCGCGGTGACGATTTTCGAAGCCTGGCGCCAGGCCGGCTTCCCCGGCGCGGTCTAGGCCAGCTCTTCCTTGGGATCGCGCGCCATCAGGCGGTCGACCGCCTCGGCGGCGCCCATCCGGCCGTCGAGCACGGCGGCGACGGCGGCGCTGATCGGCATCTCGACGCCGAGGTCACGCGCCAGCCGGTCGACCTCGCGGGCGGTATAGACGCCCTCGGCGACGTGGCCGAGTTCGTCGAGGATCTGCGCCAGCGACTTGCCCTGCGCCAGACCGAGCCCGACGCGGCGGTTGCGCGACAGGTCGCCGGTGCAGGTCAGGATCAGGTCGCCCATGCCGGCCAGTCCCATGAAGGTCTCGCGCTGGCCGCCGAGTGCGACGCCGAGCCGGGCGATCTCGGCCAGGCCGCGGGTGATCAGCGCGGCCCGGCTGTTGAGGCCAAGCCCCAGCCCGTCGCAGGCGCCGGTCGCGATGGCGAGCACGTTCTTGACGGCGCCGCCGACCTCGACGCCGACCAGATCGTCGTTCGCGTAGATGCGCAGACGGGGCGTGTGCAACTGGCGCGCCGCCTCGCGGGCGAAGGCCGGATCGTTGGCCGCCAGCGACACCGCGGTCGGCTGGCCGGCCGCGACCTCCTCGGCGAAGCTCGGGCCGGACAGCGCACCATAGACGGCCTGCTCGCCGAGCACCTCGGCGACGACCTGGTGCGGCAGCTTGCCGCTACCCGCCTCGAAGCCCTTGCACACCCACAGCAGCGGCGCGGAGCAACCGAGCGCCTTCAGTCGTTCGACGGTCGGGCGCAGGCCGGCGATCGGGGTCGCGACGATCAGCCAGTCGGCCCCGGCGATCGCAGCGGAAAAATCGGTGGTCACGGCGACCGGGTCCGGCAGCCGGTGACCGGGGAAGAAACGCCGGTTTTCGCGGGTTTCGCGCAGGTCCACCGCGACATCCTCTTCGCGCGACCACAGCGTGACCTCGTGCTTGCCGGCAAAGGCGATGGCCAGCGCGGTTCCCCAGGCGCCGGCACCAAGCAGCGTGATGTTCATAGTCCCCAGACCTGCGTCGAGCGGATGTAGCCGGTGACACCGTCGCGGTGCCTGACCTTGGCCCAGCCGGGCGAGGCCGGCTCGAGAAATTCGACGGCGACCCACTTGTCGAGTTCGACAAGCACCGCCGCGTCGGCCCGGTCGGCCTGGCGGATTTCCGCCCGGGCCGCGGTGACGACCAGCGTCCGCGCCTCGCTCAGCTGGTGGGACTCGACCCAGGCCAGCGTCCCTTCGGCATCGCGCACCTTGCTCCAGCCCTCGAGCCGGACGACGACCTCGACCGGCGTCGCCGAGCGGATCAGGTAGAGCTTCTTGCCCTTCTGCGACGGCGCGTCGTAGAGGATGGCCGCCGGCGCGGCCACCGAGCGGTAATCGACGGCCGGCGCCGCCTGGGCGAGGCCGGCCAGCAGCAGGGCGAACAGCGCGCGATGCGGCAGCTTCATGGTCTTACTGGATGGGCACTTCGGTCGGCGCGGACTGCTGTTCCTGCAGACGCTGCAGGTACATCGCCTCGAAATTGACCGGCTGCAGCACGATGGGCTGGAAGCCGGCGCGCGTCACGGCGTCGGAAACCGCTTCGCGGGCATACGGGAACAGCACGTTCGGGCAGGCGACGGCGACCAGGCCTTCCATCTGCTCTTCCGGAATGTTCAGCATGCGGAAGATGCCGGCCTGGCCGACCTCGACCAGGAAGACGGTCTTGTCGGCCAGCTTCGCGGTCACGGTGACGGTCAGCACGACTTCGACGGCCCCTTCGCCGACGCCGCGGCCGGAGGTATTCAGTTGCACCTCGATCTGCGGCGCAGACTGCTCGAGGAAGATTTCGGGCGCGTTCGGCACCTCGACGGAGAGATCCTTGACGTACAGCTTTTCAATGCCGAAGACGGGTTGTTCGTTTTGTTCCATGACTTTCTTTCGTTTGGGTGATCGGTTTCAGGACTGGCCGTCGAGCAGCGGCCGCAGCTTGCCCGCCGCATCGAGCGCGTGCAGGTCGTCACAGCCGCCGACATGGACGTCGCCGATGAAGATCTGCGGCACGGTGCGGCGCTGCGTGCGCTGCATCATTTCGTCGCGCCGGGCCGGATCGAGATCGACGCGGACCTCCTCGATCTCGACCACGCCGCGGGCTTTCAGGAGTTGCTTGGCGCGCACGCAGTAAGGGCAGACCGCCGTCGTATACATCAGCACCGGGACGCTCATTTGCTGCGCGTTCCCTTCTTGATCGGGTAGCCGGCGCCAACCCAGGCATCGACACCACCGGCCAGATTGTACAGGCGGTTGAAACCCTGCTTCTTCAGCTCGCCGCAGGCCTTGCCGGAACGCATGCCGGAAGCGCAGCAGACGATGATCGGCTTGTCCTTGAACTTCTCCAGTTCGCCGATGCGGTCGGCCAGCTTGTCAACCGGGATGTTGCGGGCTTCCGGCAGATGGCCGGAAGCGAATTCGGAAGCCTCGCGGACGTCGAGAATCTGCGCGTCCTCGCGGTTGATCAGCAGCGTGGCCTGACCGGGATCGACGCTGTTGCCGGACGGGCGGGCGAACAGCGGCCAGAGCAGGCCGAGGCCGCTGACGACGACGATCGAGATGAGCAGGATGTTCTGGTTGATGAAATCCATCGGCATTGTTTCAGTTCTCCACGCCGCAAAATACTTCGCGCATCATGCCGACCAGTTGCAGCGTGCGCTGGTCGCCGACCCGGTAGAAAACCCGGTTGGCGTCCTTGCGGGTCAGCAGGACGCCCTTCTCGCGGAGGATCGCGAGATGTTGGGAAATGTTGCTCTGCGAGGTGCCGACCGCGTCGACGATTTCCTGCACGCAGGCTTCCTGATCGCCAAGCACGCACAATATCTTCAGGCGCAGCGGATGCGCGATGGACTTCAGCGCGCGCGCCGCAGTCTCGATGTGCTCCTGCTTGTCGATCAGGTTGAAATGGGGCGTTTCCAAGATAATCCTCGTGATCGGTGAATGGGGCATTATAAAATGACGGCTTGCGTTTCGCTTAATCGAAATCAAGCCCCGACGATGACCCCTGGACACCCCCGCAGCCGCGGACGACGAGGCGGGTGCGGCTGGCACGCGGCGGCGACCCTGCTCGCCGCCTGGCTGTGCGCCTCCCCGGCCCTGGCCAACCCGAAAAAACCGACCACGCCGGATATTGCCGAAAAGCAGGCCGACCTGGGCGAACTGCGCGGACGCATCGACAACCTGCGCAAGGAACTCTCGGCCAGCGAGGAGGACCGGGCCGATGCCGGCGTCCGCCTGCGCGAATCGGAACGCCAGATTTCCCGCCTGCAGCGCGAGCTGAACGAACTGGCCGAGCAGCGTGAAAAACTGCAGGCCCGGCTGCAGGCCCTCGACCGCCAGTCGCGCGAACTCGGCGCGACGCTGGTCCAGCAGCAGGCGCAACTGGAGCGGCTGCTCTACAAGCAGTACCTGCGCGGGACGCCCGATTCCCTGCAATTGCTGCTGAACGGCGACGACCCCAACCAGATGGCGCGCGACCTGCATTACCTGTCGATCATCGCGCAGGGCCGGGCCGAGCTGATGGGCGAAATCAACGCGACGCTGTCCCGCAAGAAGGCGCTGGCCGCCGACGTCAAGGAACGCGGCGCCGAGCTGGCCGGGGTCGAGGCCGAGCAGCAGAAGCGCCATGCCGAACTGAACCGCCAGCGCGAGGAACGCCAGAAGCTCTATGCGCAGATTTCCGACAAGGTCCGTGCCCAGCGCAAGGAAATCGGCACGCTGCAGCAGAACGAGAAACGGCTGTCGCAACTGATCGACCGGCTGTCGCGGATTCTCGCCGCGCAGGCCGCGAAGGCCCGCGCCGCGGAAGCCGCCCGCGCTGCCGAAGCCGCCCGCGCCGCAAAGGCGGCGGCCCAGAAGCCGAAATCGGCCGGCGAAGAACGCGTCGCCTCCCGCCCCGCACCGCCGGCGGAGGCGGAAAACCGCCACGAACCCTCGGCCAGCGACGGCAGCTTCGCCCGCCAGCGAGGCAACCTGCGCTTGCCGGTGCGCGGCACGGTGGCCGGCCGCTTCGGTGCCGCGCGTGAAGGCGGCGGCACCTGGCGCGGCCTGTTCATCCGGGCCGGCACCGGCAGCGAGGTCAAGGCCGTCGCCGCCGGCCGCGTCGTCTTCGCCGAATGGATGCGCGGTTTCGGCAACCTGCTGATCGTCGACCACGGCAACGCCTACCTGTCGATCTACGGCAACAACGATTCGCTGCTCAAACAGGTCGGCCAGACCGTCAAGGGCGGCGACACCGTGGCCACCGTGGGCAACAGCGGGGGCAATCCGGAATCGGGTTTATACTTCGAGCTCCGCCACCAGGGACAACCGATCGACCCCTTGAAATGGGCCAGTTTGAAATGAGCAAAGCGAAAACCATCAGCCTGACCGTCGGCGCCTTCGTCGCCGGCGCCCTCATCAGCCTGCACATCCCGGCGCTGGCCGACAAGGAGGCCAAGACCGGCCTGCCGATCGAGGACCTGCGGACCTTCGCCGAAGTCTACGGCGCGATCAAGCAGGGCTATGTCGAGCCGGTCGAAGACAAGAAGATGATCGCCAATGCCATCTCCGGCATGCTGTCCAACCTGGACCCGCATTCGGCCTACCTCGACGCCGACGCGTTCAAGGATCTGCAGGTCGGCACTCAGGGTGAATTCGGCGGCCTCGGCATCGAGGTCGGCATGGAGGACGGCCTGGTCAAGGTCGTTTCGCCGATCGAGGACACCCCGGCCTACCGCGCCGGCATCAAGTCCGGCGACCTGATCTTCAAGCTCGACGACACCCCGGTCAAGGGACTGACGCTGTCCGACGCCGTCAAGAAGATGCGCGGCAAGCCGAAGACCTCGCTGAAGCTGTCCATCCTGCGCAAGGGCGAGGCCAAACCGCTGGAGATCACGCTGGTCCGCGAAGTCATCAAGGTGCAGAGCGTCAAGTCGAAGCTGGTCGAACCGGGCTACGGCTGGGTCCGCATCACGCAATTCCAGGAAAACACCGTCGCCGAACTGGCCAAGCATGTCGCCGGGCTGTACAAGGACGGCAACAAGCTGCAGGGTCTGGTGCTCGACCTGCGCAACGACCCGGGCGGCCTGCTCAACGGCGCGATCGGCGTTTCCGCGGCCTTCCTGCCGCCGGACGTCAAGGTCGTCTCGACCGACGGCCGGACCGAGGACGCCAAGCAGGAATTCAAGGCGCGCCCGCAGGACTACCTGCGCGGCAGCAAGGAAGACCCGCTGAAGACGATGCCGGTGGACGCGAAGAAGGTCCCGATGGTCGTGCTGGTCAACGGCGGCTCGGCCTCGGCTTCGGAAATCGTCGCCGGCGCGCTGCAGGACCACAAGCGCGCCGTCATCGTCGGCACCCAGACCTTCGGCAAAGGCTCCGTGCAGTCGGTGCTGCCGCTGCCCGGCAATACCGCGATCAAGCTGACCACCGCCCGCTACTACACGCCGGACGGCCGCTCGATCCAGGCCAAGGGCATCACGCCGGACATCCTGGTCGAGGAATCGGCCAACGGCGGCGGCGGCATGCGCGTGCGTGAAGCCGATCTCGACCGTCACCTGAGCAACGACCGCGACCAGGAAGCGCCGAAGCCCGACGCCGGCAAGCCGCAAGCCAAGGCCAAGCCGGGCAAGAACGACAAGGCCGACGACGAAGAGGATCTGCCGCAGCGCCTCGAGTACGCCAGCAAGGGCGACTACCAGTTCCAGCAGGCGCTGAACCTTCTCAAGGGTCTGCGCATCATGCAGAATAAGTCGAAGGAATAAGCCCTACGGGAGGTGCGATGAGTCCATCCGACCTGAAGAAACAGCGCGAGATTCTGTTCTCCAAATTTCCGCCCGGCCAGGTGCCGGAAGCGGCGGACGACCTGCAGCGCCTCGACGAGATCGAAGCCGCCCCGAAGCTCGAGAAGCGCGCCGTCGATGTCAGCTACCACCTGCACCAGCACACGCTGCTGGAAATCGAGGAACACCTCGAGGACAAGGGCTACCATCTCGACAACACGCTGTTCAGCAAGCTGACCCGGGCGCTGATCCACTACGTCGAGGAAACCCAGCTGCACAACCTGGACGCCCCCGAGAAGCGCCTGAAGCGCTCGTCGCAGGAAGCCTACGTCAAGGCCTGGGAGCACCGGCCGCACGGCGACCACGACGACACGCCACCGGAGTGGCGCGAATACAAGTGACCGACGAGCAGCTTCTCCGCTACAGCCGCCACATCCTCCTCGACGAACTCGGCATCGAAGGCCAGGAACGCATCCTGGCCGGCCATGCGCTGGTCGTCGGCGCCGGCGGACTCGGTTCGCCGGCCGCGCTCTACCTCGCTTCGGCCGGCGTCGGGAAGATCACGCTGGTCGACGACGACACGGTCGATTTCACCAACCTGCAGCGCCAGATCCTGCACACCCAGGCCCGCGTCGGCCTGGCCAAGGCCGAATCCGGCCGGCAGGCGCTGGCCGCGATCAATCCCGAAATCGCCATCGTGCCGCTGCAGCGGCGCCTGGCCGGCGACGAACTCGCCGCACTGGTCGCGAGCGCCGACGTGGTGCTCGACTGCACCGACAATTTCGCGACGCGGCACGCGATCAACCGCGCCTGCGTGCAACACCGCAAGCCGCTGGTCTCCGGCGCGGCGATCCGCTTCGACGGCCAGATCAGCGTCTACGACCTGCGCCGCGACGACGCGCCGTGCTACCACTGCCTGTTCCCGGAAGGCGAGGACGTCGAGGAAGTGCGCTGCGCGGTGATGGGGGTGTTTGCGCCGCTGACCGGCATCGTCGGCACGATGCAGGCCGCCGAGGCGCTGAAGCTGCTGGCCGGCATCGGCGAATCGCTGACCGGCCGCCTGCTGCTGCTCGACGCGCTGGGCATGGAATGGCGCAACGTCCGTTTCCGCAAGGACGCCGGCTGCGCCGTCTGCGGTCCTAGCGGGGACGCGCGATCAGGCGGATGTCCGGACCGATCTGGCGCAGATCGCGTATCGTCAGCGCCTGCTTGCCGTCGAGGCTGAGCAGCTCGGGCAGGTTGAACAGCCCGCTGGCCTGGTGGCCGATCAGGCAGGGCGCCAGGTAGAGCAGCAGTTCGTCGACCAGGCCTTCGCGCAACAGCGATCCGTTGAGCTTGAAGCCGGCCTCGGCATGCACTTCGTTGATGCCGCGCCGGCCGAGTTCGGCCAGCAAGGCCGGCAGTTCGACCTTGCCGTCGGCATTGGGCAGGACCAGCACGTCGGCGCCGGCCGAGCGCAGCAAATCGGCCTTTTCCTGATCGTCGACCGCGGCGGCGACCAGCACCGGCCCGCCCTGCAGGATGCGCGCCGTCAGCGGCGTTTCGAGCCGGCTGTCGACGACCACGCGCAGCGGCTGGCGCGTCGTCTCGACGTCGCGGACCAGCAGTTGCGGATCGTCGTCGCGCACGGTGCCGATGCCGGTCAGGATCGCGCAGGCGCGCGCCCGCCAGCGGTGGCCGTCGCGCCGGGCGTCCGGGCCGGTGATCCACTGGCTGACGCCGTTGTTCAGCGCCGTCTTGCCGTCCAGGCTGGCCGCCGCCTTCAGGCGCAGCCAGGGCCGGCCGCGCGTCATCCGCGACACGAAGCCGATGTTCAGTTCGCGCGCCTCGTTCTCGAGCAGGCCGCAGGCGGTCTCGATGCCGGCCGCCTGCAGCAGCGCGAGGCCGCGCCCGGCGACCAGCGGATTCGGGTCCCGCATCGCCGCGACGACGCGGGCGACGCCGGCGGCGATCAGCCCTTCGGCGCAGGGCGGCGTCCGGCCGTGGTGGCTGCACGGCTCCAGCGTCACGTAGGCGGTCGCGCCGCGCGCCCGCTCGCCGGCGGCGCGCAGCGCATGGACTTCGGCATGCGGCTCGCCGGCCTTCTCGTGCCAGCCTTCGCCGACGATTTCGCCGGCGCGGACCAGCACGCAGCCGACGCGAGGATTGGGCGAGGTCGTCCGCAGGCCGCGCTCGGCGAGTTGCAGCGCGCGCGCCATCATGCCGTGGTCGACGGCGGAAAAACTCATTTTTTGCGGGAGTTCGGGGAGACTTCGCGGATCGCCTTGGAGAAGGCGTCGACGTCCTCGAAATTGCGATAGACCGAGGCGAAGCGGATGTAGGCGACCTTGTCGAGCTTCTTCAGCTCGGCCATCACCAGCTCACCGACCTGCTGCGAACTGATTTCGCGCAGACCGGCCGAGAGCAGCTTTTCCTCGATCTCGGCGACCGCCGCATCGACCAGCTCGGTCGATACCGGCCGCTTGCGCAACGCCAGCTCGAGGCTGGCGCGCAGCTTGTCGCGGGAAAACTCGGTCCGCGAGCCGTTCTTCTTGACCACCTGCGGCAGGCGGATTTCCGCCCGCTCGTAGGTCGTGAAGCGCTTGTCGCAGACATTGCACTTCCTGCGGCGACGGACGATGTCGCCTTCATCGGACAGGCGGGTGTCGACGACCGCCGTCTCGTCATGGCCGCAGAAAGGGCATTTCACGGCGATTTAGGCGCCGTACACCGGGAAGCGCTGGCACAGCGCCGACACCTTGGCGCGAACCTCTTCGGCCACCTTCTCGTCGTTCGGCGCGTCGAGCACGTCGGCGATCAGGTGGGCGATCTGTTCGGCCTCGATCTCAGTGAAACCGCGCGTCGTCATCGCCGGCGAGCCGATGCGAATGCCGGAAGTCACGAAGGGCTTCTGCGGATCGTTCGGGATGCCGTTCTTGTTGACGGTGATGTGGGCACGGCCCAGCGCGGCTTCGGCTTCCTTGCCGGTCAGGTTCTTCGGACGCAGGTCGACCAGGAAAACGTGGCTTTCGGTGCGGCCGGAAACGATGCGCAGGCCGCGCTCCTCGCCGAGCACGCGGGCCATCACGCGGGCGTTGTTGATGACCTGTTCCTGGTATTCCTTGAACTCAGGCGTCGCGGCTTCCTTGAAGGCGACGGCCTTGGCGGCGATCACGTGCTCCAGCGGGCCGCCCTGCAGGCCCGGGAAGATCGCGGAATTCAGCGCCTTCTCGTGTTCGGCCTTCATCAGGATGATGCCGCCGCGCGGGCCGCGCAGCGTCTTGTGCGTGGTCGAGGTGACGACGTCGGCGTGCGGCACCGGGTTCGGGTAGAAACCGGCAGCGACCAGGCCGGCGTAGTGGGCCATGTCCACCCAGAAGATCGCGCCGACTTCCTTGCAGACCTTGGCGAAGCGTTCCCAGTCGATGCGCAGCGCGTAGGCGGAAGCGCCGGCCACGATGATCTTCGGCTTGTGCTCGCGGGCCAGGGCTTCCATCTTGTCGTAGTCGATCTCTTCCTTTTCGTTGAGGCCGTAGGAAACGACGTTGAACCACTTGCCGGACATGTTCAGCGCCATGCCGTGGGTCAGGTGGCCGCCTTCGGCCAGGCTCATGCCCATGATCGTGTCGCCCGGCTTGGCGAAGGCCATCAGCACGGCCTGGTTGGCCTGCGAACCGGAGTTCGGCTGGACGTTGGCGGCCTCGGCGCCGAACAGCTTCTTCAGGCGGTCGATCGCCAGCTGCTCGGTGACATCGACGTGCTCGCAGCCGCCGTAGTAGCGCTTGCCGGGATAGCCTTCGGCGTACTTGTTGGTCAGCTGGGAGCCCTGGGCTTCCATGACGGCCTTGCTGACGTAGTTTTCGGACGCGATCAGTTCGATGTGGTCTTCCTGACGCTGCACTTCGGCCTGGATGGCCTGCCAGAGTTCGGGGTCAACTTTTGCCAGGGTGTCTTTCGCGGAAAACATGGGGAATGCCTCAAGCCATTGAAAAGGGGTGGGATTTTATCACGAAGGCAGTTCGTCCAGCGCCCCCTCCTCGAGGTGCGCCGTTTCGCCCCAGCTTTCCAGGGTCCACCGGCCGTCGACCGTGGAAATCCAGTTGATGCCGGCGTTCGGGATCAGGAAGTCGCGCGGCATTTCGAGCGGATTGCCGCGCACGAAGCGGTTGATCACGTCGAGCACGCCGCCGTGCAGCGTCACGACGACGTTCTGCGCGGGGTGGGCGGCGGCGATCTGCTGCAGCTTGCCGGTCACCCGGTCGTACATCGCGTGCAGGCTCTCGCCGGTCTCGAACGCATAGTCGGCGTTGCGCCCCTCGAACGCGGCATAGCCTTCCGGATACTTCTGCTGCGCCTCGGCGTAGGTCAGCCCTTCGAACACGCCGTAGCAGCGCTCGCGCATCTCGGGCACCGGCTGCGGCGTCAGGCCGATCGCCTCGCCGATCGCCAGCGCGGTCGTCCACGCGCGCTTCAGGTCGCTGCTGTACAGCGCGGCGATGCCGGCCGACTTCAGCCAGCGCCCGGCCGCGGCGGCCTGGCGCATGCCGTTTTCGTTGAGACCGATGTCGATGTGGCCCTGCACGCGGCGCGCCGCGTTCCATTCGGTTTCGCCGTGGCGGACCAGGCAGATGCGGGTCCGTCGTTGTCCGGTAGGGATTTCCACCATGTTCGTTCGCTGCCCTTCACGTTAAATTGCCGGCCGTGTGAACCATCGACCCCGGCCGATTCGAAGAAGCCGGGCATTCTATCAACCGAGGAGAACTTCAGTGACCCTTCTGCTCAAGCTGTCGCAGCTGATCGACTGGATCAACGAGCGCATCGGCAAGGGCGCATTCTGGCTGATCCTGCTGATGACCCTGATCAGCGCCGGCAATGCCAGCGTGCGTTTCGCTTTCAACTACAGCTCGAACGGCCTGCTGGAAATCCAGTGGTACCTGTTCGCCGCCGTCTTCATCCTGTGCGCCCCGTACACGCTGCAGAAGAACGAGCACGTGCGCATCGACGTACTGACCAGCAGGCTGTCGCCGCGCGGTCTGGCGGTCATCGACATCATCGGCACGCTGTTCTTCCTGCTGCCCATGGTCGTCCTGGTCCTCTGGCTGTCGATCCCGCTGGTCGTCGACTCCTACCACATCAACGAAATGTCGGCCAACGAGGGCGGCCTGCTGCGCTGGCCGGTCAAGATCCTGCTGCCGCTCGGTTTCGCGCTGCTCGCGCTGCAGGGCCTGTCCGAACTGATCAAGCGCATCGCCTTCCTGGCCGGCCGCATCGGTGACCCGAACGCCAAGGACACCGGGCCGAGCGCCGAAGAAGAACTGGCCGCCGCGATCGCCGCCGCCAAAGCGAAGGAGTCCAAATAATGGAGTGGGTCATCGCCAACATGGCGCCGCTGATGTTCGGCGCCCTCGTCGTCTTCCTGCTGTTCGGCTACCCGGTCGCCTTCGCGCTGGCCGCCAACGGCATCGTCTTCGGGCTGATCGGCATCGAACTGGGACTGCTCCAGCCGGTGCTGTTCCAGGCGCTGCCCGAGCGCATCTTCGGGATCATGGCCAACGACACGCTGCTCGCCATTCCCTTCTTCACCTTCATGGGATTGATCCTCGAGCGATCCGGCATGGCCGAGGACCTGCTCGACACGATCGGCCAGCTGTTCGGCCCGCTGCGCGGCGGCCTCGCCTACGCGGTGATCTTCGTCGGCGCGCTGCTCGCTGCGACGACCGGCGTCGTCGCCGCCTCGGTGATCTCGATGGGCCTGATCTCGCTGCCCATCATGCTTCGCTACGGCTACGACAAGCGGCTCGCAGCCGGCGTCATCGCCGCCTCCGGCACGCTGGCCCAGATCATCCCGCCGTCGCTGGTGCTGATCATCATGGCCGACCAGCTCGGCAAGTCGGTCGGCGACATGTACGAAGGCGCGATGATCCCCGGCCTGGTGCTGAGCGGCCTCTACGTCGGCTACGTCGCGCTGCTGTCGATCATCAAGCCGGCCAGTTGCCCGGCGCTGCCGCCGGAAGCGCGCAGCCTGCGCGGCTTCAAGCTGGCGCTGCGCGTGCTGACCACGCTGGTCCCGCCGCTGGTGCTGATCTTCCTGGTGCTCGGCACGATCTTCCTCGGCATCGCGACGCCGACCGAAGGCGGCGCGATGGGTGCCGCCGGCGCGCTGGTCCTCGCCGTCGTCCGCCGCCGCCTGTCCTGGAAGCTGATGAAGCAGGCGATGGAAACGACCGGCAAGCTGTCCGCCTTCGTCGTCTTCATCCTGGTCGGCTCGACGGTCTTCGGCCTGGTCTTCCGCGCCGTCGATGGCGACCTGTGGGTCGAACACCTGCTGCTGTCGCTGCCCGGCGGCCAGGTCGGCTTCCTGATCGTCGTCAACATCCTGGTCTTCCTGCTGGCCTTCTTCCTCGACTTCTTCGAACTGTCCTTCATCATCGTGCCGCTGCTCGCCCCGGTGGCCGACAAGCTGGGTATCGACCTGATCTGGTTCGGCGTGCTGCTCGCGGTCAACATGCAGACTTCGTTCATGCACCCGCCGTTCGGCTTCGCGCTGTTCTATCTGCGCTCGGTCGCACCGGCGTCGATCAAGACGACAGACATCTACTGGGGCGCCATTCCCTTCGTCTGCATCCAGATCATCATGGTCGCGCTGATCCTCGTCTTCCCCGGCCTGGTCAGCTACGGCGATCCGGCCAGCCGCACCCAGATCGAGCAATCGGGCGAGGCCGGCGGCGGCGCCGATCTCGATGCGCTGATGCGCGGCAGCGAGGCCCGGGGCTCCGACACGCAGGACTCGAACGCCGACCTGCTGAAGAACCTGCAAGGCGACAAATAACCGGCCTTACACGGTCGACACTCGAAAAGGCGGGGTTTCCACCCCGCCTTTTTTCATGGTTCGGGGTGTTGCTACGCAAATGACCCGACGAATGCCCGTTTTAGCTAGCTGGCATTTCCTTGAGGCTTTTTCACGGCCTGACGCCGAAGGTGCTCTCGAACAAAATCAACCGCGGAACGTTCACGATGGCATTCTTGCTGCAGTGCATGGCCATCTGCAAGATCGAGCAGGTGAGAATGAGCCAAGGAACAAGCTAAGGGCTGGATAGCGGAACAGGACATAGTGACCACCTCAGGCTAACAACCGTTTAAAACCCCGTTGGCATGTGATAATTCGCTGTCAGCTTCTAAATTTTGGCCCCATGGAATCACGCATCAATGGCACTCTGAAAACCTGGAATGAAGATAAGGGATTCGGGTTCATCACTCCACAGAACGGTGGTCAGGACATCTTTGTTCATATTTCCGACTATCCAAAACAGGATGGGCAACCAAAAGTCGGCGAACCGATATCCTTCGAAGTCATTCTCAACAAGGACGGCAAAAAGAAGGCAGTACTCGTCCAACGTCCAGGTGGAGCGCCTGCGGCCTCAAAAGCCAGAAATCGCCATCAACCCGAAGTCCGCTCCAAGAGCTCGATTCTGGAGCGTTTGATTACTTTGGTTCTGGTCATACTGATAGGTTCTGTCGGCTACACCTTCTTGGCGCCGAAGTTCAACAGGTCCTCGTCGCAGCCTGAGGCGCTGGCGAGTCCGTTTGCAGAAACAAGCCCTGGCCGGTTTCAATGTGATGGGAGAACTTATTGCTCTCAGATGACGTCCTGCGCCGAAGCGACTTTCTTTATTCGGAATTGCCCGAATACCCAGATGGACGGAAATGGGGATGGTGTTCCTTGTGAGTCGCAGTGGTGCACGGAGCCGTTTGCAAAATAGTCCGCCGTTAAATCAATGAAAGGGCACTAAGCATGTTCGCTCAGTGCCCTTTTCATCTTGAGCAAAAAATTTAACTCAACCTGCTGAATCCAAAGCGAATTTAGCAGCTGCGTAGTAACACCCATGGTTCAGCGCCATTACCGGAATCGCGATCCTGAATCCGCCCGGGGAATACGGCTGCGCCCCACCCTTACCGGACCACCGGGCCTGCCCTGGCGATCGGAATCGGCGCTGACGAACCGGCGCGGGACGGCCATGCGCCCCACCGGAAATTTCACCGGCCTCGCCGGACCGACGAAGGCCACAGCAGCCCGAACGCCACCGGAATGCCTGAACCGCGCATCGCGCCACCCCCGCGCCGGCGACCGACCGCCGGACCGGCCACCCCGGCGCAAGATTCACCGAACGACCGCCCGGATGCCGCGTTGCCCGTCCGAAAACGGGCCCCGAAGCGCAGGCGAAAAAAAACCCGGCCGGGGCCGGGTCGTGACGGGCGCGGTCGCGCTCAGCGATTGGTCTGCAGGAAGGAGTCCATGCGCATTTCGGCGACGCTGAACCACGCGTTCTGCGACTTCCGGTACTTGTCGAACTCGGTGTAGATTTTCTTGAACGCCGGGTTCTTCGCCGACTCGTCGGCGTACAGGTCCTGGGATGCCTTGTAGGCGGCCTTCAGGATCTCGTCCGAATACTTCTGCAGCTTGACGCCGCTCTGCAGCAGCTTGGACAGCGCGATCGGGTTCTTGTGGTCGTACTCGGCCAGCACCGTGACGTTCGCCTCGTAGGCCGCGGCCTGGAAGGCTTCCTGGTATTCCTTCGGCAGCTTGTCCCATTCCTTCTTGTTGACGAAGAAATGGAAGCAGGTGCTCGGCTCCCACCAGCCCGGGTAGTAGTAGTTCTTGGCGACCTTGTAGAAGCCCAGCTTCTCGTCGTCGTAGGGACCGATCCATTCGGCCGCGTCGATCGTGCCCTTTTCCAGTGCCGGGTAGATGTCGCCG
The DNA here is from genome assembly GCA_028687035.1 of Dechloromonas sp. GTDB lineage: Bacteria > Pseudomonadota > Gammaproteobacteria > Burkholderiales > Rhodocyclaceae > Azonexus. The sequence goes on along the minus strand of JAQUAX010000012.1, from coordinate 77,201 downwards.
CCGGCGATCTGCTGCGGCACGACGCCGAGCGCCGAGAACACGGTGCCGCCGAGGCCGGCGATCCGCATCTTGACGCCCTTCAGGTCGGCCAGGGTCTTGACTTCCTTGCGCCACCAGCCGCCCATCTGGGTACCGGTGTTGCCGCCGAGGAAGGAGACGACGTTGTAGTTGGCGTAAAACTCGTCGAGCAGCTTCTGGCCGCCGCCGTAGTAGATCCACGCGTTCATCTGGCGGGCGTTCATGCCGAACGGCACGGCGGTACCGAAGCCGAAGGTCTTGTCCTTGCCGACGTAGTAGTAGGAGCAGGTGTGGGCCACTTCGACCGTGCCCTGCTGCACCGCATCCAGCGCCTGCAGGCCCGGGACGATCTCGCCGCCGGCGAAGACGCGGATGTCGAACTTGCCACCGGTGATCGCGCGCAGACGGTTGGCCAGCACCTCGGCGCCGCCGTAGACGGTGTCCAGGCTCTTCGGGAAGCTGGAGGTCAGGCGCCACTTGATGGTCGGCGCCGACTGGGCGATCGCCGGCGCGGCGACCGTGGCCGCAGCACCGGCAGCGGCGCCGATGGAGGCCTTTTTCAGAAAATCACGACGTTGCATGTTGTCTCCTCGGAAATGAGTTCGCCACTTTTGTGACCCCTGGATTCTATTCCTCGCAAAAATGCCGAAAACTGCTGTAAACCCTTATAGGCGACGCAAAAAAACCCCGCGCGGCCAAGCCGGCGGGGTTCGCGGTGAACGACGCGGGAACGGCTATTTCCGGGATTGCAGGAAGGAATCCATGCGGTGCTCGGCGACGCTGAACCAGGCGTTCTGCGTCTTCCGGTAGCGGTCGTATTCCGTGTAGATTTTCTTGAACGCCGGGTTCCTCGCCGACTCGTCGGCATACATCTGCTGCGCGGCCTTGTAGGCGGCGGCGAGGATCTCGTCCGAGTATTTCTGCAGCTTGACGCCACCCTGCAGCAGCTTGGACAGGCCGATCGGGTTCTTGTGGTCGTACTCGGCCAGCATCGTCACGTTGGCCTCGTAGGCCGCGGCCTGGAAGGCCTCCTGGTATTCCTTCGGCAGCTTGTCCCACTCCTTCCTGTTCACGAAGAAATGGATGGTCGGGCCCGGCTCCCACCAGCCCGGGTAGTAATAGTGCTTGGCCACCTTGTAGAAGCCGAGCTTCTCGTCGTCGTAGGGGCCGACCCACTCGGCCGCGTCGATCGTGCCCTTCTCCAGCGCCGGGTAGATGTCGCTGCCGGCGATCTGCTGCGGCACGACGCCGAGCGCCGAGAACACGGTGCCGCCGAGGCCGGCGATGCGCATCTTCAGGCCCTCGACGTCCTTCAGGGAGCGGACTTCCTTGCGGAACCAGCCGCCCATCTGCGTGCCGGTATTGCCGCCGACGAAGGACAGCACGTTGTAGTTGGCGTAGAACTCGTCGAGCAGCTTCTGGCCGCCGCCGTAGTAGATCCACGCGTTCATCTGGCGCGCGTTCATGCCGAACGGCACCGAGGTGCCGAAGCCGAAGGTCTTGTCCTTGCCGACGTAGTAGTAGGAGCAGGTGTGGCAGACCTCGACGGTCCCCTGCTGCACGGCATCCAGCGCCTGCAGGCCGGGAACGATCTCGCCGCCGGCGAAGACGCGGATGTCGAACTTGCCGCCGGTCATCGCGCGCAGCCGGTTGGCCAGCACCTCGGCGCCGCCGTAGATGGTGTCCAGGCTCTTCGGGAAGCTCGACGCCAGCCGCCACTTGACCAGCGGCTGGGACTGGGCGATCGCCGGCGCGGCCAGCGTGGCGGCGGTACCGAGCGAAGCCCCTTTCAGAAAATCACGACGCTGCATGCCTTGTCTCCTTGTTGTGGTTTGCGAAGCACGTTCGGCCGGGCGGACCGGTCAGTCGCCGGCCACCGTCATCCGGTCGACGAGGATAGAGCCGGTCTGCTTGGTGCCGCGCACCTGAACGTCGTTGCCGACGGCGACGATGCCGGCGAGCATCGCCTTCAGGTTGCCGGCGATGGTGATTTCCTCGACCGGATAGGCGATCTCGCCGTTCTCGACCCAGTAGCCGGCGGCGCCGCGCGAGTAGTCGCCGGTCACGTAGTTGATGCCGTGGCCGAGCAGTTCGGTGACCAGCAGGCCGCGCCCCATGCGCCTGACCAGGCCGGCCAGATCCAGTTCGCCCGGTTCGATGATCAGGTTGTGGCTGCCGCCGGCGTTGCCGGTCGTCTGCATGCCGAGCTTGCGCGCCGTGTAGGCCGACAGGAAATAGCCCTGCAGCACGCCATCGACGACCACGTCGCGGTCGCGCGTCGCGACGCCGTCGTTGTCGAAGGGCGACGAACCCAGCCCCTGCAGGATGTGCGGCCGCTCGCGGATCTGCACGAATTCGGGCATCACCCGCTTGCCGAGGTGGTCGAGCAGGAACGAGGACTTGCGGTACAGCGCGCCGCCGCTCGCCGCATGGACCAGGCTGCCGAGCAGGCCGGCCGCCAGCGGCGCCTCGAACAGCACCGGGAATTCGCCGGTCTTCACCTTGCGGCCGCCGAGCCGGGCGACGGCGCGCTCGGCCGCCTTGCGGCCGACCGCCGCCGCATCCTCGAGGCAGGCCGGGTTGCGGTGCGTCGTGTACCAGTCGTCGCGCTGCATCGCGTCCTGTTCGCCGGCGATCATCGAGCACGAAACGTAGTGGCGCGACGACGGGTAGCCGCCCATGAAGCCCAGGCTGTTGGCCGATACGAAGTGCGCTTGCTGCGTCGACACCGACGCGCCCTCGGAATTGCCGATGCGCGGATCGGCGGCGAAGGCCGCCTGCTCGCAGCGGCGCGCCGTGGCGATCGCGTCTTCCACGGTCAACGCCCACGGATGATGCAAATCCAGGTCCGGACACTGCTTCGCCATCAGCGCCGCGTCGGCCAGCCCCGCGCAATCGTCCTCGGCGGTGAAGCGGGCGATGTCGAGCGCCGCCTCGACCGTCTCGCGCAAGGCCTGCGCGGAAAAATCGGAGGTGCTGGCGTAGCCCTTGCGCCGCCCGGCATAGACCGTGATCCCGATCCCCTTGTCGCGGTTGAACTCGATCGTCTCGACCTCGTCGCAGCGCACCGTCACCGACTGCCCGAAGCCTTCGGACACATCGACTTCGCAGGCGGTGGCGCCCTTGCCGGCGGCGTGTTTCAGGACATCCTCGGCGAGTTGCTGCAGCGTGGCGAAGGGATAGGAGAAAGCGGCGGTATCGGGCATCGGCGGAAGCGGGAAAGCGTGGAAATCGCTATCATAGCAGCCCGCCAATGCCGCACCGGACGCCCCCCATGCAAGACGACGACTTCACCGACGACTACGACCGCCCTTCGAAAACCAAGCAGAAGGAGGCGATGCACGAGTTGCGCGACCTCGGTGCCGAACTGGTCGAGCTGTCGATCGGCCAGCTGAAGCGCATCAACCTGCCCGAAAACATCCTGGACGCCGTCCGCGAGGCGCAGAAAATCACGTCGCACGGCGCCCGCCGCCGGCAACTGCAATACCTCGGCAAGCTGATGCGCAGCGTGGACGATGCGCCGATCCGCGCCGGCCTCGCGCTGCTGCGCGGCGAATCGGCCGTCGAGACGGCCCGGCTGCACCGCCTGGAACGCCTGCGGGTCCGCCTGCTCGAGGACGAGACGGTGCTCGCCGAAATCGCCGCGACCTGGCCCGGCGTCGACCTGCAGCACCTGCGCACCTTGCGCCGCAATGCGCTGAAGGAAAAGGAAGGCGGCAAGCCGCCGAAGAACTTCCGCGCCATCTTCCAGGTGCTGCAGCAGCTCGACGGCCAGCCGCCCGCACCGGCCGAGGAGGCGGGCGATGAGTGAGGCGCTGGTCGTCGGCCTGGTCTCGATCAGCGACCGCGCGTCCGCCGGCGTCTACGCGGACCAGGGCATCCCGGCGCTGCAGGACTGGCTGGGCAGCGCGCTGACCACGCCGTGGCGGGCCGAAACCCGGCTGATCGCCGACGACCGGGAAAGCATCGAAAATACCCTGGTCGAACTGGTCGACCGCGCCGGCTGCCATCTGGTGCTGACCACCGGCGGCACCGGCCCGGCGCCGCGCGACGTCACGCCGGAAGCCACGCTGGCCGTCGCCGACAAGGAAATGCCGGGCTTCGGCGAGGAAATGCGCCGGATCAGCCTGAACTTCGTGCCGACCGCGATCCTGTCGCGCCAGGTCGCCGTGATCCGCAAGCAGGCGCTGATCATCAACCTGCCCGGCCAGCCCAAGTCGATCCGCGAGACCCTCGAAGGCGTCCGCGACGCCGAGGGCAATGTCCGCCACGTCGGCATCTTCGCCGCCGTGCCCTACTGCATCGACCTGATCGGCGGCCCCTACGCCGAGACGGATCCCGCCGTGATCAAGGCCTTCCGGCCGAAGTCGGCGATCCGCCCGCAAGCCTGAGAGCGCCATGCAAGCCTACCTCGACCTGGTCCGCGACATTTTCGACAACGGCAGCTGGCAGGACAACCGGACCGGCATCCGGACCCGCAGCCTGCCCGGCGCGATGCTGAAATTCGACCTGCAGCAGGGCTTCCCGGCGGTCACCACGAAGAAGCTCGCGTTCAAGTCGGCGATCGGCGAACTGGTCGGCTTCCTGCGCGGCAAGCGCAGCGCCGCCGACTTCCGCGCGCTCGGCTGCAAGGTCTGGGACCAGAACGCCAACGAGAACGCGCAGTGGCTGGCAAATCCGTACCGGCTGGCCGACGACGACCTCGGCCCGGTGTACGGCGTGCAGTGGCGCGAATGGCCGGCCTACAAGCTGATCGACCTTGCGCTGCCGCAGGCCGGCGCCCAGGTCGCCGACGCGCTGGCGCGCGGCTACGCGCAGATCGGCACGGTCGGCGACGGCGCCGGCAGCGCGCTGCTGTACAAGGCCGTCGACCAGCTGCGCCAGTGCCTGGACACCATCGTCAAGGATCCGGGCAACCGGCGCATCCTGTTCCACGGCTGGAACTGGGCGCAGATCGAGGAAATGGCGCTGCCGCCCTGCCACCTGCTGTACCAGTTCCTGTGCAACCCGTCGGCGCGCGAGATTTCGCTGTGCCTGTACATCCGCAGCAACGACGTCGGACTGGGCACGCCGTTCAACCTGACCGAAGGCGCCGCGCTGCTGACCCTGGTCGGCCGGCTGACCGGCTACTCGCCGCGCTGGTTCACGTATTTCATCGGCGACGCCCATATTTACGAGAACCACGTCGAGATGCTGCAGGAACAGCTGCGCCGCGAGCCGCTGCCGGCGCCGCGCCTGATCCTGTCCGACCGCATCCCGGACTACGCCGTGACCGGCCGCTACGAGCCGGAATGGCTGGAACGCGTCGAACCCGGCGACTTCGCGCTCGACGGCTACCGGCACCACCCCCCGCTGACGGCGCCGATGGCGGTCTGAGCCGGCGGCACTGGCGGTCGGCCGGACAGCGCAGGTAGAATCCCCGGAACAAAAACAAACAGCCGCCGACCGCGGTCGGCGCCGGGGGGAACGACGATGTCCGCTGTGCCCACGCTGCCCGCCGTCCTGCGCGACGCGACGCGGCAACTGCATCACCTGCTCGACCATCACGTGCTGCTGGCCCCGCTGCTGCGGGCCGATCTGGACCACCTCGCCTACCGTGCGGCGCTGCGCGCGCTGCACGCGATCAACGCCCCGCTCGAGGCCCGTCTGGCCGACTACCTGGCGGCCCGCCATCCCGCTTTCGACTACGCCGGGCGCCGGCGCGCCGATGCGCTGGCCGCCGACATCCGCTGGCTCGGCGGCGAACCGCCGCCACCGGCCTGGGACGGCCCGGCAATCCGCAACGACGCCGAACTCGCCGGCTGCCTGTACGTGATCGAAGGCTCCAACCTGGGCGGCCAGGTCATCTACCGGCAGGTCGCCGAACGGCTGGGCGTCACACCGGAAGGCGGCGGCCGCTACTTCCACGGTCACGGCGGGCGCGCCCGCGAAGTGTGGGACGACTTCTGGCATTTCGCCGCGACGATCTGCCCGCCCGACGCCCACGGCGAAGCCGCCGCCGCCGCGGCCGGACTGTTCGGCGACTACCTGCGCCTGCTCGATGCCTGCCCGGGAGAAGCCGCATGAACGACGACCGCGATGTGCTGATGCAGGCGCTGAAGCGCTGCGAGATGGAAGCCATCCACACGCCCGGCCAGATCCAGCCGAGCGGCGCGCTGATCGTCGTCGACCGCCGGACCCGGCGCGTGATCCAGGCCAGCGCCAACCTCGCCGACTACCTCGGGATCACGCCGGGCGGCGCCATCGGCCAGCCGCTGGCCGACCTGATCAATGCGGAAAACGCCGAGCGCATCTGGCAGCTGCCGGTGCGCGGCGACCTGCAGCCGTCGGTCCCCGACCAGATCCACCTGCGCCGCGGCAGCCGCGCGCTGGCGCTGGCCGTCCAGGTCCATAGCGTCGACGGCCACTGGGTCATCGAGATGGAGCCCAGCGACGAATCCGAACTGCAGTATTTCGGCCACCTCTTCGTCGCCACCCGCAACGCGCTGTGGGAATCCGAGCAGGAAACGGATTTCCTGCGCTACGCGCAGTTCATCGCCGAACGCATCCAGTCGCTGACCGGCTTCGACCGGGTCATGCTGTACCGCTTCGACAGCCTGTGGAACGGCGAGGTCATTTCGGAAAGCCGCAACGACACGCTGCCCAGCCTGCTCGGCCACCATTTCCCGGCCTCCGACATCCCGCCGCAGGCGCGCAAGCTGTATGCCCGCAACCTGATCCGCGTGCTGTCCGACGTCGATGCCGAACCGGTGCCGCTGGTCCCGGATCGCCTGCCCGACGGCGACCGGCCGCTCGACATGTCGCTGTCCGTGCTGCGCAGCATGTCGCCGGTCCACATCGAATACCTGCGCAACATGGGGGTCAAGGCGACGATCACCATCTCGCTGATGCAGGGCGGCCGGCTGTGGGGGCTGATCGCCTGCCACAACGCGCAGCCCCGGCGCGTCCCCTTCCACCTGCGGGAGCTGGCCGAATTCGTCGGCAAGACGGTGTCTCTGCGGCTGACCAACCTGGAGGCCGAGGAGCGCAGCGCCTACATGAACCAGGTGCGCCAGACGCTGATGACGCTGAGCCGCTGCCTGCGCCAGTCCGGCAACATCGGCGAGATCATCGCGCTGCTCGAGACGGACCTGCTGCGACTGGTCCGCGCGACCGGCGGCATCATCGCGATCGGCGGCCGCCGCTACTGCTTCGGCCAGGTGCCGCCGGCCGCCGAGGTCGACCGGCTGGTCCCCTGGCTGGAGGAAAAGTCCGAAGACGAGGTTTTCCACACCGACTGCCTGGCCCGCCACTACCCGCCGGCCGGCCGGTTCAGCGAAACGGTGGCCGGCCTGCTCGCGGTCCGGCTCGACCCGCATTTTTCCGACTACATCCTGTGGTTCCGCGGCGAACTGGTCCAGGCCATCCCGTGGGCCGGCGACCCGGCCAAGTCCCTGGTCATCGGCCCGGACGGCCCGCGCATCGAGCCGCGCCGCTCCTTCGCCCAGTGGCTGGTCGAACAGCGCGGCTACTCGGCCCCGTGGACCTCGATCGAGACCGACGCCGCGCATTCGCTGTCGCTGACGCTGATCGAACTGCTGACCCAGCGCGCGCTGAACATCTCGGAGCAGAACTACCGGCTGCTCGCCGAGAACTCGACCGACATCATCGCCCGCCACGACCGCGACGGCCGGCTCGGCTTCGTGTCGCTGTCGGCCCGCGACCTGATCGGTTTCGGCCCCGAGGAACTGGTCGACCGCAGCCTGTTCGACCTCGTCCCGCCCGACGAACATGCCGCGCTGCGCCAGGCGATCGAGCACGTGGTCGCCGAGGCCGCGCCGCGCACGCTGGTGCACCGCTGCCGCTGCCGCGACGGCCGGCAGATCTGGATGGAATCGTCGATCAAGCCGATCCTGCGCGGCGACGGCCCGCCGCGCGAATTCATCGCCAACTCGCGCGACGTCACGCAGCGCCACGAATACCAGCTGGCCATCGAGGACCTGCAGCGACGCAACGCGTCGATCCTGAACGCCGCCGGCGAAGGCGTCATCGGCACCGACGGCGCCGGCTGCATCACCTTCGCCAACCTGACCGCCGGCAACATCCTCGGCGTCCCCTGTTCCGCGATGATCGGCCGGCCCGCCGTCGAGGTGCTCGGCGAATGCGCCCCCGACGGCAGCGCGCTGCCGCCCGGACGCAGCGTGCTCGCCCGGATCGGCGAAGGCGCGGCGGGCGCCGATCCCGACGAGGAGACCTGCTTCACCGGCGGCGACGGGCGGCGCATCCCGGTCGACTGCATCGTGACGCCGATCGACGTCAGCGCGCCGGACCAAGGCCTGGTCGTCGTCTTCCGGGACATCACCGAGCGCCAGCTGATCGACGCCCGGCTGCGCCAGTCGAACACCGTGTTCGAGAATGCCGCCGAGGCCATCATGGTGACCGACGAACACGGCGTGATCACCGCGGTGAACCAGGCTTTCGAACGGATAACCGGCTACGGCCAGGCCGAGGCGATCGGACGGACGCCGTCGCTGCTGCGCTCCGGGCGCCACGATGCCGAGTTCTACCGCCGGATGTGGGCCGACATCCTCGGCCAGCGCTGCTGGCGGGGCGAAATCTGGAACAAGCGCAAGAGCGGCGAGATCTACCCGCAGTGGGGCAGCATCGCCGCGGTGCTCGACAGCGCCGGCAAGGTGCGCAGCTACGTGACGGTGTTCTCGGACATCACCGAATCGAAGAAGACCGAGGCCAAGCTGAAGTTCCTGGCCAACCACGACCCGCTGACCGGGCTGCCCAACCGCCTGCTGCTCGGCGAGAAGCTCGCCCATTCGCTGGCCCGCGCGGCCAAGCACGGGGAACAGCTGGCCGTCGCCTTCATCGACCTCGACCATTTCAAGGTGATCAACGACACGCTGGGCCACCTGGTCGGCGACCACTACCTGGAGGCGATCGCCGGCCGGCTGGCCTCGACGCTGCGCCAGGACGACATGCTGGCGCGCTGGGGCGGCGACGAGTTCGTCATCGCGATCGAGAACGCGCGCGGCCGCGAAAGCGTCGGCGAACTGATCAACCGGCTGCAGACGCTGCTGGCGACGCCGCTCAAGCTCGAGGGACACGACGTCGTGCCGTCGGCCAGCATCGGCGTCGCCTTCTTCCCGGAGGACGGCCTCGACGCCGAACGCCTGGTCCAGGCCGCCGACGCCGCGATGTACCGGGCCAAGGAGAAGGGGCGCAACCGCTTCGAGTTCTATACCGGCGAGCTGACCGAGGCTGCCAAGCGGCGCTTCGAACTGGGCTGGGAACTGCGCCAGGCCCTCGTCCACGACCAGTTCGTGCTGCATTTCCAGCCGCAGTGCCTGGCCGAAAACGGCCGGACGATCGGCCTCGAGGCGCTGCTCCGCTGGCAGCACCCGGAACGCGGACTGCTGCCGCCGGCCGCCTTCCTGCCGACCGCCGGCGAACTCGGGCTGCTCGGCGACATCGGCGAGTGGGTGCTGCGCCGCTGCTGCGCGCAGATCGCCGAGTGGGAAGCGCTGCTGCCGGACGACCTGGTCGTCGCGCTGAACATCGCGCCGGTCCAGCTCGACGGCGACTTCGCCGAACGCGCGCTGGCGGTGATCCGCCATTCCGGCGTGCAGCCGCGGCGGCTCGAATTCGAGATCACCGAGGGGGCGCTGGAGCGCCGCGAAGACGTCGTCGACGTGCTGCAGCGCCTGGCCGATGCCGGCATCCGGCTGTCGATCGACGATTTCGGCACCGGCTACTCGTCGCTCGCCCACCTGCGCGACCTGCCGGTGTCGTATTTCAAGATCGACAAGAGCTTCATCGACGGCATTCCGGGCAACGCCAAGGACGCTGCGATCATCCGGACCATCGTCGCGCTCGGCGACAGCCTCGGCATCGGCACCGTCGCCGAGGGCGTCGAGACGGTCGACCAGCTGGAATTCCTGAAAACCGAGGGGGTCGGCATCATCCAGGGCTTCTACTTCAGCAAGCCGCTGCCGGCCGGCCAGTTGCCCGCCTTCCTCGGCCGCGGCGCGGCGCCGCCGTTATAATCCGGATTTCCGTCCGTCATTACGCCGCCATGCCCGAAGTCGTCATCGTCGCCGCCGTCGCCCGCAACCGGGCAATCGGCAAGGACAACCAGCTGCTCTGGAGCCTCCCCGAGGACATGGCGCATTTCAAGGCACTGACCGCCGGCCGGACGGTGGTCATGGGCCGCAAAACCTGGGAATCGCTGCCGCCCCGCTTCCGGCCGCTGCCCGGCCGGCGCAACATCGTGGTCAGCCGCCAGGCCGGCTACGCGGCGCCCGGCGCCGAACTCGCCGGTTCGCTGGAAAACGCGCTGGAATTGGCGTCGACCGCGGACACGGTGTTCGTGATCGGCGGCGAACAGATCTACCGCCAGGCGTTGGCGCTGGCCGACCGCCTGGAGCTGACCGAAGTCGACCTGGCGCCCGACGCCGACGCCTGGTTCCCCGACGTCGCCGAGGCCGACTGGCTGGCTGCCGACCGCCGCGAACAGGCGGGCGCCGACGGCACCCGCTTCGCGTTCGTCACCTACCGCCGCCGCTGAACGGCGGCACCGATTGCAAAGGCCCCCGTTGCGCCCGACCGCCCCGAACACCGCTTCCGCCCGCCCCGGCCGCAGGCGGAACCGTCCATTCCTGGTGGCCGGCCTGCTGGCCGCCCTGCTCTGCGCGACGGCGGCCGGTGCCGGCGAAGCGGTGACGCTGCAGCTCAAATGGAAGCACGCCTTCCAGTTCGCCGGCTATTACGCGGCCGAGGCCAAGGGCTACTACCACGACGCCGGCCTCGACGTGACGATCCGGCCGGCGATGCCCGACGACGACGTCGTCGAGCAGGTGCTATCCGGCCAGGCCCAGTACGGCGTCGGCAGCAGCAGCCTGCTGCTCGCCCGCCAGGCGGGCCGGCCGGTCGTCGCGCTGGCCGCGATCTTCCAGCATTCGCCGCAGATCGTCGTCGCCCGCCAGCAGCCGACGCTGCGCAGCGTACATGACCTGGTCGGCAAGCGCGTGATGTTCGAGCGGCAGACCGACGAGGTCCAGGCCTACCTGCGCCGGGAAGGCATCCCGCTCGACCGCGTCGCCCGCGTCGATCACAGCTTCGCCGTCGATGACCTGGTCGCCGGCCGCATCGACGCGATGACGGCCTACAGCACCTGGGAACCCTACTTCCTGAAGAAGGCGGGGCTGACTTTCCTGAGCTTTTCGCCGCGCTCGATGGGCATCGATTTCTACGGCGACAACCTGTTCACCGCGGAACAGGAAATCCGGCGCCACCCGGATCGCGTGCGCGCCTTCGTCGCCGCCAGCCTGCGCGGCTGGGACTACGCGCTCGACCACCCGGCCGAGATCATCGAACTGATCCGCAGCCGCTACGCGCCCGACCTGCCGCGCGACATGCTCGAATTCGAGTTCGAGCAGATGCTGCCGCTGATCCGGCACGACCTGGTCGCCATCGGCTACATGAACCCCGGGCGCTGGCGCCACATTGCCGATACCTATGCGGAAATCGGCATGCTGCCGCCGGATTTCCCGCTCGACGGCTTCCTGTACCGGACCGACGACGGCGCCGACCTGCAGCAGCTCTACGCCTACCTGCTCGGGGCGCTCGCCGCGCTGGCCGCGACCGGTGCGCTGGCCGCGTACATCTGGCGGCTGAACGCCCGCCTGCGGAAAAGCCGCGCGGAATTCGCCGCCAGCAACGCCGAACTGCTGCTGCACAACCGGATTCTCGACATGCTGGCCGCCCACCGGCCGCTGCCCGAGGTGCTCGATGCGCTGGCCCGCAGCGTCGAAGCCCAGCGGCCGGGTTGCCTGTGCTCCATCCTGCTGTTCGACGCCAGCGGCCGCCGGCTGACCCTCGGCGCCGCGCCCAGCCTGCCCGACGCATACAACGAGGCGATCGACGGGGTCGCCGTTGCCGACGGCGTCGGCGCCTGCGGCAGCGCGGCCTGGCGCGGCGAACGGGTGATCGTCGCCGACCTGCGCGCCCATCCCTCGTGGCAACCCTTCCTGGCGCAGGTCGAGCAGGCCGGACTGGGTGCCTGCTGGTCGCAGCCGTTCAAGAATTCCGCCGGCCAGGTCACCGGCACCTTCGCGATCTACCACCGCCAGCCGTGCGAACCGGATGCCGGCGAAATCGCGCTGATCGAACGCTACGGCCAGCTGGTCGGACTGGTCGTCGAGCGGGCCCGCACCGACGAAGCGCTGCAGCGCGCCGAACAGCGCTACCGGCTGATTTCGGAAAACAGCAACGACGTGATCTGGGTGCTCGAACTGGCCGAACTCCGCTTCTCCTACATCAGCCCGTCGGTCGAGCGCCTGCGCGGCTGGACGGTCGAGGAGATCATGGCGCAGCCGCTGGCGGCGGCGCTGACGCCGGAATCGCAGGCGCGCGTCGAGGCGGCGCTGAGCGACAGCCTGACCCGCCTGGCCGCCGGCGACGCCAGCCGGCGGGTCACGGTGATGGAGGTCGACCAGCCGTGCAAGGACGGCGGCATCGTGCCGACCGAGGTCGTCACCACCGTGCTGCTCGACGCCGACGGCCGGGCCACGCAGATCCTCGGCATCACCCGCGACATCCGCGAGCGGCGCCGGGCCGAGGCCGAACTGGCCCGCTATCGCAACCATCTCGAGCAACTGGTCGAGCAGCGCACGCTGGCGCTGTCGGTCGCCAAGGAAGCGGCGGAATCGGCGAACCGCGCGAAGAGCTTCTTCCTGGCCAATGTCAGCCACGAGCTGCGGACCCCGATGAACGGCATCATGGGACTGACCGAACTGATCCGGCGCCGGCTCGACGACCCGAAGACCATCGAGCTGATCGACCGCGCCAAGGCGTCGGCCGACCGGCTGCTGGTGCTGATCAACAACCTGATCGAGATTTCCCGGATCGAGGCCGGCCAGCTGACGCTGGAGCCCGTCCCCTTCCATCTTTCCGACCTGCGCCGGGAAATCGAGCTCCATGCGCAGGCCCAGGCCCAGGCCAGGGGGCTGACGGCCAGCGTCGATTTTTCGGCCGACGGCCTCGACGAAGCGCTGATCGGCGACCCGAAACGGCTGCGGCAGGTTCTGGCCGAACTGGTCGACAACGCCGCCAAGTTCACCGAAACCGGCGGCATCGCGGTCCACGCGCGAATCGAGGAGAAAACCGCGGATCAGGTCGGAATCTGTTTCGAAGTCGCCGATACGGGCATCGGCATCTCCGCCGACGACTGCAGCCGCCTGTTCACGCTGTTCGAGCAGATCGACGGCTCGTCGACCCGCAAGTACGGCGGCACCGGTCTCGGCCTCGCGCTGTGCCGCCAGCTGGCCCGGCTGATGGGCGGCGACATCGCGGTCAGCAGCCGGCCGGGCAGCGGCAGCACCTTCAGCGTTCGCGTCCGGCTCGGCCGGCAGCACGCGGCCTGAAGCGCCGGCCCGGGGCGCGGTCGGAGCGCTGCCCCGGCCGCCTGCCGGTCAGCGCACGCAGTCGACGTAGTAGCGGCCGTCGGCGCCCTTGACCAGGCCATGCACGTCGGTTTCGAAGCCGGGGAAGCGCGCATTGAATTCACGGGCGAATTTCAGGTAGCTGCAGATCGTCCGGTTGAAACGCTCGCCCGGGATCAGCAGCGGGATGCCCGGCGGATACGGCGTCAGCAGCACCGCGGTGACGCGGCCCTCGAGTTCGTCGACCGGCACGCGCTCGATCTCGCGGTGCGCCATCTTGGCGAAGGCGTCGGCCGGGCGCATCGCCGGCACCATGTCCGACAGGTACATCTCGGTGGTCAGGCGGGCGACGTCGTTCTGCTTGTAGACGTTGTGGATCTGCGTGCACAGGTCGCGCAGGCCGACGCGCTCGTAGCGCGGGTTCTTCTGCACGAATTCCGGCAGCACACGCCACAGCGGCTGGTTCTTGTCGTAGTCGTCCTTGAACTGCTGCAGCGCGGTGACCAGCGTGTTCCAGCGGCCCTTGGTGATGCCGATCGTGAACATGATGAAGAAGCTGTACAGGCCGCACTTCTCGACGATGACGCCGTGCTCGGCCAGGTACTTGGTGACGATCGCCGCCGGAATGCCGAATTCGTCGGCGAAATCGCCATCGACGTCGAGGCCCGGGGTGATGATCGTCGCCTTGATCGGGTCGAGCATGTTGAAGCCGTCGGCCAGGTTGTTGAAGCCGTGCCAGCGCTCGCCCGGCTTCAGCATCCACGCGTCGCGCTCCTCGATACCTTCCTCGGACAGGTCGTCCGGCCCCCAGACCTTGAACCACCAGTCGGCGCCCCACTCCTCGTCCACCTTGCGCATCGCGCGGCGGAAATCGAGCGCCTCGGTAATCGATTCTTCCACCAATGCCGTGCCGCCCGGCGCTTCCATCATCGCCGCCGCGACGTCGCACGAGGCGATGATCGAGTATTGCGGCGAGGTCGAGGTATGCATCAGGTAAGCCTCGTTGAACAGGTCGCGGTCGAGCTGGCGGTTTTCGCAGTCCTGGACCAGGATCTGCGAGGCTTGGCTCAGGCCGGCCAGCAGCTTGTGCGTCGATTGCGTCGAGAAGACCATCGACTCCTTGCAGCGCGGGCGATCGGCGCCGATCGCGTGGTAGTCGCCGTAGAAGTCGTGGAAGGCGGCGTGCGGCAGCCAGGCCTCGTCGAAATGCAGCGTGTCGATGCGGCCGTCCAGCTCTTCCTTGATGTCCTCGACGTTGTAGAGGATGCCGTCGTAGGTGGATTGCGTGATGGTCAGCACACGCGGCTTGGCGCTCTTGTCGGCGATGAAGGGGTTGGCGGCGATCTTCTTCTGGATGCTTTCCCAGGCGAACTCGCTCTTCGGGATCGGGCCGATGATGCCGAAGTTGTTGCGCGTCGGCATCAGGAAGACCGGGATCGCGCCGGTCATCATGATCGCGTGCAGGATGGACTTGTGGCAGTTGCGGTCGACGACGACGATGTCGCCCGGCGCGACCGTCGAGTGCCAGACGATCTTGTTCGACGTCGAGGTGCCGTTGGTGACGAAATACAGGTGATCCGAGTTGAAGATGCGCGCCGCATTGCGCTCGGAAGCGGCGACCGGGCCGGTGTGGTCGAGCAGCTGGCCGAGTTCCTCGACGGCGTTGCAGACGTCGGCGCGCAGCATGTTCTCGCCGAAGAACTGGTGGAACATCTGGCCGACCGGCGACTTCAGGAAGGCGACGCCGCCCGAGTGGCCCGGACAGTGCCAGGAATACGAACCGTCGGCGGCGTAATGCACCAGCGCGCGGAAGAACGGCGGCGGCAGCGACGCGAGGTAGGCCTTGGCTTCGCGCTTGACGTTGCGGGCGATGAACTCCGGCGTGTCCTCGAACATGTGGATGAAGCCATGCAGCTCGCGCAGCACGTCGTTCGGGATATGGCGCGAAGTCCGCGTCTCGCCGTGCAGGAAGATCGGGATCTCGGCATTGCGGTTGCGGATTTCGGTGACGAAGGCGCGCAGTTCGGCCAGCGTTTCTTCCGGCTCGAGTGCCAGCTCCTCGTCGTCGATCGACAGGATGAAGGCCGAGGCGCGGCTCTGCTGCTGCGCGAACGAGGTCAGGTCGCCGTAGCTGGTGACGCCGAGCACTTCCAGGCCTTCCTTCTCGATGGCTTCGGCCAGCGCCCGGATGCCGAGACCGGAGGTGTTCTCCGAGCGGAAGTCTTCGTCGATGATGATGACGGGGAAGTGGAAGCGCATTGTGTTTCCTTGAAAAGCGACGACCCGCCGCAGCGGGTCACAGAATAAGACGGGTACGTTACGAGCTGACGAAAAGGCGCGGCGTCAGATCTTGGGCAGGGTGACGCCTTCCTGCCCCTGGTACTTGCCGCCTCTGTCCTTGTACGAGGTCTCGCAGACTTCGTCGGACTCGAAGAACAGCACCTGGGCGCAGCCTTCGCCAGCGTAGATCTTGGCCGGCAGCGGCGTCGTGTTCGAGAACTCCAGCGTCACGTGGCCTTCCCATTCCGGCTCGAAGGGCGTCACATTGACGATGATGCCGCAGCGCGCGTAGGTCGATTTGCCGAGACAGACGGTCAGCACCGAGCGCGGGATGCGGAAATACTCCATGGTCCGGGCCAGCGCGAAGGAGTTCGGCGGGATGATGCAGACGTCCGACTCGATCTCGACGAAGGACTTCGGATCGAAGTTCTTCGGGTCGACGACCGTCGAATTGATGTTCGTGAACACCTTGAATTCGCGGGCGCAGCGGATGTCGTAGCCGTAGCTCGAGGTGCCGTATGACACGATCTTGTGACCGTTCACCTCGCGGACGAGATTCGGCTCGAAGGGCTCGATCATGCCGTGCTCTTCCGCCATGCGGCGTATCCACTTGTCCGATTTGATGGCCATCTGGGTTCCTGCGGTCAACCAAAAATAAAGGCGGGATTCTACCCGCCTTTATCCTTGAAAACAGGGGAAATTTTCAGGTGTTCTGCACGACGATGTTGGGGAACTTCGACGTCATGTCCTTGGCCTTCTCGGCGATCTTCACCGCGATGCGGCGGGCGATCGCGCGGTAGATTTCGGCCGCCTTCGAATCCGGCGCGCCGACCACGGTCGGCTTGCCGCCGTCGGCCATCTGGCGGATCGCCATCTCGAGCGGCAGGCTGCCCAGGAATTCGGTGTCGTAGTCGGCGCACATCTTCTCGCCGCCGCCTTCGCCGAAGATGTGCTCGGCGTGGCCACAGTTCGTGCAGACGTGGATGCTCATGTTCTCGACGATGCCGAGGATGGGGATATTGACCTTCTCGAACATCTTCAGGCCCTTGCGCGCGTCGATCAACGCGATGTCCTGCGGCGTCGTGACGATCACCGCGCCGGTCACCGGCACCTTCTGCGCCAGCGACAACTGGGTGTCGCCGGTGCCCGGCGGCATGTCGACCACCAGGTAATCGACGTCGCGCCAGTTGGTCTGGTTCAGCAGCTGGTCGAGCGCCTGGGCGACCATCGGGCCGCGCCAGACCATCGGCGTCTCGACATCGACCATGAAGCCGATCGACATCGCCTGCACGCCGTAGGCCTCCAGCGGCTCCATGCTCTGGCCGTCGGTCGATTCCGGCTGACGGCCGGCCAGGCCGAGCATCTGCGGCTGCGACGGACCGTAGATGTCGGCGTCGAGGATGCCGACGCTGGCGCCTTCCTGGGCCAGCGCGAGTGCCAGGTTGACCGCGGTCGTGCTCTTGCCGACGCCGCCCTTGCCGGACGCGACGGCGATGATGTTCTTGACGCCGGGCAGCAGCTTGACGCCCATCTGCACCGAATGCGCGACGATCTTCGAATAGACGTTGGCCGACACGTTGCCAACGCCCGGCAGCGTGCGCACGGCGGCGATCACCTGCTTGCGGATCGCGTCGATCTGGCTCTTCGCCGGGTAGCCGAGCTCGATGTCGAAGGACACGTCGGCGCCGTCGATGCGCAGGTTCTTCAAGGTCTTGCCGGCGACGAAATCCTTGCCGGTATTGGGGTCGACCGCGCCAGACAACGCGGTCCTGATTTGCTGTTCGCTGAGACTCATGGGGGCTCCGGTCGGAAGGGACGCCCGGCCAATACCCGAGCGATTTTGTAGAGTATAACCGAAACGACCGCGCCGGGATCAGCCCTGCTGGACGGTGTCGAGCCGGTAGCCCTGGCCGTAGACCGAGGTCAGCATCAGGCCGCTCTCGCCCCCCAGGCCGAGCTTCTTGCGCAGACGGCTGGCGTGCGTGTCGACGGTGCGCGTATCGACCTCGCTGTCGCGGGCCCAGACGCTGGACAGCAGCTCCTCGCGCGACAGCACGCGGCCGACGTTGCGCAGGAAGATCACGGCGAGATCGAATTCGCGCTGGGTCAGGTCGATGTCGTTGCCGCCGACGCGGATCCGCCGCCCCTTCAGGTCGACCTCGATGTTGCCGTGGCGCATCGACGACGGGCGTCCGCCCTGCAGCCGGCGCAGCAGCGCCTGGATGCGGGCCAGGAATTCCATGTAGCGGATCGGCTTCGGGATGAAATCGTCGGCACCCAGGCGCAGGATGTCGGCCGCGGCCTCTTCCTCGGTGCGCGCGGTGCAGAAGACCACCGGGACGTCCCAGCCGCACTTCTCGCGGACATGCTTCAGCACCTCGTCGCCGCCCATGTCGGGCAAGGTCCAGTCGATGATGAAGAAATCGAAGGTCTGCGTCTTCATCGCTTCGAGGCAGTCCCCGCCTTCCAGAAAGACCTCGACCTGATGGCCTTCGCTCTTCAGGAGGGCCTTGAGAACTTCAGCCTGGCTGCGACTGTCCTCGACGACGGCGAAAATCATGAACTTTTCCTTCCCACAAAACCGGATTATCTCAACAATGTTGAGCAAGATGTAAGATTGCCATTTTTGGCACGTAAACACAATCCCTTAATTTTGATGACAATCAAATCCAGCCGCCCGCCGACGGGCATTTTGGCCGCCGCAGCGGCCGCCCGCGGTAGAATCCGCGTTTATCCTTTCGCAGCCGATTCGCCATGACGCGCAAAATCCTCGTCACCTCCGCCCTGCCCTACGCCAACGGCGCCATTCACCTCGGCCACCTGGTCGAGTACATCCAGACCGACATCTGGGTGCGTTTCCAGAAGATGGCCGGCAACGAATGCTGGTACGTCTGCGCCGACGACACGCACGGCACGCCGATCATGCTGCGCGCCGAGAAGGAGGGCATCACGCCGGAACAGCTGATCGAGCGCGTGCACGGCGAGCACTACCGCGACTTTTCCGGCTTCCTGGTCGGCTTCGACAACTACTACACGACGCACTCGCCGGAGACCCGCGACTGCGCCAACACCATCTACGGACGCCTGCGCGACGCCGGGCTGATCGAGGTGCGGACCATCGAGCAGTACTTCGACCCGGTCAAGCAGCTGTTCCTGCCCGACCGCTTCATCAAGGGCGAATGCCCGAAGTGCCACGCCAAGGACCAGTACGGCGACAACTGCGAGGCCTGCGGCGCCGCCTACGCGCCGACCGACCTGATCGAGCCCTATTCCGCGGTGTCCGGCGCCAAGCCGGAACTGCGCAATTCCGAGCATTACTTCTTCAAGCTGTCCGACCCGCGCTGCGAGGCCTTCCTGCGCGCCTACACGAGCAGTGGCGTGCTGCAGAACGAAGCCGCCAACAAGATGCAGGAATGGCTGGGCGAGCCCGGCGACAACAAGCTGACCGACTGGGACATCTCGCGCGACGCGCCCTACTTCGGCTTCGAGATCCCGGACGCCCCGGGCAAGTACTTCTACGTGTGGCTCGACGCGCCGATCGGCTACATGGGCTCGTTCCGGAACCTGTGCGCGCAGAAGGGCCTCGACTTCGACGAGTTCTTCAAGCCGGAGTCGACGACCGAGCTGTACCACTTCATCGGCAAGGACATCCTGTACTTCCACGCGCTGTTCTGGCCGGCCGAACTGGCCCACGCCGGCTACCGGACGCCGACGAAAATCTTCGCGCACGGCTTCCTGACGGTCGACGGCGCCAAGATGTCGAAATCGCGCGGCACCTTCATCACCGCCGACAGCTTCCTGAAGACCGGCCTGAATCCGGAATGGCTGCGCTACTACTACGCCGCCAAGCTGTCGGCGACGATGGAGGACATCGACCTCAACCTCGAGGACTTCGTCGCCCGCGTCAATGCCGACCTGGTCGGCAAGTACGTCAATATCGCCAGCCGCTCGGCCGGTTTCATCGCCAAGCGCTTCAACGGCCAGCTGGCGCCGGCCGACGGCAGCCTGCCGGCGATCCGCGCGATCCAGGACGCCGCGCCGCGCATCGCCGAACTGTACGAGGCCCGCGAATTCGGCAAGGCGATGCGCGAAGTCATGGCGCTGGCCGACGGCGCAAACCAGTACGTCGATAGCGTCAAGCCGTGGGAACTGGCCAAGCAGGAAGGCCGCGATGCCGACCTGCACGCCGCCTGTACCAACGCGCTGAACCTGTTCCGCCTGCTCACCGTGCTGCTCAAGCCCATCCTGCCGGTGGTCGCCGGCAAGGTCGAGGCCTTCCTGAACATCGCGCCGCTGACCTGGGCCGATACCGGCAGCCTGCTCGCCGCCGGCCATGCGATCAACGCCTACGAGCACCTGATGACCCGCGTCGATCCCAAGCTGATCGAAAAGCTGGTCGAGGCCAACCGGGAATCGCTGGCCCCGGCACCGGAACAGCAATCGCAGCAGCGCCACGCCGAGCACCAGCAGAAGGCGGCCGAAGCGCCGGCCGGCGAATTCTGCAGCATCGACGACTTCATGAAGGTCGACCTGCGCATCGCGCGCATCGCCGACGCCGCCCACGTCGAGGGCGCCGACAAGCTGGTCCGGCTGACGCTGGACATCGGCGAGGAGAAGACGCGCAACGTGTTCGCCGGCATCAAGTCGGCCTACGACCCGGCGCAGCTGGTCGGCCGGCTGACCGTGATGGTCGCCAACCTGGCGCCGCGCAAGATGAAGTTCGGCCTGTCCGAGGGCATGGTGCTCGCCGCCTCCGACCCGGACGGCAAGACCGGCGGCCTCTACATCCTGTCGCCGGACAGCGGCGCCCAGCCGGGCATGCGCGTCAAGTAGGCGCGCCCCGCGGAAACCGGGCCGACCCCGGTTTCCGCTGCTGCACCGCAGCAAACCCGGCCCCGAACCTCAAGTAACGCTTTAAGTTGTTCCCCCAATCCGGGGTGCCGATTCGGGCTTTTCGAACTATCCACAAAAGCTGTGGATAAGTCTGTGAATCAATCCTTGGCGAATGCGCTAAGTGGCCGTGGGGCAAGGATTTTCCCTACCTTGCCCGAATCTTGGGCGACCGCGCAAGCCATTGATTCAAAAGAAATTAAAGCTTGTCAATAAAATTCATTAAATATATCGACGACGAACCGGACCGGGTTCCGGGCTAGACTCGCGTTGTGCACAAGTCAAGTCTTGACAGACATTTTTTTCACCCCGCCCCCATCCGGAATCCCCCAGGCCCGCCCATGATGATCTCGCCGAACCGCCCGCCCCGCCCCCGCCTCACCGCCCGCATCCTTGCCTACGCCCTGGCCGATGTCTTCGGACTGGCCTGCGTCGCGATCGGCGCCAGCTGGTTCGCCACCGGCCAGGGCGGCCTGCTGCCCGACTTCCCGACCTCGGCGGTCGAGGCCGTCGCCTGCACCGCCGGCGGCGTCGCGGTGATGTTCTGGTCGGTGACCCGCATCCTGCGGGAAATCGCCCGCCAGGGACCGGAAATGCAGGCCCGCTACGATGCCTACATCGCCGCCCGCCACCCGGAACACCGGCCGCCGGCCGGCGACTAGTCGCCCTTCGCCGCCGCCTTCAGCCATTCCGGCAGCTCGCGGCCGCCGGCATTGTCGATGACGTACTGACGGATCAGCCGGCGGACGACCTGGGACGGCGTCAGGTCCTGCGCGGCGCAGATTTCCTCGAAAATCTTCTTCTTCTGCGGATCGATCAGCAGCGTCAGTCGGGCGGTGCGGTTCTCCATGATTTGCTCCGGTATTCTTATCGCATCATATTAACATACGATTAACATTGACGATTAATAGGGTGTTCATATAATCGTCCGCTTACCTTACGAGCCCGCGCCATGAAAATCGCCTTCCGCCCCAAGCTGCTGGATTGCCTGAGCACCTACGACCGCATCCAGTTCGGCAAGGACCTCGCGGCGGGCATCACGATCGGCGTGCTGGCGCTGCCGCTGGCGATGGCCTTCGCGATCGCCTCCGGCGCGTCGCCGGCAGCCGGCATCTGGACCGCGATCGTCGCCGGCTTCGTCACGGCGGCGCTGGGCGGCTCGCGCGTGCAGATCGGCGGGCCGACCGGCGCCTTCATCCCCATCGTCTACGGCATCGTCGCCGCGCACGGTTTCGGCAACCTGCTCGGCGCGACGATGCTGGCCGGCGTCATGCTGCTGGCCATGGGCATCGCCCGCATGGGCCAGCTGATCCGCTTCATCCCGGTGACCGTCGTCATCGGCTTCACGAACGGCATCGCCGTCGTGATCTTCATGGCCCAGATCAAGGATTTCTTCGGCCTGACGATCGACCACGTGCCGGCCGAGTTCTTCGCCCGGATCAAGGTACTGGCCGCGCACGCGCACACGGTCGACCTGCCGACGCTGGCGCTTTCCGTCGCCTGCCTGGTCTTCCTGCTGTCCTACAACCGGCTGGCCCAGAGCCTGCCCCCGCTGCGCCGGGCACCGGGGCCGCTCGCCGTGCTGGTCGTCGGCACGCTGGCCGCGTGGCTGCTCGAACTGCCGGTCGAAACCATCGGCAGCCGCTTCAACGGCATCCCGCAGGAATTCCCGGGCTTCGGGCTGCCCAACCTGTCGATCCACGATTTCGGCAAGCTGATCTCGCCGGCGATCACCATCGCCCTGCTCGGCGCCATCGAGTCGCTGCTGTCGGCGCGCGTCGCCGACAGCCAGATCGACGACCGCCACGACCCCAACCAGGAACTGATCGCCCAGGGGCTGGCCAACATCGCGGCGCCGCTGTTCGGCGGCTTCGCGGCGACCGGCGCGATCGCGCGGACCTCGACCAACGTCAAGTCCGGCGGCCGCACGCCGGTCGCCGGCATGGTGCACGCCGTCGTGCTGCTCGGCATCGTGCTGATCGCCGCGCCGCTCGCCTCCTACGTGCCGCTGGCGACGCTGTCGGCGATCGTCATGGTGGTCGCGGTCAACATGGGCGAATGGCACGAATTCAAGGAACTGCGCCGCTATTCGTGGAACTACCGGGTCATCCTGCTCGCCACGTTCTTCGTCACCGTGCTGTTCGACCTGACCATCGCGGTCGAGCTGGGCATGGTGCTGGCCAGCCTGTTCTTCATCTACCGGATGTCCGAACTGACCCGCATCGAGCGCCTGCCGATGAAGGAGGAGGCGCACGATCCGCGCTTCCTGTACCCGGACGGCACGATGCGCGTGGCCACCTGGCAGCTGTTCGGCTCGCTGTTCTTCGGCGCGGTGAACAAGCTCGAGGAACTGCTCGATCCGCGCGAAGGCCATCCGGAAGTCGTGATCCTCGACATGACCCGGCTGATCCAGCTCGACACGACCGGCCTCGAGGGCCTGGAAAACCTGCGCGACAAGCTGGCCAAGCGCGGCTGCAGGCTGATCCTGTGCGGACTGAATTCGCAGCCGGGCTCGCTGCTGTTCCGCTCCGGCTTCATCGACCAGCTCGGCGACGACAACGTCTGTGCCGACCTGACGCAGGCGCTGCGCCGCGCCTGGGTGCTGCTTCCCAGCCTGATGGGCGGCGACGAGGAATACTGACCCGGCTCAGGCCGGCAGCAGCAGGCTGAACACCGCGCCGCCGTCGTTGCTCAGCAGGGTCTGGCCGGTCAGGCCGGCATTCGCGTGCGCGGCGGCGACCCGGGCGGCCAGCACCAGCCCCAGCCCGGTGCCGTGGCGGCCGAGCGGCCGCATCTCGGCCGGCGCGGCGAGCATTTCCGGCGGATAGCCGGGACCATCGTCGCGGACGTAGAAGACCAGCCAGCCGTCGCGCTGCGTCGCGCCGACGACGACGCGCTGCCTGGCATGGCGCAGCGCGTTGTACACCGCATCGACCAGCACCATGCGGACCAGCGACTCGTCGTAGAAACCCAGCACCGGCGCGCCGGACAACTCGGCCACCACGGTCAACGCCGTCTGGCGGCCGGTTTCGGCGACGACCTCCTCGACGACGTCGGCCGGCACGCGCGCGTCGATCTGCGGCTCGAGGCCGCCCCGTTCCGCCTTGTAGAAGGCGAGCAGCCGGGTCAGCTCGGCGGCCGATTCGAGCACGCCGCGCAGCGTTTCCGGATCGCCGCCGGCTTCGGCGCGGCGGGCGACCAGCGCCAGCCGGTTCTTGACGTCGTGGATGGTCAGCGCGGCGAGGTCGACGAAATCCATGGCTACTTCTTCGCCGCGTATTTCTGGCGGATGCGGCCGAGCAGGTCGGCGATGTCGGCCAGCTTCGGGTGCTGCGGGTTCTGCGCCGCGGCCGCCTGCTGGAACTGCTGCGCGGCGCGCAGCTTGGCCGGGTCGAGGCCGTTGGTATAGACATCGAAAAGCAGCGCGTAGGCCGCGTTGGTGACGATCTGCACGTTGCCCGGCAGGCGCTGCGCGGCGTCGGTCAGCATCGCCGCCGCCTCGGCCAGCTCGGCGGCCTGGGCGCGGCGCACCGCCTCGTTGTTCAGCTGGATGATCTCGCGGATGCTCTCGGCGACCAGCGATTCGGCGCGCTCGGCGACGCCGTGCTCGCGCAGCATGCCCGACACCTGCTCGTGCAGTTGCCCGGCCTCCGGATTGGTCTGGACCAGCGTCTTCAGCACTGCCTCGCCGTCGGCATGGCGGCCGGTGGTCAGGCAGGCCTTGGCCAGCGTCATCGCGACCCGCTCCGGCAGCTTGCCCGGATCACCCTGCAGCGCACGCTCGAGCGCCGCATCGGCCTGTTCCGGATGGCCGGCCTTGTGCTGCGCGATCGCCTCGACGGCGGCCAGCAACGGGTCTTCGGCGTCCTGCTTGAAGGTCTTGCGCGCTTCCTCGAGCAGGCTGACCGCCTTCGCCGGCTCGCCCAGTTCGGTCAGCGCGACGCCGAGGCGGGCGAAGTCGCCGGTCTCGCGCAGCGGCGAATTGCGCGTGCGCTGGACGACGCTGCTCAGCGCCTGCTCGACGCGCGCGTAGTCGCCCTGACGCTCGGCGACGCCGGCGATGGCGCGGTGCCGGGCCAGCGAGTTGGGCGAGATCAGGCAGGCGTTGTCGAGCACGGCCAGCGCCGCCTCCGGTTCGCCGGTCTCCATATGCACGTGGCCGAGCAGGTCGTAGGCCGCCATCAGCTTCGGCGACTCGGCGATCAGGCCGCCCAGCGTGTCCTTGCAGCGCGCATGCTCGCCGACTTCCTTCAGCGCGCGGGCCAGCCCGAGCTTGGCCCAGGGCAGCGGGCGCATGGTCAGCACGTATTCGTAGAAATCGATGGCCGCTTCAGCGCGGCCGGCCAGCAGCAGCGCGTTGCCCTTGATGCGCAGCGCATCGACCAGATAGCGGTCCTTGGCGACGATGATCTCGTCGCAGGCGGCGATCACTTCCGGCCACGCCCCCTTGTCCTGCATCGCGTCGACCTTGGCCAGCCGCGCCTTCTTTTCGAGCAGGCGCTCCAGGCGCAGGCGCAGCGCGTCGGCCGTGAACGGCTTCAGCAGGTAGTCGTCGGGCAGACATTCGGCGACCGTGACGACGCTCTCGTAGCCCTTCTCGGCGGTAACCATGACGAACAGCGTGCTGCGGCTGATCAGCCGGCGGGTGCGCAGGAATTCGAGGAACTGCTGGCCGTCGGTGCCGCCCGACAGGTAGTAGTCGCACAGGATCACGTCAAAGCGCTTCTGCGCCAGCTGCTCGAGCGCGTCCTTGACGGTGCCGACCGCGACGACCTGCTCGCAGCCCAGCGTGCCGACCTGGGTGCGCAGCGAAGTACGCATCTCCGGCAGGTCATCGACGATCAGCACGGACTTGTCGCGGTAGGGCGTCAGCAGGGCCATGGCGCTTTGCTTGGAATGACAGAAGTTTCAAGTATGCCAGCGCCCGGCCCGGCGCGACAGATGCGGCGTCAGCGCAGCAGGCCGGCCGCCCACGCCCGGGCGGCGGGACGAACGAGGTCGAACCACGGCTCCGGATGGACGCCGATGCCGACGATCATCGCGATCAGCGCGACCAGCACCGCCCATTCGCGCGGCCGCAGGTCGCTCGCCTGCAGCACCGCCGGCCGGGTCGCCGGGCCGAGGAAGGCGCGCTTGAACAGGAACAGGAAGGTCCCGGCCGCGATCGACAGGCCGAACAGCGCGGCCATGCCGGCGCCCGTATGGGTTTCCAGCGCCGCGATCAGCAGCAGGAATTCGCCGGGAAAACTGCTGGTCCCCGGCATGCCGACGCCGGCCAGGCCGCAGACGAAAATCCCCGACGCCAGCAGCGGCATCGTCCGCGCCGCGCCGCCGAGCGCCCCGACGTCGGTCGTCCCGGTGCGCTGGCGCAGGAATTCGAGCAGCACCAGCGCGCCGCCGGTCGCCACCGAGAAGCTGAGCAGCAGCGACACCGCCCCCTGCACGCCGGACGCGGTGTAGGCCGCCAGCCCGAGCACCGCCAGCCCGACGTGGCAGACGCTGGCGTAGGCCAGCGCGACGCGCAGGTTGGTCTGCGCCAGCATGCCGACCGCCCCGTACAGGATGGCCAGCGTGCCGAGGCCGGCGACCAGCCAGTGCAGTTCCCGGGCGATCTCCGGCGCAAGCGGGATGGCGAAGCGCAGCAGGCCGTAGGCGCCGAGCTTCAGGCCGACCAGCAGCGCGGTCAGCGAGCCCGGCGCGGCCAGCGCGAACTGCGGCAGCCAGGTATGCAGCGGAACCAGCGGCACCTTGAGCCCGAAGCCGAGCAGCATCAGCAGGAAGACGGCGAGCTGCACCGGGCGCGGCAGCGACACGTCGAACAGCGCGATCAGGTCGAAGGTCGGCGCCGCCTGGCTGGCGGCAAGCACGACGAAGGCGAGCAGCACCGGCACGCCGCCGGCCAGCATCAGCAGGAAATAGCGGGTCGCCGCGGCCGGCGCACCGGCGTTCGCCCCCCAGCGGCCGAGCAGGAAATACAGCGGGACCAGCGTCAGTTCCCAGAAGGCGAAGAACAGCACGCCGTCGAGGGCGCAGAAAATGCCCAGCGTCGCCGACTGCAACAGCAGCAGCAGGCTGTAGTGCAGCCGTGCGGCGTCGCGCACCGCGTTCCAGGCGGCGACCAGCGCGCCGATGAAGAGCAGCGCCGTGGCCGGCAAAAACAGCACGGACAGGCCGTCGACCGCGAGCAGGTAATGCACGTTCAGGCTGGTGATCCACGGCGCCCGCTCGACCAGCTGGAAGCGCACGCCGGCCGGATCGTAGGCGAGCAGCGCCGCCGTGGACAGCAGCAGCGTCGCCAGCATCGCCGCGGCGGCCAGCCCGCGGGCCCGGCGGGCCGGCAGCCCCCAGAGCAGCAGCGCCGCAGCGGCGGGCAGCCAGACGACCAGCGAGAGCAGCGGCAGGCTCATGACGCGAACCTCCCGGCCGCGGCCCGGCTGGCCGTTTCGGTCAGGAACAGCCAGGGCTCGGTGAAGAAGCCGATGGCCAGCATCGCGGCCAGCGCGATGCCGCAGACCACGTATTCCATGCTCAGCGTGCGGTCGACCGCGGCGCCGCCCGGCCTTCCCTGCGACAGGAAGGCCTTCTGGAAGGCCCACAGCAGGAAGCCGGCGGCGGCCACGTTGCCGAGCGCGGTGGCCACCGTCGACAGCGCGCCGAACTGGTCGATCGACGCTTCGAGCACCAGGTGGGCGGCGTCGAAGCCCGGCGTGCCCGGCATGCCGACGATGGCCAGGCCGAAGGCCAGGAAGGCGACGGCGAGGAAGGGAATGCGCTCGAACAGGCCGGACAGCTCGCCCAGTTCGGTGGTCCGCGTGCGCCGGAAAACGAAGCCGACGATGAACCACATGCCGGTCACCGCCAGGCCGAAGTTCGCGGCGAGCAGCACGGTGCCCTGGATGCCCGACTCGTGCAGGCTGAACAGGCCGATCACCAGCAGGCTGGTGTGGCTGACCACGGCGAAGGCGAGCAGCCGGCGCAGGTTGGTCTGCCGGAAGGCGAGCGCCGCGGTGAAGAAGACGCCGGCCATCGCGAAGCCGACGACGTAGGGCTGCCAGGTCTCGACCGCGGCCGGCGTCAGCGGCAGCACGAAGCGCAGCATGCCGTAGATGCCGACCTTGACGCCGACCATCAGCGCCGGCGCGACGGCGATCAGGCCGTGCTGCGCCATGTTGGGCAGCCAGCCGTGCAGCGGGAACAGCGGCGTACGCACGGCCAGCCCGTAGAACAGCAGGTAGAAGGCGGCGGTCTGGAACTTGCCGGCCGGCAGCGTGCCGGCCAGCTCGAACAGGTCGAAGCTCCAGCGTCCGCCGGTCGCCTCGGCGTGGCCCCAGCCGAGCACCAGGCAGCCGGCCGCGAACAGCGCCCAGCCGAAGGCCTGGTACTGGACGAAGCGCGCCAGCGCCTGGATCTCGGCGCGCGACGTCGCCCAGCGGCGCAGCAGGTAGACGACGGCCCACAACTCCAGCGCCGAACCGGCCGCGAACCACGCGATATTGACCGAGACCAGCATCGCGACCAGCCCGGCCTCGGCGACCAGCAGCACCGCGAACAGCCGGCCCGGCGAGATCATGCCGCGGCTCATGCCGTACAGCGTCATCAGGAAGGTCAGCAGCGCGGCGAGCAGCAAAAAGATCACGCTGATGCCGTCGACCGCGGCGTGCCACGCGATCGGCGCGAAACGCTCGGCCAGCTGCAGCGCCGGCGAGGTCGGGTCGATGCGGCTGGCCGCGACGATGGCGAGCGCCAGTTCGGCGAACGCGAACAGCTTGCCGGACAGCACGGCCGAACGCCGCTCGCCGAGCGCATGGACGAGCGCCGCGCCGGCCAGCGGCAGCAGCTGCAGCAGGGTCAGCAGCGGCAGGCCGGCCTGCCGCGTCCAGAGGATTTCGGTCAGTTCGCCGTTCACAGGATCACCACGAAAGTCGCCATCACGGCCATCATCAGGTAGCGCGGCTGCTCGAGCAGGCCCTCCAGCGTCTGCAGCCAGTCGCCGGCACGGACCAGCAGCCGCTCGGCGGCGCCGCCCCGGCCGCGCAACAGCAGCCGGTTCTCGACCCGCTGCAGCACGCCGGCCACCGCCGCCAGCGCCGTCCCGGGCAGGCCGTCGGCGCAGACCAGCGGGCGCTCCGGCTGGACCGCCCGGCCGCGCCCCGGCTCGCCCAGCGCGCGGTCGACGAACCCCTCCTCGAAGCGGCGCAGGTCGCGGGCGAAGGACTCGGTCGGCTGCACGAACAGCACCTGGGCCAGGCGGTCCAGCCAGAAGCGCTGCAGCGCCGCGGTATACAGGGTCTGGCTGCGCGCCAGCCAGGCCGGCGGCGGCGCCGGCCGCTCCCGCGTGACGGCCAGCCACGACGGCGCCAGCAGGAAATGCCAGGTGCGCCACGCCGCGTGCAGCACCAGGTGGACGGTCGCCGCAGTACTCCAGCCGAGGCCGATCTCGACGAACATCAGCCCGACCTGGAACACCGTCGCGAAAATCAGCGCCGACTTCACGTCGGTCTGAACCAGCCCGCACAGCCACGCGTAGGCCGCGGTCGCCGCGCCGGCAACGACCAGCGCCAGCATCAGGTCGGGGACCTGGGCGAGCAGCGGCTCGATGCGCAGCAGCAGATAGACGCCGGCATGGACCAGCAGCGCGCCGTAGAAGATTGCCGACGACGGCGTCGGCCCCTCGAGCGCCCGGGCGATCCACGGCGTGAAGGGCAGCTGCGCCGACTTGACCAGCGCCGCGACGACGAAGCCGAGCAGCAGCACGCGCGCCTCGACCAGCGTCAGCTCGGCGGCGGCCAGCGCCGGCCACTCGAAGCTGCCGACCCAGGCCGCGGACAGGCCGAGCGCAAACAGCAGACCGGCGTCGCCGGTGCGGTTGACAGCGAAGGCGTACAGCGCGTTGCCGATCGCGACCGGGCGCTGCCACGCGTAGCCGATCAGCAGGAAGGACGCGACGCCGCACATTTCCCAGCCGACGAAGGCGAGCACGCCGTTGCCGGCGAGCAGCACCAGCTGCAGGCCGGACAGGAAGAAGCCGAGGACCATGAAGAAGCGGTGGAAGCCCGCCTCGCGGTGCAGATAGTTGGCCGAGAAGCGGACGACCAGCCAGCCGATCGCCGCGGCCAGCGTCGCGACCGGCAGCGACAGCGCGTCGAGCAGGAAGGAGAAGCTGGCCTGCCATTCGTCGGTCGCGAACCACACACCGAGAATACGGTGGCCCGGCACGCCCTGCTGCAGCGCCAGCGCATCGATGGCGAGGAGCAGCGCCAGGCTGCCGAAGGCCGCCAGCGACAGCAGGCGGGCGGTCGGCCCTTCGGCGGCGTCGCCCTGCGCCCGGCCGAGCAGCACGCGGGCCGCGGTGACGACGACGGCGAGCAGCGGCAGCACCGGGATCAGCCAGACCAGGCGGAGCAGGTCGTCGGCGACGGCGTTCATGCGTTTCCTCCGAGCAGCAGGGCCGGCGGCAGCGCGTCGCACTCGCCGGCGAACCAGTCGATCGAGCGCGCCACCTGCGGCAGCGCGCCGGCCCCGGACCACGGCAGCCAGCCGCGGCGGGGACAGTAGCGGTGGATCTCGCCGCTTTCCGGATGCTGCGCGGCGAGGTTGATCCAGGCATGGCCGATCAGTTCGCGCAGCCCCGACTGGCGGGCGACGATCGCGTCGAGCACCGCGGTGCGCTGCTCGACGACAACCAGCAGGCGCATCGGCTCGTGGATCTCGACCATCTGCAGCGGCAGGCCGGTGCGCAGGTCGGAATCGGCGCCTTCCATGACGCCGAACAGGCCGGCGAGATTGTGCGTGATCTTCGAACCGCAGCCGAAACGCTCGTTATCGACGGTCGAGAAATAGTATTCGAGCGAAATGCCGGCGCCGACCGGCGCCGTCGACAGCAGCGTGGCCTCGACGACGCGGCCGGCCGCGTCGTCCTGCGCCGGATCGTAGGAGATCAGGAAGACCCGGCGGTCGAGGAACAGGCCGCGGCTCATCGCGCGCCGGCCGATGAAGGCGGCCGCGTTGGTCGCGTGGCCGAGTTCCGGCCGCGCCTGGGAAATGTCGGCGGCCCGCCCGGCCAGGTGGCGCAGCGCCCGCCACGGGGTCGGCCGGACCGGCGCCGACGCAAGCCGCCGGCAGCGCTCGACCGCATGCGCCCGGCAGGCCTCGGCGACCTGGCCGACCAGCCGGTCGAGGGCCGGCTGGAAACGCGCCGGCACCGCCGCCAGGTCGTACCACTCGACGGAATCGTCGCAGGTGTCGTGCTCGGCGGCGACGAACCAAGTGTCGTCGGGAATCGCGATGCCGCGCGCCGCCAGCCCGGCGCGTACCGCCGGCCGGTTGGCCATCGCCGCGCCGACCCGGGCGTTCGGGCCGCCGTGCCGGCCGGCGCAGGCGCCGCAGTCGTAGGCCGAGCGGTGCGGATTGTTGGCGCTGCTCGAACCGTGGCCGAGCAGCAGCACCAGCGGCGCGAAGCCGTCGACGAGGCCGATGGTGCGCAGCAGCGCCTCGACGCGGTCGACCTGCTCGACATCGGTAAAACCGGTCTGCGCTTCGCTCCCGGCTTCGCTCCCTGCCCCGCGCCCCGCGTCGCCGTCGCCCGCCACCGCCTCGGCGCAGATGGCCGCGGCGGTCGCCACCCGGCCGTCGCAGGCCTGGCGCCAGCGGCGCAGCGTGCGGCCGAACGCGGCGGGCGCCAGCATCGCCGCCCCGAGCGCGGCCAGCGCCGGCAGGCCGGCCAGCGCGCCGAGCAGCGTGCCGGCGACGGCGTGGCGGCGCGTCGCCTGGTACAGGCGCTCGCGCCAGCGCAACCGGCGTTCGCGCCGCGCCGCATGGCGCGCCAGTGCCGCCTCGGCGCCGGGCGCCGCCCGCTCGCGGACCAGGTGGCGCGGCTTGACGACGACCGGACAGAGCGCGCTCGGCGCCGCGTCGTCGATGCCCTGCCAGTACATCGCGATGCCCAGAAAGCCGGCGGCGCCGTAGGTCTCGATGTCCGGCGCGATTTCCTCGAGATGGCGGCGCGTGCCCTCCTCGCGGTCGTCCATGCAGGCGACGACCTGCGCGGCCGGCCGGCCGCCGCCGGCCCGGCGCCGCCGGCGGTTGGCGGCGAGCGCCGCGAACAGCTGCTCGCGGTAGTGCCCTTCGTAGGCGAGCAGCCAGAGTTCGCTGCGGCGGGCCGGCGCCAGGCTGCCGGCGGTGTCGAGCAGCGCCCGGGGATCGGCCGGGGCCAGCGTCGCCAGGTCGGCCGACCCCAGGCCGAGCGCGCGGGCCAGCCCGGCCAGCCGCCAGGCCGCGGCGAAGGACGCATCGGCGCTTTCCGCCGCGGCGATATCGGCGGCCAGCCCGTCCCAGGCACCCGACTCGCCCGACTCGGCGGCCAGACAGGCGGCGGCGCGGTGCTGCAGCGCCTCGGGCAGTTCGCCGCGGTGAACCGCGTCGCGGACCAGGAATTCGCCGGCGGCCGTCGCATAATGGGCACGCAGCCCGGCCGCATCGAGCGGCTTCCCGGCCAGCCGGCCGGCCAGGTCGGTACAGAGCAGGCGCTCGAGCAGCACGCGCACGGCCAGGTAGTCGGCCATCGCGACCGGCGCGTCGCCGGGCGCGCCTTGGCGGCGCAGGAACATGCCGGACCAGCCGGGCAGCTCGAGGCACAGGCGCTCGAGGTAGCCGTACCACCGCGCCGGGTCGGGCAGCAGCGCGGCCAGCGCATCGGCCAGCACGGCCAGCGGGTCGTCCGGCAGGCCCTGGATGGCGTCGCGGACGTCGGGCAGTTCGTCCATTTCCCACTGCAGGTCGCGTCCGGCGCTGGCCTTCCACGCCACGTAGAAGCCCTGCGTCCGCGCCGGATTGCGCCAGGCGGCGACGCCGAGGTCGAGATGCGCGGCCAGGTGGCGCTGCAGCACGCTGCGCACGGTTTCCAGCACGTCCTCGCCGGACAGGTGTTCGAGCAGGCCGCGCCAGCTCAGGTCGCGGCCGAGCCGGTCGAACAGCGCGTCCCGCCGGGCCGCGGCGAGCGCGCGCCAGTCGGCCGCCGGCGCCGGGTCGGTCGCGGTCAACGCCGCGCCGGCGGCGAAAAGCGGATCGGCATCGAGGCCGGCTTCGCGGCGCAGCCAGTCGCGCCGGGCCGGGCCGGGCACGTCGGGATCGGCGATCAGCGCGGCGACCAGCACGTCGCGGCGGCTCAGGCCGCGCCGCACCGGCGCGTCGAGACCGGCTTCACCGGCGTCGGCCAGCGCCGCGGCGAGGTCGTCGCGGTCGATGCGCCCGGCGGCGAAACAGGCCCGGAAGCGCGCCTCCGGCCAGTACGGCCGGGCGCCGGTCAGCGCCGCGGCGGCCTGCAGCGCGTCCGGGAAAGGCAGGTGCTGGAAGCCGTGCAGCGTGTTGTGATGGACGAAGTCGCGGATCGGCGCCTGCGCGGGCAAGGTATGTGCCAGGTGATCGAGCCAGCCGGCCAG
The DNA here is from genome assembly GCA_028687035.1 of Dechloromonas sp. Taxonomy (GTDB): domain Bacteria; phylum Pseudomonadota; class Gammaproteobacteria; order Burkholderiales; family Rhodocyclaceae; genus Azonexus. Next base: position 44,146 of record JAQUAX010000012.1, on the reverse strand, counting down.
GCGTTCGCGCAGGCGGTCGCGGGCGTCCATTCAGCCTCCGAACAGCCGGGCGACCTGGCCGACGCTGCCGGCGACGAGGTCGATCAGCGGCGCCGGCCAGACGCCGAGGCCGACGATGCAGGCGGCGAGCAGCCCGGCCGCAGCGCTCTCGGTCTTCGTCATGTCGGCCAGCGGCCGGCCCGGGCCGGGCAAGCACAGGCGGCCGACGACGCGCAGCGCCCAGGCGGCGCCGACCAGCATCGCGACGCCGAGCAGCACGACCCAGCCGCCCCAGCGGACGTAGCCGCCGAGCAGCGCATGGACTTCGGCGACGAATGCGGCGCCGCCGGGCAGGCCGCTCGCCGCGAGCAGGCCGAAGGCGACGAAGAACGCGAAGCGCGGCGCGACGCCGGTCAGCGCACCGTAGTCGGCGAGGTCCCGGCTGTGCGTGCGCTGGTAGAGCAGGCCGACGACCAGGAACAGCAGGCCGGCGCCGAAGCCGTGGGCGACCATCTGCAGCACGGCGCCGGTCAGCCCGACCGGATTCAGCGACGCGATGCCGAGCAGCACGACGCCCATGTGCGAAATCGACGAATAGGCGACCATCGCCTTCAGGTCCTGCTGGCGCCAGGCCAGGATGCCGCCGTACAGCAGGCTGGCGAAGGCGAGCAGCGCCAGGCCGTCCTGCGCCGCGACGAAGGCGTCGGGCAGCGTCTCGGCGGCGCGGATCAGGCCGTAGGCGCCCATTTTCAGCAGCACGCCGGAGAGCAGGATGGAAACCGGGCTGGGCGCCTCGACGTGGGCCAGCGGCAGCCAGCCGTGCAGCGGGAAGACCGGCATCTTGACGCCGAAGCCGATGAACAGCCCGGCAAAGATCAGCAGCTGCATGTCGCGCGGCAGGCCGCGGCCGCCGGCCGCCATGTCGGCCATCGCGAAGCTGTGACCGGGCGCCGCGTCGTACAGGAAGAGCAGCGCGACCAGCATGAACACCGAGCCGCCCAGCGTGTAGAGGAAGAAGTTCAGCGCCGCCCGCTGCCTGTCCGGCCCGCCCAGGCGGTCGATCAGGAAGAACAGCGGGAGCAGCGTCGCTTCCCAGAACACGTAGAACAGCGACCAGTCGCGCGCGGTGAACACGCCGAACATCGCCGATTCGAGCAGCAGCACCAGCACGAAATAGAGACGCGCGCCGTCGGTCATCCGCCGCGACACCAGCACGGCGACCAGGCTGAGCAGCGCGGCGAGCAGCACCATGGCCAGCGACACGCCGTCGACGCCGAGCGCGAAGGACGAGCCGAGGCGGACGTTCCAGGCCCGGCTGTCGACCATCTGGAAGGCCGGGCCGGCCGGATCGAACGCCGCGGCCAGCCACAGCGCGAGGCCGAGCGCCCCGACCGCGCAGGCCATCGCCGCCTGCCACAGGCGCTGCCCCCGCGCCGGCAGCAGCGCGACGAGCGCCGCCCCGGCTACCGGCAGGAAGACCAGTATCTTCAGCATGCGCCGCACCCTCCTGCCCGGCATGCCCCGTAATTTTTAATCATGCGCGGATTATGCCAGCGTGCATCGCGTTCCGGGCACGGCGAGCGCCCGGTTTGACAGCCGGGACCGCGGCTGGCTAGATTCCGTTCTTTCCCCAACCTGAACAATCCGCAAAAGGAGATCCCCATGGCCGTCCTCGTCGGCAAACCCGCCCCCGATTTCACCGCCACCGCCGTCTACGGCAACAACGAGATCAAGCCGCTGTCGCTGTCGCAGTTCAAGGGCAAGCCGGTCGTGCTGTTCTTCTACCCGCTCGACTTCACCTTCGTCTGCCCGTCCGAGCTGATCGCCTTCGACCACCGCCTCGAGGAATTCAAGCAGCGCGGCGTCGAAGTCGTCGGCGTGTCGATCGACTCGCAATACACCCACCTGGCCTGGAAGAACACCCCGGTCAAGTCCGGCGGCATCGGCCAGGTCGGCTACCCGCTGGTCGCCGACCTCAAGCACGAGATCTGCCGCGCCTACGACGTCGAACTCGAGGCGGCCGGCGTCGCGCTGCGCGGTTCCTTCCTGATCGACAAAAATGGCATCGTCATGCACCAGGTCGTCAACATGCTGCCGCTCGGCCGCAACATCGACGAAATGCTGCGCATGGTCGACGCGCTGCAGTTCTTCGAAGAGCACGGCGAAGTCTGCCCGGCCGGCTGGCAGCGCGGCAAGCCCGGCATGACGGCCACGCCGGACGGCGTCGCCGACTACCTGGCGAAGAACGCCAAGAAGCTCTGAAAGCCGGCCGCCGCCGGCGGTCGACCGCAAAAAACCCCGATTTTCCCCAGGGATATCGGGGTTTTTGCTGTCAGCCCGTTGTAAGGTAGGGTAGTTACGGGATAGAATTTGCCGAATTTGCGATTTCATTGGTGAGCCCTAGATCATGACCGATCCCCAGTTCCTCAGTACCCGTCAGGCCGCACTGCGCCTGGGGGTATCCCTCGGCACCGTGCAGAACATGGTCGAGAGCGGGGCTCTCGAGGCTTGGAAGACCGCCGGCGGCCACCGCCGCATCCCGGTCGCCTCCGTCGAGGCGCTGCTCGCCCGCCGCCGGACGCAGACGCCGAGCGCCCAGGAAGCCAACAGCCAGCTCGAGATCCTGATCGCCGAAGACGACCCGACGCTGCAGGGCCTGTACCAGATGACCATCGAGAGCTGGGGCCTGCCGCTGCGCATCCGCATGGTCGCCAACGGCTTCGACGGCCTGTACCAGGTCGGCCAGCGCATCCCGGACGTGCTGGTCGCCGACCTGATGATGCCCGGCCTCGACGGCTTCGAGATGATCAAGCGCCTGCGCGCCAATCCCGACCTCGCCCGCATGGACATCATCGTCGTCAGCGCGATCGACCCCGAGGAAATCCGGCGCCGCGGCCTGCCGTCCGACGTCACGATCTTCGGCAAGCCGGTTCCCTTCCACGAACTGAAGGGCTTCATGCTCGGCCGCCTGGCCGCCCGCCAGCGCGTCGTCTGACCGCCCGCTCCGATCCCGGACGCCCCGGCGCCGCCCTGCGGCCCCGGGGCGTTTTCTTTGGTCCGGCGCCGTCTGGCAATCGTCGGCGCGGCATCGTATGATCACGCCCACCCGCGGCCCGCGGCGGGCCGCATAAAAAATATATCGGAGACACTCATGGCTTTGTTTGGCAGCAGCGCCGCGCTGAAGAAGATCGACCGCGACCTCTCGGCGATCGCCGACGGAGATGCCGACCTCTCGCTGAAGATCGGCACCCCCGGCGCCGACACCGAGGGACGCATTTCCGGCAACATCAACCGCTTCTTCGACCGCGTCCGCGGCCTGATCTCGCACGCCCGCGAGCGCAGCGTCAGCATCGCCGCCGACGCGGCGCGCATGAACCACCTGGTGCAGCAGACCGACGACGCGGTGCGCCGCCAGGAAGCGCTGGCCGCCGACGTGTTCGAGTCAAGCAACCGGGTGAACGTCGCCGTGTCCGAGGTGGCGACCAACGCCGACGCGATCCAGTCCTCGACGCAGAACAACCTCGATCTCGCGCAACGCTCGCTGGAACAGATGGAAACCGTCGCCGCGACGATGCGCTCGACCAACCAGCACATCGAGCACTTTTCCTCGACGGTCGGCGAACTGCACAGCAGCTCGATGAAGATCAACGAGATCGTTTCGCTGATCAACGACATTTCCGACCAGACCAACCTGCTCGCGCTGAACGCGGCGATCGAGGCGGCACGCGCCGGCGAGGCCGGGCGCGGCTTCGCGGTGGTCGCCGACGAGGTCAGGAAACTGGCCGAGAAGGTCAAGACGGCGACCCAGGTGATCGGCCAGAACACGCAGTCGATGATCAACCTGGTCTCCGACACGTCGGAAAAGACGCAGACCATCGTCGGCGAGGTGACCCGCGCCAACGGCTACATCGAGACGTCGGCCGCCGACCTCGGCACCATGGTCGGCGACTTCAAGCGGACCACCGAGCAGCTGACGACCATCTCCGGCGCGATCTACAACCTGCGCGAGAGCAACCAGGCGATCCACCGCGAGGTCGAATCCATCCGCAACCACGCGGTCGACATCTCCGGGCGCATGAAACAGTGCCTGGATTCGTCGAAGACGCTGCGCGAGTCGACCGAGGACCTGCAGTGCACGCTGGCCGACTTCCGTACCGGCAACAGCGCCTTCGACCGCCTGCACGACAACTGCATCGCGTTCCGCGACCGCGTCGCCGGCGTGCTGCAGCGCCTGGCCGACCGCGGCGTCAATGTCTTCGACCAGTCGTACAAGGAAATCGCCGGTTCCAACCCGAAGCGCTTCACGACCGCCTACGACGGCCAGTGCGACGTCGAGCTGACCGGCATCTACGACGAACTGCTGCGCGGGATGTCCGGCCTCGTCTATTCGCTGGCCGTCGACAGCAACGGCTACGCGCCGGCCCACAACAGCCAGTTCTCGAACGCACCGAGCGGCGACCCCGCCGTCGACCTGGCCAAGTGCCGGCACAAGCGCATCTTCAACGACCCGGTCGGCATCAAGCTGGCCAAGAACCAGAAGCCGTCGCTGTTCCAGACCTACGTGCGCGACACCGGCGAGATCCTCAACGACCTGTCGATGCCGGTCGTCATCAACGGCCGCCACTGGGGCGCGGTGCGCATCGGCTTCAAGACGGAAACCGTGATGTAAACGCGGTCGACCGCGTTCCGGCGGCAGAAATGGCGGCGCCCGCGGGCGCCGCTTTCAGTAGACGATCTCGACGTTGTCCGGCTGCAGCCACTCGCCGAGCGCCTCGAGCAGCGCGTCGTCGAGGCGCACGCGCAGGGCTTCGCCGAGCAGCAGTTCGCATTCGGCGACCGCGTTGCGGTAGCGGATCCGGACCGGGGCCGGCCCCGGCGCGAACGGCACGAGCAGCGACTTCAGCTTGCGCGCGTCGGACTGGCCGTTCATCTTCAGCAGCAGGTGCTTGGCGAAGCCGGCGCGCGCCTCGCCCATCGTCATCAGCTTGTCGGCGACGACGCGGTTGCCGCCGGAGAAGTCGTCGTAACTGACCTTGCCCTGGACGACCAGCACCTCGTCGGTGACGATCTTGTGGCGTTCGGCCTCGAACAGCTCGTTGAACACCGAGACCTCGATCATCCCGGTGCCGTCGTCGATCTGGACGAACAGCATCTTGCCGCGCCGGGTCATCTGCGTCCGGATGCCGACCACGATGCCGGCCAGCGTCGTCAGTTCCTTGGCCGGCTCCAGCCGGTTCAGCGGCCGGCGGACGAAGCGCGACAGCTCCTTCTTGCAGGTGTTGTACGGGTGGCCCGAGAAGAAGAAGCCGAGCGCGGTCTTTTCCTCCATCAGCCGGGTCTTCTCGTCCCACGGGCGGACCGTCGCGTATTCCGGCGCGTGCTCGTCGGCGACGTCGGCCAGGTCGAACAGGCTGGTCTGCAGCGCATTGCGCTCGGCCTGCTCGGCGAATTCCATCGCGATGCCGACCGACGCGATCAGCTTGTGGCGGTCGGCCTCGATGCTGTCGAAAGCGCCGGCCTTGATCAGCGCCTCGATCGTCCGGCGATTGACCATGCGCTTGTCGCAGCGCTGGCAGAAGTCGAACAGGTCCTTGAACGGGCCGCCCTCGGCGCGCGCCTTCAGGATCACGTTGACCGCCTGCTCGCCGGTGCCCTTGACGGCGCCCAGGCCGTAGCGGATGGTTTCGCGGTCGACCGGCTCGAAGCGGTAATTCGACGCATTGACGTCCGGGCCGAGTACCTTGATCTTGTTGGCGAGGGTGTCCTCGTAGAAGATCTTCACGGTGTCGGTGTTGTCCATGTCGGACGACATCGTCGCCGCCATGAACGCCGCACAGTGGTAACGCTTGAGCCAGGCCGTGTGGTAAGTGACGACCGCGTAGGCGGCGGTGTGCGACTTGTTGAAGCCGTATTCCGCGAACTTGGTCATCAGGTCGAACAGCTGCTCGGCGAGCGCCGGGTCGTAGCCCTTCTCCTTCGCACCGGCGGCGATGGTCTCGCGGTGCTTGGCCATTTCCTCGGGCTTCTTCTTGCCCATCGCGCGGCGCAGCATGTCGGCGCCACCGAGCGTGTAGCCGCCGATGATCTGCGAGATCTGCATGACCTGTTCCTGGTACACGATGACGCCGTAGGTCGGCGCCAGGCAGGCGGTCAGGTCGGGGTGGAAGTAGTCGATGGCCTGCTGGCCCTTTTTCCGCAGGATGAAGTCGTCGACCATGCCGGAGCCGAGCGGGCCGGGACGATAGAGCGCGAGCACGGCGATGATGTCTTCGAAACGGTCGGGCGCGAGCTTCTTCAACAGCTTCTTCATGCCTTCCGATTCGACCTGGAAGATCGCCGTCGTGTTGGCTTCCTTCAGGATCTGGTAGGCGCCCGGGTCCTCGAAGCCGAGCGACATCAGGTCGAGCTTCTCGCCGGTCATGCGCTCGATGTATTTCAGCGCCAGTTCGATGATGGTCAGGTTGCGCAGGCCGAGGAAGTCGAACTTGACGAGGCCGGCCTTCTCGACGTCGTCCTTGTCGAACTGCGAGACCGGCGACGCGTCGGCGCCGGTCGCCTGGTAGATCGGGCAGAAGTCGGTGATCTTGCCCGGCGCGATCAGCACGCCGCCGGCGTGCATGCCGACGTTGCGGGTCAGGTCCTCGAGGCGGCTGGCCAGGTCGAACAGTTCGCGGATGGTTTCGCCGTCGCCGTCGCCTTCCATCATCTCCCTGAGCTGCGGTTCCTGCTCCAGCGCCTCGGCCAGCGACACCGGCTTGTTCTGGACGACCGGGATCAGCTTCGAGATGCGGTCGCACATCGAGTACGGCAGGCCGAACACGCGGCCGACGTCGCGGATCACCGCCTTCGACGACATCGTGCCGAAGGTCGCGATCTGGCTGACCGCATCGGTGCCGTAATGCTCGCGGACGTACTCGATGACGCGCCAGCGGTTGTCCTGGCAGAAGTCGACGTCGAAGTCGGGCATCGACACCCGCTCGGGGTTCAGGAAGCGCTCGAACAGCAGCGCGTAGGCCAGCGGATCGAGGTCGGTGATGCGCAGCGAGTAGGCGACCAGCGAGCCGGCGCCGGAACCCCGGCCGGGGCCGACCGGAACGCCGTTCTGCTTGGCCCAGTTGATGAAGTCGGCAACGATCAGGAAGTAGCCGGGAAAGCCCATCTGGACGATGGTGTTGCACTCGAAGGCCAGGCGCTCGTCGTACTCCGGCCGGCGCTTCTCGCGCTCGGCGGGATCGGGATAGAGCTCGGCCAGGCGGACTTCCAGCCCCTTCTTCGCCTCGTCGACGAGGTACTCGTCGATGGTCATTCCCGGCGGGATCGGGAAGTTGGGCAGGAAGTTCTTGCCCAGCGTCAGTTCGATGTTGCAGCGCTTGGCGATTTCCAGTGTGTTGTCGAGCGCCTCGGGCAGGTCGGCGAACAGTTCCGCCATCTCGTCCTGGCTCTTGAAATACTGTTCCTCGGTGTAGATCTTCGGCCGCCGGTGGTCGCCCAGCACATAGCCCTCGGCGATGCAGACGCGCGCCTCGTGCGCCCGGAAGTCGTCGCGGTTCAGGAACTGGATCGGGTGCGTCGCGACCAGCGGGATGCCGGTCTCGCCGGCCAGGTCGGCCGTCTGCTGGACCATGGCCTCCTGCTGCGGCTGGCCGTAGCGCTGCACCTCCAGATAGAAGGCGCCGGGGAAAAGCGCTTCCCAGGCCTGCGCCCGTTCGCCGGCGAGATCGAAATTGCCATTGACCAGGGCCTCGCCGACGTCGCCGAGATGCGCGCCGGACAGCGCGATCAGTCCGTCGCAGCCGATCTCGCGCAGCCATTCGCGGCGGATCTCGGCGCGGTCGCGCCGGCCTTCGACGGTGTAGGCGCGGGTCAGCAGCTCGCACAGCTGCAGGTAGCCCGGATGGTTGCGGACCAGCAGCAGCAGCCGGTAAGGCGAATCCGGCGCGTCCGGATTCGCGATCCAGACGTCGGCCCCGGCGATCGGCTTGACGCCCTTGCCGCGCGCCCCCGAGTAGAACTTGACCAGGCCGAACAGGTTGGCGAGGTCGGTCAGGGCCAGCGCCGGCATGCCGTCGCCGGCAGCGCGCTTGACGGCGTCGCCGACGCGGACGATGCCGTCGGTCACGGAGTATTCGGAATGGAGGCGGAGGTGGACGTAGCGCGGGGAGTTCATCGGCGGCATTTTACCGCGCCGGCCGCATCGGCTAGATTTCCGGGTTCGAATAAACCGATACGGAGACACCCATGCCCCATGAAGAAGCCCTGGTCCTGCGCGCCGACCGCGCCGACGGACTGACGACGCTGACGCTGAACCGCCCGGCGCAATTCAATTCGCTGTCGCAGGCGATGTTGACCGCGCTGCAGGCCGAACTGGACGCCATCGCGGCCGATCCGGCGGTGCGCGTCGTCGTTGTCGCGGGTGCCGGCAAGGCCTTCTGCGCCGGCCACGACCTGAAGGAAATGCGCGCCAATCACGACCAGGAATTCATGCAGGCGCTGTTCCGCCAGTGCGGCCGGCTGATGCTGACGATCACCCGGATGCCGCAGCCGGTGATCGCCCGCGTGCACGGCATCGCGACCGCCGCCGGCTGCCAGCTGGTGTCGATGTGCGACCTGGCGGTCGCCGCCGAGGTCGCGAAATTCGCGGTGTCCGGCATCAACGTCGGGCTGTTCTGCTCGACGCCGGCCGTCGGCCTGGCCCGCAACCTCGGCCGCAAGGCGGCGCTCGAGATGCTGCTGACCGGGGATTTCATCGACGCCCAGGAAGCGAAGAGCCGCGGACTGATCAACCGCGTGGTGCCGGCCGACGCGCTGGACGCCGAGATCGACCGCCTGGCCGGCTCCATCCTGGCCAAGAGCGCGGTCGCCGTGCGCATGGGCAAGGGCATGTTCTACCGCCAGCTCGAAATGGGGCTGGAGGAGGCCTACGACTACGCCGCCGGGGTCATGGCCTGCAACATGATGAGCGAGGATGCAGGCGAGGGCATCGACGCCTTCATGCAGAAGCGCGCCCCGAACTACGCGGGGCGCTGAGCCCTCAGCCCGCCGGCGCCCAGTCGGCGGGCAGCAGCCCCGGTCCCGGACGGCCGATGTAATAGCCCTGGGCCCGGTGCACCTCGAGCGCTTCGAGTTCGGCCAGCACCTCGGCCGATTCGACGAACTCGGCGACGACCGTGATGCCCATCTCGCGCGCCAGCGAGCGGATGCTGGTCACGAAGGTCTTGTCCTTCGAGTTGTTCAGCATGTTGGCGATGAAGTCGCCCTCGATCTTCAGGTAGTCGATCGGGAAGCGGCGCAGGTAGTGGAAGGACGAGAAGCCGGAGCCGAAGTCGTCGATCGCCAGCTTGAAGCCGTCGGCCTTCAGGTCGTTCAGGAAGCGTTCGAGCAGGCCGAGGTTCTTCACGGTATCGCGCTCGGTGATCTCGAACACGACGTTCTGCGGCGGCACGCCGCTGGCCGCGACGATGCGGCGCAGGTCGCGGGCGAATTCGCTGAATACCAGCGCGCGCGGCGACAGGTTAACGAAAACTTCGCCGGCATGGTCCGACGCGGCGATCGTCGCCAGCGCCTGCTCGAGGACCAGCATGTCGATGCGGTGGATGACGCCGATCTTCTCGGCGATCTCGACGAATTCGTCGGCGCGGATGATCTGGCCGTCGAGGTCGATGCGCGACAGCACCTCGTAGGCGACGATGCGCCGGGTCTCGACGTCGAGAATGGGCTGGAAATACGGCCGGACGCGGCGGTTCTCGATCGCCTCGAGCACCATGACGCTCTTCTGCGAGATGTCGCGGAAGATGTCGACGACGTCCTCCTGCGACGGGATCGCGACCTGATCCTTACCCGCCGCCTTGGCGCGGTACATCATGTTGTCGGCGAACATCAGCAGATCCTTGGCACTGTCGGCATGGTCCGGGTAGACGGCGACGCCGATCGACGCGGTGGCATGCAGCCGGGTGCCGTCCGGCGTGATCAGCTCGAGCCCCTCGATCGCCCGGCGGACCCGCTCGGCAATGCCGACCACGGCCTCCTGGCCGGCCTCCGGCAGCACCGCGACGAATTCGTCGCCGCCGTAGCGCGCCAGGATGTCGCCGTCGCGCAGCGCGCCCTGGACCTGGCGCGCGAAGCGCTGCAGGTAGGTGTCGCCGACGGTGTGGCCGTAGTTGTCGTTGATCAGCTTGAAATTGTCGAGGTCGATCAGCAGCAGGCCGAAGCTGTAGCCGTGGCGCTGGGCGCGGCCGATCTCGTAGGCCGACAGTTCCCAGAACACGCGCTGGTTGAACAGGTCGGTCAGCGGGTCGCGCGTCGCGTAGTACTCGAGGTCGCGCGTGTATTTGTAGATCGCCTTCACCGAGCCGACGACGTTCAGCAGCGTCGACAGCACGCTCTCGACGACCAGGTAGCGCGTCTCGTCGTCGAGCACGCCGGCATGGACGCCGATGCCGACGATGCCGCCGATCTTCGGCTTGTCGACAAAGAAGGACTTCACACGCAGCGCGACCTCGGCTTCGGTCAGCTCGATGCGCGCCCCGTCCGGGTTGGCGACGTGATGGTGGATGTTGCAGCCGCCGGGATCGGCGAATACCGCCAGGTCGGTGAGTTCCTGGCGGATGTAATGCTCCATCTGCGCCTTGGTCTCGGCCGAGGCCGGGCCGAACCAGAAGACCTCGAGGTCGAACAGTTCGTCGTCGATCTTGAAGATCGAGAACAGCGTGTGCGCCGGCAGCACGCCGTTGATCTCGACGAGCAGCCGGCCGACGTAGTCTCGCCAGTCGCGGACGACGTCGGACGTGATGACGAATTTCTCGAGCAGCCCGATCTCGAAGGTCAGGATTTCCTTGTCGACGGCGATGCCGCGCAGCTTGTCGAGCAGACCGCGCAAGGCGTCGTCGATGCGGTTCAGTTCGACGAAGCCGAGGTTGCGCTCGGCGACGGCCAGCGCCTTGAGGTCGGAAACCGTGGCGATCTGGTCGAAATCCTCCTGCAACTGGCCGACCGCTCCCTCGATCCGCCGCCCGACCCACCAGACGGCCGCCCCGGCCAGCAGCGCGGCCAGCGGCACGAGCAGCGCGAAGGCGAGCAGCAGTTCGCGGCGGGCGTCGGCAACCAGGCCGGCGTAGTCCTGCTGCACCGCGATCGTGCCGAGCACGGCGCCCGGCCGGACATTGGTGTGGCAGCCCAGGCAGCGCTCCTCGGCGAGCAGCGGATAGACGTGGCGGGCGTAGGCCGCGTCGTCGCGGCGCAGCGCTTCGCCGCTGTCGAAGACCGCGCGCAGTTCCTCGTCGAGCGGCGGCTGGTCGATTTCGCCGTACAGCTCGACGACGCTCGGTCCGCGGTAGATCTGCACGGTCATGCCGCTGCCCTCGCCGGCGCCGGCCATGCCGCGCAGGAAGGCGTCGGCCTGCTTACGGCTCCAGCCGGAACTCATCAGCTGGTACATCGCGCTGAAGGTGATCCGGGTCGCCGCCTCGGAAATCCGGTTGGCATTGGCGCGGACGATGCCGTCGATGACCCGGTCCAGCGACCAGTAGGCGCCAGTGAAGAACAGTGCGGCGACGACGGTCGAGGTCGCCAGTATGAAATGCTTTATTTTCATGCCCCCTCCCTGGCCGCAGATTATTACTCAAAAAAATCAATTTAAGACAAACAAATGATAAATATGGCGAAAAGCGAAACCCCAGCGTCCGATGCAGGCAGGCTACAATCCGCCCCGATGACTCTCCCGTTCGCCGTCGACCGACTCCCGCCCGCACTGCGCCACGGCCTGGCGCTGGCCGCCTTCGCCGCCGCGCTGGCCGGCGCCTGGTGGCAGATGCCGCAGCCGGCGCCGGCCGGATTCGCGGCGCCGGCGGCCAGCCTGTCCGCCGCGCTCCCCACCGAGGGCGGCCCGCTGCCGGTCAGTCCGCGGCCGGTGGCCCGCCCCGCGCTGGCGTTGCTCGCCGACGGCCGGATCGCCGCGGCCTGGCTGGGCGGTGAAGACGAAGACGCAGCCGTGTGGTTCAGCGTGCTCGACGCCGGCGGCTGGCGGGCGCCGGTCGCGATCGCCAACCGGCCGAGCACGGCCGGCGGCAGCTTCGCCCACGTCCGTCGCATCGGTCAGCCGGTGCTGCATGCCGAGGGCAGCTGGCTGCATTTCTGGTATCTCGGCGAGATGGTCGGCGATTCGGTGCATTACAGCCTGTCGACCGACGACGGTCGGCACTGGTCCAGGCCGCAACGCTGGCCCGAGCGCGGCATTCCCGGACTGGGCGCCCCCCGGGCGCTGACCGACGGCGGGATCGCGCTGCCGCTCGGCTCACGTCCGGCCGATGCCGGCGGCGCCTGGCTGCACCTCGATTCGACCGGCCGCGTCGTCGACCGGATCGCGGCAAGCGGCGACACGACCGGCTGGCCGAGTCCCGACGGTGCGCCGCTGCGCCTGCCGGACGGCCGCCTGCTGCTGGCCGGCCGCGGCGACAGCCCGGCGCTGCGCCTGTGGCTGTCGGACGACGACGGCCGGACCTGGCGGGCCGGACGCAGCCTGGGGCCGGCCGGCGACGCCCCCCCGGCACTGCTGCTCGGCCGCGACGGCCGCATCCATCTGGCCTACGCCGGCAGCGGCGGCCGGGAAATCCGCCACCTCGCCTTCGCGCTGGACTGGGCCCTGGAGACCGAGCGATGAACGGACTGGCCGCCTACGGACTGCTCGCCCACGGCCTGATCTTCGGCGCGCTGGCCGCGCTGCTGCCTTTCGGCGCGCTGCGCGCGCGGGTCGCGCTGGCGGCGACGACGCTGGCCATGCTGATCGGCCTCGCGCCGGCGATGCACGGCGCCTTCGGACCGCCGTCGCCGACGCTGCTGTCGCTCGCGCTGCTGCAGCTGGCCGGGCGCGAACCCTCGCCGCTCGACGGACGCGCCGCGCTCGGCGTGCTGCTGGTCGCGCTGCCGCTGTACGCCGGGATCGCCGGCTGGCTGCCGGTCGACGCTTACGCGCTGGGCTACCGGCCGCTGCCGCTGCTCGCCGCGCTGCTGCCGGTCGGCCTGGCGCTGTGGTGGCGCCGCCGCGACGACTGGCTGCTGCTGATCGCGATCGATCTCGCCGCCTATGCCGGCGGCCTTTACGCGAACCTCTGGGATGCGCTGCTCGACCCGCTGCTGGCACTGCTCGCCGGCGCCGTGCTGCTCCGGCGCGGGCTCGCCCGGCTCAGCGCAGCAAGGCTTCGCTGATCAGCCGGCGGATGCTGCCGGCCTCGAAAGGCTTGTCGCAGATCGCCGAAACGCCGGCCCGCTCGACGGCGGCCAGCCGCCCCTTGTTCTGTTCGCTGGTCACCATCAGCACCGGCACGCTGTTCTGCCAGCTCTGCGTGCGGATGTACTCGGTCAGCTCGCGGCCGTCCATTTCCGGCATGTTGTAGTCGGTGATGACCAGATCGACCAGCGTGTCCTGCAGCAGCGCGACCGCCTCGCGACCATCGACCGCCTCGACGATGCGCCGGATGCCCAGTTCCTCGAGCAGGCGGCGCAGGTGGCGGCGCGATGCGAGGCTGTCGTCGACGAGCAGCACGCGCAGACCCTCGATCTCGGCGGCATCGACCTCTTCCGGCGGGCTCAGGTAGTCGGCCGCGGCATACAGCGCGCGCGACAGCTGCTGCTCGGTGAAGGGCTTGGCGACGATGCTGCACGCGCCGGACTGGCGGACCGGCTCGAGCAGCTGCGGGCGCGTCTCGCTGGAAATCAGGATGAAGGGCAGCGCTTCCAGTTCCGGGTCGGCGCGCATCGCGGCGACCAGGTCGGTGCCGGCCATGTCCGGCAGGTAGAGGGCGCTGACGACAACCTGGCAGCCGCCCGCCCGCAACGCGGCGAGCGCCTCGGCGCCGGTCGACACCGTACGCACCGCAGCCACGCCCTGGTGCCCGAGCATCCGCGCGGCCAGTCCGGCCTGCATGTGCGAAGGTTCGACGAGCAGCACGGACAGGTCGGCAAGCGTGGTGGTCAGCGCCATCGGCGGTCGCTCCGGAAACGGGGGATGAACGCACTATAGCATCGCGTCCGGGCCGACCGGGGCGGTTATCGGACGAAGGTCGCCGCATCGATTGTCGCGATTCCAGGCCGTCCACCGCGAACCGGCAGCCTGATCATCCGCCCGCCCTGCCGACACCTCTACGATCCGCGGTGAACAGCCGGTGGAGCAAGATTTACCTGAAGCGGGACGGCGACTGGATCATGGCGCCGGTCAGCCGCCGTCCCGATCCGGCCGTCAGCCCGCCTCGACCCAGTCGATGATCGCCCGCCATTGCTCGAGGTCGCGCTCGGCGCGCGACGGCGGCAGGTCGAACAGCGTCATGCCGGCGGCCGTCGCCTGGACATAGACCTGGGTGTCGCGCAGGTAGGCCAGCACCGGCAGGTCGAAGCCGGCGAAAAAACGTTCGAGCTCGGCTGCGGCGCGGGTCCGCGCATCGACCCGCATGCCGATCACCGCGACGTCGGCGCGGCCCTTGCGGACGGCCTTTTCGGCCAGCAGCTCGGTCAGGAAATGGCGGGTCGCCAGCATGTCGAACATCGACGGCTGGACCGGAACGATGACCCGCGTCGACAGCTTCAGCACGCGCTCGAGCATCTTGCCGTGCAGGCCGGCAGGAGTGTCGAGCACGACGTGGCTGGTCCCCTTCGGCGGCCGCGCGATGTCGTCCGGGCCGATGTCCCAGGTGTCGATGGTCGGCAGCGCGAAGGGGCGGATCGCCAGCCATTCGCGCGACGACTGCTGGCGGTCGATGTCGCCGAGCATCACCTCGCGCCCCTGCGTCGCGAAGTAGCCGGCCAGGTTGGTGGCCAGCGTGCTCTTGCCGGAACCGCCCTTGGGATTGGCGACGAGGAAGGCTTTCATGCCTGGGACTCCCGTTTGTCGAGGATGTGGCGAACCAGATTGACGTGTTCGCGCAGCGTGTAGACGAGATCGGTGAAGGTGAGCGGCACGTGCAGCTGGCTGGCCTCCTCGTCGAGCGCGTCGAGGCGGTCGCGGTAGTCGGCCAGCCGGGCCGGGTCGAAATGGTGGCGGAGATCGTCCTCGAGGAACTTCAGCTCGCCGTAGCAGCGGAACACCTTGGAGCGCACCCGCCAGTTGTAGACGGCCGGCGCCACCTTGAGCAGCGGGATCAGCAGCGCGAAGATCGGGACCAGCATGACGATCAGCCGGTCGGCCAGCACCGCCATCCAGAACGGCAGGTAGCGCTGCAGGAAGGGCGGGCCGGACTTGTAGTAGCGCGCGGCCTCGGACGACAGCGGCAGCATCGGGTCCTTGTAGGCCGGGAATTCGCCGGCATCCTGGAAGAAGCCAGACTTGCCGTGCACCTCGCTGGCGGCCTGCAGCAGCAGCGCCTGCAGCGCCGGGTGCAGGTCGTCGCGGACGATCAGGTTGGCGGTCGGCGCGAGCAGCCGGATGTCGGCCGGCGGAAAGTTGCGGACCAGGTCGGCGACGCCCTGCGGGAAGGTCAGCCGGGTCAGGAAGGGGAAGCGGCGCTGGTAGGCGGCCGACTGCGCGAAGCTCATGACCCGGATGCCCGGCGAGCGCAGCAGCACCTGGACGACCGGCGCATTTTCGGCGGCGATGATGAAGGCGGCGTCGATCCGTCCCTGCTGCAGTTCCTCGGCGGCATTCAGGCCGGACATCGGGACCAGGTTGCGGCCGAGCGGAATCTCGTTGGCGTCGAGCAGCTGTTCGGCCAGCTGGCGGACGCCGGAGCCCTCCTGGCCGATCGCGATGCGCTTGCCCTGCAGGTCGGTCAGGCGGCTCAAGCGCCGCTCGCCGCGGTAGAAGACCCAGGCCGGCTCGTAGAACATGCTGCCCAGCGAACGCAGCCCGCTGTCCTCCGGCGCCTCGTCGCCTTCCGGCAACGCGATCACGCCACCCTGCACGAAACCGATGTCGGCCTCGTCGTTCTTCAGGCGCTCGATGTTTTCCAGCGAACCGGCCGATACGCGGACCTCGAGCTCGATGCCGTCGCGCGCCAGGATCGCCGCGTAGCGCTGCGCGAACTGGTAATAGGCGCCGGATTCGCCGCCGGTGGTGATCACCATGCGCTTCGGCGGCGCCGGCTCGACGAACTGGTAGGCGACGACGAAACCGAGGCCGGCGATCAGGAAGATCCACCAGGCCGTCGCGAACAGGTCGCGCAGGGAAAGCAGGCCAGCCCGGATTTTCGCCATCATGTGCGACTGGCCGGGCGGGTCACGATGTAAAGGGCGTTCGGCATGGCGCTCCCCGTCGTTTTTCAACAAGAGGCCGAGATTATCACCGCGCCGCCCGGCGATCTACCGCGCCGGCCGGAAAAGCCCGCCGCTGCGCGGTCGACCGCGGCAGGAGCGGATTTTTCAGACCGGCGTCAATTTCGCATACTCGAGCGCCAGCCACTTCATGCCGCTGCCGCCAAAATTGACCTGGACGCGCGCGTCGGCGCCGCGCCCCTCGGTCGAGACGATGACGCCGATGCCGAACTTGGCGTGCTCGACGGTCTGGCCGATGCGCAGGCCGCCGGCGACCGGCTCGGGCGCGTAGGCGCTGCCGCCGCCGTAACCGCCGCCATAGGACGGGGCCGGCGCCGCCTTCTTGTTCAGTTTCTTCAGCAGGGCTTCCGGGATTTCGTCGAGGAAGGACGACGGCGTGCAGTAGCGCGTCTGGCCGTGCAGCATCCGGGTCTGCGCGCAGGCCAGGTAGAGCCGGCGGCGGGCGCGGGTCACCGCGACGTACATCAGCCGCCGCTCCTCCTCCATGCCGTCCTTGCCCTCGTTGACCGAATTCTCGTGCGGGAACAGCCCCTGCTCCAGGCCGGTGATGAAGACGACGTCGAATTCGAGTCCCTTGGCGGCGTGCACCGTCATCAGCTGCACCGCTTCCTGGCCTTCGCCGGCCTGGTGCTCGCCGGCCTCCAGCGACGCGTGGGCGAGGAAGGAGGCGAGCGCGCCGCCTTCGCCGATCGCTCCTTCGTCGTCGATGAAGGTCGCCGCGGCGTTGATCAGTTCGTCGAGGTTCTCCAGGCGCTCCTGGCCTTCCTTGTCGGTCCGGTAGTGCTGCAGCAGGCCGGATTTTTCCAGCATGTGCTCGATGATTTCGGGCAGCGGCAGCTTGTCCGTTTCCTGGCGCAGCGTCTCGATGATGCGGATGAAGGCGCCGACCGTCTGGCCGGCCTTGCCGGTCAGCGACGCGGCGGCGTTGTACAGGCTGGAATTGGTCTGGTGCGCGGCGGCCTGCAGGTTTTCCAGCGAACGGGCGCCGATGCCGCGGGTCGGGAAATTGACGACGCGCAGGAAGGCGGTGTCGTCGTCCGGGTTGCCCAGCAGCCGCAGGTAGGCCAGCGCGTGCTTGATTTCCTGGCGCTCGAAGAAGCGCAGGCCGCCATAGACCTTGTACGGCACGCCCTTCGTGAACAGCTCGTGCTCGAGCACGCGCGACTGCGCGTTGGAGCGGTAAAGGATCGCGATCTGCGACTCGACGACGCCGTCGCGGATCAGTTCGCGGATCTCGTCGATGACGAAGCGCGCCTCGTCGAGGTCGGAATAGCCCTCGAAGCAGCGGATCGGCTCGCCTTCGCCGGCGTCGGTCCACAGGTTCTTGCCCAGGCGGTCGCTGTTGTGCTTGATGATCGCGTTGGCGGCGGCCAGGATATTGCCGTGCGAGCGGTAGTTCTGCTCCAGCCGGATCACGTTGTCGCCGGCGTAGTCGCGCTCGAATTCGCGCATGTTGCCGACCTCGGCGCCGCGGAAGCGGTAGATCGACTGGTCGTCGTCGCCGACCGCAAAGACCTTGGCGCCGCCGCCGGCGAGCAGTTGCAGCCAGGCGTACTGCAGCCGGTTGGTGTCCTGGAACTCGTCGACCAGGATGTGGCGGAAGCGCTGCTGGTAATGGCTGCGCAGCGGTTCGTTGCGCTGCAGCAATTCATGGCAGCGCAGCAGCAGTTCGGCGAAATCGCAGACGCCTTCGCGATTGCACTGGGCTTCGTATTCGGCGTAGATCTCGACGCGCTTCTGCGTGTAATGGTCGTAGGCCTCGGCCTGTCCGGCGCGCACGCCCTGTTCCTTGTGCGCATTGATGAAATGGCACAGCTCGCGCGGCGGATATTTCTCGTCGTCGATGCCGAGATTCTTCAGCAGGCGCTTGACCATCGCCAGCTGGTCGGCGCTGTCGAGGATCTGGAAGCTCTGCGGCAGCCCGGCCTCGCGGTAGTGCGCGCGGAGCAGCCGGTTGCACAGGCCGTGGAAGGTGCCGATCCACATGCCGCGGACATTGATCGGGACCAGCGAAGCCAGGCGCGCCGTCATTTCCTTCGCCGCCTTGTTGGTGAAGGTCACGGCGAGCACGCCCTGCGGTCCGACCTGGCCGGTCGAGATCAGCCACGCGATGCGCGTGGTCAGCACGCGGGTCTTGCCGCTGCCGGCGCCGGCCAGGATCAGCGCATGGACCGGCGGCAGGGTCACCGACTGCAGTTGCGGGGCGTTCAGATTGGCGAGAAGGTCTGACATAGGTCAACTCAAACTATTACTTAAGGCGTAGAATCGCGACTTCGATCCGCTCGAGGCAAATTGGTCATACCAATTTGTTGCTTTTGTGCAACGCAGCATTTTCAGTACAGACTTAATTCTGGACGCCGCAAAAACGAGAGAAGTATACTTCCCAAAAAAATATTGCAGCGCACAAAACTATTTGCCCACAAGGCACTCATACGAACAAGTGGTCACCGCCACGCAGTAAAAGGAGCAACAGCATGAAAAACAGCATGAAGGCGCCCAAGATCCTGCCCTGGATCGCGCGCAAGGCCGGCATCAGCGACGAACTGGCGCTGAAACTCTGGCGGCGCGCCATCTCCGAGGCCGAGTACCTGGTCGGCCGCGCAGAAGGTTCCAACTACTGGGGTCTCGCCGTCGAGCGCTTCCTCGCCATCGTCGAGGACGAAGTCGGCAACACCCCGGAATACGGCCTGAGCCCCGCTCCCCGGCTGTCCTGGATGTGGCACCACCAGACCCGGATGTCGCTGCTCTCGCTGATGGCTGCACAGAACGCCTACCTGTTCTGGCAGAACACCTGGGAAAGCCTCTGCACGCAAAAAAAAGCCGCGTGACCGGGCGACGCTAGGACCGGCAAGCGCCGGCGGGAGTGCGTGCAGGCACCCCGCCGGCCGGCCGGCCCGACACGCGCCGCGCGCCCGGTCGCCTGTCAGCGAGGCGCCCGCCAACCCGGCCCGACGGAATGCCGTCCGGCCGGGTTTTTATCGTCGGTCCGCCCCGTCTCCGGGGCCTGCCAACCGGTATAATCCGCGCTTTGATTGACGATCTCTCAGCGAACACCCATGCAGGAAAAATACACCCCGGCCGACATCGAGCGCGCCGCCCAGGCACATTGGGACCAGACGGGCGCCGCCCGCGCCGTCGAGGATGCCTCCCGGCCGAAGTACTACTGCCTGTCGATGTTCCCCTACCCTTCGGGCAAGCTGCACATGGGGCACGTCCGCAATTACACGATCGGCGACGTGCTGTCGCGCTTCCACGCGATGCAGGGCTACAACGTGCTGCAGCCGATGGGCTGGGACGCCTTCGGCATGCCGGCCGAGAACGCCGCGCTGCAGAACAACGTCGCGCCGGCCGGGTGGACCTATTCCAACATCGACTACATGCGCCAGCAGCTGAAGTCGCTGGGCTTCGCGATCGACTGGGAACGCGAATTCGCGACCTGCACGCCCGAGTACTACCGCTGGGAGCAGTGGCTGTTCACCCGGCTGTATGAAAAGGGCCTGGTCTACAAGAAGCTGGGCACCGTGAACTGGGACCCGGTCGACCACACCGTGCTCGCCAACGAGCAGGTCATCGACGGCCGCGGCTGGCGCTCCGGCGCGCTGGTCGAGAAGCGCGAGATCCCCATGTACTACATGAAGATCACCGCGTACGCCGAGGAGCTGCTGGCCGAACTCGACAATCTGCCAGGCTGGCCCGAGCAGGTCCGCCTGATGCAGAAGAACTGGATCGGCAAGAGCACCGGCGTCCGCTTCGCCTTCCCGCTCGCCGACAACCCGGACGAAAAGCTGTGGGTCTTCACGACCCGCGCCGACACCATCATGGGCGTCACCTTCGTCGCCGTCGCCGCCGAGCACCCGCTGGCGACCCGCGCCGCGGTGAACAACCCGGAACTGGCCAATTTCATCGAGGAATGCAAGCAGGGCGGCGTCGCCGAGGCCGACCTCGCGACGATGGAGAAGAAGGGCCTGCCGACCGGCATTTACGTGACCCATCCGCTGACCGGCGAACGGGTCGAAGTCTGGGTCGGCAACTACGTGCTGATGAGCTACGGCGACGGTGCCGTGATGGCCGTGCCGGCGCACGACGAGCGCGATTTCGCCTTCGCGAAGAAATACGGCCTGCCGATCAGGCAGGTCATCGCCGCCGACGGCGAGGAATTCTCGCTCGACGGCTGGCAGGAATGGTACGGCGACAAGACCCGCGGCACCTGCGTCAATTCCGGCAAGTACGACGGCCTCGGCTACGAAGCCGCGGTCGACGCCGTGGCGGCCGATCTCGCCGCCAAGGGCCTGGGCGACAAGAAGGTGCAGTTCCGCCTGCGCGACTGGGGCATTTCGCGCCAGCGCTACTGGGGCTGCCCGATCCCGATCATCCACTGCCCGAGCTGCGGCGACGTGCCGGTGCCGGACGACCAGCTGCCGGTCGTGCTGCCGGAGGACGTCGAGATCACCGGCGCCGGCTCGCCGCTGGCCCGGATGCCCGAATTCTACGAATGCAAGTGCCCGAAGTGCGGCGGCGACGCGAAGCGCGAAACCGACACCATGGACACCTTCTTCGAGTCGTCCTGGTACTTCCTGCGCTACGCCTGCCCGGACAACGCCACGGCCATGGTCGACGAGCGCGTCGCCTACTGGTGCAAGGGCGGCATCGACCAGTACATCGGCGGCATCGAGCACGCGATCCTGCACCTCCTGTACTCGCGCTTCTTCACCAAGCTGATGCGCGACGTCGGCCTGATCGGCGACCTCGGCGAGCCCTTCGCCAACCTGCTGACCCAGGGCATGGTCGTCGCGCCGACCTTCTACCGCGAACTCGACGGCGGCAAGAAGCAGTGGATCAACCCGGCCGACGTCGATGTCGTCACCGACGAACGCGGCCGCCCGACCGGCGCCACGCTGAAGGCCGACGGCCTGCCCGTGGTGATCGGCGGCACCGAGAAGATGTCGAAGTCGAAGAACAACGGCGTCGATCCGCAATCGCTGATCGACCAGTACGGCGCCGACACCGCGCGCCTGTTCATGATGTTCGCCGCGCCGCCCGACCAGTCGCTGGAATGGTCCGACGCCGGCGTCGAAGGCGCCTACCGCTTCCTGCGCCGGCTGTGGAAGCTGGTGCACGACCACGTGTCGGGCGGCCTCGTCGCCGCGAAAAACGACCAGGACGGGCTGTCGACCGCGCAGGCCGACCTGCGCCGCAAGCTGCACCAGACGATGCAGAAGGTCGCCGACGACTACGGCCGCCGCAAGCAGTTCAACACCGCGATCGCCGCGGTCATGGAACTGCTGAACGCCTGCGACAAGACCGACCTGGCCGACGCCGCCGGCCGCGCGCTGGCCCAGGAAGTCCTGGAATCGGTGACGCTGCTGCTCTTCCCCATCGTCCCGCACATCGGCCAGGCGCTATACGCCGAGCTGAAGCCGGGTTGCGACGCGGGCCGCGCCGCCTTCCCGAAGGCCGATCCGGCCGCGCTGAAGCAGGACGAGATCGAGCTGATGGTGCAGGTCAACGGCAAGCTGCGCGGTTCCATCCGCGTCGCCGCCGAGGCCGACAAGGCGACGATCGAAGCCGCCGCGCTGGCCTCCGAAGGCGCCGTGAAGTTCATGGAAGGCCGGCCGGCCAAGAAGGTCGTCGTCGTCCCCGGCCGCCTGGTCAATATCGTCGCCTGAGGAGCCCCGATGCGCTTCCTGTTCGCCCTGATCCTCGCCGCGGCCGTCGCCGGCTGCGGCTTCCAGCTGCGCGGAGCGGCAAGCGCCCAGCTTCCCTACAAGACGATGTTCATCGCGCTGCCCGAGACCGCCGACGTCAACGTCTGGCTGCAGCGCCACATCAAGGCGACCGGATCGACCGAGATCGTCGATGAGCCGAAGGCCGCCGAGGCGGTCTTCCAGCAGCTCGGCGACCAGCGCCAGAAGTCCATCCTCAGCATCAACTCGCTGGGCCGCGTCCGCGAATACCGGCTGACGCTGACCTACACGTTCCGCGTGATCACGCCGGAGGGCAAGGTGCTGGTGCCGCCCAACGAAATCACGCTGGTCCGCGACGTGACCCACGACGACTCCAAGGTGCTCGCCAAGGACATCGAGGAAAACCTGCTCTGGCGCGACATGCACACCGACCTGGTCGGCCAGATCATGCGCCGGCTCAGCGTCGTCAAGCCGCTCGACCCGAACAGGGAAGACGCCGACTGATGCTGCTGAAGGGCGAACAGCTCGCGGCGCATCTCGAGCGCGAGTTGCGTCCGCTCTACGTGCTGTACGGCGACGAGCCGCTGCTCGTGCTGGAGGCGGCCGACGCGATCCGTGCCCGGGCGCGCGCCGCCGGCTACGGCGAACGCGAGGTGCTGACCGTGCTGCCGCAGTTCGACTGGGGCCAGCTGCTCGCCGCCGGCGGCAACCTGTCGCTGTTCGGCGACCGCAAGCTGATCGAGCTGCGCATCCCCAACGGCAAGCCGGGCAAGGATGGCGGCGCGGCGCTGCAGGCCTGGTGCCAGAACCTGTCGCCGGACAACCTGCTGCTGGTCACGCTGCCGGAACTCGACTGGCGCGAGGAAAAGGCGGCCTGGTTCACGACCCTGGTCAATGCCGGCGTCGCGGTCAAGCTGAACGCGCCGCCGCTCGCCGAGCTGCCCGGCTGGATCGCCGGCCGGCTGCGCCGCCAGCAGCAGTCGGCCGACATGGAGAGCCTGAAGTTCGTCGCCGAGCGCGTCGAAGGCAACCTGCTCGCCGCGCACCAGGAAATCCAGAAACTCGCGCTGCTCTACCCGGCCGGCCCGCTCAGCCTGGCCCAGGTCCGCGATGCGGTGCTCAACGTCGCCCGCTACGATATCGAGGGACTGCGCGACGCACTGCTGTCCGGCGACGTCGCCCGCCTGACCCGGACGCTGAACGGGCTGATGCAGGAAGGCGAAGCGCCGCCGCTGGTACTGTGGGCGATGAGCGAGGAAATCCGCGCGCTGGCCGGCATCCGCTTCGGCCTGGACGCAGGACGGCCTCTCGACCAGCTGCTGAAGGATGCGAAGGTCTGGGGACCGCGCCAGGGGCCGGTCAAAAAGGCCGTGCAGCGGTTGTCCACCGCGGCGCTGGAAGAAGCGCTGCGCCACGCCGGCCGCGTCGACCGTCTGGCCAAGGGTATCGGCCAGGGCAATATCTGGGAAGAATTCCTGCGGCTCGGCCTGCGCCTCGCCGCGATCAGGGTCTAGGCGGCCTTGTCGGCCGGCGCATCGGGGTTCAGGTCTTCCCAGATGCAGGTGCATTCGCGGCGCACGTCGTGCAGGCCGGGTTTGACCGCTTCCTGGGCGAGGCACTCGCCGGAGCACTCCTCGGAGACCACCACCACCTTCATTTCCGCATCCACGCGACGTTCGCCGTCCCAGTAGCTGCAGGTTGCGCAGACCTTGACTTCGGTCGGCAGTATCAGTTTTTCGGCCATCTGTTCCTCGATGGAAACCCCTGTTGTCGTTGCGGATAAGAGTTTACCCGCTTCCGGAAGTTCCCGCTGAATTAGCTGGCTATAATCGGTCTTTTCGCAAGCCCCGAAACGCCATGGATATCAAGGACTACATGCAGACCGTCGGCCGCCAGGCCCGTGCCGCCTCGCGCCGGCTGGCGATGGCGACGACCGCCGAGAAGAACGCCGCGCTGCTGCACATCGCCGCCGCGATCCGCCGCGACAAGGCGGCGCTGATCGCCGCCAACCAGGAAGACCTCGCCGCCGCCCGCGCTGCCGGGCTGGAAGCCGCGATGCTCGACCGCCTGACGCTGTCCGACAAGGGCGTCGACGGCATGGCCGAAGGCGTCGAACAGGTCGCCAAGCTGCCCGACCCGATCGGCGAGATGAACGACATCAAGTTCCGTCCGTCCGGCATCCAGGTCGGCAAGATGCGCGTGCCGCTCGGCGTCATCGGCATCATTTACGAAGCCCGCCCGAACGTCACCGCGGACGCCGCGGCGCTGTGCCTGAAATCCGGCAACGCGGCGATCCTGCGCGGCGGCTCGGAAGCGATCCGTTCCAACCGCGCGATCGCCGCACTGGTCCAGGAAGGCCTGCAGGCTGCCGGCCTGCCCGCCGAATGCGTGCAGGTCATCGACACCACCGACCGCGCCGCGGTCGGCGAACTGATCACCATGCGCGAATTCGTCGACGTCATCGTGCCGCGCGGCGGCAAGGGCCTGATCGCGCGCCTGCTCGCCGAATCGCGCGTGCCGATGATCCAGCACCTGGACGGCAACTGCCACGTCTACCTGGAAAGCGAGGCCGATCCGGCCAAGGCGCTGAAGATCGTCGAGAACGCCAAGACCCAGCGCTACGGGACCTGCAATACCGCCGAGTCGCTGCTCGTCGACCGCGCGGTCGCCGCGACGCTGCTGCCGCCGGTCGCCGCGATGCTGACCGCGAAGGGCGTCGAGATCCGCGGCTGCGCCGAAACGCAGGCACTGGTACCGAACGCCGTCGCCGCGACGGAAGAGGATTACCACACCGAATACCTGGCGCCGATCATCTCGGTCAAGGTCGTATCCGGCATCGACGAGGCGATCGCCCACATCAACCACTACTCGTCGCACCACAGCGAGGCCATCGTCACCGAGAACCATCCGAAGGCGATGCGCTTCCTGCGCGAGGTCGATTCGAGCTCGGTGATGATCAACGCCTCGACGCGTTTCGCCGACGGTTTCGAGTACGGCCTGGGCGCCGAGATCGGCATCTCGACCGACAAGATCCACGCCCGCGGCCCGGTCGGCCTCGAGGGGCTGACCAGCCAGAAGTGGGTCGTTCTCGGCGACGGACACGTCCGTGGCTAAGCCCGCCTTCGACTGGGCCGATCCCTTCCTGCTCGACAGCCAGCTGGCCGCCGACGAGCGGCTGGTCCGCGACGCGGCGCGCAGCTTCGCGCAGAAGGCGCTGGCGCCGCGCATTCTCGAGGCCTTCCGCGGTGAACGCACGGATTCGGCCATTTTCCGCGAGATGGGCGACATGGGCCTGCTCGGCGCGACGCTGCCGCCGCAATACGGCGGCGCCGGGCTGAACTACGTGTCCTACGGCCTGATCGCGCGCGAGATGGAATACGTCGATTCGGCCTACCGCACGCTGCTCAGCGTGCAATCCTCGCTGACCATGGTGCCGATTCACGAATTCGGCAGCGAGGCGCAGAAGCAGAAATACCTGCCGAAACTCGGCAAGGGCGAGCTGATCGGCTGCTTCGGCCTGACCGAACCGGATTCCGGCTCCGACCCGTCCAGCGCGACCACGCGTGCGCGCAGCGTGGCCGGCGGCTGGAAGCTGTCGGGCCGCAAGAACTGGATCACCCATTCGCCGATCGCCGACGTCTTCATCGTCTGGGCCAAGGACGACGAAGGCGCCTTGCGCGGCTTCATCCTCGAAAAGGGCATGCCCGGCCTGAGCGCGCCGGTGATCCACGGCAAGGTCAGCCTGCGCGCGTCGGTGACCGGCGACATCGTCATGGACGAGGTCTTCGTTCCCACCGAAAACCAGCTGCCCGGCGCCAGCGGCCTGAAGGGGCCGTTCACCTGCCTGAACAGCGCGCGCTACGGCATCGCCTGGGGCGCCCTCGGCGCCGCCGAAAGCTGCTGGCACACCGCACGGCAATACACGCTGGATCGCCAGCAGTTCGGCCGGCCGCTCGCGGCCACGCAGCTGATCCAGAAGAAGCTGGTCGACATGCAGGCCGAGATCGCCCTCGGCATCCAGGGCGCGCTGCGCCTCGGCCGCATGATGGACGACGGCAGCGCGACGCCGGAACTCGTTTCGCTGCTCAAGCGCAACAGCACCGGCAAGGCGCTGGAAATCGCCCGCCACGCCCGCGACATGCTGGGCGGCAACGGCATTTCGGACGAATTCGGCATCATCCGGCACATGGTCAACCTGGAGTCGGTCACCACCTACGAGGGAACGCACGACGTCCATGCGCTGATCCTCGGCCGGGCGCAGACCGGGATTTCGGCCTTCTGAGCATGTCGACCGCGGATTATCAGGCCATCGTCGCCGCCCCCGGCTTCGCGCTCGGCGTGCAGTGTGACGACGACGAGATCAGCCTGATCGAGTTCCTCGAGCCGCAGGCCGAACGCGCCGCGGACGGCCCGCTCGCCGCCGAGGCGGCGCGCCAGCTGCACGCCTGGCTGGCCGACCCGGCCTTCGTCTTCGGCCTGCCGCTGAAGCCGGCCGGCACCGCGTTCCAGCGCCGCGTCTGGGCGCAGATCGCGGCGATTCCGACCGGCGCCACGCGCACCTACGGCGAACTCGCGCAGTCGCTGAACAACGCGCCGCGCGCCGTCGGCCAGGCCTGCGGCGCCAACCCCTACCCGCTGGTCGTCCCGTGCCACCGCGTCGTCGCCGCCGGCGGCGGCCTCGGCGGCTTCAACCGCCACGGCGGCGGCTTCCTGCTCGAGGTCAAGCGCTGGCTGCTGCGCCATGAAGGCAGCCTCCCCCGCTGACCTCGCCGAGGCTGACGCCTTCTGCGACGCGCTGTGGCTGGAAGACGGCCTGGCCAAGGCGACGCTGGCGAGCTACCGCTCCGACCTCGCGCGCTGCGCCGCCTGGCTCGCCGAGCACGGGCACGAGGCGCTGCTCGACGCCCGGCCGGAAACCCTGGCCGCCTTCGTCGCCCACCTCGCCCGGAACACCCGCCCGGCGTCGCAGGCCCGCTACCTGGCGACGCTGCGCCGCTTCTTCCGCTGGCAGCTGGCGCGCGGCCGGCTCGCCGCCGACCCGACGCTGGCGCTGGCCAATCCGGGCCGCCCGTCGCGCCTGCCCAAGGTCGTTTCGGAAAAGCAGGTCGAGGCGCTGCTTGCCGCGCCCGACGTCGCGACGCCGCTCGGCCAGCGCGACCGCGCGATGCTGGAAACCCTGTACGCGACCGGGCTGCGCGTCTCCGAACTGGTCGGCCTGAAGCTGCACGAGATCTCGCTGGCCGACGGCGTGCTGCGCGTGCTCGGCAAGGGCAGCAAGGAACGCCTGGTACCGCTCGGCCAGACGGCCATCGCCTGGATCGCCGACTACCTGAAGGAAGGCCGCGTCGCGCTGCTGCGAGGCCGGCACAGCGACGCGGTGTTCGTCACCGGGCGCGGCGACGCGATGACGCGCCAGGCCTTCTGGCAGCTGGTCAAGCGTTATGCGCCGGTGGCCGGCATCGACGCCGCCCGGCTGTCGCCGCACGTGCTGCGCCACGCCTTCGCGACCCACCTGCTGAACCACGGCGCCGACCTGCGCGTCGTCCAGCTGCTGCTCGGCCACGCCGACATCACGACCACGCAGATCTACACCCACGTCGCCCGCGAGCGGCTGAAGGCGCTGCACGCGGTGCACCACCCGCGCGGGTAGAATTCCGTCCATGAGCAAGAACGAACACGCCCCCGAAACCCCGGCCACCAAGTTCCTGAAGGCGAACAAGGTGCCCTATTCCAGCCACCTGTACGCCTACGAGGAACACGGCGGCACGAAGGTTTCCGCCCGCGAGCTGAATGTCGACGAGCACGCGGTGGTCAAGACGCTGATCTTCGAGGACGAGGCCGCCCGGCCACTGGTCGTGCTGATGCACGGCGACCGCAAGGTATCGACCAAGGAACTCGCCCGCCAGATCGGCTGCAAGAAGGTCGAGCCGTGCAAGCCGGAAGTCGCCAACCGCCATACCGGCTTCCTGGTCGGCGGCACCAGCCCGTTCGGCACGAAGAAGAAGATGCCGGTCTATATCGAGAAAAGCATCCTCGACCTGCCGCTGATCTACATCAACGGCGGCCGGCGCGGCTACCTGGTCGGCATCCACCCGCACGACATCCTGCGCACGCTGGCACCGCAGCAGGTCAGCGCCGCACTGGCCGACTGATTCTTAAAAACAATCGAACTGATTTAATCAATCGATTGGAGCTATCGAGCCGCGATCATTAAAGTTTCTCCGTCACCAAGGAGAAACGCCATGACCCAGCTCGTCGCCCGGCACTACGCCCGCCCCGCCACCCGCCGCCACTTGTGGATCGGCCTCGCGATGGCCGTCGTCGCCCTGGCCTTCGGCATCGAACAGGCGGCGATCTGGCTGGCCGCCCACCCGATGGCCGCCCAGGGGCTGCAGGCCAGCCTGTTCGCCGGCCTCGCCACCGGACTCGGCGCGCTCCCGCTGCTCTTCCTGCGCCGGCCGTCGGAACGCCTGATGGCGCCGATGCTCGGCCTGGCCGGCGGCATGATGCTCGCCGCCAGCCTGTTCTCGCTGCTCGTGCCGGCCGTGCAGACGGTCGCCGCCAGCGGATCGCCGTGGCTGCTCGGCATCGCCACCGCCGGCGCCCTGCTCGCCGGCGCCGCGGTGATGCAGCGCATGGACCGCCGCCTGCCGCACGAGCACGTCGAGACCGTCGAGCGCAACGGCGGCCAGCCGCAGGTCGCGCTGGTGGTCGCCGCAATCGCGCTGCACAACGTGCCGGAAGGCCTCGCCGTCGGCGTCGCCGGGGCTGCCGGTGCCGACCACGGGATGAGCCTGGGCATCGCGTTGCAGAACATTCCGGAAGGCTGGATCGTCGCCAGCGCGATGGTCGCACTCGGCGCCGGCCCGCTGCGCGCCGCGGCGCTCGCGCTGGGCACCGGGCTGGTCGAGCCGGTCGGCGGCCTGTTCGGGGTGATCGCCGGCAGCGTCGCCGGCGCCGCGCTGCCGCTGGCGCTCGCCGCGGCGGCCGGGGCGATGCTCTGGGTGGTCAGCCACGAACTGATCCCGGCCTCGCACCGGCCGGGCCGCGAGGCGGCCGGCACGGCCGGCCTGGCCGCCGGCTTCGCGGTGATGGCGCTGCTCGCGGCAGCGGTCTAGACGGAACGCTCGATGACGACGCCGACCCGCTTGACGCCGGGCATCATGCCCAGCTTGGCGACCGACACGCGGACCCAGTGGGCGGCGAAGTTCTCGAGCAGGTAGGTCGCGATGTGCTCGGTCAGCTTCTCGAGCAGGTTGAAGTGGCTGGCCGACAGGTCGCGGCGCAGGCGCTCGACGACGACCGCGTAATCGACGGTGTCGCGGATGTCGTCGCTGGCGCCGGCCGACGCGGTGGACACCCCGATCTGCAGTGAAATCTCGACCGTCTGCGGCATCGCCTTCTCGCGCGGATAGATGCCTATCCACGTCTCGGCGCGCAGTTCTTCGATGAAAATGATGTCCATGGGGCGGTCGACCGGGGTCCGGGGTGTAAAATCCGCCGCGATTGTACCCCAAGGTCCCGCTTGCCCATGGAAACCCTGTTCGCTCTCGTCGCCGCCTACCTGCTCGGCTCCGTTCCCTTCGCGATGGTCGCGTCCAAACTGTTCGGCCTGGCCGATCCCCGCAGCTACGGCTCGGGCAACCCCGGCGCAACCAACGTGCTGCGCAGCGGCAACAAGAAGGCCGCGCTCTTCACACTGATCGGCGATGCCGCCAAAGGCGCCGTCGCCGTGATCGTCGCGCAGAAACTCGGCCTGTCCGACCTCCAGGTCGGCCTGGTCGCGCTCGCCGTGTTCGCCGGCCACCTGTTCCCGGTCTTCCTGAAGTTCAAGGGCGGCAAGGGCGTCGCCACCGCCGCCGGCGTGCTGCTCGCGCTCGACCCGCTGCTCGGCCTGGCCGTGCTGGCGACCTGGCTGTTCGTCGCCTTTGCGTCGCGCTATTCGTCGCTCGCCGCGATCGCCGCCGCCGCCGCGGCGCCGCTGTTCTCGGTACTGATGCACGGCGCCGGCGGCCAGGTCGTCGTCGTCGGCCTGCTGGCGCTGGCGCTGATCGGCAAGCACTGGCAGAACATCCAGCGGCTGCTCGCCGGCCAGGAATCGAAGATCGGCGCCAAGAAGAAGGGCTAGCCGTCAGCCGGCCAGCTGCGCGCGGACGCCATCCACCGCCTCCAGCGCACGCGCCACCTCGCGCTCCAGCTCGGCGACCGCGCCGGCCATGTCGGCCAGCGGCCGCTCCGCCTTCAACGGCATCTCGACGCCTTCCGCCGCCGCGCTGAGCGCCGTCGCCCCCAGCGTCCCCGCCATGCCGCGCAGCGTGTGCGCGGCGCGCAGCACGACCGCGGCATCCCCGGCGGCCACGCCGTCGCGCAGCTGCGCCATCACGCCAGCCTGGCTGCGCACGAAATTGTCGAGCAGGCGCAGCAGCAGCTCGCGCTTGCCCTTGACGAATTTCAGCGCGACCTCGAGATCGAACACCACCGCCGCCCCGGCCTCCGGCGCCCCGTCGGCCGGCGCTTCCGCCGGCTTTTCCGGATTGGCGGCCGGATGCTCGGGCAGACAGGCGGCGAGCGCCCGCTTCAGGTCCTCCGGCATCACCGGCTTGGTGACGAAGTCGTTCATGCCGGCTTCCAGGCAGGCCTGGCGCTCGGCCGGCAGCGCGTTGGCGGTCATCGCAACGATCGGCAGCCCGGCGAAACGGGCCTGGGCGCGGATCGCCCGGGTCGCCGTGATGCCGTCCATCACGGGCATCTGCATGTCCATCAGCACCAGGTCGTAGGCCTGGCGTTCGAGCGCGGCGAGCGCCTGCCGGCCATCCCCGGCGACATCGACGACCAGGCCTTCGCCGGCGAGCAGCTCGCGGGCGACATCCTGGTTGAACTCGTTGTCCTCGACCAGCAGCACGCGCCGCCCCCGGCCCGCGAACGGCGTTTCGGCAGCGACGCTCGCCGGGCCGAAAACCTCGCGCAGCATCTCGAGCAGCAATTCGCTGCGTACCGGCTTGAACAGGTAGCGATGGATGCCGGCCTCCTGCACTTCCCGGATTTCCTCGAATTCCGCCGAGGTGACCATGACCACCGGCACGCTCCGGTAGCGCGGATCGAGCTGCAGGCGGCGCACCGTCTCCAGACCGTCCATGCCCGGCATCCGCCAGTCCATCAGGATCAGGCCGAACGGCGTCCCGGCCGCCCCGGCCAGCCGCAGCGCCTCCTCCCCGGAAGCGGCCGCCTCGACCGTGAAACCGGATTTTTCCAGCATCCGGCCGAGCACGACGCGGCTCATCTGGTGGTCATCGACGACCAGCACGCGAACCTTGCCGGCCACTTCGGCGAGCAGCGGGACATCCGGACGGGTCGCCAGCGGGAAGCGCAGCGCGAAGCGGAAGCGGGTGCCCACCCCGGGCGTGCTCTCGACCTCGATGCGGCCGCCCATCAGGCCGACCAGTTCGCGGCTGATGGTCAGCCCGAGTCCGGTGCCGCCGTACTTGCGGGTAATCGTCGAATCGCCCTGCGAAAAGACCTGGAACAGGCGGCCGAGCTGCTCCGGCGACATGCCGATCCCCGTGTCGGCGATCGCGAACTCGATCCCGGCAGCGTCGGCGCTCGCCTCGATGCAGCGGATTTCCAGGCGGACGCTGCCCCGCTCGGTGAATTTGGCGGCATTGCTGAGCAGGTTGATCACCACCTGCCCGAGGCGCAACGGGTCGCCGATCAGGTGGGCCGGCACGTCGTCGCCGACCGCGATGTCGAGGGCGATGCCGCGCTCGGCGAGCAGCGGCGCGAACATCGACGCCGCATTGCCGACGACGTCGTCGAGGCTGAACGGGATGTGCTCGATGTCGAGCTTGCCGGCCTCGACCTTCGAAAAGTCGAGGATGTCGTTGATGATGCCGAGCAGCAGGTTGGCCGCCCGGTTGACCTTGGTCACGTACTCGCGCTGCCGCGGTGCCAGCTCGGTCTGCAGGCACAGGCGCGACAGGCCGATGATGGCATTCATCGGCGTCCGGATTTCGTGGCTCATGTTGGCCAGGAACTGGCTCTTCGCGCGGTTCGCCGCGTCGGCCGCATCGCGCGCCTCGGCAAGCTGCGCTTCGGCCTCCTTCTGGGCGGTGATGTCGATCCGGCTGCCGACCAGGTAACCGCTCGGCGTCCGGATTTCGGTTGCCAGGTAATGCCGTCCGCCGATCAACTGGATCAGCGGACTTCCGTCGGCTTCGCGGTGGCGGCGCAGGCGTTCGTCGAACCAGGCCTGGCCGGCTTCGGCCGCATCCGGCAGCAACCCTTCATGCCGCATGATGTCGAGCAACTCCGCAAAGCGCATGCCGGGTAGCACCCGCCCGGCGACATGGCGGAACATGTCGCGGTATGCGGTATTGCAACTGACCAGCCGGTCTTCCGCATCGAAAATGACCAGCCCCTGCGGGATGCTGGCGACGGCCTCGTCGAGCAGCTTGCTGCTGCGCTCGGCGGCGGCCCGCGCCTCGTCGAGCTGGCGGGTCCGCTCGTCGACCATCTGCTGCAGGAAATGCCGGTGCAGTTCGAGTTCGTCGCGCTGCTGCTCGACTTCGGTGATGTCCTCCTGGATGCCGAGATAGTGCGTGATGCTGCCGTCCGGCTGGCGGACCGGCGACACCGAGGTCTGGTAGACGCGGACCTCGCCGTCCTTGCGGCGGTTGTACAGGCGCCCGCGCCACAGTTCGCCGGCGCGGACCGCCGCGCCCAGCGAGTCGAGCGTCGCCTGCGGCGTATCGCCGGAGGCGTTGAAGCCGGCCCGAACGCCGACGATCTGCTCGCGTTCGTAACCGGTCATCCGGCAGTAGGCATCGTTGACGAACTCGATCCGGCGCTCGGCATCGCAGATCACCACAGAGTTCATGCTCTGCTCGATGGCCAGCGACAGGCGACGGATCATCGCGTCGCGTTCGCGGCGCTGCGTGACGTCGCGGGCGACGCTGCGGTAGCCCGCGGGTTCGCCGTCCGGGCCGAGGACGGGCCGGGCGTTGAAGACGAAATAATGCAGCCGGCCCGCCCGGTCGAGAATCTGCACGTCCAGGTCGTCGACCGCGTCGCCCTGCCCGGCGCGGCGCTCGAACTCCGCGCGCGCCTGCGCGGCGGCCGCCGGCGGCATCAGCGAAAACAGGTCGCGGCCGTAAAGCTCCTGCGGCGCATAGCCGAGCAGTTCGCGCACCGAATCGGCCACCCACGTGAACCGCCAGGCCCGGTCGGCTTCGCAGATCCAGTCCGTCGACGCCAGCACGATGTCCATGAAACGCTGGTTGATCTCGCGCTCGTGGGCCTGCGCCTCGAGCTGGCTGGCCTGCTGGGCGTTCAGGAAATCGCTGCGCATCAGCTTGACGCGCTGGTAGCGGAGGTAATTGGCGGTCACGACGATCAGCATCAGCAGAAGATCGGCGGTGACCAGCATCGCGATTTCCCAGAACGACCGGCGGTAGGCGTCGCTGCGATCCTCCTTGACCAGCAGGCTCCAGCCGACGCCGGAAATCGGCATCAGGACCTGGTTGACCGCGATCTGCCGGTAGTCGGTCGCTTCGGCCAGCGCCGCCTGCATCGGGTCGACCAGCAGTTCGAAGGGCGCCTGTTCGCGCAGACGCAATTCGTTGACCACCTGCAGCCGACTGCCGGCCGCACGCAGCAGCAGCGCCTCGCCGCTCTCGCTCGGCGCCGGCCAGTTCTTCAGGTAGGGGAACAGGAAATGCTGCGTATCGGTGCGCAGCACGACGGCCAGCTTCTCGTCTTCGCCGCCGAGCGGGGCCACGAAGTCGAGATGGATGCGGCCCCGTCCGCCGGGAGCGGCGTAGAAGTCGGTCATCGCCGGCTGGCCGGAATCCAGCGCCCGGCTCAGCGCCGAACGCGCTTCGGGCGGCAGGTCCGGCCCTTCGCCCGCCGCGTCACCACGCCGGACCAGCACGCGCCCCTCGGCATCGACCAGCAACACGGCCAGGTAGCCGTAGGCCTTGCGGTATTCCTCCAGCCGCCTGCCCAGCTGCTGCAGGCGGTCGGAACGCTCGCCGTAGCGCCAGCCGCGGACATCGCCGGGCAGGCCGGCCTCGGCCAGCACGCGGGCGTCACCGCGCCGCTCGTCGACCCAGCGGGCAACCTGATCGACCTTCAGGCGGGCGATCATCTGCAGATGGTCGACAGCCTCCGTCCGGACGACAGTCAATTGATGGCGGACGACGACGATGCCGAGCAGCAGCAGTCCGAGGCAGATCAGCAGCGTGCTGAGCACGGGCGGCCGATCGGGAGAGCGAAAGGACATGACGAAACCTCGTCCGGACAGGCCGCCGGACGGCAACCTGTCCGCGGTCTGGAAAAATCAGAACAGCTCGATCGAGCTGTCGCCGGAATCTGCCGCGGCAACGGCCTGCGGCACCGCAGCGCTCGCCGCGCGCAGCGCCTCGCGCTCGCGGCTTTCCTCGGCGAGCACCGCATTGAATTCCTCGGTCAGCGAACGCATCGCCCCGTCGGCCTCAACCTCCTGGTCGTAAAGCGACTGGGCTTCGTCGATCGCATTGCGGACGCGCTCCTGCAGATCGCGCTCCTGCGCCTCGGTCAGCCCGAGGCTGACGAAGGAACGCTCGATGTCCTCAACCAGGCTGTTCAGGATCTGCGAACTGGCGGCACGCTGCGTCCGGTAGCGGGATTCGATTTCCTGCAGGCGGTCCATGTTGCGCTGCAACAGGTCGAGCAGCTTGTCGCCGCGGCGCAACGCCGACTTGACCCGGCCCAGCGACTGCAGGTGGACATCGACGGCCTCGGCGACTTTGGCTAGGTTGTCCTTGACCCGGCCATAGTGCTCCGGGTTCGTGCGCGGCATGTTGCGGACAATGATGCTGACCCGCGGATAGTTGAAGGCCGAGCGTGCGCCGAGATCGACGATCCGGGCACAACTGGCCATGTTGCCGAGCACCGACTCCTCGAGCGGGGAGCAAACGCCCTCGCGGGACCACGACAGCGTTTCGTCGCCGCCGCGCAGCTGCAGCGACACGTCGAGTTCGAAAGCCTCCATCGCGCGCATGATGCAGTCGGCAACCGAGCGGAAATCGAGGCTGGCCATCATTTCGGCAAGCAGGCGCATGATGATGCCGCTGTCGCCGACGTTGGACATCGCGGTCATCGCGGCATCGGTCGCCCACTGGACGCGCTGGGTCAGTTCACGGTTCTTTTGGTGGTTGCGCAGCAGGACGTCGATCTTGCGGGTCAGTTCGTCCGGCTCGAAAGGCTTGGCGATGTAATCCTCGCCGCCGGCCTCGTAGCCGGCCAGCCGGTCGGCGGGTTCGACGCGGGCCGACAGGAAGATCACCGGCACGTCGCGGGTGACCGGGTTCTCCTTGAGCAGGCGGCAGGCCATGTAGCCGTCCATGCCGGGCATCTCGACGTCCATCAGCACGACGGACGGGAGTTCGGCGAGCGCCGCGGCCACACCGCTCTCGCCGTCGGCGCAGTGGCGTATCCGGTATTGGTCGCCGATCAGGCCCTCCAGATAGATCGCGGTGAAATCGCAATCGTCGACGATCAGGATCAGGGGACTCATCGCGCACCTCCAGTGTACGTTTTTTACATATTTTCTATTTTAACAACTTCGTTGCGCAAATTCCAGCGGCCAGCGCGGCTGCACCGCAAACGCCCCGGCCGGTTTCACCGGGCTGCCCGCCGCCAGGCGCAACGCGCCGGCCAGCGCGATCATCGCGCCGTTGTCGGTACAGAACTCGAGTTCCGGATAATGGACGCGCAGCCGCCGGCGTTTTGCCTCGGCATCGAGCGTCGACCGCAACTGGCGGTTGGCGCCGACGCCGCCGGCGACGACCAGGCGGCGCAGGCCGGTCTGCTTCATCGCCTTCATCGATTTTTTGACCAGCACCTCGACGATCGCCTCCTGGAAGGCACGCGCCGCGTCGGCCCGGAACTGTTCGGTCAAGGTCTCGCCCTGCTCCCGGACCAGCGTCAGCACCGCCGTTTTCAGGCCGGAAAAGCTGAAGTTCAGGTCGCCCGAATGCAGCATCGGCCGCGGCAGCTCGTAGCGGCCGGGATCGCCGGACTCGGCCAGTTTCGACAGCAGCGCGCCGCCCGGGTAAGGCAGGCCGAGCAGCTTGGCGCTCTTGTCGAAGGCTTCGCCGGCTGCGTCGTCCAGCGTTTCGCCGAGCAGTTCGTATTCGCCGACGCCGGTGACCTTCATCAGCTGCGTGTGGCCGCCGGACACGAGCAGCGCGATGAACGGGAATTCCGGTGGATCGGCCGACAGCAGCGGCGACAGCAGGTGGCCTTCGAGGTGATGCACGGGCATCGTCGGCTTGTCGAGCGCCAGCGCCAGTGCCTCGGCGAAGGCGCAGCCGACCAGCAGCGCGCCGGCCAGACCGGGGCCGCGGGTGTAGGCCACCGCATCGACGTCGGCCAGCGTCCGCCCGGCACGGGCCAGCGCGTCGCGCAGCAGCGGCACGACGCGCCGGATATGGTCGCGCGACGCCAGCTCGGGAACGACGCCGCCGTACTCGGCATGCATCGCCACCTGCGAATGCAGGGCATGGGAAAGCAGGCCGGCAGCACTGTCGTAGAGCGCGATGCCGGTCTCGTCGCAGGAAGATTCAATACCGAGGACTAACATGGGGGCGCATTTTAGCACTTGATCGGCAAAGCTTTTCTCGCATAGAATGCTCGGCTACCCGCAAACCTGCGGAACAAATTTTGCGCGCACTGCCGTTTACTTGACCTGGCAGGCGCCTGACGGAAGGGGGTGATTTATATGCCGAACATTCGTGTCAAGGAAAACGAGCCGTTCGAAGTGGCCATCCGCCGCTTCAAGCGTACTGTCGAAAAGACGGGTCTCCTGACCGAGCTGCGCGCCCGTGAGTTCTACGAGAAGCCCACGGCCGAGCGCAAGCGCAAGCTGGCTGCCGCCGTCAAGCGTCACCACAAACGCATCCGCAGCATGACCCTGCCGCCGAAGCTGTACTGATCGAGTACCTTCAGTTGCACAAGGAGCCGCCCGCCTAACCCGCAGGCGGCTTTTTCGTTTCAGAAAGCCCGAAATGAGTCTCAAAGCCCGCATTACCGAAGACATGAAGACGGCCATGAAGGCCAAGGACAGCGCCCGCCTGGCCGCAACCCGCCTGCTGCTGGCCGCAATCAAGCAGCGCGAGGTCGATGAACGCATCGAACTCGACGACGCCGCGGTAACCGCCGTCATCGAAAAACTGGTCAAGCAACGCAAGGACAGCGTCGCGCAATATCTTGCCGCCGGCCGCCAGGAACTGGCCGACGCCGAACAGTTCGAGATCGGCGTACTGTCCGCCTACCTGCCGGAAAAGATGGGCAGCGACGAGATCGCAACTGCCGTTGCCGCCGCCGTCGCCGAAACCGGCGCCAAGGGCCCGGCCGACATGGGCAAGCTGATGGGTGCGCTGAAGCCGCGTCTGGCCGGCAAGGCCGACATGGCCGAGGTCTCCCGACTGGTCAAGGCGGCACTGGCCGGCTGAGCCCCATGATCCCCGAGTCCTTCATCCAGGACCTGCTGGCCCGGATCGACATTGTCGACCTGGTGGACAGCTACGTCCCGCTGAAGAAGGCCGGCGCCAACTACGCCGCCTGCTGCCCTTTCCACAACGAGAAGACGCCGTCCTTCACGGTCAGCCCGACCAAGCAGTTCTACCACTGCTTCGGCTGCGGCGCACACGGCACGGCGATCGGCTTCGCAATGGAATACCAGGGCATCGGTTTCGTCGATGCGGTCCGCGAACTGGCCTCGCGGGTCGGCATGACCGTCCCCGAAAGCGACGGTTTCAGTCCGGAAAAGCACGGCCAGACGCGCAACCTGGTCGAGGTCATGGCGCGTGCCGCGGCCTACTACAAGGAGCAGCTGAAGCGCTCGCCGCGCGCCATCGACTACTGCAAGAAGCGCGGTCTGAGCGGCGAAATCGCCGCCCGCTTCGGCATCGGCTATGCCCCCGACGGCTGGCAGAACCTGAAGACCGTCTTCCCCGACTACGACGCCGAAGCGCTGAAGCTGGCCGGCCTG
The DNA here is from genome assembly GCA_028687035.1 of Dechloromonas sp. Lineage (GTDB taxonomy): Bacteria > Pseudomonadota > Gammaproteobacteria > Burkholderiales > Rhodocyclaceae > Azonexus. The sequence goes on along the minus strand of JAQUAX010000012.1, from coordinate 6,199 downwards.
GTCATCGACAACGAGTCCGGGCGCCGCTACGACCGCTTCCGCGACCGGCTGATGATCCCCATCGTCAACCCGAAGGGCGACATCATCGCCTTCGGCGGCCGGATCATCGACCAGGGCGAACCCAAGTACCTGAATTCGCCGGAAACTCCGCTGTTCGAGAAGGGCCGCGAGCTGTTCGGTCTGCCCCAGGCGCGTCAGGCGCTGCGCGAGACCGACACCGCGATCGTCACCGAAGGCTACATGGACGTCATCGCGCTGGCCCAGAACGGCGTCGGCAACGCGGTGGCGACGCTCGGCACCGCGACGACGCCGACCCACGTGCAGAAGCTGCTGCGCCAGGTCGACCGCATCGTGTTCTGTTTCGACGGCGACAACGCCGGGCGCAAGGCCGCCTGGCGCGCGCTCGAGAACGCGCTCGAGGCGCTCGCCGACAACAAGCAGGTCGGCTTCGTCTTCCTGCCCCAGGAACACGACCCGGACAGCTTCATCCGCGCCCACGGCAAGGCCGAATTCGACCGTCAGGTCGCCCAGGCCATGCCGCTGTCCGACTTCCTGCTGCGCGAACTCGCCCAGCGTTGCGACCTGACCAGTTCGGAGGGCAAGGCCCGCCTCGTCTACGAAGCCAAGCCGCTGCTGCTGAAGCTGCCGACGCCACTGCTGCGCCTGCAACTGGTCAAGCGCCTGGCCGAGGCCAGCGGCTTCGCCCAGGCCGAGGTCGAGCGCCTGTGCGAATTGAAGTCGTACACGCCGCCCGCCCCGCCCAAGGCGCGGCGGACCGCCCCGTCGCTGACCCGCAACCTGCTGCGCATCGTGCTGCACAAGCCGGCGCTCGCCCGCGAACTGCCGATCGACCTGCTGCCGGATACGCCGGAACGCCCGGCGCTGGCCCGCCTGCATGCGCTGCTCGGCGAAAGCCGGGACACCGACAGCTACGCCGTGCTGCGCGAACAGCTGCGCGGACTGCCCGAGGAACAGGCGATCGAAAGCGCCGCATCGGAACTTCTCGACGCGCCGTTTGACGAAGCCGAGGCTGAGGAAGAATTTCGCGACACCGTCCATCGCCTGCGCGAAGGCGCCCAGATGCGGCGCTTCGCCGAACTGCAGACCAAGGCGCAACAGGTCGGCGTTGCCGGCCTCTCGGCGGCAGAAAAACTGGCCTACATCCAGTTCCTGTCGAACCGGGGAATTCGTAGCTAAGTTGTGGTATAATTTATGGTTTTCTCCAATTCAACGGATCGTGTTCATGGCTAAGGCAAAAGACACCGCGAAGGAAGCCCCCAAGGCTCGTACCAGCAAGGCCAAGGAGAAGGCAGCAGAAAAGGCATTGCTCGAGGGAGCGATGGCCGAGACCCCGGAACCGCTCGACGCCGAGGCACGCAAGACGCGCCTGAAGGCACTGATCAAGCTGGGCAAGGAACGCGGCTACCTGACCTACGCGGAGATCAACGACCACCTGCCGGACGATGTCGTCGACGCCGAAAGTATCGAAGCCATCATCTCGACCTTCAGCGACATGAGCATCCAGGTTTTCGACGAGGCGCCCGCCGCGGAAGACCTGCTGATGTCGGACACCGCCGCCAGCGCGACCGACGATGAAGAAGTCGAGGAGCAGGCCGAACAGGCGCTGTCCACCGTCGATTCCGAATTCGGCCGCACGACCGACCCGGTCCGCATGTACATGCGCGAAATGGGCTCCGTCGAACTGCTGACCCGCGAAGGCGAGATCGAGATCGCCAAGCGCATCGAGGAAGGCCTGAAGCACATGGTCCAGGCCATCTCGGCCTGCCCGACGACGATCGCCGACATCCTCGAGATGGCCGCCAAAGTCGAAGCCGACGAGATGCGCATCGACGAACTGGTCGATGGCCTGATCGATCCGAACGCGGTCGAGCAAGCACCGGCCGAGGAACTCGCCGACGACACCGCCGAAGAAGAGGATGAAGACGAGGACGAGGACGAAGGCGGCGGCAATGCCGCGTCGGCGTCCCTGCTCCAGCTGAAGACCGACGCGCTCGAGCGCTTCAAGACGATCGCCGCGCTGCACGCCAAGATGCAGAAAGCCCTGGCCAGCAAGGGCTCCCAGGACAAGACCTACCTCAAGCTGCTGAGCCAGGTCTCCGACGAGCTGATGAACATCCGCTTCACGTCGCGCACCATCGAACGCCTGTGCGACAGCGTGCGCGGCATGGTCGACCAGGTCCGCGGCTGCGAACGCAAGATCCAGCAGATCAGCGTCGAACGCGTCAAGATGCCGCGTCCGCACTTCATCCAGTCCTTCCCGGGCAACGAAACCAATCTCGACTGGGTCGACGGCGAAATCGCTGCCGCCCCCAAGACCTACGTCGCGATCCTGACCCGCAACGCGCCGGACATCAAGGAAGAGCAGAAGAAGCTGATCGCGCTGCAGGAACGCATCGGCATCCCGCTGAAGGAACTCAAGGACATCAACAAGCAGATGTCCACCGGCGAAGCCAAGGCCCGCCGCGCCAAGCGCGAAATGACCGAGGCCAACCTGCGCCTGGTGATCTCGATCGCCAAGAAATACACGAACCGCGGCCTGCAGTTCCTCGACCTGATCCAGGAAGGCAACATCGGCCTGATGAAGGCAGTGGACAAGTTCGAATACCGTCGCGGCTACAAGTTCTCGACCTACGCCACGTGGTGGATCCGCCAGGCGATCACCCGCTCGATCGCCGACCAGGCGCGGACCATCCGCATCCCGGTGCACATGATCGAGACGATCAACAAGATGAACCGGATCAGCCGCCAGATTCTGCAGGAAACCGGCGCCGAGCCCGATCCGGCGACGCTGGCCCAGAAGATGGACATGCCGGAGGACAAGATCCGCAAGATCATGAAAATTTCCAAGGAGCCGATCTCCATGGAAACCCCGATCGGCGACGACGACGACTCCCATCTCGGCGACTTCATCGAAGACCAGGCGACGCTGGCCCCGGCCGATGCGGCGATGTATTCCAGCCTGCGCGGCGTCACCAAGGAAATCCTCGACACGCTGACGACGAGGGAAGCCAAGGTGCTGCGCATGCGCTTCGGCATCGAGATGAACACCGACCACACCCTCGAGGAAGTCGGCAAGCAGTTCGACGTCACCCGCGAACGCATCCGCCAGATCGAAGCCAAGGCGCTGCGCAAGCTGCGCCACCCGAGCCGCTCCGACAAGCTGCGCAGCTTCCTGGACCAGAACGGCAACTAAGCTTTTCGGGCCTGTAGCTCAGCGGTTAGAGCAGAGGACTCATAATTCTTCTGCATCTCGGAAGCGCATAGGAAGTTTTGTTTTAGTTTCAAAGGGTTCAGGTGGTTTCAACCCCACCTGAACCAGCAGTAAAACCGTTGTCTGGTGCATGTCTGGTCCAGAGAACGGCAAACCGCAAGGTCGCTGTTTCGGGGCTTTTCGGTGTTGTAGTTTCGGGCCTGTAGCTCAGTTGGTCAGAGCAGAGGACTCATAGCGTTAAGTTGTGCCATACGTTTGGAAACTGCGTATGGGATGGTGTCAAATTCGGCGAACCCTAAGTGCGGTAACGCATATGGCAACGCCGAGCCAAGCTTCGATGCGAAAGCATTGTTGAAGGTGTAGAGACTAGACGGCACCCACCTAAGGCGAAAGCTACGGTGAAGGCATAGTCCAGGGAGTGGCGAAAGTCACACAAACCCGAATCCTTTGGTCCAGGGTTCAAGTCCCTGCGGGCCCACCAAAGTCAGAGCCCCAACCGGAAACGGTTGGGGCTTTTGTCTTTTTGCCTGACAAATTTAAACAATTCACTCAAATCAACGCCCGCAATTCGGCCGAAGCTGTCCGCCCGCGCGTGGAAACGGAGATCGACGGGAACGTCAACGGCATATATCATTGGCGCCTGTCGGATCCAGCCTGGAGAGTTTGAATGTACGAAATTCGTGTATTTGCTTGCCTGATGGTTGTTTTTCTCACTGCCTGCGGAAAGGGGTTTGACCGTTCGGCAGATTTCACCTCCGTCGAAAAATACAAGGAGAAGATTGCTCAGGCTGCCAGCGAAGCAACGAAAGAAGAGATCGAAGCGTTCGATTGGGCCGTTAGTGACCAGACCATTGATTCGCTGAAATCCAAGTACACGGGCAAGACCTTTCGTCAAATTGCGCTCGCTGAACTTGATGCTGAAATATCGGCCGACCAGGAAAATATTGTCAAGTTGGAGGCGCTAAGGACTCAATACGACCCAATAGTGGCAGAGTTGTTGAAAGTTAAGGCGGAAGTGACTGAAGCCGGGCCATCTCAGGATTTTTTCGGCGAGCAGTTCGACGTCCGCGTGCAGGTCACTAATGGCAGCAAACTTGACTACGCCCTAGTTCAGTGGGAGGCCTTACTTTTTCTAGAGGGCGGTAACACGCCTGTGGCACGTGCTGTGTTTTACGACAGCTACGATGCGGAAAATGGTCTTCGTGCCGGCCAAACAAAGGCCCGAAAATTCCAACCTGATTCGTTTTTCTCCAAGGATTGGGTAACGCTGGCCGTAAGAAATGCCAAGACTCGACGGGTGGAACTGGGAATCATGGATGCCAAGAATTTTAATAACCAAAATCTATTGAATGGCGCACCATACGATCAACTTGAGAAGCGCAAAAAAGCCCTTGAGAGCGCGAAAAAATATAAGGTAGCGTTGAATAATTGAGTCTGGTTCCCGGCGTTCTGACAGATCAGGATTTTGGCGCGCAATTAATTATCGTAACCCCGGGGAATCTCTTCATCAACAACTTTCTTGATGTCGGCGCATTGGGCTGTTGTTAGTTTTTTCCCGCTTTTTTTTGCGTCCTCTGCAAATGTCGCAGCTACCACCATAGCCACACCCACGCTTAGATCAGTTTCTTCCCGTGTAACCTTTCCGGGGGCGGCGCGCCAGATACCATTGCGATATTTTTCTGTGTAATAACGATTAACTGCACCGATCCGGTAATCACACAAAGACACCAAAGTATAAATCTTCGAAAATTCGTCGAGAAGTAACTGCATTTGTGGTTGATCCGCCGCTAGATCCGCGTTCGATTTCTGATTTTTTTCAGCAGCCGCTGCCGCACCAAAGAGAACAGAAAGTACTAAGGCCAAAACGGATAGTTTCATTGGTCAGGATTCTTTCAATGGAAAAATTATCGAACATCGCCAATGCGCTCAGCACAAATCGACGCCCAATGCTATTAAAAGATAGGCTGATAGCATATCGCCAAGCTGCCCCAAAAGCATCCATGCGGTTTTCGTCGATGCTACGCCACCATGCTAACGACGCTGTAGAAAAACAGTATTCATGCCGTCATCGTGCCGTGAACCATATGGAACAACAAGACTCCAACCTGAAGTTGAATTTGGGGAGGCGCCATGGCTCGTTACAAAGCAATCGACACCAGCGGGCCCACCACAGAAACAAAGACTTATGAGCCGCCACCAGGCGGCTCTGGTCTTTCCGTGACAGAAACGTGACATCTCGATCACGTTACCGCCTCGGCCATTCTCGATTCGAGAAGCCGCTGCCGCCAAGTGCTCGCTAAAGTACTTGGCGTAGCGGTCAACCATCTGCCGCGACTTCCAGCCTCCCAGGTCTTTCAGCTCGTCGCAGGACGTGCCCGCCTGCCGATCCCGCTCATCCCGCGTCGCTGAACTGCGGCTCGCGCGACGGGCTTGCCCCATCCGGCGCCGGCCGCTACCCTGCGCCTATCCGAAACGACCGAGAAAACCCATGCGCCCCGCCTATACCGGAATCCCGATTTTCCTGACCACCTGCCTGCTGGCCGGCTGCGGCCTGTTCGGCGGCGACGAAGCGGCGGCGCAGAAAGCCGTCCGGCAAGGCCTGAAGGAGCCGGATGCGGCCCGCTTCGGCGCCTTCGTGAAGACCGCGCCGAACGAGGCCTGCCTGGCCGTCACGGTCGGCGGCGACGGCGAACGGATAGCGCTGCTGAAACGCGACGCCGACGGCAAGTGGATCGTCGCCTCCGACGGCGACATCGGTCACGGGCTGTGCAAGCTGAAGATCATGACCATGGACGGCAAGCCCGACGCCAAATAGGCGGCCGCCCCGGCCCGGCGGCTAGCTAGCTGTGATCTCTCTGTAGGTTGTTCACTCGGGGTATCTCCCCGGAGAATTGGAGGCGCCAACCAAACAAACCTCCGAGGCCCCGAATGAACATCCATAAAAATGCCCGATTAACGCCGCACGGT
>JAQUAX010000011.1 GCA_028687035.1 Dechloromonas sp. | reverse complement strand
GAACATCTGCCGTACCAATGAAAATACGACTTTGGCCATCCGGTTGACGCCTCTTGCCAACAGGGGGTCTGTGACCAGTGTGACATGGCCTTTTTTGACGTCTTCGACGGAGAGGGGGCCTATCTTTGGCAGCACATCTTTCTCGAACATGCGCCGAACTTCTTTTCCTCCATCCTTGCGGCGTACAAGATCAACCTCAGCCCAGTGCTCAAAGAGTCCCTGGACAGTGAGCTTTGTTCGCTGGGCAACGATTTCGTCAAGCCGCTTCTGTTGTTTTTCTATCTCTTCCAGTTGGTCGACTTTGACTCTGAGTCGTTCTGCTTTGCGGCGTTCTGTCGGGTCGGAGCCACTGTCGACCTCCACTTTCAGCCGGTCCCGTTCTGAGCGAATTGATGCGAGAGACAGCTTGGGCCACGCGCCGACCGCGATTTGCTTCACCTTGCCGCCGAAGCGGTAGCGCCAATCAAAGTAGACTGACACCCCGCTGGCACCGCTGCGCACTGACCCGATCAGGCCACCATCTTCACGAAGTTTCGTGCCGTGGTCCTTGCTGCCTAGTGCCTCAAGTTCCTTGACGGTCAGCTTGCTCATGCCTGCCTCCTTGTCTGGAGGAGGCCTGTAGGGTAGAATTCCCCCCACATTTCCCCCCACAACTTTGCCGGATGTGGTTGGATTGTATGGGACGATGCTGGAATGGTAAAGGCTTTTTTCTACATACAAAACAATGTGTTGTGTTGGTTGCTGGGATGTTATTGGATGCTCTGGGATGCACTTTTACCCTCATGGGGTGCAAGGGGTCGCGAGTTCGAATCCCGCCACCCCGACCATTTGATTCATTGAAAAACCGGCTCAGGCCGGTTTTTTCATTTAATCCGTTGAAAAATAAACGGGGACAATTTAAATTGTCGCCACTTATTTAAAACCGGAGGTAATCATGGATTTGTCCACCCTTTCCCTCGCCGAATTGCGTGACTTGCAACAGCAGATTCCGGCCGAATTGAAGCGGCGCGAAACGCAGGAAAAGGCAAACGCGCTGAACGAATTGCGCGCTTTCGCCAAATCCCGTGGTTTTTCGATCGAGGAATTGCTCGACGCCAAGGCCCCCAAGGCGGCGGGTGGCGGCAAGGTCAAGGTCAAATATCGCCATCCGCAGAATGCCGAACTCGAATGGACCGGCCGCGGCCGCAAGCCGAAATGGGTCGAGGCCTGGCAGGCCGAAGGCGGTTCCCTGGATAACCTGCTGGTCTGATTCATGCGCATCCTGCTCAGCAACGACGACGGTTATTTCGCCCCGGGGCTTGCCGCGCTGGCCGAGGCGCTGGCCCGTTTCGGCGAAATCGTCGTCGTCGCCCCGGAGCAGAATCGCAGCGGCGCCAGTAATTCATTGACGCTGGATCGGCCGCTGATGCTGAAAAAGGCGCCCAGCGGATTCTATTTCGTCAATGGAACGCCGACCGATTGCGTTCATTTGGCCGTTACCGGGATGCTCGATGAATTGCCGGATATTATCGTTTCCGGAATCAATCTCGGTGCCAATATGGGCGACGATACGATTTACTCGGGAACGGTCGCGGCAGCGACCGAGGGATATCTGCTCGGTATTCCGTCCTTCGCGGTTTCGCTGACCAGTTTCGAAGGCCGGCATTTCACCACCGCAGCCCACGTCGCCGCCAGCCTGGTCGAGCGTTTCATCGAGAATCCGATCAGCGAGCCTGTGCTGCTCAACGTCAATGTGCCGGATATTCCGTACGAGCAACTCCGCGGCGTCGAAGTGACCCGCCTCGGACGTCGCCACAAGGCCGAACCCGTGGTCCGGATGAAATCGCCGCGCAACGAGACCGTCTACTGGGTCGGTGCCGCCGGCGCCGCCGCGGATGCCGGGCCGGGGACGGACTTCAATGCGGTCGAGCGCGGCTTCGCCTCGCTGACGCCGCTGCAGATCGACCTGACGCATACCGCGCAGCTGTCGTCGGTTCGCCACTGGATGGAATGATGGCGGCACTGCACGGGATCGGAATGACTTCGCAGCGCACTCGTGCGCGGATGATCGACCGCCTGCGCGAACAGGGCATCAAGAACGAGGCGGTGCTGCGTGCGATGGCCGCCGTGCCCCGCCACGTCTTCATCGAGGAAGCCCTCGCGTCGCGGGCCTACGAGGACACCGCGTTGCCGCTCGGGCTGGGCCAGACGATCTCCCAGCCCTACGTCGTCGCCCGGATGATCGAACTGCTGCTCAACGGCCGTCCCGGTCTGGGCAAGACCCTCGAGATCGGTGCCGGCTGCGGCTACCAGGCTGCCGTGCTGGCCCAGCTGACCAACGAGGTGTACGCCGTCGAACGCCTGGCGCCGCTGCTCGACAAGGCGAAGGCCAACATGCGCACGCTGCAGCAGTTCAACGTCCGCCTGAAGCATGCCGACGGCCTGCTCGGCTTGCCGGAGGCCGCTCCTTTCGACAGCATCATCGTCGCCGCGGCAGGCAGCCAGATTCCGCCGGCGCTGCTCGCCCAGTTGCGCGAAGGCGGCCGCCTGGTCTTGCCAGTCGGGGCGGCGGAGCAGTATCTTCGCCTTATCGAACGAACGCCCCAGGGATTTGTCGAAACGCGGCTCGATGCCGTGCGCTTCGTCCCGCTGTTGCCAGGAGTCCAATGATTCGAGTTGTCGCTGTCCTGTCGTCCGGCCTGCTGTTGGCCGGTTGTTTTTCCCAGCCTCCGGTGGCGGCGGTCGACCGTTCGTCGACGGCGCAGAGCCGCGGCGCGCCGCAGCCGACCGGGCCGGGGTATTACACGGTCAAGCGCGGCGACACGCTGTACCGGATCGCGCAGGAGCATGGCGTCGATTACCGCGACGTCGCTGCCTGGAACGGACTGGCCAACCCGTCGGCGATCAAGGAGGGGCAATCCCTGCGCGTCGCGCCGCCGGCCCCGCCCGAGACGTCCGGCGCGGTCGTCGCCAATCCGGTCGCGATCGGCGGCGGCATCGAGTCCCGCCCGCTGGACCAGCCTTCGGCTTCGACCGCAGTTCAGGCTGCGCTGCCGCCCGCGGTGCCGGCCGACAACGGCAAGCTGAAGCGCGAGCCGAGAGTCGGCAAGGAGCCGTACTCCGACGAAGCCTACGCCCGCTTCAACCCGTCTGCCGCCCCGGCCGGCAATGCGCCCGCCGCTTCCGCTACCCGGCCCGAAGCCACGCCGCCGGCCGCCGCGACTCCCGCCTCGCCGGACGACGTGCCGTGGCACTGGCCGGCGCCGGGCAAGGTGATCGGGGTCTATAGCGAATCCGGCAACAAGGGCCTGGACCTCGTCGGCAAGGCCGGCGATCCGGTGCTCGCGGCCGGCGACGGCAAGGTCGTCTATGCCGGCAGCGGGCTGCGCGGCTACGGCGAACTGGTCATCGTCAAGCACAACGCGACCTTCCTGTCGGCCTACGCGCACAACCGCAAGATTCTGGTCAAGGAAGGCCAGACGGTCAGCCGCGGCCAGAAGATCGCCGAGATGGGCAGCACCGACGCCGACATGGTCAAGCTGCATTTCGAAATCCGCAAGAACGGCAAGCCGGTCGATCCGGCCGCTTACCTGCCCAAGCGATGACCCAGGTCGGCGACACCCTCGACGACGAAGAATTCGACGGCCAGCCCGACGACGCGGTGCTGCCCGAGCCGGAGCCGGTCGCGCCGGAGATCGAGCTGCTCGAGGACGTCACCCAGCTCTACCTCAACGAGATCGGCGCCAAGCCGCTGCTGACCCCGGGCGAGGAACTGGCGACGACGCGCCGCGTGCGGGCCGGCGATTTCGCCGCCCGCCAGAAGATGATCGAGCACAACCTGCGGCTCGTCGTGAATATCGCCAAGCATTACCTGAACCGCGGGATTCCTCTGCTCGACCTGATCGAGGAGGGCAACCTCGGCCTGATCCATGCGCTGGAGAAGTTCGATCCGGAGCGCGGCTTCCGCTTCTCGACCTATGCGACCTGGTGGATACGCCAGAGCATCGAGCGCGGCATCATGAACCAGTCGCGGACCATCCGGCTGCCGGTGCATGTCGTCAAGGAAATCAACGTCGTGCTGCGCGCGATGCGCCACCTCGAATCGGCCGAAAGCCGGGAGTCGACCGTGGAACGCGTCGCCGCGCTGATCGACCGGCCGGTCGACGACGTCCGGCGCACGCTGTCGCTGAACGAGCACATCGCGTCGCTCGACGCGCCGCTCGAGATCGACCCCAACCACACGATGGCCGAGATCATCGCCGACGACGGCAGCAGCGATCCCGAATCGCTGCTGCATTCGAGCGAGATCGGCTCGCTGCTCGAGGACTGGCTCGGTCAGCTGACCGATCGCCAGCGCCAGATCATCGAGCGCCGCTACGGCCTGAATGGCATCGATGTCTCGACGCTGGACTGCATCGCCGGCGAACTCGGGCTGACCCGCGAGCGGGTCCGCCAGATCCAGATGGAAGCCCTCGATCGGCTGCGCAAGATCATCAAGCGCGGCAATATTTCCCGGGACTCGCTGTTGTAGCCGGCTGCCGGGCGCAGAACCCGGCGCGGATTTCCTCGGCCAGCTGGAACACCGACATCGCGTAGAAGCTCGAGCGGTTGTAGCGGGTGATCACGTAGAAATTCTCGAAGCCCAGCCAGTATTCCGTTTCCGATCCGGGCGACGCGAGGTCGATCAGCGCCACCGTCGCATCGCCGGGCGCCCGGCTGGCGACGCCGCGCGTGGCGAGGTCGGCAGCCTTCAGGCTGGGCCGGATGCCGGCCTCGATCCAGGCCGGGTCCGGCGTCTCGTTCGTGAAGGCCGGCACGGCGACCGGCTGTCCGGCCTGCCAGCCGTGCTGTTCGAGGAAGCGGGCGACGCTGCCGATCGCGTCGTCCACGCTGCCCGACAGGTCGACGCGGGCGTCGCCGTCGAAATCCACCGCGTAGCGGCGCTGGCTGCCCGGCATGAATTGCGGAATGCCGATCGCGCCGGCGTACGAGCCCTTGACGGCCAGCGAATCGAGCTCGTTCTCGCGGGCGAGCAGCAGGAACTGTTCGAGTTCGGTGCGGAAGAATTCGGCGCGCGGCGGGTAGCGGAAGGCCAGCGTGGCGAGCGCCTCGAGCACGCGGAAGCCGCCGGTGTTGCGGCCGTATTCGGTTTCGACGCCGATGATCGCGACGATGATTTCCTCGGGCACGCCGTACAGCGCGCTGGCCTTGATCAGCCGGGCGTGGTTTTCCTCCCAGAAGCGGATGCCGCCGTCGATCCGCCGCTCGTTCAGGAAGCGGGCACGGTAGCGCTCCCACGAGCGCTGCGTCGGCGAGACCGGCGGGCGGATCAGCTGCAGCACGCGCTCGTTGGGGCGGATGCGGGCGAATTGCGCGAGCAGCGCGTCGCTGTCGAAAGCGTGGCGGACGCCGAGATCGCGCGCGAACGCGACGACGTCGGCGTCGTCGGCGAAGCTCGGGGCGGGCGGGGCGGCGTGGCTTGCGGCGGCGATCGCCAGCAGCAGGGGGCCGAGGACAGACTTCAAGTTCTTCTCCGTGAGGACAGGCGCGCGACGGCGGCGCGCAGGATGGCGAGGTCGCCGTCGGGGCCGTAGCGGGCGCGCAGGTAGGCGGCGGCGACCGCCTCGAAATCCGCGGCGAGGGCCGGCGCCCGTTCGCGGACGCGGCGGGCGAGGGCGACAGGGGTTTCCCAGGGCGCGCAGTCTACCCCGCTTCGCGCCAGCTGTCGCAGCGCCTTGCGCCACAGCGCCTGCACCGGCTCGTGCCGCGGCCGGCGGTAGAGCGCCCAGCCGAGCAGCGCGAGCAGCAGCAGTCCGCAACCGGCGCCCAGCGCGGCCGCCAGGCCGCGCCAGTCGATGTCGGGAAATCCGAAACGGCCGAGCAGTTCGCGCTGGCGGCGCTCGTCGTAGCCGATCACGTGCTGGTTCCACGCGTTGTTCAGGGCTTCCCAGCGGTAGCGCAGCGTACGCAGCCAGTCGGCGCGCACGCGGACCAGCGCCGGCAGCGGTTCGCCGGCCGACAGGGCGGCGGCGACGCCGGTCTCGACGCGTTCCGGGGCGACCGCCGAGGTCGGGTCGACGCGCCGCCAGCCTTCGCCGGCCAGCCACACCTCGGCCCAGGCATGCGCATCGGACTGGCGGACGACCAGGTAGCCGTCGACGGGGTTGGCTTCGCCGCCCTGGTAGCCGGTGACGACCCGGGCCGGGATGCCGGCGGCCCGCATCAGCACGACGAAGGCGGCGGCGTAGTGCTCGCAGAAGCCGCGCCGGGTCGTGAACAGGAAATCGTCGATCGGCTGCTCGCCGAGCAGCGGCGGTTGCAGCGTGTAGGCGAAATCGCGGCTGCCGAACAGGGCCAGCGCGCGCCGGATCACGCCGTCGGGACCGTTTTCCCCGGTCCGCCAGCTTTCGGCCAGCGCCCGGGCCTGCGGATTGCGCCCGGGTGGCAGCGCCAGGTTGCGGCGCAGGCTGACCGGGCTCTCGTCGGCGTTGTAGCGGTAGTCGAGGCTGGCCGCTGCCCGGAAGCGCCGGCGCTCGACCAGCGGCTGCAGCCTTTTCGCGGTCAACGTGCCGTCGACCGCGAAATCCGGCGGCAACGCGGTCGGCGCATCGAGTGCGAGCAGCAAGGTCTGCCGGTGCGGTTCCAGCGTCGTCTCGTAGCCCAGCGGCGCCGACCTCGCCTCGACGCGCGGCGCCGGCTGACGCCCCGGATGCGGCCGCCAGGTCCGCCCGTCGTAGTGCTCGAGCACCGGGCCGCGCCAGTACAACTTGTCGCGCGGCGGAATCGCGCCGTCGAAACGCACGCTGAAGGCCAGTTCGCCGTTCTGCACGAGGTCGGCGATGCTGCCCGGCGTCATCGTCTCGGACAGCCCGGTCAGCCCGGCGTGCGCATCCTGCGGCAGCCCCCACAGCGGCCCGCTGACCCGGGGGAACAGGACGAACAGAACCAGCATGAAGGGCAGCGACTGCACGCACAGCAGCGCGGCCTGGCCCAGCACGCGGCGCGGCCCGCCGGCCGCGCTGCCGCCGTGCAGGCGGATCAGCGCCGCGGTCAGCAGGCACAGCGCGACGGGCAGCCAGAGTCCGGCCGGGATGTCCTGGGCGTACAGGAAATGCGTCAGCAACAGGAAATAGCCGAGCGTGACGACGACGGTCGCGTCGCGCCGGCTGCGCATCTCGAGCAGCTTCAGCGCAGTCAGAACGACGAGCAGCGCGACCCCGGCGTCGCGTCCGAACAGCGTGCGGAATTCGAACAGGATTCCGGCGCAGCCGGCGGCGACCAGCGCCGCGAGCGGCCAGCGCCCGGGCAAGCGGCCATCGCGCCACCACAGCCCGGCCGACCATGCGAAGAGCAGCGCGGCGGCGACGCTCAGCCAGGCCGGCTGGTGCGCCGCGTGCGGCAGCACGGCGGCGAGCGCGGCGGCGAACAGCCACGGGGTCGCGCCGCGTTCCAGCGTTTCGGCGGGCGGCCGGGTCATGGCGACCACAGCGCCAGGGTTTCCAGGCAGCGGCGGCGATGCGCCGGGCCCAAGCCGGCGGCCACCGACTGTCCGGGCAGGTTCAGCGCATGACGCAGGCCGGCTTCGTCGGCCGCGACGACCCAGCCGGCCAGCACCGAGATCCGGCTTTCCGTGTCGCCGAATTCCGCGGTCGACGCCCAGTCGAGACGCAACTCGCCGTCGCTGCCGCCGGCGAACTGCTTGATCAGCAGCGGCCGGTCGCCGGTCTCGCGGGCGGCGGCCTTCCAGGCGACGTGGCGCGGCGAGTCGCCGGGCTGGCGCGCGCGGAAGCCGGCGAAGTCCTCGTCGCCGCCGGCGCCGCCCGCCGTCCCGCCGGTCGCCGCGGGGGCCGGGGCGGGCAGCGGTATCGGGTGCGGCGCCGGATAGACCAGGCAGCGCATCGCCGGCTGCAGGTAGCTCCAGGCCGTGAACAGGCCGAGCGGATAGACGGTGGACAGCCGAACGCGCGGCAATTCCAGCCAGCCGCGGCGGCGGCCGGGCAGGGGCACCGCGATTTTGCGTCCGGCACCGCCGTCGACCGCGGTCTCGACGGTGTCGCCGCCGAGGGCGGCGAGCCGCAGGCCGCAGCGCGGCGCCGGCCGGTCGCTGGACAAAAGCAGTTCGAACTGCGCCGTTTCGCCGGCGAACACCGGTTCGACGCGGCCGGGCGCGATTTCGAGGCCGTGCAGGTTGCGGAAGGTATGCACCATGCCGGTCAGGCCGAGCCCGGCGAGCAGGAAGACCAGTGCATGGCCGAGCGCCAGGTTGTAGTTGATCGCGCCGATCAGCATCACGAGCAGCGCGGCGGCGTAGAGCAGGCCGCCGCGGGTGGGCAGCATGAAGATGCGGCGCTGGCCGAGCCGGAACGGGGCCGTGCCGTCGCTGCGCCAGCGGAACAGGCTCTGGGCGAGACGGGCGGCGAGGCGCATCGGATTCAGGGAATGGGGACGCTGCGGATCAGTGCCGCGATGTCCTCGGGGCGCGCGTAGCCGCCGCCGGGCAGCGCGCGCAGGCGGTGGCAGGCGACCGCGGGCAGCACCGCCTGGACGTCGTCGGGCAGCGCCAGGTCGCGCCCGGCCAGCCAGGCCCAGGCGCGCGCCGCGGCGATCAGCGCCAGCCCGGCGCGCGGCGACAGTCCGTGCTGGAAGGACGGGTCGCGCCGCGTCGCGGCGAGCAGCGCCTGCACGTAGTCGATCAGGGCTGGCGAGACATGGACGCCGGCGACGGCCTGCTGCGCCTTCGCCAAGTCGTCGGCGGCGAGCAGCGCCGGCAGGCGCTCGGCGCGGGCTCGCTGACCGCCGGCGGCGAGCAGGCTGCGTTCGGCGGCCGGGTCCGGGTAGCCCAGTTCGATGCGCATCAGGAATCGGTCGAGCTGCGATTCCGGCAGCGGGAAGGTGCCGATCTGGTGTGCCGGGTTCTGCGTCGCGATCACGAAGAAGGGCGTCGGCAGCTCGCGCGTCTGGCCCTCGGCGGTGACCTGGCGCTCCTCCATCGCCTCGAGCAGCGCGCTCTGGGTTTTCGGCGTCGCCCGGTTGATCTCGTCGGCCAGCACCAGCTGCGCGAACAGCGGGCCGGGCAGGAAGCGGAATTCGCCCCGCTCGCGCTCGAAGATCGAGACGCCGGTGATGTCGGCCGGCAGCAGGTCGCTGGTGAACTGGATGCGCGAGAACTGCAGGCCGAGCAGCCGGGCCAGCGTGTGCGCCAGCGTCGTCTTGCCCATGCCCGGCAGGTCCTCGATCAGCAGGTGGCCGCCGGCGAGCAGGCAGGCCAGCGCCAGCCGGATCGCCTCGTCCTTGCCGCGGATCACCTCGCCGGCCCGGGCCAGCACCGGGTCGAAGGGGCGCGGCGCGGCGGCGAGGGAAGCGAGATCGGGCAGGCGCATGGTCGAATTCCGTCAGATATGTCAAAACCGATTCTAATGCTTGAAGGGCCGCTCGGAATGGGACGATAATGAAACTTCGACGAGCGCACCGCAGTGCGCCGGACCGCAGAGAGAGAACAAGTGACCACCACTGCCTTCATCACCCATCGCGACTGCCAGTTGCACGACATGGGGTCGCATCACCCGGAATGCCCGCAACGCCTGACCGCGATCAACGATCACCTGATCGCCCAGGGTATCGATGCCTATTTCGTCTATTACGACGCCCCGCTGGCCACCTTCGAGCAGTTGCTGCGCGTCCATCCGGCCTCGCACCTCGAGCGCCTGAAGCGGGCCTCGCCGGAAATGGGCGTCGTCCACCTCGATCCCGACACCGCGATGAACCCGCATACCTGGACGGCCGCGCTGCGTGCCGCCGGCGCCGGCTGTCTCGCGGTCGACCTGGTGATGAAGAAGGAAATCGAGAACGCCTTCTGCGCCGTCCGCCCGCCCGGCCACCACGCCGAGAAGGCGAATCCGATGGGCTTCTGCTTCTTCAACAACATCGGCGTCGCCGCCCGCCATGCGCTCGAAGTGCATGGCCTCGAACGGGTCGCGATCATCGACTTCGACGTGCATCACGGCAATGGCACCGAAGACTGCTTCGCCGGCGACGAGCGGGTGCTGATGTGCAGCATCTTCCAGCATCCCTTCTACCCGTACAGCGGCGCCGACAAGCCGGCTGCCAACATGTGCAACGTGCCGCTGGCCGCCGGCTCCGGCGGCGAGGAATTCCGCGACGCGGTGCTGCAGGTGTGGACGCCGCGCCTAAAGGAATTCAAGCCGCAGATGATCTTCATCTCGGCCGGTTTCGACGCTCATTACGAAGACGACATGGGTGGCCTGAAGCTGTTCGAGAAGGACTTCGGCTGGTGCACCGAGCACCTGAAGCAACTGGCCGCCGAACTCTGCGACAAGCGCATCGTATCGATGCTCGAGGGCGGTTACGTGATGACCTCGCTGGCGCGCAGCGTCGGCGCCCATCTGCGGGCCCTGGCCGATCTGTAAGGGCTTCATTCTTCTGAAAAAGTGCAGGGTGGGTTAGAATCCACCCTCTTTTTCATGTTTCCAACGTTTAAACGGACAAATCCATGGCGTTGATTGTTCAAAAATACGGCGGCACCTCGGTCGGCAACCCCGAGCGCATCAAGAATGTCGCCCGGCGCGTCGCCAAGTTCCACGCGCAGGGCCATCAGGTCGTCGTCGTCGTTTCCGCGATGAGCGGCGAAACCAACAAGCTGATCGCGCTGGCCAAGGAAATTTCGGCCAGCCCCGACCCGCGCGAACTCGACCAGATCTGCTCGACCGGCGAACAGGTCACGATCGGCCTGCTGTCCATGGCCCTGCTGGAAATCGGCGTCCCGGCCCGCAGCTACACCGGCGGCCAGGTCAAGGTCCTGACCGACAGCACCTTCACCAAGGCGCGCATCCTGTCGATCGACGAATCCAACATGCGCCGCGACCTCGATGCCGGCAAGGTCGTCGTCGTCGCCGGCTTCCAGGGCGTCGACGAGTTCGGCAACATCACCACGCTGGGCCGCGGCGGTTCCGACACCTCGGGCGTCGCGCTGGCCGCTGCGCTGAAGGCCGACGAGTGCCAGATCTACACCGACGTCGATGGCGTCTACACGACCGACCCGCGCGTCGTGCCGGAAGCCAAGAAGCTCGACACCATCACCTTCGAGGAAATGCTGGAAATGGCCAGCCTCGGCTCCAAGGTGCTGCAGATCCGCTCGGTCGAATTCGCCGGCAAGTACAAGGTCAAACTGCGCGTTCTTTCCAGCTTCCAGGACGAAGGGGAAGGCACGCTGATCACTGTTGAGGAAGACAAGAACATGGAACAACCGATCATCTCCGGTATCGCCTTCAATCGCGACGAAGCCAAGCTGACCATGCTCGGCGTTCCCGACAAGCCGGGCATCGCCTACCAGATCCTGGGTTCGATCGCCGAAGCCAACATCGACGTCGACATGATCATCCAGAACGTCGGCCGTGACGGCACCACCGACTTCTCCTTCACCGTCAACCGCGGCGAATTCGCCAAGGCCCAGGGCATCCTGGAAAAGGTCAAGGCCGAACTGGGCGCGCGCGAAGTCACCGGCGACAACAAGATCTGCAAGGTTTCCGCGGTCGGCGTCGGCATGCGTTCGCACCCGGGCGTCGCTTCCAAGATGTTCAAGGCGCTGGCCGACGAAGGCATCAACATCCAGATGATCTCCACCTCGGAAATCAAGATTTCCGTCGTCCTCGACGAAAAGTACCTGGAACTTGCCGTCCGCGTGCTGCACCGTACCTTCGGTCTCGACCAGTAATCGATTTGTCGTTTGACCAAAGGGCGCGGAGGCTATATCATCCGCGCCTCGTTGCCGAGAGGTAAGGAGACGTGGCCGAGAGGTCGAAGGCACTCCCCTGCTAAGGGAGCATGCGGCCAAAAACTGCATCGAGGGTTCGAATCCCTCCGTCTCCGCCAAGCAACAAGCAAATACGCCCCGTCAGGGGCGTTTTTGTTTTTGGGCTGGCCGTCACATACCGTCAAACTCCTGTCTCCTGCCGGCGACTAAAATGGCGCTCAAGCCGGTTCGACGCCTTGTCGCCCCTCCGCGGGGCGGCCGCAGGATGCGGAGCGTCGTCCCGAAACTGTCTTGGAAACCCGGATGTCCTTTCGCCAAGCCTACCGCTGGCTACCCGCCCTGATCGTTGTGACCCTGTCCGGCTGCGCTGCCGTCGGCCCGGATTATGTGACGCCGACCCTGTCGGCGAAGGATGTGCCCGCCCGCTGGACGTCGCCGACCGATACCGCGGCCGAGCACGGACCCGGCGCGCTCGCTCACGCGCATCCGGCCCGCTGGTGGAGCGACTTGTCGGATCCGGCGCTCGACCGGCTGGTCGGCGAAGCCCTGGCCGGCAGCCCCACCGTCGAGGCGGCGACGGCCAAGCTGCGCCAGGTGCGTGCGGCCTATGTGCAGACGGCGGCCGCGGCTTCGCCATCCGTCGACGGCGGCGCCGGCGCCACGCAGGCGGTCGGCGATGCCGGCGGGCAGCGTTACAGCGAATCCTGGCTGTCGATGAACTCGGCGTGGGAAATCGACCTGTTCGGCGCGGTGCGGCGCGGCAAGGAGGGGGCGCTGGCGCGCGAGGCCGCGCAGCTGGCTTCGCTGGCGGATACGCAGGTCAGCCTGGCGGCCGATGTCGCCGATGCCTACCTGGGCTACCGGGCCTGCCAGTCGCACGTCGCCCTCAGCGAGCAGGACGTCGCGTCCCGCGAGGCGACGGCGCAGCTGACCGCGGCCAGCGTCGAGACCGGGTTCACGGCGCCTTACCAGGGCATCCGCAGCGCGGCCTCGGTCGCCGAGGCGAAGACGCAGCTGGCGGCGACCCGCTCGCAATGCGGCCGCCTGGAAAACCTGCTGACCCGGCTGACCGGCGTCGCGCGTCCGGCGCTGATGGCCATCCTGGCCGAAAAGCCGACCGGGCTCGACCGCCTGCCGGTGCCCCGGCATTTCGATATCGCCATTCCCGGCGACGCGCTGGTCCGGCGTCCCGACATCCGGGCGGCCGAGCGCCGCCTCGCCGCGGCCTCGGCCGACATCGGGCTGGCCGAGGCCGACCGCTACCCGAGGCTCGCGCTGAACGGGTCGCTGGGCTATTCGGTGACGGGCGGCGGCAGCAGCGGTGGGCTGTCGTTCGGAACCTGGTCGTTCGGCCCGTCGCTGAGCCTGCCGATTTTCGACGGCGGCCGCCGGGCCGCGGCGGTCGAGCAGGCGCGCTCGCGCTACGACGAGGCGCTGGCCGAATTCAGGCTGCGGGCGAGGGCGGCGATCCAGGAAGTCGAGGACGCGCTGACCCGCTACGCCGCGGCCCACGAACGGGCCGAGAATGCGCGCGTCTCCGCGGCGCAGTACCAGAGCTACTTCGACGCGGTCGAGATCCGCTACCGCGAAGGGGCCAGCAACTTGCTGGAACTGGAGGACGCGCGGCGCGCGATGCTCGGTGCCCAGCAAACCCTGCTGGCCGTGCAGCAGGAGCGGCTGCAGGCCTGGGTCGCGCTGCATCGCTCGACCGGCGGCGCGGCCGCCCACGATCCGCCGGCGGCCGCATCGCCGGGCCCCGTCGCGGCAAGGGAAGCCCAGGCCAACTGACATGCCGATGCTGAAAAATCCGTCCCTGAAGCTGCTTGCGGCCGTCTGCATGCCGCTGGTCCTGTCGATCGCTCCGGCGGCGGGGGTTCATGCCCAGCCGCAGGCGGGCACTCCGGCCGCCGCCAGGCCGGCCGAGGCGCCGGCGCAACCCGCGGTGGTCAGCGTGCTCCGGCCGCGCGTCGAGGTCCGCGCCGAACATCTCGAGGCGCAGGGTTACCTGATGCCCTGGCAGGAAAGCCATATCGGCGCCGAAGTCGGCGGCCTGCGTCTGGTCAGCGTCCTGGCCAACGTCGGCGATGTCGTCAGGAAGGGGCAGGTGCTCGCCCGCTTGAACGCCTCGACCGTCGAAGCCGAACTGGACGCTGCGAAAGCCCAGCTGGTCGAAGCGGAAGCGGCGCTCGCCCAGGCGACCGCGACGCTGGTCCGGGCCAACCGGCTGGCGCCGACCGGCGGCATCAGCCAGCAGGACCTGACCCTGTACGAGACGCAGAAACAGACGGCCGGGGCGCGTGTCGATGCGGCGCGCGCCCAGGTCAAGAAGCAGCAGCTCCGGCTCGGTTTCGCGACGCTGGTCGCGCCCGACGACGGGGTCATCTCGTCGCGTTCCGCCGTCGAGGGCGCGATCGTGTCGGCCGGCGGCGAGCTGTTCCGGCTGATCCGGCAGGGGCGGATCGAATGGCGGGCCGAACTGAAGGGCGAGATGCTGCTGCGGGTCAGGGCCGGTCAGCCGGCGATCGTCCATAGCCCGCTCGGCGGCGGCGTCAAGGGCAAGGTCCGCCAGGTCTCGCCGACGGTCGATATGGTCAGCGGCAAAGGTCTGGCCTACGTCGATCTGGCGGCGGAGAGCAATCTGAAGGCCGGGCTGATGGCCACCGGGACGATCGAAGTCGGCAAGCGCAAGGTTCTCCTTCTGCCGGTCCGGGCCATCCTCCAGGAAGCCGGCGGCGCCCGGGTATTCACGGTCGGCGACGACAACCGGTTGCGTCCGGTCGAGGTTTCGACCGAGCGGGAAATCGACGGCTGGGTGGAAATCGCCTCCGGCCTCGAACAGGATGCGCGCGTCGTCGAGGCGCCCCATTCAGGCCTCAAGGCCGGCGATCCCGTGCAGGTCGGCGAGGCGCCGTCGGGGCGCAGCGACGAGCCGGCAAAGCGGGGGGCGCGGGACAGCGCCCGGCTGGTTTCGGCGGCCAGTGTTCCGTCCGTCTCTCCGCCGACGTCCGGGAAATAGCCCGCTCGACCGGCGCGGTCCCTCGTCACCCCGGGGCCGGTCAAAAAATACTGCCGCCCGGGAACTTATTGCCGGACACTTGTCTAATTCGCCTCGTTTTTAACAATTATCTTTGATGAGGCACTTATGGACGAAATCTCCTACATGGGCATCGGCTTCGCCGTCGCGATCTTTGGCCTGGCCTGCCTGATGGCGGTCAAGCTGGCTTCGAAAAAGGCTTACCACGAAGGCGTCTGACCTCTTCCACGGAGAGCCGGGCAGCGCCTGCGCGGTGCCCGACAGCCTCATCCGGACGTCCGCTTCGGGCGGAAAATGAAAAGCCTGCGTGGAAACGCAGGCTTTTTTGTCGTCCACCGCACGCGATTTCAGTGCGTACGCGGCGGACCCGCTGCACTGTGCATGAATTGCGACGGGGTGCCGTCGCCGAAATAGCTCAGCCATTCGGCTTCCGACATGTTCCGGATATCGACTTGCGGCAACCGTCGCTCGACGCTGCGACGACGTTCGAAGCAGTCTGGCGGCGGACCCAGGTCGACCTGCCGGCGATCTTCCCGGCGGCGGCGTTCACTGGTGGTGCCCATGATAGGCCTCGAAAATGGGTGGATCACAATCTAAAAATATATTAACAATTAGATAAAGGCAAAAAATACCCATTTTGAATCGGCTCTGACTGGCCAAAAGGCTCGGGCAGGCCTATGCTTGGCTTCCCACATCATTCGCAAGGAGCAAGCCATGTCGAAGAACCTTGCTGTCGCTGCTGCCGTTGCACTGGCGCTTGGCCTGGCGCCGCTGGCGCATGCCAAGAAGGAAGGCAAAGCGGATCGCGAACCGGCGGCCGCCCAGCACATGAGCGGTTCGGGCTGGGAAAACGCCAACAGTCCGGCCACCGGTACCCAGATGAAGGGGGACGAGCGCTCCGCCGAACGGAAGAGTGATCAGGGGCTGATGCACGACCACCCGGACAAGAAGGTCAAGGATCAGAACAAGGAACACAAGGTGAAGGGCGGCAAGCATTGAGTTGCGCGCCGAACGGACCGGGCCCGTTCTCCGGCGGCCGAATCCGGATTTTTGACCAAACCGACGATTGTTAAATGAGTTTCCTGTTTTCTGAAGCCCGCCGCAGGGTGGGGAAGGCGCCTTCCGGGGCGCCTTTTGTTGTCCGGGGGCGGCAGTGAAGCCGTCTCCCGCCCATCCGGCACGGCGCGTCCGGATCATCGGCGCCGCCAGCGGACTCGGCGCGCAGGACCGGCGATGCGAGGACGGTCCGGTCGCCTTCCATCGCTCGCAGGCCTGGCACGAACTCGAACACCATCCCGACATAGCCTGGGGGCGGACGCTGTTCCCGCCGGCCGAGGCGGGCCGGACCGTGCGCATCGCCGGGCTGTGCCGGCACCTGGCCGACGAGGTCGGGGTGGCGCTGGGCGCCGGCGAGTTCCCGCTGGTGATCGGCGGCGATCACTCGGTGGCGATCGGCACCTGGGGCGGCGTCGCGCGCCATGCCGGACTGCCGGTCGGGCTGCTGTGGATCGACGCCCATCTCGACAGCCATACGCCGGAAACCTCCCATTCCGGCGCCATCCACGGCATGCCGCTGGCCTGCCTGCTCGGCCGGGGCGACAAGCGCCTGCTCAACATCGGGCTGGCCGGCGTCCAGGTCGCCGCGGCGCACGCCGTGGTGCTCGGGCCGCGCAGCTGGGAACCCGAGGAAATCGAATTCCTGCGCCGGACCGGCGTGCGCGTCATCGACGGCGAAGAGATCGGGCGGCGCGGTTTCGCCGACTGCCTGGCCGAGGCCTCGGCGATCGTCGCCGCCGCCCCGGGCGGCTTCGGCATCACGCTCGACCTCGACGCGGTCGATCCGCGGCTGGCGCCCGGGGTCGGCAGTCCCGAGCCGGAAGGCCTGCCGGCCAGCGATGCGCTCGACGCCTTGCGCCGGCTGTCCGGCCAGCCCGGCCTGAGGGCGCTGGAAATCGTCGAGTACAACCCGGATCGCGACCGCCACGGCATGACCGCCGAACTGATCACGCAGCTGATCGCCGAAATCCTGCCGGAGGGTCCGGCATGAGCATCGATCCGTACGCGATCCTCGGCGTCGGGCGCGACGCCGGCCCTGCCGAATGGAAGCGGGCCTACCGCCGGCTGGCGATGCGCTGGCACCCGGACCGCAGCGACCATCCGGAAGCGACCGAGCGCTTCAAGCAGATCCGTGCCGCCTACGACCGGCTGCTCGCGGTCGACGAGCCGGCCGGAGCCGAAAACGAGGCTGCCGAAAATGCCGCCGATGCGCCGTCGACCGCGGAAGAAGTCCCGCGCGCCGCCGACATCCGGCTCAATTTCGAAATCGGCATCGAAGAGGGCGCCGCCGGCTGCCGCAAGACGATCAGCTACGTGCGCGGCCGCCCCTGTCCGACCTGCGCCGGCAGCGGCGAAGCCGGCATCGCCAGGACGCGCTTCTGCGCCGCCTGTCACGGCAGCGGCCGGGTCAGCCGTGGCCGCCAGGGGCTGGTCGCCTGTACCGAGTGCGCCGGGCGCGGCCTGTTCACCGAGCGCATCTGCCCCGATTGCGGCGGCAGCGGCCGGCGGACCGCCGAAGTCAGCCTGGAGATCGCCGTGCCGCCCGGCATGCTGCCCGGCGACGAACTGCGCCTGGCCGGGCAGGGCGAGCCCGGCGACGACGAGCGCGCGCCGGGCGATCTCTACCTGACCGTGCTGCTCCGCTCGCATCCGCTGTACCGCCTGGACGGCCGCGACCTGCATTACGCGATGCCGGTCAGTGCGCTGGCGCTGATCGCCGGCGGCGAGATCGAGCTGCCGTCGCCGGCCGGCCTCGTCACGCACAGGCTCGATGCCGGCCGCCCGGAAAGCCGGGAAATCCGCATCGTCGGGCGCGGCTACCCGGGGCGGGGGCGCAGCCGGGCGGGCGATCTGGTCGTCCGGCTGGCGCCGGTTTTTCCGGCGGAACTCAGCGCCCGTCAGCGCAAGTTGCTGCTGCAGGCCGATGCGGCCGGCGAACTGGCCGAAGTCGAGGCGTGGCGCCAGGCGAACGGGCTGGGCTGAGCGCGGTCAGGGCCGCGGTCGCGGCTCGAAATTGAAGCGTTTCGGCAGGTCGACCGCGAGAATCGGCCGGATCGCGTGGCCGCGCCAGGTGACGGCGCGCGCCTCGCCGGCGAGCAGGGCTTCCCAGTCGGCGTCGGTCGCCGCGCATTCGGCCAGCGTTGCGGCGAGGTCGCGGTCGTCGAGCAGGCCGATGCCGAGCTCCGTTTCGAACAGCAGGCTGCCGCCGTCGTCGAGATGGACGGAGAGGATGTCGCCGGCCGGCCGGCCGGTGTGGGCGACGAAGGCGTCGCCGTCGCGGCGGAAGATCCACGGCGTGCCGGCGAGATCGACATAGACCCGCTGCGGGCCGTTGTGCACGACGCCGCGGCCGGCTTCATCGACCGCGTACTGGCGGTTGATGAAGTCGATCAGGCCGCGGTGCGTGACGCGCTCGCCGCGCAGCCGCCAGTCCCCGCGCCGGTCGAGCGACAGCCACTCGTAGCAGGCGGGGACGTTGGGCCACTTGGCGATGGCGCTCAGGTCGACCACGATGCGTCGACCCTCAGTCCTCGTAGGACGCCATCGGCGGGCAGGCGCAGTTCAGGTGGCGGTCGCCATACACATCGTCGATGCGATTGACGCTCGGCCAGAACTTGTTGGCCTTGACCCAGGGCAGCGGGAAGACGGCTTCCTCGCGGCTGTACGGGCGCGTCCATTCGCCCTCGATCACGTCGGCCTGGGTGTGCGGCGCGTTCTTCAGCGGGTTGTTGTCAGCCGGCCACTCGCCCGCTTCGATGCGGCGGATTTCGTTGCGGATGCTGATCATCGCCTCGACGAAGCGGTCGAGTTCGGCCTTCGATTCCGATTCGGTCGGCTCGACCATGATCGTGCCGGCGACCGGGAAGGACACCGTCGGCGCATGGAAACCGTAGTCCATCAGGCGCTTGGCGATGTCGATCTCGGCGATGCCGGTGGCGGCCTTGATCGGGCGGATGTCGAGGATGCACTCGTGGGCGACGCGGCCGTTGCTGCCGACGTAGAGCACCGGGTAGTGCGCCTGCAGGCGGCTGGCGACGTAGTTGGCATTCAGGATGGCGTATTGCGTCGCCTTCCTGACGCCTTCGCCGCCGAGCATCGCCAGGTACATCCAGGAAATCGGCAGGATCGACGCGGAGCCGAAGGGGGCGGCGGACACCGCGCCCTGGCCGGCATTGACGCGGTCGGCCGGGCCGGTCGCGGCGACCGCGTGGTCGGCCATGAACGGGGCGAGGTGCGCCTTCAGGCCGATCGGGCCCATGCCCGGTCCGCCGCCGCCGTGCGGGATGGCGAAGGTCTTGTGCAGGTTCATGTGGCTGACGTCGGCGCCGATGAAGCCGGGCGAGGTCAGGCCGACCTGGGCGTTGAGGTTGGCGCCGTCCATATACACCTGGCCGCCGTGGGCATGCACGATGGCGCAGATGTCCTTGATCGCTTCCTCGAACACGCCGTGCGTCGACGGGTAGGTGATCATCAGGCAGGCGAGGTCGTCCTTGTGTTCCTCGGCCTTGGCCTCGAGGTCGGCGATATCGACGTTGCCGTTGCTGTCGCAATCGACGACGACGACCTGCATGCCGGCCATCTGGGCGGTCGCCGGGTTGGTGCCGTGCGCCGACTTGGGGATCAGGCAGACCTTGCGGTGGCCTTCGCCGCGGCTGGCGTGGTAGCGGTCGATCGCGACCAGGCCGGCGTATTCGCCCTGCGCGCCGGAGTTCGGCTGTATGCAGATGGCGTCGAAGCCGGTCACCGTCTTCAGCCATTCGGTCAGGCCGGCGATCATCTCGAGGTAGCCGGCGACCTGCTCGCGCGGCGCGAACGGGTGGATGCCGCCGAATTCCGGCCAGGTCACCGGGATCATCTCGCTGGTCGCGTTCAGCTTCATCGTGCACGAGCCGAGCGAGATCATCGAGTGGTCGAGCGTGAGGTCCCTGTTCTGCAGCGACTTCAGGTAGCGCAGCATCTCGTGCTCGGTGTGGTGCGTGTTGAACACCGGGTGGGTCAGGATGGCGTCGTCGCGCAAGAGGCCGGCCAGCGGGCTGCTGGCCGCGGCGGCGGCGTCGAGCGCGGCGAGGTCGGCGGTCTTGCCGGTCAGCGCCAGCAGGATCGCGGCGACGTCGGCGGCGGTGGTCGTCTCGTCGAAGGAAATGCCCCGGGTTTGCGCGTCGACCGCGCGCAGGTTGTAGCCGGGCACGTCGCGGTCGGTCCGGACCCGGACGGTGTCGAAGAATTGCGCGGTCGACACCTCGACGCCGGCCGATTTCAGGCCTTCGACCAGCATGCCGGTCAGCCGGTGGATGCGGCGTGCGATGGTCTTCAGGCCGGCCGGGCCGTGGTAGACCGCGTACAGGCCGGCCATGTTGGCGAGCAGCACCTGGGATGTGCAGATGTTGGAATTGGCTTTCTCGCGGCGGATGTGCTGTTCGCGCGTCTGCAGCGTCATCCGGTAGGCGGTGTGGCCGCGGGCGTCCTTCGAGACGCCGATGATGCGGCCCGGCATCGAGCGCACGCAGGCTTCGCGGGTCGCGAAGAAGGCGGCGTGCGGTCCGCCGAAGCCCATCGGGATGCCGAAGCGCTGGCTGGAGCCGAGCGCGATGTCGGCGCCCATCGCGCCCGGCGACTTGATCAGCACCTGCGCCATCAGGTCGCAGGCGACGGCGACCGTCGCGCCCCTGGCCTTCAGCGCGGCGATGGTGTCGGTCAGGTCGCGGACTTCGCCGTCATCGCCGGGGTTCTGCAGCAGCGCGCCGAAGAATTCGCCGTCCGGCATGCGGTCGACCGCGGCGATCACCAGTTCGAAGCCGAAGTAGCCGGCGCGGGTACGCACGACGTCGAGCGTCTGCGGGAAGACGCTGGCATCGACCAGGAAGCGGTTGGATTTCGACTTCGACACGCGGCGTGCCATCGCCATCGCCTCGGCGGCGGCGGTGGCTTCGTCGAGCAGCGAGGCGTTGGCGATTTCGAGGCCGGTCAGGTCGACGACGACCTGCTGGAAGTTCATCAGCGCTTCCAGCCGGCCCTGGGCGATCTCGGCCTGGTAAGGGGTGTAGGCGGTGTACCAGCCCGGGTTTTCCATGACGTTGCGCAGGATGACCTTGGGCGTCAGCGTGTCGTAGTAGCCCATGCCGATGCACGAGCGGGCGACGACGTTCTTCTGCGCGATGGCCTTCAGGTCGGCCAGCGCCTCGTGCTCGCGGCGCGGCGCCGGTAGCGGCAGCTCGGCCGGCAGGCGGATCGCGGCGGGAACGGTCTGGGCTATCAGCGCGTCGAGGCTGTCGGCGCCGATCGCGGCGAGCATCCCGGCCGTCTCGGCGGCGCAGGGGCCGATATGGCGGTGGATGAACTCGTCGCGCTGCTCGAGCGCCTGCAGGGAAAGGGGCTGGTCCATGGCTTACTCGGCGTCGGCGACGGCCTGGTAGCCGGCGGCGTCGAGCAGCGCATCGACGTCGGCCAGGTTGTCCGGCGTCATCTTGAACAGCCAGGCGGCGTAGGCGTCGGCATTGACCGATTCCGGCGCGTCGGCGGCGGCCTGGTTCACTTCGGTGACGGTACCGGCGATCGGCGCATAGACGTCGGCGGCGGCCTTGACCGATTCGACGACGGCGATTTCCTTGTCGGCATCGTAATGCGCGCCGACTTCCGGCAGCTCGACGAAGACGAGGTCGCCGAGCGCTTCCTGCGCGTGGTCGGTGATGCCGATGGTGACGCTGCCGTCGGCGTTCTTCAGCACCCACTCGTGCGAGGCGGCGTACTTGAGGTGGGACGGGACGTTGGACATGGTTTTCTCCTGAGTGGGGATTTAGATGAGGGCTTGGCCGTTGCGGGCGAATACGGGTTTGCTGACCCTGGCTTTCAGCCGCTTGCCGCGGATGTCGACCTCGACTTCGTCGCCGATCGAGACACCGAGCGGCAGGCGGGCCAGCGCGATGGATTGCTGCAGCGTGGGTGAGAAACTACCTGAAGTAATTTCTCCATCGCCTTGCTTCGTAAATACTTTCTGGTGTCCGCGCAGCACGCCCTTGTCGAGCAGCACGAGGCCCAGGAATTGTTTCTGCTGGCCGTTCGCGGTCAACGCCGCCTTGCCGACGAAATCGCGTTCGGCGTTCAGCGACACGGTCCAGGCCAGGCCGGCGTCGAGCGGCGATACCGTTTCGTCCATGTCCTGGCCGTACAGGTTCATGCCGGCTTCCAGGCGCAGCGTGTCGCGGGCGCCCAGGCCGCAGGGCGCGACGCCGGCGTCCTTCAGCGCGTTCCACAGGCCTTCGGCCTCGGCGGCCGGCAGCATGATCTCGAAGCCGTCCTCGCCGGTATAGCCGGTGCGGGCGACGAAATAGCGGCCGGTTTCGGCGGCGAAGAAGGGTTTCAGTTCCTCGCTTGCCGCCTTGACCTGCGGCAGCACCTGCCAGACCCGGGCGCGGGCGTTCGGCCCCTGCACGGCGACGATGGCGAGCGGGGCGTCGCCGTCGCGGCGCGGGGCGATGGCGACGTCCATCTTCCATTCGGCGGCCTTGGTCCGCATCCAGGCCAGGTCCTTGTCGGCGGTGCCGGCATTGACGACTAGGCGGAAGCGCGTGTCGGTCAGGTAATAGACGATCAGGTCGTCGATGACGCCGCCCGCGTCGTTGAGCATCGCCGAGTAAAGCGCCTTGCCGGCGACGGTCAGCTTGGCGACGTCGTTGGCGACGAGGCGCGACAGGAAGGGCCGGCAGTCGGCGCCGGCCAGGTCGACCGGGCACATGTGCGAGACGTCGAACATGCCGCAGTCGCGGCGCACCGCGTGGTGTTCCTCGATCTGCGAGCCGTAGTTGACCGGCATGTCCCAGCCGCCGAAATCGACCATCCGGGCCCCGAGTTCGCGGTGGACGGCGTTGAGCGGTGTTTTCTTCAGCATATCAGTCCTTTACGAACGTCATTCAACGTTGCTTCTAGAAACGGAAAAGGGGTGAAACGTAAGAGACACTTCTTGCGTTTCACCCCTCTGTCCTCGATACCTGAGAGATTTGCCCCATCGGTGGGCGCTGTTGACGCCGCTCTCCAGAGTGGCGGGGCTCGCGCCCCGGTCCCGCGGTCCGTTTGCCTGAGCGTTTTCGGGTGAAATTGCGCCTTCGGCGGCAGCCTGCGCTGCGCTCTCCCACGGGACCGCGGCACTATAACGGGATGCCGCGGTCTGATCAACCGGCCGCAGCCCCCGGTGGCCGTGTCCGCACCCGGTCGGGGGCGGCCTTCGTGCTAAACTCGCCGTTTGCATCTTTCGCTCAGAACGTGATTCCAGGCAATTTCGATTTCCACTGCCATTCCGCCGTGTCCGACGGCCTGCTGCCGCCGGCCGAGGTCGCGCGGCGCGCCGCCGGCAATGGCGTCGACCTGTGGGCGCTGACCGATCACGACGATCTCGGCGGTCTGCCCGAGGCGCAGGTGGTGGCCGAAGCAGCCGGCATGGGCTTCGTCAATGGCGTCGAAATCTCGATCGAGTGGAAGGGGGTGCCCATCCACATCGTCGGCCTCGGTTTCGACCGCGAGCATCCGGCGCTGACCGGCGGCCTCGCCGAACTGCGCAGCGGCCGCATCGAGCGGGCGAAGCGCATGGGCGACGCGCTGGCGGCGATCGGTATCCCCGGCGTGTTCGAGGGGGCGAAGCGCTATGCCGGCAATCCCAGCCTGATCTCGCGCGCCCATTTCGCCCGTTACCTGGTGTCGATCGGCATCGCCCGCGATGTGCCGGGCGTCTTCCAGTATTACCTGACGCCGGGCAAGCCGGGTTACGTCGACCACCGCTGGGCGACGCTGGAAGAGGCGATCGGCTGGATCCGGCTCGCCGGCGGCGTCGCCGTGGTCGCCCATCCCGGACGCTACAAGCTGTCGGGCGCCGAGATGCGCCGTTTCCTCGACGATTTCAAGGACCTCGGCGGGCAGGGCATCGAGGTCACCAGCGGCAGCCACACGCCCGACCACATCCTGCATTTCGCCCGGCTGGCCCGGCACTACGGCTTTCACGCATCGCGCGGCTCGGATTTCCACGGGCCGCAGGAAAGCTATGTCGATCTCGGCCGCCTCCCGCCACTTCCCGAAGACCTGAAGCCCGTGTGGCGTCTGGTCGGCTGATTATGACCCGCGTCGTCAACATCCATCCCGAATCCCCGCAACACCGCCTGCTCGTGCAGGCTGCCGAGTACATCCGCCAGGGCGCGATCGTCGCGCTGCCGACCGATTCCTGCTACGCGCTCGGTTGCCGCGTCGGCGACAAGGAAGCGCTCGACCGCATCCGGCTGATCCGCCAGATCGACGACCGCCACCACCTGACGCTGATGGTCCGCGACCTCTCCGAGATCGCCACCTACGCCCGCGTCGATAACGCGCAGTACCGGCTGCTGAAGGCGGCGACGCCCGGCAGCTACACCTTCATCCTCGAAGGCACCAAGGAATTGCCGCGCCGCGTGCTGCACCCGAAGCGCAAGACGATCGGCCTGCGCGTGCCGGATCACCCGGTCGCGCTGGCGCTGCTCGAGGAACTGAACGAGCCGCTGCTGACGACGACGCTGCAATTGCCGGGCGACGAACTGCCGCTGACCGAAGGCTGGGAAATCCAGGACCGACTGGACGAGCAGATCGAATGGATCCTCGACGCCGGCCACTGCGGCACCGAGCCGACCACGGTGATCGACCTGACCGGGCCGTCGCCCGAACTGGTCCGCGCCGGACGCGGCCCGCTCGACCTGTTCGGATTCGACTAACATGGCGATGCTCGACATCAACGCGATGATCCAGGCCGTCGCCGTGCTGGCGCTGCCCGTGATCTTCGCGATCACGCTGCACGAGGCGGCGCACGGCTACGCGGCGCGTCACTTCGGCGACCCGACCGCGTGGCTGGCCGGGCGGATCAGCCTGAACCCGCTGCGCCACATCGACCTGGTCGGCACCCTCCTGATCCCGGTCGCGATCCTGCTGTTTTCCGGCGGCAGCTTCCTGTTCGGCTACGCCAAGCCGGTGCCGGTCGATTTCGGCCGGCTGAAGAAGCCGAAGCAGGACATGCTGTGGGTCGCCGCCGCCGGGCCGGCCGCGAACCTGGTGATGGCCTGCTTCTGGGCGCTGATGTTCAAGTTCTCGTGGGCGGTGCCGCCGTATTTCAGCGTGCCGCTGGCGCGCATGGCCGAGGCCGGCATCCAGATCAACTGCGTGCTGATGGTGCTCAACCTGATCCCGCTGCCGCCGCTCGACGGCGGCCGCATCGCGGTCAGCCTGCTGCCGCACCGCGCCGCCTGGCAATTCGCCCGGCTCGAACCCTGGGGCTTTCCCATTTTGCTGCTCCTGTTGTTCACCGGTATCCTCGGCGCCGTCATGAATCCGCTGGTGATCGGCGCCGAGCGCATCATCGAATCCATTTTTGGGCTTTACTGATCGAACTATGTACGCAGAACGTGTCCTTTCCGGCATGCGTCCCACCGGGTCGCTGCACCTCGGCCATTACCATGGCGTCCTGAAGAACTGGGTCCGGCTCCAGCACGAGTATCCCTGCCTGTTCTTCGTCGCCGACTGGCATGCGCTGACCACCCAGTACGACAACCCGCAGGGCATCGAGAAGGCGTCGATGGACATGGTCGTCGACTGGCTGGCAGCCGGCGTCGATCCGAACCAGTCGACGCTGTTCATCCAGTCCAAGGTGCCGGAGCACGCCGAACTGCACCTGTTGATGTCGATGATGACGCCGCTCGGCTGGCTCGAGCGCGTGCCGACCTACAAGGACCAGCAGGAAAAGCTGGCCGGCAAGGACCTGACGACCTACGGTTTCCTCGGCTACCCGCTGCTGATGAGCGCCGACATCCTGATCTACCGCGCCGACAAGGTGCCGGTCGGCGAGGACCAGATCCCGCACGTCGAATTCACCCGCGAGCTGGCCCGCCGCTTCAACCACATGTACGGCCGCGAACCCGGCTTCGAGGACAAGGCGCGCGAGGCGGTCAAGAAGCTCGGCGGCAAGCGCGCCAAGCTGTACGAGGAACTGCGCACGCGCTTCCAGCAGGAGGGCGACAAGGAAGCGGTCGAGCAGGCCAAGGCCATGTTGAACGAAATCCAGCATCTTTCCGCGGTCGACCGCGAACGGCTGTTCGGTTTCCTCGAAGGCACCGGCAAGATGATCCTGGTCGAACCCGGCTACCTGCTGACCGAGGCGTCCAAGATGCCCGGCCTCGATGGCCAGAAGATGTCGAAGTCGTACAACAACACGATCACGCTGCGCGAATCCGAGGAATCGGTCGCCAAGAAGGTCAAGTCGATGCCGACCGACACCAACCGCGTGCGCCGCACCGATCCGGGCGATCCGGCGCGCTGCCCGGTGTGGCAGCTGCACCAGGTCTATTCGGACGCCGCGACCAAGGACTGGGTGCAGCAGGGCTGCCGGACGGCCGGCATCGGCTGCATCGAATGCAAGCAGCCGGTGATCGACGGCATCCTGAAGGAGCAGGCGCCGATGCGCGAGCGCGCCCAGGTCTATCTGGACGACCCGACGCTGGTCCGCAACATCATCGCCGACGGCTGCGACAAGGCCCGCGAACTGGCGCGCGAGACGATGCGCGACGTGCGCGAGGCGATGGGCCTGGAATACCACTGATGTTCGGCTACGACTGGGAAACCCTGGTCTGGATCGCCATCGGTTTTGGCGGCCAGGGCCTGTTCATGATGCGCTTCGTCGTCCAGTGGTGGTCGAGCGAGAAGGAGAAGCGCGTCGTCGTCCCGGTCGCCTTCTGGTACTTCAGCATCGCCGGCGGCCTGGTGCTGACCGTCTATGCGGTCCACCGCAACGACCCGGTGTTCACCTTCGGCCAGGGGCTCGGGCTGCTGATCTATTTCCGCAACCTGCACCTGCACTACAAGGGCCAGGGCCGCGCGGCGGCCTCCTGAGCATGACGGACGCGGTCGACCTGCTCGACGCGCCGGAAACGGCGGACGGCCCGGCGCAAGCCGAGCTGCTGTCGCCGGTCGCCCGCATCTACGGCACGCCGCTCGACCAGCTGCCGCAGGACCTGTACATCCCGCCGGATGCGCTCGAGATCATGCTCGACGCCTTCGAGGGGCCGCTCGACCTGCTGCTCTACCTGATCCGCAAGGCCAACGTCGATATCCTCGACATCCCGATGGCGCCGCTGACCCGGCAGTATCTCGACTACGTCGAGTCGATGCGCGCCAGCAATCTCGAACTGGCCGCCGAGTACCTGGTGATGGCGGCGATGCTGATCGAGATCAAGTCGCGCATGCTGCTGCCCCGGCCCAAGCTGCCGGGCGACGACGAGGCCGGCGACCCGCGCGCCGAACTGGTCCGCCGGCTGATGGAATACGAGCAGATGAAGATCGCCGGCCAGCGGCTCAACGAGCTGCCGCAGGCCGAGCGCGAATTCTTCTGGGTCGAGACGCTGGTCGAGAAGTCGTTGCTGGTCCGCCTGCCGGAAGTCTCGGTCGATGAGCTGAAGGCGGCCTGGATGGCCGTCGTCCGCCAGGCGGTGCTGAAACGCAACCACAAGATCAGCCGCGAGGAACTGTCGGTCCGCGAGCACATGGGCATCATCCTGCGCCTGCTGCAGGAGCGGGGCGGTTTCGTGCAGTTCGATACGCTGTTCGACCCGGCGATGGGCGCGCCTGGCCTGGTCGTGCATTTCCTCGCGATGCTCGAACTGGCCCGCGAAAAGCTGATCGAAATCGCGCAGACCGAATCCTTTCAACCCATCTACATCCGAGTGCAGCAAGGTGGAACCGAGCCTGGTCAAGAAGGTGCTTGAGGCGGCGCTGCTCGCCGCGCGCGAGCCGCTGTCCACGGGCGACATGAAGAAACTGTTCGACGAGCCGCTGTCGACCGAGCTGCTGCGCAAGCTGCTCGACGAGTTGCGCGAGGAATGGGCCGAGCGGCCGGCCGAACTGGTCCAGCTCGCGTCCGGCTGGCGCTTGCGGACGCGCGTCGACTACCTGCCTTACCTGGAACGGCTGAATCCGGAGAAGGCGCCGAAATATTCGCGGGCCGTGCTGGAAACGCTGGCCATCATCGCCTACCGTCAACCGGTGACCCGCGGCGACATCGAGGAAATCCGCGGCGTCGCGGTCAACGCCAACGTGGTCCGGACGCTCGAAGAGCGCGGCTGGATCGACGTCGTCGGCCACCGCGACACGCCGGGCCGGCCGGCGCTGTTCGCGACGACCCGGCAATTCCTCGACGACCTCGGACTGCGCAGCGTCAGCGAGCTGCCGCCCTTAGAACAAATCAGCCAGACACTGGAACTGAACCATGAAAGCTAAACGCACGCCATTCCGCCCGACGCAAAAGCCGGGCGACCCCGAAAATCGCCCCGAACGGGGTGTCGACCGCGGCGCCGACGCACCGCGCGGCCGTTCCGCCCGGGGCGCGGTCCCGGCGGCCGGCGAACTCGAGAAGCCGGCGCCGCGCCGCAAGCCGGCGCCTAATACCGGGGGGCGGGCCAATCGGGGCCTGGTGGCCCGCGACGGGCGGCCGTTGGCCGAAGCCAAGCCGGAGCGCCTGCAGAAGGTGCTGGCCCAGGCCGGCATCGGTTCCCGGCGCGAGATGGATCAGTGGATCGCCGAGGGGCGGGTCACCGTCAATGGCGAGGTCGCCCAGCCCGGCCAGTCGGTCGTGCCGACCGACAAGGTCAAGATCGGCGGCCGGCTGATCAACATCCGCTTCACCGGCAGTTCGCGGCCGCCGCGCGTGCTGATGTACCACAAGCCGGAAGGCGAAATCGTCTCGCGCGACGATCCGGACGGCCGTCCGTCGGTGTTCGCCGCACTGCCGCGGATGCGCGGCGGGCGCTGGATCAACGTCGGCCGGCTCGACTTCAACACCTCCGGCCTGCTGCTGTTCACGACCTCGGGCGATCTCGCCAACAAGCTGATGCACCCGAGCTCGCAGCTGGTCCGCGAATACGCCGTGCGGGTGCTCGGCGAACTGACCCTGGAAGCGCAGCAGCAGTTGCTGAAGGGGGTCGAACTGGAAGACGGCCCGGCCAACTTCGCGGCGCTGGTCGATGCGGGCGGCGAAGGTGCTAACAAGTGGTACCGCGTGACCATTTTCGAAGGCCGCAACCGCGAAGTGCGGCGCATGTTCGAGGCGGTCGGCTGCACGGTCAGCCGCCTGATCCGCGTCCGCTACGGCCCGTTCGTGCTGCCGCCGCAACTGAAGCGGGGGCGTTGCCAGGAACTGACCGAAACCGAGGTCAAGGCCTTGCTGCGGGAAATGGAAAAAATCGGCCAGGTGCCGAGGGCCATGACGGAAACCAAGTAAATCGATTGTTCGGGAGGAGCAAAGCCGTTATAATTCACGGGTTTGTTCCTCCCGTCGTTTTGGCGGGCATCTTTTTTTCTGAGGTGGGCGTTTCGCCCATTTTTTATTTGTGGCCATGGATCTGAACACGCTGCTTGAAACGACCGTCACCGGTCTGGGTTACGAACTCGTCGACATCGAGTTGTCGCCGCGCGGCCGCACCATCCGCGTCTTCATCGATGCGCCGGGCAGGGAAAATGGCATCGACGTCGAGGATTGCGCCAAGGTGTCGAACCAGCTGTCGCGCGTCTTCGAAGTCGAGAACATCGATTACGACCGGCTCGAGATCTCCTCGCCGGGCATGGATCGCGTCGTCAGGAAGGAAGCCGATTTCGAGCGCTTCGCCGGGCAGGATATCCAGATCAAGCTGCGAATTCCCCAGAACAACCGTCGCAATTTCCAGGGCGAACTGCTCGGCTGCAAAGACGGCAAGGTCGGCCTGCGCCTCGAAAAGGAAGACGTGGAACTCGAATTCAATAACATCGAAAAGGCACGTCTCGTGCCGCGATTCGACTGAAGGACTAGGAGGTTTTCCCCATGAGCCGTGAAATGTTGCTGCTGGTCGATGCACTGGCCCGTGAAAAGAACGTCAACAAGGAAATCGTCTTCGGTGCCCTTGAGCTGGCGCTCGCATCGGCGACCAAGAAGCGTATCCACGACGAGGCCGAGGTTCGTGTCTCGATCGATCGCGCCACGGGTAATTTCGAGTCCTTCCGTCGCTGGCAGGTCGTCGCCGACGACGAATACGTCAACGAATACCTCGAGGTCCCGCTGTCCGATGCCCGCAAGGACGATCCGGACGTCGAGGCCGGCGATTACCTCGAGGAGCCGCTCGAGCCGATCGATTTCGGCCGCATCGGCGCCCAGGCCGCCAAGCAGGTGATCCTGCAGAAGATCCGCGACGCCGAGCGCGAGCAGATCCTCAACGATTTCCTGGATCGCAAGGAGCACGTCGTTTCCGGCACCATCAAGCGCATGGAGCGCGGCAACGCGATCATCGAGGCCGGCAAGATCGAAGCCCTGCTGCCGCGCGACCAGATGATCCCGAAGGAAAACCTCCGGGTCGGCGACCGCGTCAAGGCCTTCCTGCTGCGTATCGACCGCAATGCCCGCGGCCCGCAGATCATCCTGTCGCGCACCGCGCCGGAATTCGTCATCAAGCTGTTCGGCCTCGAAGTGCCGGAAATCGACGACGGCCTGATGGAACTCAAGGCCTGCGCCCGGGACCCCGGTCTGCGCGCCAAGATCGCCGTCAAGTCGAACGACCCGCGCGTCGATCCGATCGGCACCTGCGTCGGTCTGCGCGGTTCGCGCGTCACCGCGGTGAGGAACGAGATCGGCGGCGAGAACATCGACATCGTGCTGTGGTCGGCCGATCCGGCGCAGTTCGTGATCGGCGCGCTGTCGCCGGCCGAGGTGTCGTCCATCGTCGTCGATGAGGACAAGCATGCGATGGATGTCGTCGTCGATGAGGACAACCTGGCGATCGCGATCGGCCGCAATGGTCAGAACGTCCGCCTGGCGTCCGAACTGACCGGCTGGACGATCAACCTGATGACCCAGGACGAGTCGGCCAAGAAGTCGGAAGCAGAACACGCGGTGACCCGCGTCACCTTCATGGAAAAGCTGGATATCGACGAAGAACTCGCCGACCTGCTGATCGATGAAGGTTTCTCGACGCTCGAGGAAGTGGCCTACGTGCCGCTGGCCGAGATGCTCGAGATGGAAGGGCTGGACGAGGAGATCGTCAACGAGCTGCGCAACCGCGCCCGTAACGTGCTCCTGACCGAGGCAATCGCCACGGAAGAAAAACTGGAGAGCGTTTCCGAAGATCTCATCGGTCTCGATGGCATGACCAAGGAAATCGCTGCGAAACTGGCCGAGAACGGCGTGAAAACGCGCGATGACCTGGCCGAGCTGGCTGTCGACGAACTGACGGAAATGACCGGCATTGACGAAGAGCGTGCCAAGGAACTGATTCTGAAGGCACGGGCTCACTGGTTCGAGTGAGCGGGAGGTAAGAATGTCAGCAACAACTGTTTCACAATTTGCCGTTGAACTCAAAATGCCGGTTTCGGCCCTGCTCGAGCAATTGGGCAAGGCCGGCGTCGGCAAGCAAGATGCCAGCGATTCCCTGAATGACCAGGACAAGGCCAAGCTGCTCGAATACCTGCGTCGTTCCCATGGTGATGGCGAGACCAAGACCAAGATCACGCTGATGCGCAAGCAGACGTCCGAGATCAAGGCCACCGACGCCCATGGCCGTGCCCGTACCGTTCAGGTCGAGGTCCGCAAGAAGCGCGTGCTGGTCAAGCGCGACGAGCACCTGCCGGAAAACGAGGCCGCCCAGTCCCAGGAAGCCCCGGTCGAAGCGCCCGAGCCCGAACTCGTCGCGATCCCGGTCGAGCTGCCGGAGCCGGTCGTCGAGATCGTTCCCGAGCCGGTCGTCGAGACCGCGCCGGAACCCGAGCCGGAACCCGAGCCCGAGCCGGTCGTCGAAGCGGCTCCCGAGCCGGTCGTCGAAGCGGCGCCGGAACCCGAGCCGGCCCCGGTTTCCGAGGTCAAGGCCGAAGCCCGCCCCGCCGGCGAGCGCACCGTGCTGAAGCCGACGCTGAACCGTGCCGCGATCATCGGCGAAAAGGAACTCAAGGCCCGCGAGGAAGAAGCCCGCCGCTACAACCGGCTGCGCGAAATCCAGGAACGCGAGCTGAAGGAAAAGCAGGCCCGCGAAGTCCAGCTGGTGCAGATGCGCCAGCAGGCCGAGGTCGCCGCGGCAGCCGCCAAGGCAGCCGAGCAGGCCAAGCAGCAGGTCGCGGCCCAGGCCAAGACCGGTGAAGGTGCCGACAAGGGCACGCTGCACAAGAAGCCCGACGCACCGGGCAAGAAGGCCGGCGACAAGGGGCGCAATGCCGACGACGGCAAGAAGAAGGGCGGCCTGAAGACGCGCGGCGCCGATGCCGGTTCGTCCTGGAAGGACGGCCGCCACGGCCACCGCAAGTCGAGCAAGATCGACGACGGTCAGGGCAGCTTCCAGGCGCCGACCGAGCCGGTCTCCCGCGAAGTGCATGTGCCGGAAACCATTTCGGTGTCCGACCTGGCGCACAAGATGGCGGTCAAGGCGACCGAAGTCATCAAGGCCATGATGAAAATGGGCTCGATGGTCACCATCAACCAGGTGCTCGACCAGGAAACGGCGATGATCGTCGTCGAGGAAATGGGCCATAAGGCGGTCGCCGCGAAGCTGGACGACCCGGATGCCTTCCTCGAGGAAAATGCCGAATTCAAGGACGTGCCGCTGGAGCCGCGCGCCCCGGTGGTGACCGTGATGGGTCACGTCGACCACGGCAAGACCTCGCTGCTCGACTACATCCGCCGTGCCAAGGTCGCCGCGGGCGAAGCCGGCGGCATCACGCAGCACATCGGCGCATACCACGTCGAGACCGAGCGCGGCATGATCACCTTCCTCGATACCCCGGGTCACGAAGCGTTTACCGCGATGCGTGCCCGTGGCGCCAAGGCGACCGACATCGTCATCCTGGTCGTCGCGGCCGACGACGGCGTTATGCCGCAAACCAAGGAAGCGATCCACCACGCGAAGGCGGCCGGCGTGCCGCTGGTCGTCGCGGTCAACAAGATCGACAAGCCGGATGCCAACCCGGACCGCGTCAAGCAGGAACTGGTGGCCGAAGGCGTGATCCCGGAAGAGTACGGCGGCGATTCGCCGTTCTGTCCGGTGTCGGCCAAGAAGGGCACCGGTATCGACGAACTGCTCGAGCAGGTGCTGCTGCAGGCCGAAATTCTCGAACTGACGGCGCAGAAGGATGCGCCGGCCAAGGGCCTGATCATCGAAGCCCGTCTCGACAAGGGCCGCGGCGCCGTGGCGACCATGCTGGTCACCTCGGGTACGCTGAAGCGCGGCGACGTCGTGCTCGCCGGTCAGGTCTTCGGCCGCGTCCGCGCCATGCTCGACGAGAACGGCAAGCCGATCAACGAAGCGGGTCCGTCGATCCCGGTCGAGATCCTCGGCCTGTCCGACGTCCCGGCCGCCGGCGAGGAATCCATCGTCCTCAACGACGAAAAGAAGGCACGCGAAATCGCGCTGTTCCGCCAGGGCAAGTTCCGCGACGTCAAGCTCGCCAAGCAGCAGGCCGCCAAGCTCGAAAGCATGTTCCAGCAGATGGAAGAGGGCGAGATCAAGACGCTGCCGCTGATCGTCAAGGCCGACGTGCAAGGTTCGCAGGAAGCCCTGGTGCAGACGCTGGCCAAGCTGTCCAACGAGGAAGTCCGCGTCCAGATCATCCACGGCGCGGTCGGTGCGATCAGCGAATCCGACGTCAACCTGGCGCAAGCCTCGGGGGCCGTCATCATCGGCTTCAACATCCGGGCCGATGCGGGTGCGCGCAAGCTGGCCGAAACCTTCGGCGTCGATATCCGTTACTACAACGTGATCTACGACGCGGTCGACGAGGTCAAGGCCGCCCTGTCCGGCATGCTGTCGCCCGAGAAGCGCGAGCAGATCACCGGCATGGTCGAGATCCGCCAGGTCTTCCACGTCTCCAAGGTCGGCGCGATCGCCGGCTGTTACGTGCTGGAAGGCTTCGTCAAGCGCAATTCGCGCGTCCGCCTGCTGCGCAACAACGTCGTGCAGTGGGACGGCGAACTCGAATCGCTGAAGCGCTTCAAGGACGACGTCAAGGAAGTGCGTTCCAACTTCGAGTGCGGTCTGTCGCTGCGTGGCAACAACGACATCCAGGAAGGCGATCAGCTCGAAGTGTACGAAATCCAGGAAGTGGCGCGTTCGCTGTAATGAAGAAGCAGTCACCCCGAGGATTCCAGCGTAGCGATCGGGTCGCGGAGCAGGTGCGCCGCGACCTGGCCGACCTGATCCGGACCGAACTGAAGGACCCGCGCGTCGGCATGGTCAGCCTGACGGACGTCCAGCTGACGCCGGACTATGCCCACGCCAAGGTCTTCTTCACGACGCTCAACGTCGAGCATCTGGCCGAAGTCGAACTCGGCCTGAAGCGAGCCGCCGGTTTCCTGCGCCGCGAACTGGGCCGGCGCATCCATATCCACACGTTGCCCGAACTGCATTTCGTCTACGACAACTCGCTCGAGCACGGCATGAACATGTCGCAGCTGATCGACCAGGCGAACGCGCTGTCCGACCAGACGCCGGACGAGTAAGCCCGGGTGCAGCCGAAGGTGAAGAAGGCCTGGAAGCAGGTCGATGGCGTGCTGCTGCTCGACAAGCCGCTCGGCCTGTCGTCCAATGATGCACTGCAGAAGGCGCGCCGGCTGTTCTCGGCGGCCAAGGGCGGTCACACCGGCACGCTCGATCCGCTGGCGACCGGCCTGCTGCCCCTGTGCTTCGGCGAGGCGACCAAGTTCTCGGCCGACCTGCTCGACGCCGACAAGACCTACGAGGCGGAACTGCAGCTCGGCGTCGAAACCGACTCCGGCGACGTCGATGGGCAGGTCGTCGCGACCGCCGCGGTGAACGTCGGCGAAAGCGACATTTCCGCACTGCTGCCCCGTTTCACCGGCCCGATCGAGCAGGTGCCGCCGATGCATTCGGCGCTGAAGCGCGACGGCCGGCCGCTGTACGAACTGGCCCGCCAGGGCGTCGTCGTCGAGCGCGCGCCGCGCGCCGTGACCATCCATGCGATCGAACTGCTGTCCTTCGCCGGCGACCGCGTCCGGCTGCGCGTCGCCTGCAGCAAGGGCACCTACATCCGCGTGCTGGCCATCGACATCGGCCGCGCGCTCGGCTGCGGCGCCCACCTCAGCGCCTTGCGCCGGGTCGCCGTGGCCGACCTCGATCTCGCCCGCGCGGTGACGCTGGCCGAACTGGAAGCCCTGGCCGAAGACGAGCGACCGAGCCGCCTGCTGCCGGTCGATGCGCTGCTGCAGAGCCTGCCGTCGCTGACCGTCGAGGGCGAGGCCGAATCCCGCTTCCGGCACGGCAACCCGGTCGATCTGCCGGCCGGCCTGGCCGGCAAGATCCGCGTCTATGCCGGCGGACGGCTGATCGGCATCGGCGAACCCGGGCCGGACGGGCGCCTGTGGCCGAAAAGACTGGTGCAATTGGCCAGTTAGGATATAATCGCGAACTTTTCCGCCGTCGGCGGATTTTCAACTGGCGCCCGCTCTATCAAACCGGGGCAGCGTCGCTTTAACCTCAGAGGGTTTTGAAATGGCCATCACCACCGAACAGAAAGCCGGCATCGTTGCCGAATACCAGACCGCCCAGGGCGATACCGGTTCCCCCGAAGTGCAGGTTGCGCTGCTGACCGCGCGCATCAACGACCTGACCCCGCACTTCAAGGAGCACGTCAAGGATCACCACTCCCGCCGCGGCCTGC
The DNA here is from genome assembly GCA_028687035.1 of Dechloromonas sp. GTDB lineage: Bacteria > Pseudomonadota > Gammaproteobacteria > Burkholderiales > Rhodocyclaceae > Azonexus. The sequence goes on along the minus strand of JAQUAX010000011.1, from coordinate 108,499 downwards.
TGCGCCTGGTCTCGCAGCGTCGCAAGCTGCTCGACTACCTGAAGGGCAAGGACGTCGAGCGCTACCGCACCCTGATCACCCGCCTCGGCCTGCGCAAGTAATTCATTCCGCCCCGGCCCGAACGTGACCTTGTCGACGTCGCCTTGCCGTGCCAACGCACTGTCTTCGGCTAGTCTTCAGGTCGCGCTTGAACCGGAAACGGAATAAGCGCTGCTGAAGCCACGGAAAAGCGGCCCGGAACATTCCCGGCCGCTTTTTGCTTTTTGTCGTACCGTTGTTCTTTGTCGAGTTGCAAGTCGTTGTTATTGTTGTTGTTTGTTGAGAGAGAAAGGAAGCTATGTTTAACGTCGTGAAAAAGACCTTCGCCTATGGCGATCACCAGGTGACCATCGAGACCGGTGAAATCGCCCGCCAGGCCTCCGGTGCCGTTATCGTTTCCATGGAAGAGACCGTCGTTCTGGTCACCGTGGTCGGCGCCAAGAATGCCAAGCCCGGTCAGGATTTCTTCCCGCTGACCGTCGATTACCAGGAAAAAGTTTACGCAGCCGGCCGCATCCCCGGTGGCTTCTTCAAGCGCGAAGGCCGTCCTTCCGAAAAGGAAACCCTGACCTGCCGCCTGATCGACCGTCCGATCCGCCCGCTGTTCCCGGACGGCTTCTATAACGAAGTCCAGGTCGTCGCCACCGTGATGTCGCTGAATCCGGAAATCGATGCCGACATCCCGGCGATGATCGGCGCTTCCGCCGCGCTGGCCATTTCCGGCATTCCGTTCAGCGGCCCGATCGGCGCCGCCCGCGTCGGCTACCTGAACGGCCAGTACGTGCTGTGCCCGACCGCTACCCAGCTCAAGGAAAGCCAGCTCGACCTCGTCGTCGCCGGTACCGAAGCCGCCGTGCTGATGGTCGAATCCGAAGCCCAGGAACTGTCCGAAGAAGTCATGCTCGGCGCCGTCGTTTTCGGTCACACCGAAATGCAGAAGGCGATCAACGCGATCAACGAACTGGTCGAGCAAGCCGGCAAGCCGGAATGGGACTGGCAGGCTCCGGCCAAGGACGAGGCGCTGGTCGCCCGCCTGCAGGAACTGGTTGGCGCCCGCCTGGAAGAGGCCTACAACATCACCGTCAAGCAGACCCGCAGCCAGGCCGTCAAGGCGATCCGCGCCGACGCCGTCGCCGCGCTGTGTACGGGCGAAGAGGGCGCGCCGGACGAGAACACCGTCGGCAACCTGTTCTTCGAAATGGAAGCCGCCATCGTCCGCGGCCGCATCCTGTCCGGCCAGCCGCGCATCGACGGCCGCGACACCCGCACCGTCCGCCCGATCACCATGCGTTCCGGCGTGCTGCCGCGCACCCACGGTTCGGCACTGTTCACCCGCGGTGAAACCCAGGCCCTGGCCGTCGCCACGCTGGGCACCAACCGCGACGAGCAGATCATCGACGCGCTGGCCGGCGAATACCGCGACCGCTTCATGCTGCACTACAACATGCCCCCGTACGCCACCGGCGAATGCGGCCGCGTCGGTTCGCCGAAGCGTCGCGAAATCGGTCACGGCCGCCTGGCCAAGCGCGCGCTGCTCGCCGTGCTGCCGAAGCCGGAAGACTTCTCGTACTCGATGCGCGTCGTTTCCGAAATCACCGAGTCCAACGGCTCGTCGTCAATGGCTTCGGTCTGCGGCGGCTGCCTGGCGCTGATGGATGCCGGCGTGCCGCTGAAGGCGCACGTCGCCGGCATCGCCATGGGCCTGATCAAGGACGGCAACCGCTTCGCGGTGCTGACCGACATCCTGGGCGACGAGGACCACCTCGGCGACATGGACTTCAAGGTCGCCGGCACCACCAGCGGCGTCACCGCGCTGCAGATGGACATCAAGATCCAGGGCATCACCAAGGAAATCATGCAGGTCGCCCTGGCCCAGGCCAAGGACGCCCGTCTGCACATCCTCGGCCTGATGCAGTCCTCGATGTCCGGCCACCGCGAGGAAATGTCGGCCTACGCGCCGCGCCTCTACACCTTCAAGATCAATCCGGAGAAGATCCGCGACGTGATCGGCAAGGGCGGCGCCGTGATCCGCGCGATCACCGAGGAGACCGGCACGACCATCGACATCAACGACGACGGCACGATCACCATCGCTGCGACCTCGGGCGAGGCGGCTGCCGCTGCCCGCGCCCGCATCGATGCGATCACCGCGGAAGTCGAAGTCGGCAAGATCTACGAAGGCACCGTGCTGAAGATTCTCGACTTCGGCGCCATCGTCCAGGTCCTGCCGGGCAAGGACGGCCTGCTGCACATCTCGCAGATCGCGCAGGAACGCGTCAACAAGGTCGAGGACTACGTCAAGGAAGGCCAGGTCATCCGCGTCAAGGTCCTGGAAACCGACGAGCGCGGCCGCGTCAAGCTGTCGATGAAGGCGGTTGCCGCCGAGGAAGCCGCCGCGCCGGCCGAAGCCGCACCGCAGCAGTAATCCCGGTCTTGCCGGAATGAGCAGGGGGCGCCGCGAGGTGCCCCTTGTTTTTGGTACAGCGCCTTCTGGCGGGATTTCCGCGGTCGACCGCGGGACGGGGCCAGAAATGAAAAAGCCACCGCAGGGGTGGCTTTTTTCGTTCGACGGGAAGGGGATTTACCCGGATGGACCCGGCCATCCCGCCGCGGCAACAGGCCGCTCACTTGGCCATCTGCTTTTCCTTCATCTCGTCGAGCGTCTTGCAGTCGATGCACAGCGTTGCCGTCGGACGGGCTTCCAGGCGCTTGATGCCGATCTCGACGCCGCACTTGTCGCAGAAGCCGTAATCGTCGTCGTCGATGCGGGCCAGCGTCTCGTCGATCTTCTTGATCAGCTTGCGCTCGCGGTCGCGGTTGCGCAGCTCGATCGCCATGTCGGTCTCCTGGCTCGCCCGGTCGTTCGGGTCGGCGAAGATGGTCGCTTCGTCCTGCATCGTGTGCACGGTCCGGTCGATGTCCTCGCTGAGTTCCTTCTTGACCGCTTCGAGGATCTTGCGGAAATGGGCGAGCTGCTTGGTGCTCATGTACTCTTCGCCCGGCTTGGGCTCGTAGGGTGTGAAGTGCTTCTGGAGCAGTTCTTCTGCCATTTTCTTGTGCGTCCTGGTGACGAAAAAGTCGATTAAATATCAGAAAGGCGATTCTGAGGCAAGGAATGTTTCTCCTTCCGACATAGACGCCTGATCTGGTGCGGGTTTTCAGCTGATGATAGAATGCGTCCTCTCGTGTCGGGGCGTAGCGCAGTCTGGTAGCGCATCTGCTTTGGGAGCAGAGGGTCGTGAGTTCGAATCCCACCGCCCCGACCAATATCTTCCCTCGCGCCGCGGCGCCCGTAGCTCAACTGGATAGAGCAGCTGCCTTCTAAGCAGCAGGTCGGGGGTTCGAGTCCCTCCGGGCGCGCCACCCATCGCCGGTCGGTCTTTCCGCAGCTTGCCATATTTTTCCTGATATATAATTTTTGCCACAACGGCTCCGGGAAGGATGCAGTGTGCTGCACAATGTCAGGAAACACGAGCGTTATCCGCTGTGGGGGTCGGCGACCCTGAGCGCCGGCGGTCGGGTGATCCGCGGTCAGGTCGCCAACATTTCGGCCAGCGGCATCGCGATCCGCATCGACGACGACCACGAAGGCCTGCCCGGCTCCCGCAAGACCTGGCTGTGCCGCGTCGATTCCCCGGATCTGCCGGATACCCTCGAATTCCTCGTCAAGGTGGTCAGGAAGGCCGTCTGGCTGCACGGCTACGGCGTCGGCTGCACGATCACCGTGATCAACGAGCGCGACGCGGCGCTGCTGAAGGCCTACCGGGCGCTGGCGATGGCCCGGACGAAGCCGCCGAGCACCGATATCGCGCATTTCGTGCCGACCCAGAAGGGACTTTCCAGCGTTCCCGATTTTCCGTTGCCGATGCCGGCCGCGGACAAGGAGCGCGTCTAGGCCGCCTGTCGCGCCTATGACAGCACCGCCCGGATCCATTCGCGCTGCGCCTTGCTGCGCCGCTGGTCGGCGAGGCGCTCGACGATGCGTTCGCAGACGTCGGCGAAGGGCAGCGGGCCGCTCGGCAGGATTTCGTCGCAACGCAGCAGGTGCAGCCCGATCGGCGACTCGAGCACCTCGCTGATCCGGCCGGCGTCCAGCGCGAAGGCGGCGGGTTCGAGCTCGGCGTAGAGCTGGCCGCGGCGAACGACGCCGAGCCCGCCGCCGTCCATTGCGGTCGGGCATTGCGAATGGCGCAGCGCGGCGGCGGCGAAGGCCTCCGCATCGCCGGCCGTGCGCCGCACCTGTTCCAGCGTCGCGACGGCCGCGGCACGGCCTGCCGCATCGTCGAAGGTCAGCAGGATGTGGCGCAGGCGGCGCGCTTCGGGCCGGTCGAAGGCTTCCGGGTGCAGCCGGTAGTAGATTTCCGCATCGACGGCCGTGGGCACCGGCACCTGCGCCGCGACCCGTTCGAGCACCGCCTCGACCCGCAGGTCGCGTTCGAGCGCCGCGGCCAGGCGGTCGGCGTCGAGCCCGTTGCGCTCCAGGTCCTGTTCGTAATCCGCGGTCGACGCGTAGCGGGCGCGGATTTCGCCGAGGCGTGTGGCCAGCGTCGCGCCCGGGACGACGACCTGGCCGGCCTCCGGCGTCGCCAGGATGCGCTGCTCGATCTTCAGCTGGCGGGCGGCGACCTCGGCGACGCGCTGCCGCTCGTCGTCGGCCAGCGTTTCCGGCGCCTTGCCGAACAGTTCGCGGGCCAGCTTCAGCGTCTGGTAGGCCGTGTTCATTCGGGACTCCCGGCCGCGTCGAGCAGTCCTTCCGGAATCTGCAGCAGGCGGCCCGGCTGGCAGTCGAAATGGATGTGGTAGGCGACGCCGCCCGGCGCGTCGCGGATCACCCGGATCACTTCGCCGAGGTCGCCGGCGGCGACCAGCACCTCGTCGCCGACCTTCAACCCCCGGCCGGCCCGGACCTTGTCGCGGAACTCGAAACGCGACGGCGTCCACGGCTCGTCGGCGCCGATCAGTTCCTCCTCGCGGCAGCCGACGATCTTGCCTTCCTCGAGGAAATTGACCGAGTAGATGATCTGGTCCTGCAGGAAGGTGCCGACATCGACGACGTAGCCGACGCTGCCGCGGCGGACCAGCGGCGCGCCCGGATCGAGGCCGGGGTAGGTCCCGTCGTTGCGGACGTTGCGGACCAGCCGCACCGCCGCGCCGTAATCCCAGCGTGCGTCCATCATCAGCGGAAGACCTTGTCGAGCGACACGAAGGAGCTCATGCCGCCGCCCGGCTGCGGCACGTTCTGGAAGACCGCGAAGACCTTCTCGGTCAGCGAGTCGGAATGCACGAAGTCGAGGTAGGCGCGTTCCAGCCACAGCCGGTAGATGCCGCGCTGGGCGCCTTCCTCCGGCGGCAGGTTGGGCGCCTGCCGGGCCAGGTAGTCGTGGAAGCGCTGCAGGATGTGCAGGCGGTTGACCTGGACGACGGCCGGGTCGTACGGCACCTCGAAGTAGTCCAGGAAATCTTCGGCGGAAACCAGGTCGTCGATGGCTTCGGCAAGGGTCAGGGTGTCTTCCATGATGCCTCCTCAGGCGATGGCAAGGTTGAATGCGGGTTCGTCGCTGGCGGTCGACGCGTCCGGTGAGCGGAATTCGTCGACCACCTCGAGCAGCTTGGCGGCGCCCAGCTGGTCGCGGCTGTCGAGTCCGGCCAGCTTGATCAGGCGGGGGCGCGAATCGGCGATGCGGCCGAGGCGCAGCAGCACCACACTGGCCGCCTTCAGCGCCAGCAGGTAGAAGCGCAGCAGGCCGAAGGAAGCGGCCGCGGCGGCGGCGAGCCGCCGCTCGTCGAGCAGTGCCCAGTCGGCGGGCAGGCCGAGCTGGCGCCCGGACAGCTGCATCGCCAGTTCGGCGACCTGCAGCGCGTCCTCCAGCCGGTGCTGGTAGAAGTAATAGCGGTAGATGCCGACCAGCACCGTCAGGTTGTCCGGCGCCAGCAGGTGGGCGCGCAGCAGCGCCAGCTCGGCCCCGGGGCTGCCGTATTCGCGCGACGCCTCGGCGATCAGCGCCTCGGCCGCGGCCGGCAGCGGGTCCTCGAAATACAGCTTGCAGTCGGAAAAGTCGAGCAGGTCCATGGCCGTCACCCCGCTTCGTGATCGCAGCACAGTTCGCCGGCCGAGCAGCTGCGGCAGTCGTCGGCATGGTCCGGCGGCGGCTGGTCGCGCAGCGCGGCCAGTTCGCGCTCCAGCGTGTCGATGCGCTCGACCAGGCAGGCGATCGAGCGGGCCACCGGATCGGGCAGCAGGTGGTGGTCGAGGCTGATCCCGCTGCCGGCGCGGGCTGCGGCCAGCCGCGTCTCGACGATGCGCCCGGGAACGCCGACCACGGTGCGGTCGGCCGGAACGTCCTTGACGACGACCGAGTTGGCGCCGACCCGGACCCGCTCGCCGATCGTGATCGGCCCGAGGATCTTGGCGCCGGCGCCGACGACGACGCCGTCCTGCAGCGTCGGGTGGCGCTTGCCCTTGTTCCAGGACGTGCCGCCCAGCGTGACGCCGTGGTACAGCGTGACGTCGTCGCCGATCTCGGCCGTCTCGCCGATCACCACGCCGGCGCCGTGATCGATGAAGAAGCGGCGGCCGATGGTCGCGCCCGGGTGGATGTCGACGTTGCTCAGCGTGCGGCTCAGGAAGGACAGGAAGCGCGCCGGATAGCGCCAGCCGTTCCGCCACAGCCGGTGCGCGACGCGGTGGGCGAGCAGGGCATGGACGCCGGGATAGGTGGTCAGCACCTCGAGCGTCGAACGGGCGGCGGGGTCGCGCCGGAACACGCAGGCGAGGTCTTCGCGCAGCGTCGGCCAGAGGCCGGGGCGGGCCGGGGAGGGCAGGGTCATGGCGATCGTTTCAGGCATGGTGGGGGCTCCGGACGGCGGCGAGCAGCGCGCCCAGGTCGGCGGCTTCCGGCGGCCGCTTGCGGGTCGCGACGAAGTGGCGGACGGCGACCAGCAATTCGGCGGCTTCGGCCTCGTCGACCGCGATGCCGAGCTGGCCATAGACCAGTTGCACGGCGCGGCTGCCCGAATGCTTGCCGAGCACGATGCGGTGGCGCTGCCCGACTTCACCCGGGTCGAAGCCCTGGTAATTGTCCGGGTGCTTCAAGAGGCCATCGACGTGGATGCCGGCCTCGTGCGTGAAGGCGCCGGCGCCGACGACGCTCTTCTGCCAGGGCACGGCGCGCCCGGACGCGCTGGCGACGACGGCCGACAGCGCCGGAAAGGCCTTCAGGTCGACGCCGGTCGCGATGCCGTGCAGCTTCTGCAGGCCGAGCACGACCTCCTCGAGCGGCGCGTTGCCGGCCCGCTCGCCGAGGCCGTTGACCGTCGTATTGACGTGTGTCGCGCCGGCCCGGCAGGCGGCCAGCGTGTTGGCGGTAGCCAGGCCGAGGTCGTCGTGGGCGTGCATCTCGATTTCCAGCCCGCTGTGGCGGCGCAGCAGCGCGATCCGGTCGTGGGTCGAGAACGGCTCGAGGATGCCCAGCGTGTCGGCGAAGCGCAGCCGGCGGGCGCCGGCCCGCTCGGCGACTTCGGCCAGCGCGCACAGAAAGGCGGGATCGGCGCGCGACGCGTCCTCGCAGCCGACGGCGACTTCCAGCCCGAGGCTCAGCGCGGCGCCGACGTATTTCGGCAATTCGCGCAGCAGCCAGCTGCGGTCCTGCTTCAGCTTGTAGGCCAGGTGCTGGTCGGAGGCCGGCACCGAGATATCGACGCGGTGGGCGCCGAGCCCGGCGCAGGCGGCGATGTCGGCCGGGTGCATGCGGCTCCACACCATCAGCCGGCAGGGCAGGTCCAGATCGGCCACGGCGCGGATCGATTCGCGCTCCTCGCCGCCCATCGCCGGGATGCCGACTTCCAGTTCGGGAACGCCGATCGCCGCCAGCCGGCGCGCGATGTCCAGCTTCTCGGCCAGCGAGAAGGCGACGCCGGCCGACTGCTCGCCGTCGCGCAGCGTCGTGTCGTTGATCGTGACAAAGGGCGTGGTGGTCATGGCGTTTCTCCTTGCCATTCCGTCAGCAAATCCGGTGCCAGGACACAAGTCTTTGAATAAAATGAAAAAATCGTTTTCCGGCCGGCGCCGTGTCGGTTCGCTGTTGCAAAGCCGACAAAAAGCCGGCCGGCACCTCTGTCGGGGCGTTTGCAGTCCTGCGGCATAAGCGCATAAGATGCGGCGAGGCGCCGCAGCGCCGGCACAAGAACGATAGCCGCCCGGGCGAGGCAGGAAGCAAGCAATGTCGATAAGCAAACCCCAGTTGCACCGTTTCACCGGCTATGTCTGGCTGACGCTGGGGATGTTCATCGTGTTCGTCGCGGCTTTCGCGGTGTACGTCCGTTCCGAGAAGCAAATCGACCGGGCCAACGAGATCCGCCACCGGGTCCACGAACTGTCGGCCGAACTGCGCCAGTCCTCGGACGACCTGACGCGCATGGCGCGCACCTACGTGGTCACCGGCGATTCCGACTACAAGCGCCATTACCTGGAAATCCTCGACATCCGCGAAGGCCGCATCGGCCGGCCGGCCGACTATCACAATGTCTACTGGGACCTGGTGCTGGCCGGCGACCGGCGGCCGCGGCCGCGCGAAGCGGCGGTGCCGCTGCTGTCGCTGATGCGCGAAGCCGGGTTCACGGCCGACGAATTCGCGCGCCTGGCCGAAGCCAAGGCGCATTCGGACGAACTGACGGCGACCGAGTTCGCGGCGATGAAGCTGCTCGAAGCCAGCGTTCAGCCGAGCGCGGCGGCGCGTCTCGAAGCCTCGCGGATGCTGCACGACGCCGCCTACCACCAGGCCAAGGCCGGCATCATGGGGCCGATCGGCGAGGCGCTGGCGATGGCCGAGCGCCGCACGCAGGACGCGGTGCGCCGGGCCGAGGCCGACGCCGCGCACATGCGGCTGATCCTGATCGGCATCGGCCTGGTCGTCTGCGGCTTGATCTGGGGCGTTCGCCGCCAGCAGCACGCGATCCTCGGCGGCTCCGAAAACGAGGTCTATACCGGCATCGCCAAGCTCGGGCGCGGCGATTTCTCGATCGACATCCCGGTCGCCCCGGGCCGCCGGGACAGCGTGCTCGGCTGGCTGTCGGAAACCCGGGCCGAACTCGCCCGCTACGATGCCGAACACCGCCAGGCCGAGTTGCACCAGCAGAAGCTGAACCGCGCGCTGCGCCTGCTCGGCGACTGCAATCTCGCGCTGTCCTGCGCCCGCGACGAAGACAGCCTGCTGCACGACATCTGCCGGCTGGTCGTCGAACGCGGCGGCCACCCGATGGCCTGGATCGGCTTCGCCGAGCACGGCCCGGACAAGGCGGTGCGCCCGGCCGCCTGGTTCGGCAGCGGCGCCGACAGCTACCTGGCCGGCATCCGGATTTCGTGGGACGAGGCCCTGCCGATCGGGCGCGGGCCGACCGGGCAGGCCATCCGCAGCGGCCAGACCCAGGTCAATCCGGGTTATGCCGAAAATCCGCAGATGAATCCCTGGCAGGAGCTCGCCGCCCGCCACGGCTACCGTTCCGGCATTGCGTTGCCCTTCTTCGTCCAGGGCCAGGTGGCCGGCGTGCTGACGCTGTACGGCACCGCGGAATCGGTGTTCGACGCCGAGGAGGTCCAGTTGCTGGAGGAGCTGGCGCGCAACCTCGGGCTCGGCATCGAGATGCTGCGCAGCCGCCGGCAGCGGGCCGAGGCGGAATCGGCGAGCCGCGCCAAGAGCGCCTTCCTGGCCAACATGTCGCACGAAATCCGGACGCCGCTCAACGCGATCATGGGCATGGCCCACCTGCTGCGGCGCGACGGCGTCAGCCCGCGCCAGGCCGATCGCCTCGACAAGATCAACACCGCCAGCGAGCACCTGCTCGAAATCATCAACGCCATCCTCGACCTGTCGAAGATCGAGGCCGGCCAGTTCATGCTGGAGGACGGCGAGGTCAGCATCGGCGGCATCGTCGCCAACGTCGCGTCGATCGTCGCCGAGCAGGCGCGCGCCCAGGGGCTGGAACTGCACGTCGAGACGCAGGTCGCGGCGCACCCGCTGCGCGGCGACGCCCCGCGGCTGCAGCAGGCGCTGCTCAACTATGCGACCAACGCGATCAAGTTCACGTCCGCCGGCTCCGTCGTGCTGCGCGCCTGGCCGGTCGAGCAGGACGCGGGCGGGGCGCTGATCCGCTTCGAAGTCGAGGACACCGGCATCGGCATCGAACCCGACGTCGTGCCGCGCCTGTTTTCCAGCTTCGAGCAGGCCGACAACTCGATCACCCGCAAATACGGCGGCACCGGGCTGGGCCTCGCCATCGTCCGCAAGTTCGCCGAACTGATGGGCGGCGAGGCCGGCGTCAGCAGCCTGCCCGGGCAGGGCAGCACCTTCTGGTTCACGGCCCGTCTGCGCACCGGCGACGTCCCGGAAAAGCCGGTTCCCGCCGTGTCCACCGCGGTACAGCCGGGCCGGCGCTGGCGCATCCTGCTCGCCGAGGACGAGCCGATCAACCGCGAGGTCACGCTCGAACTGCTCGGCGAATTCGGCCAGCACGTCGATGTCGCCGAGGACGGCGCGATGGCGGTCGAACTCGCCGCCCGCCACGACTACGACCTGATCCTGATGGACATGCAGATGCCCCGGCTCGACGGCCTCGAGGCGACGCGGCGCATCCGCGGCCTGCCGCGCGGCGCCGCCGTGCCCATCCTGGCGATGACCGCCAACGCCTTCGCCGAGGACCGGGCGCGCTGCCTGGAAGCCGGCATGAACGATTTCATCGCGAAGCCGGTCGATCCCGAGAAACTGTTCGCCAGCCTGCGCCGCTGGCTGCCCGGAGCGTCGGCATGAGCCGGCCGGCCTCCGTTTCCCCGGGCCGCCGGGCCGCGCTCGCGGTGCTGGCCGCACTGGCAGGCCTGGCGCTGGCGCTGGCCGGCTGCGACGGGGCGCCGCCCGAACGCGAACTGCAGTACCGCGCGACGCCGCCGGTCGCCGCGCCGGCCGCCTACCGTTTCGCGGTTCACCCGCTGCACAACCCCAAATTGCTGTCGGCCGCCTACCAGCCGCTGCTCGATCACCTGAACGGCCGTCTGGACGGCGTCCGCCTGGAACTCGAGGCCTCGCGCGACTACGCGGCCTACGAAGCGAAGATCCGGGCGCGCGGGCCGGAATTCCTGCTGCCCAACCCGTGGCAGGCGATCCAGGCGAACGCTGCCGGCTACCGGGTGATCGCGATGGCCGGCGATGCTGCCGATTTCCGCGGCCTGATCATCGTCCGCAAGGACGGCCCGGTCGTCAGCCCGGCGGACCTGCGCGGCCAGACCGTCGCCTACCCGTCGCCGACCGCGCTTGCCGCCTGCGTGATGCCGCAGTATTTCCTGCACCGCGCCGGGCTGGACATCAACCGCGACATCCGCAATACCTACGTCGGCTCGCAGCAATCGGCGATCATGAACGTCCATCTCGGGCGCGCCGCGGCGGCCGGCACCTGGCCCGCGGCGTGGCGGCTGTTCCAGCGCGACCATCCGCAGGAGGCGGCCGGGCTGAAGGTGCAGTGGGAAACGCCGCCGCTGATGAACAACGCGGTGATGGTGCGCGACGACGTGCCGCCGGCCGTCGCCGACGCGGTGCGCCGCCTGCTGCTCGAACTGGCCGACGCGCCGGGCGGCCCGGCGATCCTGGCCGGCATGGCGACCGCGCGTTTCCACGCCGCCGACGACGCCAGCTACGACAAGGTCCGCGACTACATCGCCGTCTTCGAGCGCGAGGTCCGGCCGGTCGAGGTGCAGCCGTGATCGCCGCGCTGCGGCGCTGGCTGGGCGGCACGCTGCGCCGGCAGCTGACGATCGGCGTCGGCCTGGTCGTCGGGCTGGCGATGGCGCTGTTCGTGTTCGACATGACGCGGCGCCAGGCCGACATGGCGATCGAGCGCCAGTCGGAAGAGGCGGTCGCGCTGGCGCGCAGCATCTCGGTGTCCGCGTCCGCCTGGATGGCCGCCCGCGACTACGCCGGGCTGCAGGAAATCATCGACGGCCTGGCCGGCTATCCCGACCTGCGCCATGCGCTGGTCGTCGATGCGCGCGGCCTGGTCCTCGCCCACGACCAGCCGGCGCGGCGCAGCCTCTACCTCGCCGACCTGCCGGCCGGCGGCGACGCGCAGGTGCTGCAGCGCAGCGCGACGCTGGTCGATGTCGCCAGCCCCATCGTCTATGGCGGCCGCCCGGTCGGCTGGGTCCGCATCGGCGTCGGCGGGCAGCGGCTGGCCGCGCAGATCGCCGAAATCCGGCGCGACGGTGCGCTGTACGGCCTGGCCGCCGTGCTCGCCGCGCTGGCCATCGCCGGCCTCGCCGGGCGCTACCTGACGGCCCGCTTGGCCCGCATCCAGCGCGTCGTCGATGCCGTGCAGGGCGGCGACCTGACGCAGCGCGTCGGGCTGTCCGGCGACGACGAAGCCGGGCGGCTGGCCGCCGCGTTCGACGGCATGCTCGACGCGCTCGGCCTGCGCACCGAGGAATTGCGGGCCAGCGAACAGAAGCTGTCGACCATCCTCGACAACGTCAGCGCCTACATCTACCTGAAGGACAGCGAGGGCCGCTACCTGTACGCCAACCGCTGGGTCCGCGAGCTGTTCCGGCTGCCGCTCGAGGACATCGTCGGGCGCGACGACGCGGTGTTCTTCGACGGCGAGACCCTGGCCCAGCTGCGGCGCAACGACCGCCGCGTGCTGCACGACGGCGAGACGCTGCGCGTCGAGGAAAACAACGTCGATCGCCATACCGGGCAGACCAACACCTACCTGACCGTCAAGCTGCCGCTGCGCCGCGAGGACGGCCAGATCTACGCGCTGTGCGGCATCTCGACCGACATCAGCGAGCGCAAGGCGGCCGAAGTGCAGCTGGCCCGGCACAAGGACGAGCTCGAGGAGGAGGTCCGCCTGCGCACCGCCGACCTGATGCGCGCCCGCGATGCCGCCGAGGCCGCCAGCCGGGCGAAGAGCACCTTCCTCGCCAACATGAGCCACGAACTGCGCACGCCGATGAACGGCATCATCGGTATGGCCGCGCTGGCGCTGCGTCATGCCGGCGATCCGAAGCTGCGCGAGCAGCTGGCGATGATCGACCGCTCCTCGAAGCACCTGCTCGGCATCATCAACGACATCCTCGACCTGTCGAAGATCGAGGCCGACCGCCTGCAGCTCGAGCGCATCGATTTCCGGATCGGCGAAATCCCGGCCAACCTGCTCAGCCTGATCGGCCACCGGGCCGCCGAGAAGGGGCTGGCGCTGCGCGTCGACCTGCCGCCGGGGCTGGCCGAACGCCCGGTCCGCGGCGACCCGCTGCGCCTGAATCAGATCCTGCTGAACCTGGCCGGCAACGCGCTCAAATTCACCGAGGCCGGCGAGATCGTCATTTCCGCGCGCATCGACGCGGAAGGCGCGGACGCCCTGCGGCTGCGCTGGGAAGTCCGCGATACGGGCATCGGCATCGACGAAAACGACCGCCGGCGGCTGTTCACCGCGTTCGAGCAGGCCGACGGCTCGATGACCCGGCGCTACGGCGGCACCGGCCTCGGGCTGGCGATCAGCAAGCGCCTGGTCGGGCTGATGGGCGGCGAGATCGGCGTCGACAGCCGGCCCGGCGTCGGCAGCACCTTCTGGTTCACGGTCCGCCTGGACAAGGCCGCGCCGTCCGCGCTGCCGGTCGCCGCGCCGGAAGGCAGCGCCGAGCGGCAGCTGGCCGCTGCCTTCCCCGGCGCCCGTATCCTGCTCGTCGAGGACGAGCCGATCAACCAGGAAGTCTCGCGCGGCCTGCTCGAGGACGCCGGGTTGTGCGTCGACCTGGCCGAGGACGGCGAGATCGCCTGCACGCTGGCCCGGCAGCAGCACTACGACCTGATCCTGATGGACATGCAGATGCCGCGGCTGTCCGGCGTCGATGCGGCGCGCGCGATCCGCGCCGATTCGCTGAACCGGACGACGCCCATCCTGGCGATGACCGCCAACGTGTTCGAGGACGACCGCCGGGCCTGCGCGGAAGCCGGCATGAACGGCCACATCCCGAAGCCGGTCGATCCCGAGCGCCTGTTCGAATCCATGCTCGACGCGCTGCGCGCCGCCGTTCAGACCGCGTAGGGGCGGTGCAGCCAGCCGCGGACGACTTCGACGTCGCGCTGCGGCAGGTAGGCGAAGCCGGCCAGCGCATCCTCGACGACGCTGCGGGCCACCCAGTGCGGCACCGCCTTGCTGCCCAGCATGTGGAAATACCAGGCCATCGGATAGCCCGCCTCGCGGTCGAAGCGGGCGATCGCGCCGTGCAGCGCCAGGCCGCTCGTTCCCGCTGCCGCGGCGAACTCCGGCGGCTCGCCGGCCAGCGTCGGGATCGGCTGGGCGCGGAACACCGGCTGCTGGTAGCGGTCCAGATGTTCGCGGGTGGCGATCACCCAGTGGTTGGCATAGGCGCTGGCGTGGCCGGCGCTGCTCGCATCCCAGTCGTCGATCATCCGGTGGATCGGCGCCGGTTCCGGCTGCCGGGCCAGCATGCGCCGGAGCAGCGCGCCGATGTGCTGCAGCCGGCGGAAGGCGTAGAAGGGCAGGCCGAGCGGCTGCGGCCGCTCGCCGCCGCCGCGCGGATCGACCAGCTCCTCGACGCTCGCCGGATCGCCGGCGAACAGCCGGTGGGCGCGCATCTCCTGCAGGTCCTCGATTTCCAGTTGCAGGAAGTCGTCGCTGCCGTCGCCGGCGATGCCGACCAGGTAGTGCGTCTGGCCGACCAGGCGGGTCGCGTACAGGGTCTGCCCGGCGAAGTCGTCGGCCAGCCGGCCGAGGTCGCCGTCGCGTCCGGCGAGTTCCTGCTCGACCCAGCTTTCCAGTTCGTCGCTGACCCGGTTGCCGTCCGCATCGACGATGCCGCCCAGCCGGTACCAGCCGCCGCGGCTCAGCGCGTGGCGGAAGCTCCATTCGGGCAGCGCCCGGCCGAGCGCGCGGACCAGTTCGCCGGGGCCGCCGCTGACCGGCACCTTGGCGCAGCTTTCGACGATGGCGGGGGCGAGCGACTTGCAGTATTCGGTCCAGGCCAGGCTTTGTTTCATCGTGTCTTCCTCGGGATCAGGCAGGTGGGTTTTCGGCCAGCCGGGCCCGCACGGCGTCGCGGACCTCGGGTTCCGGATCGTCGGCCAGCGGCGGCAGGAAATCGGTCGGCGCATTGCCGACCGCGGCCAGCCGGACCCACCATTCCGGGTCCTGCAGCAGCGCCGCGGCCAGGCCGGGCAGGGCGCGCTCGGCGACCAGCGCGCGCACCTCGGGTTCGGGGTCGGCCGCCAGCAGGTGCAGCGCGAACGGCGGCAGCCGGCCGGCGACGACCTTGCGCACTTCGCGCTCCGGGTCGCGGACCAGCCGGGCCAGCTGGCCGTGCGGCAGGCGGCGGGCGACGGTGGCGCGGATCAGGTAGTCCGGGTCGTCGATCAGGCGGTTGAGCTGCGCCGGCGGCAGGCGGGCGGCGACCGACAGCCGGACCTCGCGGTCCGCATCGCCGAGCATCGCCGCCAGTTGCTCGACCGGCAGCCGGGTCGCGACGACGCGGCGGACGACTTCGTCCGGATCGGTTTTGAGCCCGTAAATCGCGTCGACCGCGGCGTAGCGGGCCGCGATGGCGCGCCGCTCCCAGAACAGGTCGTCCAGGAAATGCGCCGCCTCGTCCGGATTCTGGCGCAGGAAACGGTCGATCTGCCGGCCGCTGTGCGCGCGGATGCAGGCGTCGCCCGGCGTGCAGCGGTGCGCGTTCAGCGTGTCCGGGTAGTAGCTGCACCCGGAACACAGGCCGAAGCGGCCGATGCCGGCGGCGGGAGCCCGTTCACTCGTCATCGGCCAGGCGGGCGATCAGCAGGCCGGTCGCCGCGGCCGGGTCGTTGCTCATTTCCAGGCAGTGGCCCGAAGCGCCGCTGACCAGGTAGAGCGCGTAGCCGTCGACGGTCAGCGCCGGCCGGTAGCGCGGCGACACGTCGTCGTCGCTGCATTCGCTGAAATGCAGGCCGGGGAAGCCGGCACGCAGCGCGGCCAGACCGGCGTCGCGGCGGACGGCCTCGCCGACGCGGGCGAGCAGGGCGGCATCCATCAGGCGGCCTCCCCGGCGGCCAGTTCGTCCTCGAAGCGGGCCAGCGACGCCGCCGGCACGCCCATGATCTGCGCCAGCCAGGGCGGCGGGCTGGCCAGGCGCTGCTGCAGCTCGACCAGCACTTCGCGGATCGCGCCGCCGCCCGGCTTCTTGACCGGATGCACGCCGGCGCGGACGACCTTGGCCGCGGCCGGGCCGCCGATCGACTGCACGTAGACGATCTGGCAGTCGCCGATCAGCGCCGAGCGCGCGGCATTCCTGTCTTCCGCCGCGTCGGCCTCGACGGTGCTGCGCACGTCGATCAGCCGGATTTCCTCGCGGCCGACCTGGTAGACCAGGAAACGGTCGCAGGAACCGAAGTGGCCGTCGAGATTCTCGCCGCGGTTGGCGGCGACGGCGACGCGGATCGAGCCGGGCATTTCGCCCTCGGCATAGGCGTCCACCGCGGGAAAGTCGCCGTGCTCGAGGCCCTGGCCCCAGAGCAGGCGGATGGCTTCCTTCAGCTGCTCGTGGTCGACGCCGAGGTGGCAGCCCTGTTCGGCGAAGTCGCCGGCCAGGATCACGCGCAGGTCCTCGACGGTCAGCGTGCCGAGCTTGGTCTCGGTCAGCGGGGCGTCGAGCTTCTCGATCAGCGCGCCGACCAGCGCGCGCAGGTCGAGGCCGTTCAGGGCGCGGGCGGCGAGCGCGATGCGCAGCGCGGCTTCGCGGGAGGCGACGGGGGTATCGGACATCATGGGCTCCTCGGGAATCTTCAGTGGAGCGCCGGGGCAGGGGAACCCCGGCGCTCGGCTCAGGACTCAGGCCGGGGAAATGCAGCCGGACGGACAGACATCGACGCAGAGCGGCGTGTCGTTGTGGCCGTCGCACTCGGTGCAGGTCGCGGCGTCGATCTTGAAAAAGATCTTGCCGGAACTGATCGACTTGGTCGGGCAGACCGGCTTGCAGTCGCCGCAGGCGGTGCACATGTCGGGGTCGATTTTCATTGCCATGGGAATCTCCTTAGTCTTCGGCGGCACCGAGGCGCTTCGCGCGCAGGGAAATGGGCAGGCGGGCGGGCTTGGCGATCGGGTCGATGTAATACGCCCCGCCGTTGTCCAGCTTCAGTTCGCCGCCCCATTTCTCCGGGGAATCGAACTCGATGGACTCGATCGAGGCTTCCAGGTCGCGCTTCGGGAGGTAGAAGACCAGCCCGCCGCTGTCGGCCTGACGGATCATGATGTTGGCCATGTGGCTCTCCTGCAGGACCGGCGGGGCCCGGGGGGACCCCGCCGGCGGTTCCGGTTAGCGAACCAGGTCGAAGTTGAAGTCCGTCGTCCCCATGCCCATCGTTTCCTTGTCGAGCTGCTCGAGCACGGCGTTGGTCAGCTGGGTGACCACCGACATCATTCCCTCGTAGCCCAATGTGGTGGCGCGGTGCATGTGGTGGCGGTCGAAGATCGGGAAGCCGATGCGGATCAGCGGCACCTCGAACTCTTCACCCTTGTACTTCGTGTCGCGCTGGATGTACTTGCCGTAGGAGTTGCCGATCAGGAAATCCGGCTTGTCCGTGAAGCACAGGCTGCGCAGGTGCCACAGGTCGTTGCCGGCATAGACCTTGCCATTGACGCCGAACGGGCTGGAATCGAGCAGCTTCTGCATCGCCTTGGCCCAGCGCTTGTTGCCGTTGTGGGACAGGATGTGGGTCGGCTCGGCGCCGACTTCGAGCAGGATCTTGACCATGCCCATGACGAAGTCCGGGTCGCCGTACAGCGCGAACTTCTTGCCGTGCAGCCAGGCGTGGCTGTCGGAGATCAGGTCCATGCAGCGGCCGCGTTCCAGTTCCAGCGCGGCCGGGATCGGCTTGCCGGTGGCTTCCGAGACCGACATCAGGAACTCGTCGGTCCATTCGACGCCCATCGGGATGTTCAGCTTCGGCACCTCGTGGTTCCAGGTGCCTTCGACGAACTTCTTCGTCTTTTCCAGCTGGAAGGGCTGCAGCAGGATCGTCGTGATGGCGTTCGGCGCGTCCTTGACCTCGGCGATCGTCGTGCCGCCCGAGTACATCCGGAATTCGCCGTCGGCCGGCGTATCGAAGACTTCCGACGGGTCGGACAGCATCGTGCAGCCGACGCCCATGTCGGCCAGCATGCGCTTGATCACGCGGTAGTTGCCGAGATAGGTCTCGAAACCGGGCACCACGTTGACCTTGCCGTTGCTGCCGACGACCTTGCCGGCCATGTCGTTCAGCGTGAAGTAGCGCAGGATGCCTTCTTCCATGTTGTCCCAGCCGGTCACGTGCGAACCGACGAAGGACGGCGTGTGGGCGAAGGGCACCGGGAAGTCGTCCGGGATGTGACCTTCCTTCTTCGAGTTGTTGATGAAGGCGTTCAGGTCGTCACCGATGACTTCGGCCATGCAGGTCGTCGACACGGCGATGATGTCCGGCTTGTACAGCGCCTTGGCGTTGGCCAGGCCGTCGAACATGTTCTTCTGGCCGCCGAACACCGCCGCGTCCTCGGTCATCGAGTCGGAAACGCAGGAGCACGGTTCCTTGAAGTGGCGGTTGAAGTAGGAGCGGAAGTAGGCGACGCAGCCCTGCGAACCATGCACGTAGGGCAGGGTCTTGTGGAAGCCGGAGGCGCACAGCACGGCGCCGAGCGGCTGGCAGGCCTTGGCCGGATCGACGGTCAGCGCTTCGCGCTTGAAGTTCAGATCCTGGTATTCCTGGGTCGTCGACCACATGAAGGTCTCGTACACCTTGTCGGCGGCATGGCCTTCCTCGAACTGGTCGCGCTTCTTGGCCAGGTTTTCCTTGTAGTCGTCGTCGCGGAACAGCGGGTAGCAGGGCTTGATGTTGTCTGCAGTTTGCATTGCTATCTCCTTGCCGGAGCCGCTCATCCGCGGTCCGGCACAAGGTTGAAGAGTTGCCTCAGGCGGCCTTCTTGACTTCTTCGGCTTCGACCTTCTTCCACGGGGGCGTCAGGTTCTTGAAGGTCGGGTTCGACAGCGCGATGTCCATGTCGCGGGCGAAGATCGCGAAGCCGTCGTAGCCGTGGTAGGGGCCGGAGTAGTCCCACGAGTGCATCTGGCGCAGCGGAATGCCCATTTTCTGGAAGATGTACTTTTCCTTGATGCCGGAGCCGACCATGTCCGGCTTCAGCTTCTTGACGAACTCCTCCAGCTCGAAGCCGGTGACGTCGTCGTAGAGCAGCGTCGCGTCGCCCATTTCCTTGATCGTCCGGTCGTAGTCGTCGTTGTGCGCGAACTCGTAGCCGGTGCCGATGACTTCCATGCCGAGGTCCTCGTAGGCGCCGATCACGTGGCGCGGACGCAGGCCGCCGACGTAGAGCATGACCTTCTTCCCTTCGAGGCGTGGCTTGTACTTGGCGATGATGGCGTCCATCATCGGCTGGTAGCGGGCGATCACGGCCTCGGTCTTCTCCTTGACGGAGTCGTCGAAGAAGGCGGCGATCTTGCGCAGCGACTCGATGATCTTGGTCGGCCCGAAGAAGTTGTATTCCATGTACGGAATGCCGTACTTCTCTTCCATGTGCCGGCTGATGTAGTTCATCGAGCGGTAGCAGTGCAGCAGGTTCAGCTTGACCTTCGGCGTGTTCATCATCTCGGCCAGCGTGCCGTCGCCGGACCACTGGGCGACGACGCGCAGGCCCATTTCCTCGAGCAGGATGCGGGTCGCCCACGCGTCGCCGCCGATGTTGTAGTCGCCGATGATCGCGACGTCGTAAGGCGTCGATTCATACGGCTGGCCGTCGCGCTTGTCGAGCACCCAGTCGCGGATCGCGTCGTTGGCGATGTGGTGGCCGAGCGACTGCGACACGCCGCGGAAACCTTCGCAGCGGACCGGGATGACCGGCTTGTTGATGACGGTGGTGGCCTTCTTGGAAACCGACTCGATGTCGTCGCCGATCAGGCCGATCGGGCACTCGGACTGCACCGAGATGCCGTTGTGCAGCGGGAACAGCTGTTCGACTTCCTCGATCAGCTTGGCCAGCTTCTTGTCGCCGCCGAACACGATGTCCTTTTCCTGAAAATCGGACGTGAAGTTCATCGTGCCGAAGCTGTTGATGCCGGTCGTGCCGACGTAGTAGTTGCGGCGGCCGGCGCGCGAGTACTGGCCGCAGCCGACGGGACCGTGCGAGATGTGGATCATGTCCTTGATCGGACCCCAGACCACGCCCTTGGAACCGGCGTAGGCGCAGCCGCGGATGGTCATCACGCCGGGCAGCGACTTGCGGTTGGAGGTGATGCACTTCTTGGATTGTTCGACCGACGGGTCGTTGACCGCGAGGTGCTTCTTGCGGTCCTTCTGGGCTTTTTCCGGATAAACCTCGAGCACCTCGGCGATGAGGGCTTCGGTTTCTTCGCGAGACAGAGTCGTCATGTTTTCCTCCTGACGCCGCCACCAATCCGTGGCCGGCGTGCTGGTTGAACGTTGATTCATTGCGATTTCGCGGCAGGGCGCCGGTGACGCGAAGACGAGCCGCAGACAGTGCGATCAGCACGGCAAGGCGAAGTCGACAAAGTCACCGGCGTCATGACGCGGAATCAGGCGGCCAGGTCGGCGGCGGTCTTGCCAACGATGGACTCGTCTTCCTGTTCCATGATGCCGAACTCCATCAGCAGGGCTTCCAGCTGTTCCATCTCGATCGGGGTCGGGATCACCAGCTTGGTGTTGTTCATGACCTTCTGCGCCAGCTGGCGGTACTGGTCGGCCTGCTTGTGCGTCGGGTCGTACTCGATGACCGTCATGCGGCGGATTTCGGCGTGCTGGACCGCGTTGTCGCGCGGCACGAAGTGGATCATCTGGGTGCCCATGGCTTCGGCCAGCGCGATGATCAGCTCGTCCTCGCGGTCGGTGTTGCGCGAGTTGCAGATCAGGCCGCCGAGGCGGACGCCGCCGGAGTTGGCGTACTTGACGATGCCCTTGGCGATGTTGTTCGCCGCGTACATGGCCATCATTTCGCCGGAGCAGACGATGTAGATTTCCTGGGCCTTGTTCTCGCGGATCGGCATTGCGAAACCGCCGCAGACCACGTCGCCGAGCACGTCGTAGAACACGAAGTCGAGGTCCTCGTCGTAGGCGCCTTCCTCTTCCAGGAAGTTGATCGCGGTGATGACGCCGCGGCCGGCACAGCCGACGCCGGGTTCCGGGCCGCCCGATTCGACGCACTTGACGCCGCCGAAGCCGACGGAGAGGACGTCCTCGAGTTCGAGGTCCTCGACGGAACCGGCTTCTGCAGCCAGGTGCATCACGGTGGTTTGAGCCTTGCTATGCAGGATCAGGCGGGTCGAGTCGGCTTTCGGGTCGCAGCCAACGATCATGACCTTCTTGCCGGCTTCGGCCAGCGCCGCCACCAGATTCTGGGTGGTGGTGGACTTGCCGATGCCGCCCTTGCCGTAGATGGCGCATTGACGCAGTTTTGCCATGGTGTAATCTCCTTGATCTGTCAGTCGATTTGCGAAGGATTGGTAAGTGTCGCGACGAACCATCTGCACGTAGCGTGCCAGATCGACTGACAGACCCGAAGTCATTGAATATTCGATGGAAAAAGAAAAACACCCGGCCTCGTCGGGAATCGCGGCACCCGACAATTCCCATTCCCTTTGTAGGGGTAACGACAACGCCGGTTCAGGAGACGTCGGTCTCCTTTCTGACTCGTCGCAGGTCAGCCGTGGGCATCAACCCGGCGCGATCCGCCAGCCCAGCCTGCCGCGCGAGGCGCGGCTGCCGATCAACCGCTGCAACCTGCCGGCCGTCGTGCTCGGTAGCCTGAGCTTCCAGCGCTATCCGGCCGACCTGGTGCTCGACGGCGTCGCCGAACTGCACCGCGACCTGTTCCGCCGGCTCGACGCGGCGCTGCCGGCGCAGCGTCCGGACGTCTTCCGCGACTACATGACGGTGCATTTCCAGCTCGAATGGCCGGAACAGATGGGCTTCACCGGGCAGCGCAAGGGACGGACCAAGGCCAATTACATCAAGACCATCCGCGGCTGGAGCTTCGATTCGGACAGCCGCGAAGGCGCCGTGCTCAAGGGCTGGGTCGAATCGCGCTTCGGGCTGACCCCGCGCTGGCACGGCCAGCCGCTGCGCGATCCGTCCGCCGAGGCCTACCGGCGCTACCTCGAAATGCGCGCCCAGGGCCTGTACGGCACCAACGCGCTGGAAGCCCAGCTCGACCTCGTCTACACCTACTGCCAGGTCGAACTGGCGCGCCGCCACCCGGGCGCGCGGCACGTCGCGCTGTACCGCGGCATCAACCGGATCGGCGACCACGAAGTGCTGGAAGAGGGCAGCGACGGCCGCCACGTGATGCTGCTCAACAACCTGAACTCATTCACCTGCAGCCGCGACCGGGCCGGCGAATTCGGCGACTACATTCTCGCGGTGGACGTCCCGCTGACCAAGATTTTCTTCCACTGCGGCCTGCTGCCCGGCGTGCTGCAGGGCGAGGACGAATTCCTGGTCATCGGCGGCGTCGTCGATGTCGGGTTGTCGACAATCTGAAACGGCGGGCTTCGCCCGCTGATCTCCGGGGGCGGTCAGCTCCGCGGGCGGAGCCGGGCCGACATCTCGCGGATGGGCGTCTTGCTTGCCGGGCAGCACCTATTCTGCTTGGCTGATTCAGAACCAATCACTATGATTTATTGCCGGTATAGGCAAGATCAAGTTCCGATAGGAGGTGCAATATGACTGCAGCAACCAAGGTGCTGACCGCACACGTGCCGCTTCTGCTGGCCGACAAGGTAGATCAGATGGCTTCACGACTTGAGCGCTCGCGCGGCTGGATCATGAAGCAGGCACTTTCCGCCTGGATCGCCCAGGAAGAGGAGCGCGACAGACTGACCCAGGAAGCGCTGGCCGACGTAGACGCTGGCCGCGTCATCGATCACCAGGCCGTGCAAGTGTGGGCGGAGAGCCTTGGCACCGACCAGCCGCTGCCGGTGCCGCGTTGATGGAACTGAAGTGGACCAGCAAGGCGCTTGCCGATCTGGCGCGCTTGTATGAATTCCTGGCTCCGGTGAACAAGTCTGCCGCCGCGCGGGCGGTTCAGGCGCTGACCAGGGCCCCGAGCATTCTGCTGACTAACCCCCGCATCGGCGAGCAACTCTTCCAGTTCGAGCCGCGCGAGGTACGGCGAATTCTGGTCGGGGAGTATGAGGTTCGCTACGAACTTCAGGATTCGATCATCTACGTGCTGCGGCTGTGGCATACCCGCGAGGGGCGCTGAACTTTTCAGGTGCCGGAATTGGAGTCAGGCAGCTGAAAGAAACGATGGCTTATTTTGTCTGCTGCGGAGGATCGAAGCGATCGATCCTCCGCACCGGCGATAGCCGCCCCTCAGTCCCGGATCTGCGGGAAGTTCTGGTGCAGGAAGCGGGAATCCCGCTCTTCGGTCATGTCGTACAGCGAGCGTTCGCGCTGCAGGCGGGCGCCGCCGTCGCGGATCAGCGGCTGGATCACCAGGTTGGCGCGGTCGCGCGTCGAGCGCGTGCCCATCACGTCGAACGGCACCGACAGGTAGAAGCCCTTGTCGAAGCTGCCTTCGCCGAACTGCTCGCGCGACACGTTGGTCTGCGTCGCCCAGACGCCCATGCGAACGCCGTTCGAGAATTCGCGCGCGATGTCGACGGTGCCGCCCCAGTCGCCGGCCAGGTAGCGGCCGGCGCTCAGCGTCAGCAGCGTGCCCGGGAGCAGGTCGCGGTAATAGGCGCTGACGTGGCCGGTGAACACGTCGTAGTCGCGCAGCGCGAAATCCTGGTTGAAGCCGCGCTGCTTGACCCAGTTGGCGTTGAAGCCGACGGCCAGCGGGCTGTTCAGCGGCCGGTACAGCATTTCGCCGCCGACGCCGGCGAACATCGTTTCCAGGTAGCCGGCATAGACCATGCCGTAGACCTCGGGCTCCAGCCGGCGGGCGTGCGTCGCCTGCAGCACCGGCATCGTGATGTCCGAACTGACCAGGTACTCGCGGACCAGGGTACGCACGCGCGGCAGGTTGCTCGGCGCCGTATAGACGAACTTGTCGTAGTTGTTCAGCAGGTTGGCGCTCAGCCGGCCGTCGATCCAGGTCCCCGGCGCCAGCCGGTACTCGGCTTCCAGGTTGGCGTTGAACTGGTACAGGATGAAGCCGTCCGGGCCGCCCAGGTTCTGCCGGTAACCGAGGCTGGTGCCCCAGGTCAGCGGATCGGCCGGCGGCGCCTCGTACAGCGTCGTTTCCTGGCGCGGCAGCGGCTCGGCGTGCTCGATAGTGCGCTGGACGGCCGACAGCGGCGCCTCGTCGCGCACCGCGTCGCGGAAGCTTTCGCGATTCACCGAGGTTTCGACCAGCGGCATGCCGTCGCGCTTTTCGGCGACGGTCAGCCAGTCGACATCCGGTCCGGCCGCCTTGTCCAGCACGCGCGCGGCGCGGCCGAGGCCGGTCGGGCCGGGGCGGTAGCGGCGCTGCTCGCCCTCGACGACCAGTTCGCGTTCGCGCTGCTTGATGCGGTCGACGCGGAAACCGGCACTCTTTTCCAGGCGCTGCGCGATGTCCGGCCAGTTGGCCGGGCCTTCCGGCCGCGCGTCGGTGGCCCGCACCGGCTCGGCCGGCGGGTCGGACACCTTGCGCGGCGATACGCTGCGCGGGCTGAAATCGCCCTGCAGCGAGAGGCCGATCATCATCGTGTTGCCGCGTTCCCAGCCGGCGTGGAAGGTCAGCGCGTCGTTCAGGCGGTAGCTCGCCCCGTAGTTCAGCGCCGAATCCTGCTTGACCGTCGGGCCGCCATAGTCGTTGCGGTAATTGTTGCCTTCGTATTCCAGCTTCAGCTGCAGCGGTTCCCACGGCGTCTGCCACTGCACGCCGCCGAACAGCGCCGCCGGCCCGCGGAAAAAGGAACTCAGCGCGACCGTGCCGCCCTGGCCGCCGCCGCCGTTCGGGCGGGTGTTGAAACCGTCGTGGAGCCAGCCCAGCGGGTTCTCGATGTCGCCGCGCTTGGCGAGGTAGCCCCAGCCCATGCCCAGGCTGAAGTCGAGATCGTTCCAGCGCTTGCTGGCGACCACGTATTCGCCCGAGAACAGCGAGGTGCCGCCGATGTCGCGCAGGCCGACGGCGACCTGCGGCAGCCAGCGGCTCTCCTCCCAGACGCGGACCTTGAAGTCGAAGCCCTTGTCCTTGGTGCTCTGCTTGCCGGTCACGTCGGCCGCGTAAGCCACGGTATCGACGTCGGTGTAGCGGAACACGCCCTCGAACCACTCGAAGGGCTGCAGGGCCAAGTACAGGCGGCCGTAGGGCTCGACCTTGGAAAAGCCGAAGCTGACGTTGCCTTCGCCCATCATCCGGGCGGTCGGCGTCTGCATCAGGCCGACGCCGCCGAAGTCGCCCTGCAGCGGCACCGGCTGGGCGGCCAGTTCGTTGCAGGCGGCGCATACGGCGAGCGCGATCAGGCGGCGCTTCAGCTTCATGGCCGGGCCTCCGCGGGCAGCGGCTGCGTCGCGAGGAAGCGGGCGAGGTCGCCGTTCAGCTGCGCGAAGTCGAGGCCGGATTCGGCATCGGGTTCGACCGGAACCAGCACCGTCGCCCCCGGCGCCAGCGTCGGCGCCGGCTCGGCATTCCACGGCGCAACGCCGAAACGGCGGATCTCGCCGTCCGGCTGGATCGCGTACAGCCAGTCCGGGTCGGCCGCGGCGTGGCGCGGGCAGGCGGCCGCATACGCGGCGGCGCCCTGCAGGCCGGCGAAGGGCAGCGTGCATTCGGCGACGACGGCGCCGACCACGCGCACGGTCGACGGCCGTTCCGGGTAGGAAATGACGTCGCCCGCCTGCAGCCGGCGGTTGTGCCTGGCTTCGAGTTCCAGGCGGATCGGGTCGAGCGACACCGGCACGCGGCCGGTCACCGGCAGGCGCTCGATGCGTTCGCGCAGGTCGCGGGCCAGCGCTTCGCGTGCCGGGCGGCCCTCGATGCGGGCGCTGCCGAGCAGCTGGGTCAGGTCGTGCAGCAGGCCCAGCTTCAGGTCGCGCTGCTCGCTTTGGGCTTTCGTCGACAGCCACGCGGCGCCGGCCAGGTAGGCGTCGCTGCGTACGCCCGCGGCCTGCACCGCCTTCAGCAGGCGCATGTCCTTCGCCAGCGGCTGCGCGCCCGGCTTCAGCACGCGGCCTTCGACGCGGATTTCGCCGGCCGTGGCCGTTGCAGCGAGGAGGGCGCCGAACAGCGCGCCGGCAGCGAGGCGCAAGCGGGTCACGCGCATCAGGCGCCCTCGGGGCGCCAGGGGCGCAGGGCGGTCAGGGTTACGCGCAGGTCCGGGGTCAACTGCTGTTCGCTTTTCAAAATGGTGCCGCGGGCCGGGTCGACCCAGTAATGGTTGGTCGCTGCGAAATCCAGGTTGCGGGCGCGCAGCCTTTCGACGACGTGCAGCGTCTCGAAGCTGTCGCCGAGGATTTCGATGCGTTCCGTGCCGTCGACCGCGAATTCGCTATCCAGCTCGATGCCGTAGCGGTAGCCCGGCATCCAGTCGACGATGCGGCGCGCAGTGGTGCGGCCGGTCAGGCGGTGCAGGCCGGCCGCGAACGGATCGGCGCCGACGAAGCGGGTGCCTTCCAGCGTCACCGGGAAACCGGTCAGGCGGCGGACCAGCCCGTCCCGCTCAACCAGCACCTGGCCGGTCGAGGCGGCCCAGAACAGTTCGCCATCGACCGCCCGGCCCAGGATCATCACCGCCGAACCGTAGCGCGTGCTGTCCATGCGCAGCAGCGCATAAGGCAGCCGGTCGGCCTGGGCGCGGGTGAATTCGAGCGGCGCCGGCTTGCGCAGCGCGGCGCCCGCGGTATCCAGGCTGGCCTGCATCACCGGCGTGCAGCCGGCGGCGGTCAGCCCGGCCGCGAACAGGGCGATGACAGAAAAACGCCGCATCGGGATCAGTTGCTCAACTGGTTCTTGGAGTTGGCGCCAAAGTAGAAGAACTGACCGGTCGGCAGCAGTTGCGTGATGAAGCGGTTCCAG
This sequence comes from Dechloromonas sp., assembly GCA_028687035.1. Classification (GTDB taxonomy): domain Bacteria; phylum Pseudomonadota; class Gammaproteobacteria; order Burkholderiales; family Rhodocyclaceae; genus Azonexus. Next base: position 81,427 of record JAQUAX010000011.1, on the reverse strand, counting down.
CGGGTGATGCCGGCCGGGCCGACGAAGACCACGTCCTGCGGCTGCACCTCGAACTTGCTGGCCAGCGCCATCGCCGTCGCCGAGCGGGCTTCCAGCTGGTAAACACGTACCGGTTTCTGTTCGACCGTTTCGAGGCCGCGGATCACGTAGACCGCGTTGCCGTCCGAGGTTTCCTGGCGCATGCCGCCGGCCTGGCCGAGCGCGTCGGTCAGTGTCAGCGCACGGGTCTTGAACGGGATCGACATTGGGCGCAGCACTTCGCCCATCACGTAGGCCTTGCGGCGGTCGTTGTAGGGCAGGTGCAGGTGGTCGCCCGGCTTCAGGTAGACCGAGCCCAGGCTGTTGGCGCCGCGGTTCAGCGCGTCGATATCCAGCACGTAGTCCTGGCCGTCGCGCTTCAGCGTCAGGCCGGTCAGGTCGGCTTCCGCGGTCTTGATGCCGGCGTTGCCGAGCGCCGCCAGCAGCGTCAGCGGCACCTGCGAGATGTACTGTTCGTTGCCCTTGTCGAAGGCGCCGGAGAAGGTCACCTTGGCGCTATTGACGCGGACGACGCCGACGTCGACCTGCGGCATCTCGATCCAGTCCTTCAGCCGGCGGGCCAGGATTTCGCGCAGTTCGGGCAGCGTCTTGCCGGCGGCCTGCAGGCTGCCGACGTAGGGGAAATACAGCGTGCCGTCCGGCTGCACCAGGCGGCCGTTGGCCTCGGTCTGCTGCTGCTGGCCGGCCGGGGTGCTCAGTTCCGGGTGTTCCCAGACCACCACCTGCAGCACGTCGCCGGCGCCGACCCGGTAGGGGCCCGGCTTGTAGTCGAGCAGCGCCTGCGGCACCGCCGCCGGCGTCGCCGCCGCGGCCTGGATGGCGAGCAGCTTGGGCGTGATCGGCACCAGTTCCACCATGCTGCTTTCGGCATTGCCGGAATCGAGCAGCTGGCTGCGGTCCAGATGCTGGCCGGGCGCGAAGGCACAACCGCCGGCAGCCAGGGTGGCGCACAGGGCAAGGGCGAAAGAGGTCGGTGATTTCATGGTGAACTGGCCAATATGAGAAACGTCCGCACCGGGTGCGGACGCATCGATCGCAGGAAATGAGGGAGACGTCGCGCCGGCGACGCAGCGCTTAGTTCGTGCCGCCGGTACCGCCGGTGCCGCTCGTACCGCTGCTGCCGCCGCCGACGGCCGCTGCGCCGATCAGCAGCAGGGAACTCAGCGCGACGATCTGGCCGGTGGTCAGCGTCGAGGCGGCGAGCTCGCCGGCGGTCAGGGAACCGGCAACCTTGCCTTCGGTAAGGATCTGAACCACCGGGTTGGTCAGTTCGCGGGCCGGGGTCAGGCCGTAGTTGGCCAGGCAGTTCGCGTCGTTGCCGCAGGGCTTGGCCAATTCCTGGAGCTTCAGCTTGACCTGGTCGCGAACGCAGGCGTTGTTCTTGATGCCGTCGGTTCCGCAGGCGCTCTTGACCTGATGGGCGATGGATTCGATCTGCGCTTCGGTCAGCTTGGCCTGGGCGAAGGCGGTCGAGGTGACAAAAAGGGCCGAGAGGGCGAGGGAAGCGATTTTCTTCATGGTTTGAACTCCAGGGGGAAGGGCTTGGGTCACTGATTCTAGCTGAATGGCAAATAAATAATACAGAGCGGGTTCAGTTGCCGGCCGGCTTTTCGGACTTGTACTCGTACTGGTAGTAGCCGTAGCCGCCGTAACCGTAGCGGCCGTAGGCCGAGGCGCGCTTTTCGAGGCCGTTGAAGATCGCACCTTTGACCTCGATGCCGTTCTGCGCGAAGCGGCGCACGGTGACGTCGATCTCGCGCGCCGGGTTGACGCCGAAGCGGGTCACGATCAGCGCGGTGCCGGCCAGCCGGCCGACGATGGCGGCGTCGGTGACCGCCAGCAGCGGCGGCGTATCGACCAGAACCAGGTCGTATTCGGCGCTGGCGCGCTCGAGGAAGGCGGCGAAATTCGGGTGCATCAGCAGTTCGGACGGGTTGGGCGGAATCCGGCCACGCGGCACGAAGCTCAGGCCGGGCACTTCGGTGGCATGCACCGCCTTTTCGTAGGTCGAATCGCGGGCCAGCAGGTTGGACAGACCGTCGTGCTCGGACGACACGCCGAACATCCGGTGCATGTGGCCCTTGCGCAGGTCGGCGTCGACCAGCAGCACGCGCTGGCCGCCCTGGGCGATCACCGCGGCCAGGTTGGACGACACGAAGGACTTGCCGACGCCGGGGCTGGGGCCGGAGATCATGATGCAGTTATTGCGCGCTTCGAGCATCGCGAAATGCAGGCTGGTGCGCAGGCTGCGCAGCGCCTCGACGGCCAGGTCGTGCGGGTGCTGGCTGGTCAGCAGCGGCACGGCTTCGCCGTGGCTGCGCTTTTGCAGTTCGCCTTCGAGAACGCGCTGCTGCTCGCTGAGCGGCACCGTCGCGTAGACCGGCAGGCCCAGCTTTTCGATTTCCTCCGGGCTTTCGACGCCGCGGTTCAGCGCGCGGCGAGCCAGCACGAAGCCGGAAGCGAGCAGCGCGCCGAGTAGCGTGGCCAGCGTGACGATCAGCGCCTTCTTCGGCGCGACCGGAGCGCGCAGGTCCACCGCCGCGCTGTCGATGATGCGGGCGTTGCCGACCGTGCCGGCGCGCACCACGTCCAGTTCCTGGATCTTGTTCAGCATCCGCGAGTAGGTTTCGGTGCCGACCTCGACGTCGCGCGTCAGCTTCAGCACCTCCTGCTGCGTTTCCGGCAGGTCGCGGATGTGCCCGGCCAGTTGGCCGCGCTGGCGGCCCAGCTCTTCGATCTGCTGCAGCAGCGCCTTGTAGCTGGGGTGCTGGCGCGTGAACTTGCGGTCCATCTCGGCCTGCTGGAAGCGCAGTTCGGTCAGCTTGGTCTCGATGGCGACCGACTGCTGCAGCACGCTCTGCGCTTCGGCAGCGACGTCGACCGACTTGCTCTTCATCTTGTAGGCGTTCAGCTGGCTGCTCGCCTTTTCGAGGTCGGCCTTGACGCCCGGCAGCTGCTCGCGCAGGAAATCGAGGCTGTTGGCCGCTTCGGCCGCGTTGCGCTCGATGTTCTGGCGGACGAACTGGCGGCTGATTTCGTCAAGGATACGGGTGATTTCGGCCGGATCGGCGCCGTCCAGCGCCAGGTTCAGAATGCCCGAATCCTTGCCGCGTTCGCCGATCTGCAGGTCGGCCTGGTATTTCAGAATGGTGTCGAGCCGCGGCGACTGGCTGAGCCGGAAACGGGTGCCCGGCCGGGCGTTCAGTTCGGCCACCGTCAGGCGAACGCCCTTGCCCTCGGCCGGCCCGCCGGTCTTGCCCTGCAACAATACTTCGCCGTCCTCGTCGTGCAGCGCGTAGGCGCCGCCCTCGCCGGCAACCAGCTGCAGCTGCTCGCCGAGCAAGGCCTCGGGCAGAGCGATTTCCTTGATTTCCAGGCGTTCACCGCCCCAGGCATAGCTGCCCAGGCCGGGCAGCGGTTCGTTCAGTTCGCCCGGGGTTTCCGGCTTGAAACGGCGGGCGACCGATTTGCCGAACAGCGGGAAGTGATGCGGGCTGACCTTCAAGTCCAGCCGCAGCTGGTCCACCGCCTTGCCAATCACCGTGCGCGACTTGATCAGTTCGATCTCGGTAACCGCCTTGGATTCCTTGCCGAGCGCCGCGCCCAGATCGTCCAGGCCGGTCAGGCCGCTGCTTTTCTTTTCCACCTGGATCAGCGCGTTGGCCTTGTAGACCGGCGTCGCGACCAGGCTGTAGGCGACGCTGCCGGCCAGGCAGACCCCGGTGACCCCGGCGATCAGCCTGCGGTGGTCGACCAGCGTGCCGAGCAGGCCGATCAGGTCGATCTCGTCGTTGTCTTGGGTGTCCTGGGGGGCGGCGGATTGGGCTTGCATGCGGTATCGGTGGTGGTGGGTTTATCGGTGGAAGCGGGTTGTCCAGGCAGCGACGCCTTCGGCGATCTGTGCGTAGGCGGCGGCGAAGGCGGCCTGGTCCTTGCGGTAGGGGTCGGCGATGTCGCGGTCGCCTTGCCATTTGCCGAGCAGGAAGACCTTGCCGCGGGCTTCGGGCGCCATCGCCAGGATGTGCTCGACGTGACCTTTTTCCATGGCCAGCACCAGTTCGGCCTGGCGCAGCATCTCGCGATCCAGCTGGCGGGCGCGGTGTTCAGGAAGCATGTGGCCGCGGGCGGCCAGTTCGGCCGCCGCCATGCGCTCGACCGGATGGTCGACAAGCGCCCCGATACCGGCCGAGGATACGGTGTATCCGCTCGGGGGCAGGGCTTCGCGCAGCAGGATTTCGGCGGTCGGGCTGCGGCAGATGTTGCCGACGCAGACCGTCAGGATGCGGTTGAACATGGATGACGTGATGGAATTTCAGCGGCCGAATTATACACAGCCGCCGATCAATGCGATTAAGAAAAAAAATCGGAAAACCGAGGCGTTTTGTGCATTTGCTTGTGTTTTTGACAATTATGACGATGTAAAGTCGATATTCACGCTGATTTTTTTGCGTTTCGGGCTTATTCGGGTGGGATAGACTGCTACAATCCGTTCGATTTTGAACAACCAATCTTGCCGATGATCGATCGAATGCAGGCCCAGCAGGAAGACGTGCGTTTCCGCATCCTTCGCCTGCTGCAGGACAACCCCCACCTGACCCAGCGCGAGCTGGCCGGAGCGCTCGGCATCAGCCTCGGCAAGGCCAATTTCTGCGTCAAGGCGCTGCTCGACAAGGGGCTGATCAAGCTGCACAACTTCAAGGCCAGCCGCAACAAGCTGGCCTACTCGTACCTGCTGACCCCGGCCGGCGTGGCCGAGAAGGCCGCGCTGACCGCGCGCTTCCTCGGCCGCAAGATGGCCGAATACGAGCAGCTGAAAGCCGAGATCGAGTCGCTGAAACAGGAGTGCGACGTTTCGCCGCGCGTTTGATCAATAAATTTCAAATATTAGAACATAGTCATGTGCGGAATCGTTGCTGCCGTTGCCCGGGAAAACATCGTCGATGTGTTGATCGAAGGGCTGAAGAAACTGGAATACCGGGGCTACGACTCGGCCGGCCTGGCCGTTGCCGCCGGGCAGGGCATGCGGCGCCTGCGTGCCGCCGGCCGCGTCGCCGAACTGGAACGCCGGGCCGAAGGGCTGCAGGCGCCGGCCGGCATCGCCCACACGCGCTGGGCGACGCACGGCGTGCCCTGCGAGCGCAACGCCCACCCGCACGTGTCGGGCGGCGTTGCCGTCGTGCATAACGGCATCATCGAGAACCACGAGGCGCTGCGCGTGGAACTACAGGGCCGCGGCTACGCCTTCAGTTCGGATACCGACACCGAGACCATCGCCCACCTGGTCGAGGAAGCGCTGCAGGACGAGCCAGACCTGTTTGCCGCAGTGCGCCGCGCGACCGCCCGGCTGGCCGGCGCCTACGCGATCGCGGTGATCGACGAGCGCGACCCGCGGCGCATCGTCGTTGCCCGCGAAGGTTCGCCGCTGCTGCTCGGCATCGGCGAGCAGGGCGTCTATGCCGCTTCCGACGCGTCGGCGCTGTTGCAGACGACGCGCCGCTTCATCTACCTGGAAAACGGCGATGCCGCGCAGTTGACCGCGGACGGCCTGCACATCGTCGATGCCGCCGGCCAGGCCGTCGAGCGACCGGTGGTGGTTTCCGAACTCTCGGCCGACGCGGTGGACCTCGGCCAATACCGGCATTACATGCAGAAGGAAATCTTCGAGCAGCCGGCCGCGCTGGCCGACACGCTGGAAATGGCCGGCCTGGGCGGGCGCATCGCGCCGGAAGTGCTGGGCGCCGAAGCGCGCGAGGTGCTGGGCGGCATCCGCCGCATCCTGATCCTGGCCTGCGGTACCAGCAGCCACGCCGGCCTGGTCGCCCGCTACTGGCTGGAAGAGATTGCCGGCATCCCGACCAGCGTCGAGATCGCCAGCGAATACCGCTACCGCGAATCGGTGGCCGACCCCGACCAGCTGGTCGTCGCCATTTCGCAATCGGGCGAAACTGCCGACACGCTGGCCGCGCTGCGCCACGCCAAGGCGCAGGGCATGACGCGGACGCTGGCGCTGTGCAACGTGCCGGAATCCGCCATCGTCCGCGAATGCGCATTGCGCTTCATTACCCGCGCCGGCCCGGAAATCGGCGTCGCCTCGACCAAGGCCTTCACCACGCAACTGGCCGGGCTGTTTCTGCTGACGCTGGTCGTTGCCGCGCAGCGCGGCCGCCTGGGCGAGCAGGAAGAATCCCGCTACCTGCGCGAACTGCGCCACCTGCCGGCAGCCGTGGCCGACGCGCTGAAGCTGGAGCCGGCGATCGCCGACTGGGCCCGCCGCTTCGCCGACAAGCGGCACGCGATCTTCCTGGGGCGCGGCCGGCATTTCCCGATCGCGCTGGAAGGCGCGCTGAAGCTGAAGGAAATTTCCTACATCCATGCCGAAGCCTACGCCGCCGGCGAACTGAAACACGGCCCCCTGGCGCTGGTCGACCGCGACATGCCGGTAATTGCCGTGGCGCCCAACGACAGCCTGCTGGAAAAACTGAAATCCAACCTGCAGGAAGTACGGGCGCGCGGCGGCGAACTCTACGTCTTCGCCGATGCGGACAGCCGCATTGAGGAATCGGACGGCGTACATATCCTGCACCTGCCCGAGCATTACGGCGTGCTGTCGCCGGTGCTGCATGTCGTGCCGCTGCAACTGCTTTCCTACCATGTCGCGCTGATCAAGGGGACGGATGTCGATAAGCCCCGGAATCTTGCGAAATCCGTAACCGTTGAGTAATCACTAGAAACCAGAAACCAAATCATGTTCACCCTGGATCAAGCACAAATTGCCGTCATTGGCCTCGGCTATGTTGGTCTGCCGCTGGCCGTCGAATTCGGAAAAAAGCGTCCCGTACTCGGTTTCGACATCAGCAAGCCGCGTATCGCGGAGTTGGAATCCGGCAAGGATTCGACGCTGGAGGTCGCAGAGCAGGACCTGCGCTCGGCCAGCTTCCTGCGTTACAGCAGCAACCTGGATGACCTGAAGCAATGTTCGGTGTTCATCGTCACTGTGCCGACGCCGATCGACAAGGCGAACCGCCCCGACCTGACGCCGCTGGTCAAGGCCAGCGAAACCGTCGGGAAGGTGATCCGCCCGGGGGCTGTGGTGATTTACGAATCCACCGTTTACCCGGGGTGCACCGAAGAGGTCTGTGTCCCCGTCCTGGAAAAGCATTCCGGCCTGAAGTTCAATGCCGATTTCTTCTGCGGCTATAGCCCGGAGCGCATCAACCCCGGCGACAAGGTCAACACGCTGACCAAGATCAGAAAGATCACCAGCGGTTCGACCCCTGAGGTGGCCAAGGCGGTTGATGCCTTGTACGGCAGCATCATCACGGCCGGAACTTTCCCCGCGACCAGCCTTAAGGTCGCCGAGGCAGCCAAGGTCATCGAAAACACCCAACGCGACCTGAACATCGCGTTGGTCAACGAACTTTCGGTGATTTTCGATCGCCTGGAGATCGATACCCTCGAAGTGCTTGAAGCAGCCGGCAGCAAATGGAATTTCCTCCCTTTCCGCCCCGGCATGGTTGGCGGGCACTGCATCGGGGTCGATCCTTATTACCTGACCCACAAGGCGGAGGAAGTCGGCTACCACCCGCAGGTGATCCTGGCTGGGCGCCGCATCAACGACAATATGGCCCGTTATGCGGCGCGTAACGTCATCAAGCTGATGTTGCGCAACGGCATCGATGTGGCGCGCAGCACGGTTGGCGTGCTCGGGATCACCTTCAAGGAAAACTGCCCGGACATCCGGAACAGCAAGGTGGCAGACCTGGTGCACGAATTCGAGTTGTGGGGCGTCAGGGTCGTTGTCGCGGACCCCTGGGCCGATGCCGCTGAAGTCAGGCATGAATACGGGATCGAACTGGGCAATGTCGATGCAACTACACAGGTTGACTCCCTGGTGGTCGCCGTAGGCCACGAGCAATACAGGCAGCTTCCGCTCGCGGAATTGCGTAAATTCTGCCGCGGAGACAAGCCCGTTCTGGCCGATATCAAGTCGCTCTATGACCGGCACGAAGGTGCCGCTCAAGGGTTCACCGTTTTCAGGTTCTAAGTTGGGGATATTCAGATGCATCACTATCAAAATATTAATGACCGAAAAATCCGCTTTGCTCTGGTAGGTTGTGGGCGGATTGCAGCCAACCACTTCGGGGCGATGGAACAGCATGCCGACCGGATCGAATTGGTCGATGTTTGCGACGTCGATGCTAAGGCGCTCCAACGAGCCGTCGAGCGGACCGGGGCACGCGGGCATCGCGATCTGGGTGCGATGCTCGAATCGACGACCGCCGATATCGTCGTCTTGACGACGCCTAGCGGTCTGCATCCGGATCAGGCTATCCAGGTGGCGCAGTCCGGTCGCCACGTGATGACGGAAAAGCCGATGGCGACCCGCTGGCACGATGGCATTCGCATGGTGAAGGCCTGCGATGAGGCCAATGTGCGCCTGTTCGTTGTCAAGCAGAACCGTCGTAACGCAACCTTGCAATTGCTGAAGAAGGCTGTCGAACAAGGGCGTTTCGGCAAAATCTATTCCGTCTCGGTCAATGTTTTCTGGACCCGGCCGCAGGAATATTACGATAGCGCCAAGTGGCGCGGTACCTGGGAGTTCGACGGCGGCGCCTTCATGAACCAGGCCAGCCATTACATCGATCTTCTCGACTGGCTGATTGGCCCCGTCGAAAGCGTGATGGCTTACACGGCAACCCTGGCCCGGAACATTGAAGTGGAAGACAGCGGGGTTGCCGCACTGCGCTGGCGCAGCGGCGCCATGGGCACCCTGAACGTGACGATGCTGACCTATCCGAAGAACATGGAAGGTTCGATCACGATCCTTGGCGAGAAAGGGACGGTTCGCATCGGCGGCGTTGCGGTCAACGAAATCCAGCAATGGGAATTCGCCGAGCCGACCGAGGACGATCAGCTGATCAAGGAAGCAAGCTACGAGACGACTTCGGTTTATGGCTTTGGTCACCCGCTGTATTACGACAACGTGATCAACACACTGCAAGGCAAGGCAGACCCGGAAACTGATGGTCGTGAGGGATTGAAGTCGCTGGAGTTGCTGATTGCGATGTATCTCTCCTCGCGCGATGGCAAGCGCGTTGCGCTGCCGCTGGAGTACTGATTTGCGCATTGCCGTTGTCGGAGCCGGAATCATTGGTGCATGCACTGCGCTGGCTTTGGCGAGGCGCGGTCACGCCGTCAGGCTGATCGAGCGGGGGCAACCCATGCGGGAGACGAGTTCGGCGTCGTCGAAGCTTCTGCATGGGGGCTTGCGCTACCTCGAAACCGGGCATTTCGGCCTGGTTCGGAAATCCCTGCTGGCGCGTCGCGCCTGGCTGGAGCAGGCTCCCCATCTTTGCCGTCCGCTTGAACTGATAATTCCGGTCTATCGTGGTCAAGGGCGGCCGAAGTGGATACTGGGGGCCGGTGTGCGCTTGTACGATTGGTTGGCCAGCGGCAGCGGCTTTCCGGAATCCCGATGGATTCCTGCATCCGAACTGAAATCGATCCGGCCCGACTTGAAGCAGGAGGGGCTGCTTGGGGCGTATGCGTACCACGATGCCCAGATGGATGATCTGGCCTTGGGCGAGTGGGTCGTACGACAGGCCACAGAACTGGGTGTGGAACTCGAAACCGGTCGGGAAATTCATCGACTGGAAGAACTGGATGAGTTCGACCGGATCGTCAATGCATGCGGCCCATGGGCCATGAACCTGAGATCGCAGCAATCCGGAACGCCGGCATACCGGCTTGACTGGGTTCGTGGGAGCCACCTCATCATCGACCGACTTTGCCCTGCGGCGCTTTTTTTACAGGTACCTGACGAGAAGCGGATTTTCTTCGTGTTGCCTTACCAGGAAAAAACGCTGGTCGGGACGACCGAAATCCGCCAAGGCTTTCCTGACAATTCCGTGGTGAGCGGGGAAGAAGTCGATTATTTGCTGAGAGCAATCAATGCCTACATTTCACCCGGGGTAACTCGGGCGGGGTTGGTAGGGAGTTTTTCGGGAGTTCGACCTTTGATAAAAAGCAATCAGAACCCCAGTGCTGCCAGTCGGGAATGGGCCTTCGAGCGAGTCGGCAAGGTGGCGCACATTTACGGCGGTAAATGGACTACCGCACAAATTCAGGCAGAAGAATCGGTCAAGTGGATAATTCAATGAAAAGCGATAAAAACTACTTTGTACATTTCAGTGCGATCGTCGACGAAGGCGCGGAAATCGGTGAGGGCTCCCGCATATGGCATTTTGCGCACGTTTGTGGTGGCGCACGCATCGGCAAGGGGGTATCCCTAGGCCAGAACGTTTTCGTCGGCAACAAGGTGGTTATTGGCGACAAGTGCAAGATCCAGAACAATGTCAGTGTGTATGACAACGTTACGCTGGAAGAGGGCGTATTTTGCGGACCTAGCATGGTTTTTACTAATGTTTATAATCCTCGATCATTGATCGAACGAAAGAATGAATACCGGAACACCCTCGTCAAGCGCGGAGTGACACTCGGCGCAAATTGCACCATCGTGTGTGGTGTGACAGTTGGTGAATTCGCCTTTATCGGTGCAGGAGCCGTTATCAAAGGAAATGTTCTTCCATATGCTCTTATGGTGGGGGTGCCGGCGCGCCATGTAGGGTGGATGAGTGAGTATGGTGAAAGAATTCCATTGCCCATTAAAGGGGATGGTGAATATACCTGCCCGCATACTGGCAGCCTCTATATCTTGGTTGGCTCATCCCTGAATAAACAGGAAAAAATAAATGATTGAATTTTGCGATCTAAAAGCCCAGCAAGCTCGTATCAAGGACAAAATCGATGCAGGCATCCAGCGCGTTCTGGAGCATGGAAAATATATTCTCGGCCCAGAAGTTGCTGAACTAGAAGAAAAACTTGCTGCATTTGTTGGAGTGAAACACTGCATCACCTGTGCCAATGGAACTGATGCGCTTCAGATTGCACAGATGGCTGTTGGCGTCACGCACGGGGATGAGGTCATTACCCCGGGGTTCACTTACATTGCTACCGCTGAAACTGTGGCATTGTTGGGTGCAAAGCCAGTGTATGTTGATATAAATCCTCAAACCTATAATGTTGATCCAACACTAATCGAGTCAGCGATTACGGAACGGACTAAAGCGATTATCCCCGTCTCTCTTTACGGTCAATGCGCAGATTTTGATGCTATCAATGCTATTGCTGAAAAACACGGCATTCCTGTTATTGAGGATGCTGCACAGAGTTTTGGCGCGAGCTACAAGGGACGAAAATCCTGCAGCCTGAGCACAATTGCATGCACTAGCTTCTTTCCGAGCAAACCGCTAGGGTGCTATGGAGATGGCGGCGCAATTTTCACCAACGATGACGAACTGGCTAAAATTATCCGTCAAATTTCCCGTCATGGCCAAGATCGTCGTTATCACCACATTCGTGTGGGAGTAAACAGTCGCCTCGACACCCTGCAGGCAGCAATCCTTTTGCCGAAATTAGATATTCTTCCAGAGGAAATCGAACTACGACAGCAGGTTGCTTCTAATTATGACTCCTTGCTAAATCTAGCTGGAATTAAATCAACGCCGTACATCGAGCCGCATAGCAAAAGTGCTTGGGCACAATACACCATTCGTTTAAATAGTAGAGATGAAGTTCAGAGCTATTTAAGTAAAGTTGGAATTCCCACCGCAGTGCATTACCCGATTCCCTTGAATAAACAACCTGCAGTTGCGGATACGACCGCTAGTCTACCGATAGGAGATGAAGTGGCGAGGTGCGTAACTAGCCTTCCTATGCATCCCTACCTAACTAAGGCTGATCAAGATTTAGTTGTAGCAGCTTTGGTCTATGAGCAAGCGGTGCGAGAAAGATAAATCTAATATGATTAGGCAGCTACGGGAAAGGCTTATAAAAATCAGAGAGGACGGGTTTGTTAGAAGCGTCAGTATCTTGGTTGGGGGGGCAGTTTTTTCTCAGGCGATTATGATAATAATACTGCCTGTTTTAACTCGAATATATGAACCTAATGATTTTTCAATCTTGGCGGTTTATGTATCAATTCTTGGTCTATTCTCAAGTGTTGCTTGTTTGAGATTCGAAATTGCAATTCCAATTCCAGAAGACGATCGAGAAGCATCGGGGCTGCTTATTTTGGCACTGGTTTGCGCAACTGGGTTTTTCATTATTTCATTTTTAGCGATTCGCTTTTTTTCTGAAAAAATAATTTCTTTGTTAGACGTGCCAGGTTTTGAGCCATATCTTTGGTTTATTCCGTTTGGGATATGGTTTTCTGGATTATTTTCTGCCCTGCAGTTTTGGGCTATCAGGAAAAAAAAATTTTCACTAATTACGAAGAGCCGTTTTAGCCAATCAATAAGTGCTGCCACCGCCCAAATCGGATTTGGATTCTTTGGGATTGGGGCGCTGGGTCTTGTGTTAGGCCAATTAATGAACAGTAGCGCAGGTATAATCGGGTTGGGTCTGAGTGCATATCAAAGAAATAAATTTTCTATGCGATTTTCGAGCCTTCAAGAAACTTTTCTGAAATATAGCCGTTATCCAAAATATTCGACGCTTGAGGCGCTTGCAAATAGCGGAAATTTTCAAATACCAATTTTAATGATTGCATCACTCGCTGTTGGGCCAGATGCAGGATTCTTAATGTTGGCGACTAAAGTTATGGCTGCGCCAATGTCTTTGATTGGGGGGGCGATATCGCAAGTTTATCTCTCTCGAGCACCTGAAGAAAAACGGCAAGGGCGACTAGGTGAATTTACGCTTCAAGTGATTGGGGGGTTGTTTAGAACTGGTATTGGTCCGCTGATCTTCGCCGGGATAATAGCTCCAAGTGTTTTTCCGTTAATTTTCGGTAGCGAGTGGGAACGTGCGGGGAATATAGTTAGTTGGATGACTCCATGGTTTATTATGCACTTTCTCTCAAGTCCTGTTTCCATGGTTTTGCACATAACGGAACGGCAGAAAACTGCCGTTTTTCTGCAGGTAATAGGTCTTTTGTTACGAGTTGGCTCGGTAATCGTTTTTGCTGTATCTGCGCCCGTTTTCATCACTGAAGCGTATGCTATTTCAGGATTTTTTTTCTATGCATTGTATTTTTTTGTTGTAATGCATGTGACTTCTATACGGCTTTTTCAGTTGGTTCGGGAGTTGTTGAAGCATTTGAGTGGTGTTGCTATTTGGGCTTTTGCTGGGATTTTTATAAAGTATTTTATTTTCTATTGAGTGTATTTGGTATTTTAATTTGGTATCAAAAATTGATTATTTTAAGCCAGCCGGGGTTGGTTAATTGTTTTTCTATGTATATCTTAGATTCCAAGTGATGAACACAAGGTTTATTTATTCAGCATTGATTGCGCTTTCCTTGGCGGGATATCCGCTTGTTGCTGCTTTTACTACGGTTTTTAACGTCGAGAATGCAGTTTTTTCTCTTTCACTTAGGGTTGTTATATTTTTTTTAGCGCTGATGGCGCTTTTTTTGTTTTGGCGCAGAGTGTTTAATCTCTGGGTGATTTTTTGGTTTTTTTTTGTTTTTTGGTTATTTTACATAGCAAGGATATTTGTTGATGTTAGTGCAGCTCCTTATTTTTTGTCCAAAGACCCATTGGAGTACTGGGTTTGGGCAATTGGCTGCAGTTTTTTTCCGGCTATATCGCTTTTTACATTAAGGTCAGATGCATCGATTGAAATGGCTCGAAAATGGAGCTTGATATTATTGGTTGCGGCTGGAGTTATTGTTGCGTTTTTTGGGGGAACCGTTTCGGTTAGTTCTTCTGGTGATGAGTTTGAAACTGGTCGCCTTGGGTTAAAATCTTTAAATGCCATATTGGTTGGTTATTTGGGGGGGTCGATTGGCATAATATCTGGTTGGCAGCTAGTGAATTCAAGTCGAATTTCGATTCGGGTTCTCATTTTTTATGTAATTTGTCTTTCTCTTGGGATTTACCTTTTGCTCGCTAGTTCATCTAGAGGGCCTTTGGTTTCTTTTGTTTTTGTATTGTTTTTTTATTATTTTAGTTTGGATTTTAGAAAGATATTGAGATACACCCCTGTTTTAATTGGGTTCTCTGTTTTTTTCTATTTTGCAGCTTTATATTTGGGTGAAAATGCTGGCTTTTCTATCATTAGCCGTGTTGTGCAAGGGGCTAGTGGCGATGATGTTAATGTTAGTTCAAGAGCTACTGCATTCTATAGCGGATTGAATCAGTTTATTGATAATCCGTTTTTTGGGTCTTCTTTAGAAGATAAAGATTTACGCACTTATCCTCATAACGTCATTGTTGAGGCTTTTATGTCCACCGGGTTGATTGGTGGATTGGCGTTTATTTTTGTTATTATTTATTCTGTTATTGCCTCGTGGCTTGTTATTTCTAAAAAATTATATTCTGGTTGGGTTGTTTTGATTTATTTACAGTATCTGGTGGGGGCTCAATTCTCGGGGGCAATCTACGGCGTTACTGTTTTTTGGGCTTTTTTGGCGATTGTTATGGCTGTATTTAATGAGCATTTCAATTGCGGTAAAAAAAATGTTCAATAGGTTTTGTGGTGAATTATTTTGTTAATTTTGTTTGGTGAAATATAATTTCAATCTTTCTGGGTTTGAATTAATTAATTTTTATTATTTTCTACTTGATATGAGTTGATGATATTAAAATACCTGTTTGATGGTAGATGGTTTGCGCTAACTGGTTTTGGGTTTGTATGAAAAATTTCGAAGAAGAGAATAATAAATTAAGGGTGATGCATATATGTCTCGCTTCTCATTACACAGAGGGGATGACATATCAGGATAATATTTTGCCGGCTCAGAATCGTAAAGACGGCCATGATGTGTTAATTGTTTCTGACTGCAAAGCCTACCGCGAGGGTCGCCTTGTAAGCGTTCTTCCTGAAGAAAAAATATTGGAAGATGGGGTTCGACTGGTTCGTCTAGATTTTGCGGGGAAAACGTTGCCCAATTTTCTTCGAGATAGATTGTGCATTACGCCTCGGCTTTTTTTGGTTATTGAAGAATTTCGGCCTGATGTGATTTTGTATCATGGGATTTTTGGCGTTGCGATGTTCGCGGTAGCGAAGTTTAAGAGAAGATATCCGGAAACAAAATTATATTTTGATACCCATATGGATTACAACAATTCTGGCAGAGGGATTGCCTCAAGGGTTCTTCAGTATAAGTTTTTTAATCGTCTTATTTGGCGGTTCGTGGCTCCTCTGGTAGATAAAGTTTTTTATATATCATACGAGGCTAGGGATTTTGCTCGTGATATGTATAATATCGATGATGATGGGATGGAGTTTTTCCCCCTTGGTGGTTTTGTTAAAGAATACGCGGAGAAGGCTGAAATACGGAAAAAAATTCGAGATCATTATGGTTTTGATGAGAGACATACTATATTTGTCCATTCTGGAAAATTTAATGGCGCGAAGCGAACGCTTGAGGTTCTTAGAGCATTTTCTAAAGTATCGGATCCATTATTTCGTTTGATGATTGTTGGTGTGTTTGATAATGAAATTCAGCAAGAGGCGTTCCATTTGATAAATAATGATCCTCGGTTGGTTTTTGTCGGATGGAAATCAGGTGAGGATTTGGTGGATATTTTGTGTGCGAGTGATTGCTACCTCCAGCCAGGTTCTCAATCGGCTACTTTACAAGTTGCAATTTGCTGTGGTTTGCCGGTCGTTATATATCCATTCAAGAGCCATTTTCCTTATTTGATAAATAACGGTTATTTTGTTCGCTCGGAAAGTGAATTGGCTAAGGTTATTGGGTTGTTTGGCTCGGCAAGCATGATAGATGAGATGTCTCGTCGGTCGATTTCGTTAGCGCGCTCGTTATTGGATTATAAATGCCTAGCTGCTCGGCTTTATCGTTAGGTCGGTTTTGACATTTCCCACAATGGATTTATTTGGCTATTGATATGTCACTAGGCTTGTGATTAGGCTTGGCTTGGTGGTATGTACTTTGGGTTTTGAAGTTGTTTTAGGGGGTGAGTGTGAATGTGCTAATTTTTACTGGATTTTATCTTCCGGGCTTTAAGGGCGGTGGGCCTATTAAAACGGTTGCGAATTTGGTTTCTACTACCTCTGGTAGGATTAATTACAGTATTATTACCGGTGATCGGGATTTGGGCGATTCAAAGCCTTATAGTAATGTGGTTCCGGATTGCTGGTGCTCAGATGGTCCTACTTCTATTTACTACTGCAGTCCCACTGTTTTCGCTTATTTGCGTGTTTTGTGGGAGGTTTTCAATAAAAAATATGATGTTGTTTATCTAAATAGTTTTTTGTCGCCTTTTTTTTCTTTTTTTCCTCTTCTTGCTGCTAAGTTGGGACGGAAGAAAGTTGTCCTTGGGCCTAGAGGGGAGTTTTCTCTTGGGGCGATGGAAATTAAAGCGATTAAGAAAAAAATATTTATATTTTTTTTTAGGATGCTGGGTCTATGCAAAGGTATTTTGTTTCAGGCTTCTACAAAATTTGAAGCTGACGATATTAAAAGGGTTTTGGGGGAGGGGGTTGATATTTTTGTCGCAGAGGATATTGCGCTTTTCGAGGCACCATTGAATGTTCCAATGAAATCATCTGGTTGCCTTCGACTTGTGTTTGTATCTCGAATTTCACCAAAAAAAAATATTTCGTACGCACTAGAGTTGCTTAAGGATGTTAAGGCTAATGTTTCTTATCATATATTTGGTCCAATAGAGGATGCTGACTATTGGCGAATGTGTGAGGTTATTATAGCGTCGTTGCCAGAGAATGTTGAAGTGAAATATTGTGGAAATTTAGATCCGGCAGAGGTTGTTAAAACCATTTCACAATATGATATTTTTTTTATGCCAACCAAAGGTGAGAACTATGGGCATGTAATTGCAGAAGCACTTTGTGCTGGCTTGCCAATCGTAGTATCGGACACAACTCCTTGGCGAAATCTTCAGGAGAATGGTATCGGTTGGGATATTCCTCTCGATAAGCCTGATCTTTTCGTTCAGGCAATTGAGCAGGCTGCAAACATGACGGAAGCTGAATACCTCAGGTTTAGGGACCGTGTATTGAGTTGGGCAAGTAAAAAGTTTTCGCAGACCGATGCTATTGAAGCTAACATCGCTATGTTCTGTAACGTCTTGGGGAAATAGTAATGGTTGGATTGTTTCAGGATAAAGTATTGCTAATTACCGGTGGGACGGGCTCTTTCGGTAATGCTGTCTTAAAGCGCTTTCTTGATACCGGTTTTACTGAAATCCGCATCTTCAGTCGCGACGAAGAAAAACAGGACGATATGCGCAAGCGTTACAACAACGCCAAGCTGAAGTTCTACATCGGTGACGTTCGCGATCAACACAGCGTCGCGCAGGCGATGCGCGGTGTCGATTACGTTTTCCACGCCGCTGCGCTGAAGCAGGTCCCGTCCTGTGAATTCCACCCGATGCAGGCGGTGCGCACCAATGTGCTGGGTACCGAGAATGTTCTGACGGCTGCCGTTGATGCAGGCGTCAAGCGGGTCGTCTGCCTGAGTACCGACAAGGCGGTTTATCCGATCAACGCGATGGGCATTTCCAAAGCGATGATGGAAAAGGTCATGGTCGCGTCCAGCCGCAACCTGGAAGGCACGGGGACGGTGATTTGCGGTACCCGCTACGGCAACGTGATGGCTTCCCGCGGTTCGGTGATCCCGCTGTTCGTCGACCAGGTGCGCAACGGCCAGCCGATCACGATCACCGATCCGACGATGACCCGCTTCATGATGACGCTGGCCGACGCGGTGGATCTGGTGCTGTATGCCTTCGAGCACGGCAACAACGGCGACATCTTCGTGCAGAAGGCGCCGGCGGCGACGGTCGAGGTGCTGGCCCGGGCCATTCTAGAGCTGATGGGCAAGCCGGATCATCCGGTGAACGTGATGGGCACCCGGCACGGCGAAAAGCTTTACGAGGCGCTGCTGGGCCGCGAGGAAATGGCCTGCGCCGAGGACATGGGCGACTATTTCCGTGTGCCGCCCGACGGCCGCGACCTGAACTATGCGAAGTATGTGGAGCAGGGCGAGCAACGCCTGACCCAGACGGCGCACGGCGAAGACTACAACTCGCACAACACGACCCGGCTCGACGTCGAGGGCATGAAGCAACTGCTGCTGAAGCTGGATTTCATGCAGAAGATCGCGCGCGGCGAATACGCCGTCGCCGAGGAGTGAACCGATGAAGGTGCTGATCACCGGGGCGGCCGGCTTCGTCGGCAAGAACCTGCAGTTGTTCCTGGCCGAGCGGCGTGATGTCGAGGTTGTCTGTTTCGAGCGTTCGGACAGCGTGGACGATCTGCCGGCCAAGCTGGCCGGCGTCGATTTCGTGTTCCACCTGGCCGGGGTGAATCGTCCGCAGGATCCGCAGGAATTCGTGACCGGCAATGCCGACCTGACGAGTGCGCTGTGCGCCGCGGTCGGCCGCGCCGTGCGCCAGGGCGGCAAGGCTATTCCCGTGGTCTATACGTCGTCGATTCAGGCTGAGCGCGACAATCCGTACGGCCAGAGCAAGCTGTCGGCCGAACAGGCGCTGCGCGCGGCCGGGGCTGAGCACGGTTTCCCGGTCTATCTGTTCCGCCTGCCCAACGTGTTCGGCAAGTGGTGCCGGCCGAACTACAACTCGGCGGTTGCCACCTTCTGCCACAACATCGCCCGCGATTTGCCGATCCAGGTCAACGATCCGTCGGCACCGGTCACGCTGGTCTATATCGACGACGTGGTGTCGCGTTTCATCCAGCTGATGGACGGCGCCGATCCGCAGTTGTCGGCCGAGGGGTTTGCGACGGTGTCGCCGCAGTATTCGACCACCGTCGGCGAACTGGCCGGCCTGATCCGCGCCTTCCGGGAAAGCCGCAATAGCCTGCTGACCGAGCGCGTCGGCAGCGGGCTGGTCCGGGCACTCTATTCGACTTACGTCAGCTACCTGCCGAAGGAATCCTTCGCCTACGCAGTGCCGCAGCACGGCGATGCCCGCGGCGTGTTCGTCGAGATGCTGAAGACGCCGGATTGCGGCCAGTTCTCGTTCTTTACCGCGCATCCGGGGATCACCCGCGGCGGGCACTACCACCATACGAAGACCGAGAAGTTCCTGGTCATCAAGGGGCGGGCCCGCTTCAAGTTCCGCCACATGCAGACGGGCGAAAGCTACGAGCTGTTCACCGCCGGCGACAAGGCCGAGATCGTCGAGACCGTGCCCGGCTGGACGCACGACATCACCAACGTCGGCGACGACGAAATGGTCGTCATGCTGTGGGCTAACGAAATCTTCGACCGCGAACGCCCGGATACCTTTGCGGCGCCGCTCTGAACCCCATACCCAGATTTTTGCCAACATGAAAAAACTCAAAGTCATGACCGTGGTCGGTACCCGGCCGGAAATCATTCGCCTGTCGCGCGTGCTGGCGCGCCTGGACGAACATTGCGACCACGTGCTGGTGCATACCGGGCAGAACTACGACTACGAACTTAACCAGGTCTTTTTCGACGATCTGGGCGTGCGCAAGCCCGACCATTTCCTGAACAGTGCGGCAGGCAGCAGCGGTGCGGCGCACACGATCGGCAACCTGATCATCGCGGTGGACCAGGTGCTGGCGGCCGAAAACCCGGAAGCGATGCTGGTGCTGGGCGATACCAACAGCTGCCTGGCGGTGATCCCGGCCAAGCGGCGCAAGATTCCGATCTTTCACATGGAAGCCGGCAACCGCTGTTTCGACCTGCGCGTGCCCGAGGAAACCAACCGGCGCATCGTCGACCACACGGCCGACATCAACCTGACCTACAGCACCATCGCCCGCGACTACTTGCTGCGCGAAGGCCTGCCGCCCGACCAGGTGATCAAGACCGGCAGCCCGATGTTCGAGGTGCTGAACCACTACCGGCCGCGCATCGAGGCTTCCGACGTGCTGCAGCGCCTCGAATTGCAGCCCGAGGGCTATTTCGTGGTCAGCGCCCACCGCGAGGAAAACATCGAGTCCGAGCGTTCCTTCGCCAAGCTGGTCGCCGTGCTCAACGCCGTGGCCGAGGATTACGGCCTGCCGGTCATCGTGTCGACCCACCCGCGTACCCAGAAGCGGGTCGATGCGACCGGCGCCACGTTCCACCCGCTGGTGCGCCTGCTGAAGCCGCTCGGCTTCCACGACTACGTGAAGCTGCAGCTTTCGGCCAAGGCGGTTCTCTCCGATAGCGGCACGATCAACGAGGAATCGTCGATCCTGAACTTCCCGGCGCTGAACCTGCGCGAGGCCCACGAAAGGCCGGAAGGCATGGAAGAGGCGGCGGTGATGATGGTCGGCCTGGAGGTCGAGCGTGTCCGCCAGGGGCTGGCCATCCTGCAGTCGCAACCGCGCGGCGAAACCCGTGGCCTGCGCCTGGTCGGGGACTACAGCATGCCGAACGTTTCGGACAAGGTGCTGCGCATCATCCACAGCTATACCGATTACGTGAATCGGGTGGTTTGGAAGCGGTACTGAAACCATGCGCGTCCTGTTGTTGACCCAGTGGTTCGATCCGGAACCCGTCCCGAAAGGTTTGGCCTTTGCGCACGAATTGGTGCGCCAGGGCTGCGAGGTCGAGGTGGTGACCGGGTTTCCGAACTATCCGGGAGGCAAGGTATACCCGGGTTATCGCATTCGTCCGATCCAGCGGGAGCAGATCGATGGCGTGAGGATTACCCGGGTGCCGCTGTATCCGAGCCATGACTCTTCCGCCATCCGCCGCATTGCCAATTACGTGAGCTTTTCGGCTTCCCTGCTGTTTTACACGCTGTTTTTGGCACGCCGGGCCGACGTGGTTTATGCCTATCATCCGCCGTTGACCGTCGGCGTTGCTGCCGGCCTGGTCAGGCTGTTCCGGCGCATTCCTGTCGTCTACGACATCCAGGACATGTGGCCGGACAGCTTGAAGGCATCCGGCATGCTGGGCAACGAGAAAATCCTGGCGGTGGTGGAGAGGGTCTGCCAATGGGTTTACCGGATGGTAGACAAGATCGTCGTGCTGTCGCCGGGCTTCAGGAGTCTTCTGGTCAGCCGAGGTGTCGACGAGCGAAAAATCGAGGTGATCTATAACTGGTGCGACGAAGCATCGATATTCGATGTGGCAGCGGAGGCAGGCCGCAAGAATTCCTTGCCCGAGGGGTTCAACATCTTGTTCGCGGGGACGATGGGCAAGGGGCAGGGACTGGCTGCCGTGCTCGATGCGGCTGAGATGGTGCGGGAAGTTGCCCCCAGGATTCGCTTCGTTTTCCTGGGGAGTGGAACGGAGTGCGAATCGCTGAAGGAGCGTGCCGCAAGCAGGGGGCTTCAGAATGTTCTTTTCCTGCCGCGCGTACCGATGGCGGAAGTCGGGCCGCTGTTGCAGGCGGCAGATGCTTTGCTGGTCCACCTGAAGGATGATCCGCTGTATCGCGTCACTATTCCTTCCAAGACGCAGGCCTACATGGCTGCAGGAAAGCCCGTTCTGATGGCGGTCAGCGGCGACGCTGCCAGCCTGGTCGAAGAGGCTGGATGCGGATTGACGGCGCTTTCGGAAAATCCGGCCTCGATTGCCGAGGCTGCGATGGCGCTTGAGAAGTTGCCGACCGGCGATCTGGAAGCGATGGGCAAGCGCGGGCGGGATTATTACTGGCAGGAGTTGTCCCTTTCGACCGGGGTCGCACGCTTCAAAAAGATTTTTTCAGGTATTGCCCGAGATCGCTGAGAAGCGGCTCTCGAAGGGAGGAATGGATATGACGATTCTTGTACTGGCGCCGCATGCCGACGACGAGGTTTTGGGCATGGGAGGAACGATTGCCCGCTTTTCCGCCGAGGGAAAGCGGGTTGTGGTGGCCATCCTGACCGGGCACGGAGAGGAAAAGCATCCGCTGTGGGAACCGGCGATGTGGGACCGCATTCGTGCCGAAGCCAGGGAGGCTTGTGCCGGTCTCGGGGTTGCGGAATTGCTTTTTCGCGAACTGCCCGCTGCTTGTCTCGATAGTGCGCCGGCCTGGCGGATCAACCAGGTGGTGACCGATGTGTTGAAGGAAGTGCAGCCGGAAGAAGTGTACGTTCCGTTTTCGCACGATCTGCATCAGGATCATCAGGCGATTGCCTATGCGGCGACCGTCGCTTGCCGGCCGTATCTCGATATCGGGCGCAGGGTCAAGCGGGTACTGGCCTACGAGACCTTGTCCGAGACCCATCTTGCGCCTCCGTATCTGGCGCCGCCATTTCAACCGAACGTGTTTGTCGATATCTCGGGGTGTCTGGACAAGAAGCTGGATGCAATGAGGGCCTACGCTTCGCAGCTTCAGGCCGATCATCTGCCGCGCTCGATCGAGGCATTGCGGGCATTGGCCCGCATTCGTGGTACCCATATCGGCGTCGAGGCTGCCGAAGCCTTCGTATTGCTTAGGGAGAGCATCTGATGCCCAAGGGTTTTTGGGGGAAATTCGGAAAGCGCGCCTGCGATCTGGCCCTTGCGCTGGGAATCGTGCTGCTTCTGTGGCCCGTGCTGCTAGTCGTTGCGGTGCTTGTCCGCTTGAAACTCGGATCGCCGGTCATCTTTTCGCAGACCCGACTCGGGCGGGGCGCCACGGAATTCAGGTTGTACAAGTTTCGTTCGATGACTGATGCCCGCGGCCCGGACGGAGAACTGTTGCCGGATGAAGTCAGGCTGACGCGTTTCGGTCGCCTGTTGCGCAGTACGAGTCTCGATGAGCTCCCGCAGATCGTGAATATCCTGAAGGGAGAGATGAGTTTCATCGGCCCTCGGGCGACGCTTCCTGCCTACAAGGCCCGGCTTCTGGAGAAATATCCGGAAAGATTCGATGCGGTTCCAGGCATCACCAGCCTCCCGGCGATTCGGGGAAGGAATGCCCTGGATTGGGATCAGAAGTTTTCTCTGGATGTCGAATATGTCCGCCGTTTCGGTTTCATGATGGATCTGGAGATATTCCTGAAGACGATCCCGGTCGTCTTGGGGCGGGAGGGAATTTCAATGCCCGGGCAGGCGACGGCAACCCGTTACGACCAGCAGGCTAACAAAAAGAATTGATGAGGAGACTGTTCCATGTATGTCGATATCAAGGACAAGAAAGCTCTTTTCGAAAAGGAAGGGGAGATCGCACAGCTTTTCCTGGATTCATTCGGAAAGCCCCTGTCCAGCGATGAATGGCGCTGGTTCTATATCGATAATCCGGTAGGCGATCCTTATGTTTCCCTGTTTTATGAAAACGGAAAACTGCTTGGGCACTATGCCGTCCTTCCGACCTTGCTGAGCTTCCGGGGGAAATCGTTTGTCGCATATCGTTCGATGACGACCATGGTCCATCCGGATGGTCGGGGAAAAGGGCTATTCACGGAGTTGGCCAAGCGGGTTTATTCGATGCTTGAGGCCGATGGGGCGTCAATGGTCTACGGTTTTCCGAATGCCAATTCGGCACCTGGTTTCATCAGGAACCTCGGCTGGACGCTTTTGACCCCGGATCGCGTTTTTGATTTCTCTGGAAGCGAGATTCTTGAAAATCAGGATTTGCAGAAGGCATTGCTGGAAACTGCGGATGTCGAATGGGATTCGATCGACGAGGCGCAAGCCAATTGGCGGTTTTCCATGCCTGGAGCAGTCGTGGAAAGAAAGCCTGGTCTCGTCGTTAAGGAGTATCAAGGGGTTTTGAATATTCTCCATGTCGCCCCGAATGGATTGAATTCGATAGAGCGATGCCAGCGATATCGGGTTTTGCTTGATGGCGAACTATCGGCTAAAAATTTTGGCAATTCCCATTTGTTTGAATATCAGTTTGGCTTCCGTGTTTTTGATTCGGAATACGATGAGGTTTGCTTTCGTAGAGAGTTTGTAATGTCCGACGTTTTTTAGTTGGATTGCTTGGCGGTGAAAAGAGATTTGTGTAGTAGATTTTTGTGGAATTTGTTGTGAAAAAAGATATATACGGTGTTTATGGCGCAAGTGGGTTCGGGCGAGAGGTTATGCCGGTTGTTCGAGCCCAGTTGGAGTCTTCTGGAGTTTCCGCTGATCGAGTGGTGTTCATAGACGATAATCCAGGTGAGGGGTTTGTTAATGGTCACCAGATTGTCTGTTTTCATGATTTCATGGAAATTGACGCTAGAAATCGCTATGTTTCGATTGCGATTGCAAGTGGGGAAATTCGTGAAGAACTTGCAAGGAAGTGCATTGATTCCGGTGCCATTCCCCTAAATGTCATCGCGCAAAATGTCATCTCCATGGACGATGTTGAGATTGGTGAGGGCGCGATCCTTTCACCATTCGTGACGATCACTTCTAACGTTAAAATAGGTAAAAATTTTCACGCTAATATTTACAGCTACGTGGCTCATGATTGCGTGATTGGCGATTTCGTGACATTTGCTCCTGCAGTTCGCTGTAACGGCAATGTAGTTATTGAGGATCATGCGTACATAGGCACAGGGGCAATTATTAAGCAAGGACGCCCTGGTAAGCCACTGGTCATCGGTCGTGGTGCAGTAATCGGCATGGGAGCCGTGGTGACGAAGGATGTACCACCTGGCCTTACTGTTGTTGGTAATCCCGCTCGCCCTTTGCAGAGAGGATGAACGTGAAACTTGCAGTTGTTGGTGCTGGCACGATGGGGGCTGGGCTTGTTCAATTATTTGCCCAATCTTCTGCAGTTGACCTCGTGGCCTGGAAGGTTTCCAGCCTTGAAAAAGGCGAAAGGGCTCAGCGTTCAGTGAAAAAACGCTGGGAATCCCTCCTTGAGAAAGGGAAGATATCTCGATCCGATCTGTCTGTTTTTCAAGACAAGGTAAAAATCACGGTTGACTATCGTGATCTAGGAAATTCAGACCTCGTTGTCGAGGCCGTTGCAGAGCAAATGGCGGTGAAGAGAATTGTTTTCAAGGAGATATCGGACTCGACTCATGAACGTACGATACTTGCTTCGAACACGTCTTCTTTGTCGATAACCGAAATTGCTTCAGTGACCAAAAATCCTGCGAATGTCATTGGGCTGCATTTTTTCAACCCCGCACCGGTCATGGCGCTGACTGAGATCGTTTCTGGAATCCTCACCTCCGAAGAAACACGGCAGTTTGCCTACGATTTCTCTGTGAGTCTTGGGAAGAAACCGGTTTTTGTTAATGAAGCACCGGGGTTTGTAGTTAACAGGATGTTGATCCCCATGATTAACGAGGCGATCGGAGTATTGGCTGAGGGGGTGGCATCTGCAGAGGATATCGATGCGGCAATGTGTAATGGTGCAAACCATCCGATTGGCCCTCTGGCATTGGCTGACCTGATCGGCAACGATGTGTGTTTGTCGATCATGGAGGTGCTACATACAGAAACGGGCGATCCAAAATATCGTGCTCATCCCTTGCTGAGGAAAATGGTAAGGGGCGGCTTGCTTGGCCGGAAAACCCGGCAAGGTTTTTACGCTTATCCCGCTTAATGCGGAATTCGTTAACCGGGCATTGAAGGCCGATTGCCATAATTGATTTCGAAAGTTTTTCAATGTTGAATACCCCGTTTTCCCCCTGGCCCTGTTTCACTCAGGAAGAGGCCGATGCCGTTTCCCGCGTGCTGCTTTCCAACAAGGTCAATTACTGGACCGGTCAGGAGTGCCGTGAATTCGAGAAGGAGTTTGCGGCCTGGTGCGGCAGCGAATTCGCGATTGCGCTGTCCAACGGCACGCTGGCCCTCGACCTGGCGCTGAAGGCGCTGGATATCGGCCCGGGCGACGAGGTTGTGGTGACTTCGCGCACCTTCCTCGCTTCAGCTTCCAGCATCGTCACGGCTGGTGCGGTGCCGGTGTTTGCCGACGTCGATCGCGATTCGCAGAACATCACGGCCGATTCCGTCCGGGCGGTGCTGACGCCGCGCACGCGGGCGATCATCTGCGTGCACCTGGCCGGCTGGCCGTGCGACATGGATCCGATCATGGCGCTGGCCGAGGAAAAGGGGCTGTACGTGATCGAGGATTGTGCGCAGGCGCACGGCGCGCGTTACAAGGGGCGGCCGGTCGGTTCGATCGGCCACTTCGGCGCGTGGTCCTTCTGCCAGGACAAGATCATGACCACGGGGGGCGAGGGCGGCATGCTGACGACCAACCGTCGCGACTGGTGGAAGAAGGCGTGGTCGTACAAGGATCACGGCAAGTCGTGGGATGCGGTTTACGAGCGCCAGCATCCGCCGGGCTTCCGCTGGCTGCACGAGACTTTCGGCACCAACTGGCGGATGACCGAACTGCAGGGCGTGATCGGGCGCATCCAGTTGGCCCGCATGGCGGAGTGGCATGCGCGGCGTACCGCCAACGCGATGCGCCTGGTCGAGGCGATGGCGGGTTGCCCTGCGGTCCGCGTGCCGCTGCCGGCGGCCGACGTCGAGCATGCCTGGTACAAGTTCTATGCCTTTGTCCGTCCGGAACGGCTGCGTGAAGGCTGGAGCCGCGACCGCATCATGGCGGAGGTGAATGCGGCGGGCGTGCCGTGCTATTCCGGTTCCTGTTCGGAGGTCTATCTCGAAAAGGCGTTCGACGATACCGGCTGGCGGCCGGCCGGGCGTTTGCCGGTTGCCCGGGAATTGGGCGACACTTCGCTGATGCTGCTGGTGCATCCGACGCTGACCGAGGCGGAGATCGAGAAGTCCTGCGCGGTTGTCCGTTCTGTGCTGGCGGATGCGTCGATCTGAATGAAGATTGATATAAATTTTTAATGTTGAAGGCATTTTTCGGCCCGTGATACCATCCGGGCCCATGAAAGCAAACGAGTATGCAATGCCATCCGAGCCGGGGCCGATGAAGCTTGAAGAAGGGCAGGAGAAGTCAGTTTCGTTCCGCGAATACCTGCTCTCCCTGTCTTACGCCACCAAGCGTTCGCTGCAGTTGCTGGCCGACTGGGTACTGGTTAGCCTGGCCTTGTGGCTGGCCTTCGCTTCGCGTTTCGAGAGCTTCGCGCAGATCGACCCGCTGGGCGGCCATGCGCCGGTCTTCGCGCTGCTGCCGCTGCTGTCGCTGCCGATTTTCGTGCGCTTCGGCCTTTACCGCGCGGTGATCCGCTATGTGGGGCCGCGGGCGCTGATGTCGGTATTCTGCGGGGTGTCGCTGTCGGCGCTCTGCCTTGGCGCGATGACCTGGGTCGTGAAGCCGACGCCGGCCGTGATGCCCCGCCTGCTGCCGCTGTCGTACTGGTTCTTCGCGCTGCTGCTGCTGGGCGGTCTGCGCGTGACGATGCGCTGGTATTTCAATGGCCTGCTGCCGGCCATTCCGGGCTGGGGCCGGGGCCAGGCCGAGGCGGAGCCTGCGGCGGATGCGCCGCGCGTGGCGATCTACGGGGCGGGCAGCGCCGGCAACCAGTTGCTGACGTCGCTGCGCATCGGCCGCGAAATGCGCCCGGTGGCGCTGATCGACGATGCGCCGGGCCTGCAGGGGCGGGTCATCGACGGCCTGCACGTGTATTCGGGCGAAGAGATCGAGCGGATGATGGCCGAGACGGGAGCGACCGAGGTGCTGCTGGCCATTCCGTCGGCGGCGCGCTCGCGCCGGCGCGAAATCCTCAATACGCTGGGCCAGTTCCAGCTGCACGTGCGCACCGTGCCCGGCTTCATGGACCTGGCCTGCGGCCGGGTCAAGGTCAGCGATTTTCAGGAGGTCGATATCGCCGACCTGCTGGGGCGCGAGCAGGTGACGCCGGATGAGCGGCTGTTCGAACGCTGCATCCGCGATCAGGTGGTGATGGTGACCGGGGCCGGCGGTTCGATCGGCTCGGAACTCTGCCGGCAGATCGCGACCAGTCGGCCGCGCGCGCTGATCCTGTACGAGCATTCGGAATACGCGCTGTACAGCATCCACCGCGAGCTGTCGAAATGCCCGCGCATTCTGGCACAGGGCGTCGAGCTGATCCCCATTCTCGGCTCGGTGCGCAATTTCGGCCGGCTGTTCGACGTGATGCGCACCTGGGGCGTGAATACCGTTTATCACGCGGCGGCCTACAAGCATGTGCCGATGGTCGAGTTCAACATTGCGGAAGGTTTCTTCAACAACACGATGGGCACGCTGCATACCGCGCAGGCGGCGGTGGCGGCCGGCGTGGCCAATTTCGTGCTGATCTCGACCGACAAGGCGGTGCGCCCGACCAACGTGATGGGCAGCACCAAGCGCATGGCGGAAATGGTGCTGCAGGCGCTGGCCCGCGAGGCCGAGCCGACGATGTACCGCGACCTGGAAGGTGCCCGCCGGACCAACCGCACGCGCTTCACTATGGTCCGTTTCGGCAACGTGCTGGGTTCGTCGGGTTCGGTGATCCCGCTGTTCCGGGAGCAGATCCAGAACGGCGGCCCGGTGACGGTGACGCACCCGGACATCACGCGCTATTTCATGACCATTCCCGAGGCCGCGCAGCTGGTGATCCAGGCCGGCTCGATGGGCGAGGGCGGCGAGGTCTTCGTGCTCGACATGGGCAAGCCGGTGAAGATTCTCGACCTGGCGCAGAAGAAGATCCACCTGGCCGGCCTGAGCATCCGCAACGAGAACAACCCGAACGGCGACATCGAGATCGTCTTCACCGGCCTGCGGCCTGGCGAAAAGCTCTACGAGGAACTGCTGATCGGCGACGACGTGCTGCCGACCGCGCACCCGAAGATCATGCGCGCCCAGGAGGAGTTCATTCCCTGGGAGGAACTGACGGCGCGCTTCGAACACCTGATCGGCGCGATCAAGGCCGACGACTACGTCGCGGTGCGCGGCGCGCTGCAGGAACTGGTCAGCGGCTACCAGCCGGGCGAGCGCATCGTCGATTTGCTGCATTCGGCGCGGTCGACCGCGACGGCGGGCTGATTTTCCACGAGTGACGTGTCGCATCTGTCGCTTGGTTGTGCTGATTTAGACCGATAGGGCGATGCGCTCGACTAACGTGATGGGCAGTACCAAGCGTCTGACGAGGCTGGTGCCCGGCGCTGGCTGGCTAGCGAGCTCGAACGTGCGCAATTAGCTAAAATCCGTTGGGAAGGGAGTGCCTATGCCTACAATCAGCATGTTCTACGGCATCTTGGTGGCAATCATGTTCGAAGACAATGACCGCCATAACTTGCCACACATCCATGTGCGGTACTCGGGGCAGAAGGCGTCGATTGCTATCGAAGATGGAAGCGTGCTAGCGGGAAGCATTCCGTCCAAGCAACTGAAAATGGTGCAAGCCTGGATTGAAATTCATAAGGATGAATTGTTTGCCGACTGGGAGCTTGCTCTCGCGGGTGAGCAGCCCTTCCGGATTGCGCCGCTGCAATAAACAAGGAGTGCATTATGGGCATCCTGTTAGACGTGGTTCGGGTAGATGCGAAGCCTGATTACACTCTGTTTCTGGAGTTCGAGAACGGGGAAAAAAGGGTATTCGATATGACTCCGCTGATGGACAAGAAGCCTTTTGTCCAGCTGAAAGGGTCTCCTCTCTTTACAAAGGCATCCGTTGATTACGGCACCGTTGTTTGGCCAGGAAATATCGACATTGCGCCTGAAACGCTCTACGACCGGTCTCTTCCGGTCTGATGAAGCTGTTCTGTCTCTGCTGCAGGAATGCCGATGGTTCGGCCAGAGCTCTGGTCGGCGCGATCAAGGCCGACGACTACGTTTCGGTGCGCGGCGCGCTGCAGGAACAGGTCAGCGGCTACGGCCCGGGCGAGCGTATCGTCGATTTGCTGCATTCGGCGCGGTCGACCGCGACGGCGGGGTGATTTTCCGCGAGGGTGGGGTTCCGCTTGCGGTTTGAGATGGTGTGCCTTCGTTGAATCGAGGCGTTGATGCCTTGCGCTCGAAATGACGAACACTGATTGACAGCGAGCGGCCCCGGAAATAAATTGTTCGTAATTTCCTTCATTTGGGTTGTTAGGCTCGATATTACGATCATGAAAATCAAGCAGGCCGACCTTCTTTCGCCGTCCTTGCTGCAGGAGTGCAGCCAGCTCGGCCAGCGACTTGCCCGCTTGCGGATCGCCCGCCACATCAAGCAAACCGATGCAGCGCTGCGTGCCGGCCTGTCGCGCAATACCGTCTATCGAATCGAGCACGGGGACCCCGGGCTGGCCATCGGCCAGGTCCTGCGCTACCTGGACGCGATTGCCCCCGGCTGCACGCTGCTCGATCTGCTGTCCGAATCGGACCCGGCCCTCGTCGCATTGAGTGTGCGTGAACAGTCGAAGCGCGTCCGCGACCTGAGCTCCGCCGAACTCGAAGCGCTGGATTTCTGAGCCATGGCGGCAAAGGAAATCAGGCTGATGGCCTTTGCTCACATCGCTACCGACTGGGCGCCGTGCGGGCAACTGACGCTTACCGAAGAATCCGGGCAACTGCTGGCCTCGAGCTTTGCCTACGGCCTGAATTACCTGAAGCGCAGCGATGCGCTGGAGGTCGATCCGGTGAGCCTGGGGCTGGCCGATCGGGAAGCAATACGCGGCAAGCGTTTGCTGCCGATTGCCGGCTTGTCCTTCTTTGGCGGCATTCGGGATGCTGCGCCGGATTCCTGGGGGCGGCGGGTCATCGAAGCCAAGCTGAAAGTGCCTGCCAACAGCCTGCCCGAGTCGCAGTATCTTCTGCATGCCGGCAGCGAGCGCGTCGGCGCCCTCGATATCCGCCAGGAAATCCATGATGGCCCGACGGCCGGTGCCGGCGGATGGCATACCTTGGCACACCTCGTTGAAGCTGCGGAGCGCATTGAAGCGGGTTTGCCCATCCCGGCACACCTTGAAGCCATTTTCATGGATGGTACCGCCCTGGGCGGCGCACGCCCCAAAGCCTCGGTCCGCGATGAGGCCGGAGTGCTCTGGCTGGCCAAGTTCGCCAGCCGGCAAGATGCTTTCGATGTCCCGGCCATCGAGTGCGCAGCCCTGCAACTGGCTGCTCATGCCGGGCTGAACGTTCCGCCCGTTCGCACGATGATGCTCGGCAACCGACGCATCATGCTGATTCGTCGCTTCGATCGCTACTGGCTTGCCCCGGATACGCTACCCGATCCCGATGGCGACCTGCTTGCCGCCGGTCCCGGTGGCGGACGCGTGGAACACCGGCTGGGATTCGTCAGCGGATTGACCATGGTTGCGTGCGATGAGACCGAATCGCGTACGAAGTCCTACGCCGATCTGGCCGGGGCGGTGCGCCGCTACTGCCATCCCTCAGTGATCAGGCAAGACAACGAGGAATTATTCAAACGGATGGTCTTCAACATCTTCGTCAGCAACGACGACGACCATCTCCGTAATCATGGTTTTGTTTGGGATCATCGCTTGCCGGGCTGGAGGCTCAGCCCGCTTTATGACGTCCTGCCCCGGGCCAGTCTGGCCACGGAGCGCTTCCTGCACCTCGGGGTGGGGCCGCAAGGCAGGCTCGCGACGCTCGACAATGCGTTCGCGGCCCACGCCGGATTCACGTTGTCGCGGGAAACTGCCTGCCGTTTGATCGGGGAGGTCTGGCGGGTGGTGCGCCAGTGGCGCGTCTACTTCGATCAGGCAGAGGTTCCCGAGCAAGAACAGGCCAAGGTCGCTCCCGCATTCCGGCATGTCGATGATGTTTCGACCAGAGAACTGCGCAAGTTGCTGGTGGACGCCTGAGAGTCGCCGGGGCAAGCGCAATCTGTGACCGATTTTTCAGAAAGGTGAAAGTGCAATGAATATCCTGCTGACCGGTGGAACCGGTTACATCGGCAGCCATACGGCCGTCGTTCTCGCCGAGGCCGGGCACCGGCCCGTGCTGCTCGACAACCTGTCCAACAGTTCTGCCGATGTCGTCGACCGGCTGGCGCAGATCACCGGGAGCCGTTTTCCTTTCGTCGAGGGCGACATCCGCGATACCGCGCTGCTGCGCCGCGTGCTGGCCGACGAGGGGATTGGGGCGGTGGTGCATTTCGCCGGCCTGAAGGCGGTCGGCGAATCGGTCGAACAGCCGCTGCGCTATTACGACAACAACGTGGGTGGGACGATCAGCCTGCTGCAGGCGATGGATGAAACCGGTGTCGGTACGCTGGTGTTCAGCAGCAGTGCGACGGTCTATGGCCAGCCCGCCTATCTTCCGCTCGACGAGGTGCATCCGACCGGGGCGACCAACCCGTATGGCCGGACGAAACTGCATATCGAGGAAATGCTCGCCGAACTGGCGGCTTCCGGCACCCACTGGCGGATCGCCTGCCTGCGGTATTTCAACCCGGTCGGCGCCCATGCGAGCGGGCTGATCGGCGAGGACCCGAACGGCATCCCCAACAACCTGATGCCTTACATCGCGCGGGTCGCCGGCGGTCGACTGCCTTTCCTGAACGTTTTCGGCGACGATTACCCGACGCCGGACGGTACCGGCGTGCGCGATTACATCCACGTGATGGATCTCGCCGAAGGTCACCGGGCGGCGATCGATTTTCTCGCCGGGTCGGCCGGGGCGGGCTGGCATGCCTTCAATCTGGGCACCGGTTGCGGCTACAGCGTGCTCGACATGGTCCGCGCCTTCGAGCAGGCGAGCGGCCGGCCGGTGCCTTACCGGATCGCGCCGCGGCGGCCGGGAGATGTGGCCGCCTGCTACGCGAAAGCCGACAAGGCCGCAGATCAATTGGCCTGGCGCGCCGTGCGTTCGCTGGACGACATGTGCGCCAGCACCTGGCATTTCCAGCAGCGGACGGCGCGCTGAATTTGTTCTGATTCACTGGATTGCAGTTGATACTGCTGAATAGCTTTTGCTATCTGTCCGCAACTTGCGTATGTTTTATCGTCAGTGAAAAGAAGTTGCTCAAGGCGATGTTGAAAGCAGAACTGGAGGCCAGACGATGAAAAAACGTGACTTGTTTGCGGAGATTGCCGAGGGCTTCGACGCGCTGGCGAACGAGCGTGCCGGGAAGCAGACGTTGCGCACGCACAAGGTCGAGGTTCAGCCATTGGCAGAGGTTACGGCGGAAGAGTTGGTGAGGTTGCGTGAACGCCTGCACCTCTCTCGGCCGGTATTCGCCGGGTATTTACGCACCAACCCGCGGACGCTGGAAAATTGGGAGCAGGGCAGGGCCAAGCCGAATGCTCAAGCCTCTCTGCTGATTCGCCTGGTCGAGAAATTCCCGGATACGGTCGATCGACTTGCCATGGTTTGATTGCTCTCCAACAAGCAATCACAACTGGAGGCCCCACCCTTAGGTGGGGCCTTTGCGTTGACTCCGGCTGCGGCCGTTCAGGCCGGGTTGCCCGGCGCGTCGTCTTCCTCGACGCGCGCTATCCAGGCGTGGATTTCCTGTCTGGCGCGGGGATGTTTCGGCTGCAGGCGCTCCCAGTCGCGGCGCGCTTCCTGGGCGATGGCGCGCAGTTGCCAGCGCGCTTCCTCGACGCCGGTCGCCAGTTCGTGCAGCGACGCGGTATCGGCCGCCAGGTCGTTGTCGATCATCACCCAGTACTGCAGGTCGATGCCGATGCCGGCCAGGTTGTGTTCCAGCCGTTCGAGGCGCCGGCCGATTAGCGCGGCGATCGGCTGGTCGGCGAACTGTCCGGCGAGCTGGTGCCAGTGCTGGATCGCCATCGACAGCCCGACCAGCCGGCCGAGTACCGCCGAATAATCGACGCCTCCGGCGTCCGGCGCTGCGTTGTGCGGGCCGTCGAGGGCCAGGCTGGTCAGCAGGTCGGCGATGTCGCGGTTGATCTTGCCCTGGTTCAGGCGCAGCACGACATGAACGCTGTCGGCGAGCGGGATCGAACGCTGGCCGAAGAACATCGACGCGGCCAGTTCGGCGACGGCGAGCAGCTGGCCGAGCGGCGAGATGTCGTCGCCGCCGAGGCCGCGCGGGTAGCCGCTGGCGTCCAGGCGTTCGTGGTGTTCGAGCACGGCGGCGCTGACCGTCGGGTGCCATTCGGGGAAGCGGCTGAGGATCAGGTGGCCGGCGACCGGGTGCGAGTAGATATGGTGGCGTTCCTGTTCGCTGAGCGCGCCGGGCCGGTCGACGACTTCGGGAGCGACGTGGAGCAGGCCGAGGTCGTGGAAGAGGCCGGCGGCGGCGGCCTGGATCAGCCCTTGCTCGCTGGCGCCCGGGTGCTGCATGGCGAGGATCACGGCGCACAGCGCGACCTGCAGGCTGTGGCGGAACAGCCGGGGGCGCTGTTCGCGGGCCAGCGTCAGCTTGAAGGCGAGCGCCGGGGCGAGCGGCAGCGCGGCGAAGACGCGGCCGACTGCGGCCGTTTCGATGTGCCGGGCGAGCTGGCCGGCCAGCCCGCCTTCATCGAGCAGGGCCTGCGCGGCGGCGGCCAGCGCGGCGGGCGTGACGGGGTCGGCGATGCTCAGGCACTCGTCGATTTCCGGCAGCAGCTTGTGCCGGACCAGCTTGTCGTACAGCGCTGCCGACAGGCGGACGCCGGAATCGACCAGCTTGATGCCGTTGACCGTGGTGATCGGCCGGTGGGCGATCACCGGGTGGCGCTCGCCCAGCGTGACGATGCTGTGCAGGTAGTGGGGGTCGTGGAGCATGCGGGGATTATGGCGCATCGGCAACCGGATTGGTTCGGGGTTGCCGAGGGCGCTGCTCAGCGGGGGCTGGCGCCCGGAGTCGTTTGGCTGTTGCACTGCTGTTCGGCCGCGGCGTTGCTGCACCCGGGGCAATCCGGCAGTCGCTCGATCACGACCAGGATGCGCCCGGAATTGTTGTCGTAAAACCATGCCGCATCATTGACGTAAAAACTGAGTTCGCCTTCAACTGCCGGGCAGAAAACGTCTTTGCCGGTCGATATGGCTTTCGCGTGGGGATCACCGGGGAATGCGGATCGCGGCCCGAGCGGCTTGACTGTCGCCATCAGGGCAAACCATTTCAGTTCGGTATGGTGCTTGGTGAACCCCATGCACTTGGTTATTCCGCCGCCGCTGTCGCCATCGGGGGCGGGAACCCGGCGGTCGAGGTCGTACCAGAACTGTTTGTCGGGCAGCGTAATCCGGTAGCGTTCGTCGGGCTTTACGTGGATGCCGGTGCGATTGCCTTGCTGATCGTAGCGGACGCCGGGTTGGACTATGAACCGGCATGACTTGCCGTTCGAGCCCGGCGCGTTCAGTTCTCGGCAGGAGGCTCCGTTGGCGGCCTGCTCGGGGAGAAATTGGTCGACCGCTTGCGGATCGACGACGACCGAGGCGCATCCGCAAAGCGCTCCCAGGGAGAGAACGGCCAGATGGCGATACCGGCTCGCGGTGTGCCGGGACAGTGGAGTTTGCGCTTTCATCGTGTTGCCTCCCGGACGAAAGAGGGGCATTTCTCACCGTTCCGTTGCCAGGATTCGATGATCAGTTCCCGGGTACCGGAGGGGCAGCCGGCAGCGTCCTTTGGCCAGGGGGCCTGGCGCAGGATTCGCGGATTGCTCAGTTGATCGCTTGCCCTGACGCAGATCGTGCCGGGTTCCAGCAGGTCGAGATAGGTGTTTTCGTGGTCTCGCGGCGGCATCAGGCGGCGCCGCTGGAACACGCTTTCATGTACGCAGAGCTTGCCGGCCAGCCCGGCCATTGGTTCATGGATGCCCGCCGCACCGCAGCGAGTCGAGTCTCCGGCCAGGCCGCAGGTCGCGGCTTGGCCGAGGGCATGGGCTGCGAGGTTGCGGTTGACGTTGTGATAGAGCGGCGACCACATCCCGGCCTCGGGATCGTGGCTGCTGCCGAAGGGGTCTTCGCGGACTTCGCTCCCCCGGGGCAGCAGACCGGCGTTCGCGTTTTTCTCCAGCATGCCGATCATCCAGTTCAGGCTGACGCCGGGCAGGTCGGTGCCGACGTATCCGCCTCCGACGTCGCTGTGGGCGCCGGCGAACCAGACTTCCGAGATGTTCGGGGCTCCGGGCGAAGCATCGCCCTCGATGGATATCGTCGAGAAGTCGACCTCCTTCGGGGATGGGCAGTCGTCAGCAAACCTTGTCGATCGCTCGTCGCGGTTCGGCAGGCGTTTGTTGCTCAGCAGGTGCTGCCGTGAAGCCAGCAGCGGCGTGAAGATCCATTCCCGGTCGTCGTCCAGCGAAACGGCGTGAAATACGTGGTTCACATTCCAGAGTTGATCGCCGTAACGGTCGTTGGGCTCGTCGATGTCGACGTGGAAGGCCTTGATGTCCGCCTTGTGCCCGAGGCGTTCGCTCCAGCCCAGTATCCCGCCGCCCAATGCCTCGACGGTGTCCCACAGACCGAGAACCTCGACCCGGCGGGATTTGTAGCGCCCTGTCGATTCGGCGCGCACGCCGGCAATCGAGCATGGGTAGCGGCGTTCGTGAAAGCCTTCCTTCATTTCGTCAAACAGGGTCATTGCATGCTGAAGATTCTCTTCAAAAAGCGAATTTTCTTTCTGCTCCGGCGCATCGGGCAGGCCGACGTAGTACAGCATGGAAGCCAGCGCACGCGCCTGGTAGGCGCCCCGGCTGAAACCGAAGAGATAGATCCGGTCGCCGGCATGGTAATTGGCCAGCAAAAAGCTGTAGGCCAGCGCGACGCGGTTTCTGAACCCCCGGCCGGTGCCGGCGCCGATCAGGTCGTTGTCGACTCCCACGCCCTCGATGTACAGGGTGGCGATTTCGGGTTTGTTTTGCAGCGAAACCAGTGAATGCAAGCGTTTGACATTGGTATCCGACTCGACGTTGTTGGCCGTGCCGTCGAAGAAGATCGCGATCTTTCGATGGGGGGAGTTGGATCGAGGATCGGGCGATGCGGCTTTGGCCGTTTCGTATGCGGGAGGTTTGGCAATTTGCTGCTGGTAGTGAATGCTCGAACATGCTCCCGGTGCCAAGGGCAGGATTAGCAGCCACCACAGGCGTTTGATCGTCGTCATGGATTTACCTCGTTCGAATGTTTGCTCCCGGGACTGAGGGAAAATTCGGATGAATGACTTTCCTGATGCGTAAATCGACAAGCCCAGGCCATTGTCATCCCGAGGATTCGTTTGACGCAACATCGATTCGGCATCGTCGGGTGAGATGCTTCTTGTGCGGCAGCGACGGGTTGGCATGGCGTCCTGAATAGATGGCGCAGGCCTCAGCAGGGGCATGGCCGGTGTCGATGTCTTGTCGCGAAGCCGACAAGCCGTCGGCGCGGCGCCCGGAAAGCCGCGCCGTTGCGTGGGTACGGCCCGGGTCTGGAACTTGCTGTCAGGGGATGCCAACCCAACTCCAGAGAATCCCGATGACCCCAGAACTCCGACAACACCTGCTGGCCGGCCTGCGCGACGGCAGCATCGTTCCCTATCTCGGCCCCGGCGTGCTGGCCGACGTGCGCAACGCGGCGAGCGGCGCGCCGATCCCGGCCGACAGCGATTCGCTGATCCTCGCGATGAACGACGGCAAGCCGATGGCGCCCAAGCTGATGTACGAATTCCCGCGCGCGGCGATGAACGTGGAGCTGAAGCGCGGGCGGACCACGGTCACCCGCTTCCTGAACCGCACCTACGGCGAGACGGCATGGACGCGCGGCGCGGTGCACGACTGGCTGAAGTCGATTTCGCCGCATTACGTGATCGACATCAACCGCGACACGCAGCTGCAGGATTCGTACGCCGGCGTGCCGCACAACCTGGTGGTCGGCATCGCGCGCATCGGCGGCACCGATTTCCGCTACAAGGTCTGGCGCTGGGACGGCCAGGCCTATGCCAGGGCCCAGGCGGTCGATCCGGCGCTGCCCATCCTGTTCAAGCCGATGGGCACGCCGCGGCCGGAGGGCGTCTATATCGCGTCGGACGCCGACTACGTGGATTTCATCACCGAGCTGATGGGCGGCTTCTCGATCCCGCCGGAGATCAAGGCGCTGCGTCAGGGCAAGCGCTACCTGCTGATGGGCCTGCGGCTGAACCGCGACACCGAGCGCATGGTGCTGGCCGACATGATCTACGCGGCGGCCGAGCCGTCCGGCTGGGCCTTCATCGCGGCGCCGACCGACAAGGAACGCCGCTTCTGCAGGAAGGTCGGCCTCGAGATCATCGAGGGCGACGTGTTCGAGTTCATCGGCGCCGCAGTCGCGGCCTGACTTTTTCAAAACGGGAGGAAAACCGCATGTTGCTGGATCGCTACGAACCGCTCTTTTTCAACGCCAATTTCCGTGAAGCCGCCAGTACCGCCGGCTGGGCCGCCTATCGCGGCGAACTGGTGCTCCGCGAGGGCGAGGTCGCCGACGCCCAGGGCCGGCGTAAGCCGCCGGTCGAGGTGCTCAAGCAGGCCATCGTGCTGGCTGCCGGCGACGAGCTGAAGCTGCTGGCCGGCTCGCTGGACGAGCTGCAGCATTTCCCGTCCCTGCTCGACAAGTACGGCGCCGACCTGAAGCCGGGCACGCTGGTCGTGCTGTTCACGGTGAACATCGACGACGGTTTCGTTTCCACGGTCAATGGCGCCAACGTGGCGTTCATCCCGCTGGTCCAGGGCATGGTGTGGAACGAACTGATCGATCTCGCCGCGCTGGAGAAGGGCGATTTCAAGGGGCAGGGCGCCGCCGACAAGGTGGTGACGCTGTACGAGGCGATCAAGGACCACCGTTTCAAGCTGCCGGCGATGGCGGTCGAGGACGCGAAGACCAATAGCGCCAAACGCGAAACGCACGGGGCCGTCTGATGCCCTGGTCGGAAGCGCAGGCGCTCGGGGTGGCGGAGATGGATGCCACCCACCGCGAGTTCGTCGAACTGGCCGACGCGCTGCGCCGGGCCGGCGATGCCGAATTCCCGGCGCTGTTCGCGCAGTTGCACGAGCATACGCGGCGGCATTTCGACAACGAGGGCCGGCTGATGAAGGCCTGCCGCTTCCCGGCGACCGGCGAGCACCATGCCGAGCACCTGCGGGTGCTCGGCGAACTCGCCCACTTCGGCCGCGGCGTCGCCGCCGGCCGTCTGGCCGCGGCACGCCGCTACGCCGAAGCGCTGCCCGGCTGGTTTGCCACCCACCTGGCGACGATGGACGCGGCGCTGGCGGGGTGTTTGAGGCGTGCGGACGAAGCTCGATTGCCCCGAACGGAGAGTCGGGCAGGCGCTTGAGTCGGGTGATTCGGGGCCGCCGATACTGCTTTTAGTAGCTTTTAAGCTACAATCGGTCGGAATGGAAAAGGTGGCAGGTATGAGCAGAGTCGAAGGCGCGGTATCGCACCATGAGTTGGAGCTTGCCGAATTGCGGGCCGATCGTGAATTGGCCGTCGAGTATCTGAAAGCGGCAATGGAATCGCTCGACAATCCCGATGACCGGGCAGCCGGGTTGCTTGCACTGCGCACGGTCGCCGAAGCCTACGGCGGTCTCGGCGTGGTTGCTGCCGAAGCGGGTATCAGCCGGGAATCCCTTTATCGCGCCCTGTCACCCAAAGGTAACCCGACGCTGAAAACGCTGCTTGCGGTGTTGAAGACGGTCGGTCTGCGCCTTTCCGTCGAGCCCGAAAATCACGCGCATGCATGAGTACCGATCCACCTTGGCCTGAGCATTGAATTAGCTGGTAGACTCAAAAGCGGTCATTGCCTGCCCCATACACGATGAAGCGTCGCTACGCCCAGTTTAATCCCAAACGCAAACTACTCTCGCCTGCTGAGGCAGAAGTGCGTATGGCCGAGTTCCAGGCCTTGGGCTGTCGCGCTCGCTATGGCGGCAACCCGGAGCATAAGAAGAACCCCGGCGATTTCGGGCTGGTTCCACCTTCCGATCCAAGACAAGGGAAATCATTGTGCGATGTCGCCAGGATTTTCAAGCGTGACGAAGCCGAAGAGTTGCTGCGCGCGGGACTGCGCAAGGGCCTTGTGAGCGACCGGATGGTTGGCGAGTGGCCGAAGAACATCTGGGCAGTCACTGACCACGGTTTTGCCATGGAGGCGCAGCTTGAGAACCCCTGCTTGGGGATCTATCACGGCTACCCCATGCCCGAGACTGATCCTCTGGCGCTGGAAGTGATTCATCGTTGGGGTCGCCTCGATGGCTGAACTGCGCATCAACACGAAGTGGATGGCAGCGGCATCCGGAGAGCCGGAAGTCACGGCCACTGCAGCCCTGCTCGACATGTATGTCGACAACATCAGCTTGACCCGGAATCAGGATATCTGGGCGGAGACCGTGCGTGACAACGTCTTCGTCTCTGCCTACCCGCTGGCCATGTGGTTTGCGAGTTCGTGGTGGCGTCTCAACCATGAGCCCTTGCCAACGCAGCAGCCTGGCCATGACTGGCGCATGGTCCATGAACTCGGTGCAGCCAATCACGGTTTCGTGTGGCCGCGCGTCATCTTCATCCCGGATGGTGAGGCGATTCACGTGTGGGCCGGGACGTCGATGATGCCGGACCAGTCGGTGCAATACCTGCAAGCGCTGGAAGTGCCGAGAATGATCACGTTGTCTGGCTTTCAGCAGAGCGTCGAGCGCTTCATGCACAGCGTGCTGGCCCGCCTGGATGCCAAGGAGCTCGCCGGGTCGAATTTGGCACACCTGTGGACGCTCGTGCAGGAAGATCTGGCGGATCCCGACGCGGTCCGCCGGAGGAAGCTGGAGGCCGAACTGGGATTCGATCCCGAGGAATGCCCGGAGCAGGCGCTGGACGCGGCATTGCAGTGGGAGAGCCAGATCGGAGACGCGGCACTCTCGGAGCTGGCGCCGGCGATTGCAGCATCGGGAGCGACCCCGGATTTGGCGCTCATCGGGCAGCTGGCTGGTGCCGGCGGAATTGTCGGCACCCCCGATATCTCGCCTGACAGCATCGCTCACCTGGAGCACGGGGCACCTTGGGAGCGTGCGATTCATGACGCTCGTGCGCTTCGTCACCTGATGGGCAATGTCGGTGGTCCGGTTCCCGACTGCAGTCTGCATGACCTGCTTGGCATAAGCAGTGAAGCGGCAACCAACTGGTCGGCGCCGGTAGGACGGTCGCCTGTCGCGGTGGCGATACCGCTGAACGATCATCAATTGAAGTTCGTTCCGCGCAGGCGCAACCTGGCCGGGCGACGCTTCGAACTGGCGCGTTTCCTGGGCGAGTACCTCCGCTCCTCGACCCGCGAAGCGCGTTGGCTTGCATCAACCGACCTATCGACTTCTCGTCAAAAGTACCAGCGTGCTTTCGCCGCAGAGTTTCTGTGCCCCATCGATTCATTGACGTCCTTTCTGGGCGGTGATTTCTCTTCGTACGCCATCGAAGAAGCCGCCGCCGAGTTCGACGTCAGCGAGCAGACGGTAACGAGCCTGTTGCTCAACAATGGCTACATTCACCATCATTGGACAGATGGCCTGCCGTATCGAATGGCCGCCTGATCTGCTTTTCGTGATCTCGACTTCTGTTTAGGGTCTGGAGTTCTCCCGACCGAAAATGCCGCGCTCAGCTTTCCCGAGGATTCGACAGTCGCCGGCTGCGGCGTTCGGCCTTCAGTTGTTCAACGTCGACATCGAGATCGCCGGCCGGATACAGGTTGGGGAGCAGCGAGCCGAGCGCGTGGAGGGGGAAGCCGGCGCGTACCTTGCCTTTCGGGGTGTCCGATTCGAGGAAGCCTTCATCGAGCAGGGTGCCCAGGAGGGTGCGGGCGCTCCGCTCGGACAGCCCGGTAATCCGGGCTGCTTCGCCGCGTTCGATTTCGCCATGGACGAAGGCGCGCATGAAGAGTTCGTGCGCTTCGCGTCCCTTGATGTCGAAACGGACGCGGGTGAAGTAGGCTTCCGAGCGCTGCGCGATCCTGTCGAGGTCGAGGATGCCCTCCATGAATCGGGCCTGGTCGATCGCAGTTCTGATGGCGTAGTCGCAGAAATCGTGGAGACGCTTTTCCGAGAGCGTGCCTCGGCCGTCGAGATCTCCCATGCGCGAGCGGTCGGCTTCGGCCAGCGCCGCCTTGTAGGCGGCCTGCGTCTTGGCAAATCCGCGGGACATCGACCACAGCGATGCGCCGTTGATTCCGCATGCCCGCAGCATCGCATCGAGCAGGATGCGGGCAATTCTCCCGTTGCCGTCAAGAAAGGGGTGAATCCAGACGAAGCGGTGATGGGCGCAAAAAGCGGCGACGATTGCGGCGAGTTTGCTGGTGCCGCCTTTCCCGGCCGATTCGAGGCGGGTTCCGTAGAAGGAAACGAAGCGGTCCAGGAAGGCGTCGAGCGATTGCCATGCTGGCGCAACGTGATAACCGACCTGAACATCCCTGCGGCGTATCTCTCCCGGCGTCAGCTTCGTTCCGTCCTCGATGCGCAGCATGTCTTCCGGCAGGGCCGAACAGAAGCGGAAATGGGCTTCCAGAACGAAGGGCAGCAGCGAATCCTTGCCGATCGATCGGCTGCGAGCCCAGCGCTCCGTTGCGACATGGGCGACGGCGAGGCTTTTCAAGTCCTTCTGCTCCGGTTTTACAAGCTCCCGCAGGGCTCTGTCGATGTCCAGCGGCAAGGTGTGCTGTCCCTCGATCAGGTTCGAGTAATAGCAGTTCATTCCTGCGACGAGATCGGCCAGGCCGCGTGCGGTGGATGGATGAACTTTTGCGTCGATGCGCGATGACAGCTCGGCAAGCTCGTACGCCAGGCCGATCAAGGGCTCGTACAGTGGTCTCGAGGAATCGATGACGAGCGGTTCCATCTGGACGGGGGCGTTGTAGAGTGCAGTAGGTTCGCGCATGGTTTTGCCGATCTTTTGGCGGATTATAGTTGTTTTATTTCAAAAGATTGGGTGCTTTTTGTTCTCGCTTGTTGCCGATGTTTTTTCCGGTCGGCCTCAGCCTTTCCGTCGTCCGGCCCACAGGCCGTGCAGCAGCGCGCCGGCGAAGATGCCGGCGAGCGCGATCAGCAGGTCGGGATTGCCGGCGCCCAGGCCGGCCAGCGCCGGGCCGGGGCAGACGCCGCACAGGCCCCAGCCGAGACCGAACAGCACGCCGCCGGCCAGCGCCGCACGGTCGAGCGCGAACGGGCGCTGCTGGAATTCGCCGCCGCACAGCGGCCGGCCGAGCATCCGAGGCAGCAGCTGGTAGGCGATCAGGTTGACGCCGACGGCGGAGCCGAGCACGAGCAGCAGCCCGAGATCGCGGAAATTCAGGAAGTCGATGACCGATTCCGGGCGGATCATCGTTGACCAGGCGAGGCCGAAACCGAACAGCAGGCCGCTGGCCAGCGTGGCCAGGTCGTTGGCGAGGGCGGGACGCTGCATGCTCAGACCCCCAGCGCGGTGACGGCCCAGGCGGTGGCGATCGCCGTGGCCAGGAAGGTGCAGACCATGGCCAGCGAGCCGCCGGACAGCGAGGCGATGCCGCAGATGCCGTGGCCGGACGTGCAGCCGCCGCCGAGGCGGGCGCCGAAACCGATCAGCACGCCGCCGAGC
Organism: Dechloromonas sp.; assembly: GCA_028687035.1. Taxonomy (GTDB): domain Bacteria; phylum Pseudomonadota; class Gammaproteobacteria; order Burkholderiales; family Rhodocyclaceae; genus Azonexus. Next base: position 38,183 of record JAQUAX010000011.1, on the reverse strand, counting down.
GCGAGTTTCCAGGCGGGCAGCGCGCTGGCCTCGACCGGCAGGCCGAGCCGCGCGTAGGCGAGTCCGCCGAGCAGCAGGCCGAGCGCGTAGATCAGCCGCCAGCGCCGGCCGTCGATCAACGAGGCCTGGCGGAAGAAGGGCGTGTCGAGCAGCCACGACCACGCGGCGCTGTAGAAGGTGCTGATGCCGCCGGGGCGGCCGGTGGCGACGTAGAGCAGGGCGACGCCGAGGCCGATGCAGAGGCCGCCGGCGAGGTAGGCTTCGATGCCCCGGGGAAAGAGTTGTTCGTACATGAAAGCTCGGGAAAGGACGGGGGGAGGGGGCGGGATTTTCGCATCAAGCGGCGGCCTTGCGGCGGTTTTTCGCATTCCGCCGCGGTCGACCGCGGCGGGCTTCGTATAATTGCGGCATGCCCATCCACGAGCCGTCGGCCTGTCGGGGCCGACCGGGAACGCCTTGAACCTGCGCCAGAAACTCCTCGTGCCGCTGCTCGCCCTCAGCCTCGCGCTGGGCGCCTACCTGCACCTGGTCTGGATTCCGCATTCGCTGCAGCTGGCCGAGCGCGCCCACGTCCAGATGGTCGAGCGCCATCTCGACAGCGTCGTCGAGAGCCTGCTGCCGCTGCTGCTCGGCAACCTGCTGGCCGACATCCACGGCAACCTCGGGCCGCTGCAGCGGAAGAATCCGGAATGGGTCGGCCTGCGCCTGGTCGACCACCACGGCCGCCAGCTCTACCCGCTGCTCGACAAGGCACCGCTGGTGCTGGCCGGGGACGGCGCGTCGCGCATCCTGCTGCGGCGGCCGATCCACTACCTGGGGACCGAGCACGGCCAGCTCGAGGTGCTGGTCGACCTGCGCGAATTCCGCGCCGCCGCGCTGGCCCGCCACCACGAACTGCTGATGCTGCAGCTCGGCATGCTGCTGGCCGTGACCCTCGCGCTGGCGCTGATCCTGGAATTCGCGGTGATCCGCCCGGCGCGCCGGCTGGCGGTCGCCTCCGCGGCGCTGGCCCGCCGGCATTTCCATGTCGCGCTGCCGGCCGCCGGCAGCGGCGAGATCGGTTCGCTGGTCGGCAGCTTCGCCGCAATGCGCCGCGACCTCGAGGCCTACCACGCCGACCTGCAGCACGAGATCGAGGTGCGCAAGCGCGCCGAGGCGTCGCTGCGCGACCAGCAGGAGCACCTGGAGGAACTGGTCGCCGCGCGCACCCGCGAGCTGGCGGACGCGCAGGGCCAGCTGCTGCAGTCGGAGAAGATGGCGTCGATCGGCCAGCTGGCGGCCGGCGTCGCGCACGAGATCAACAACCCGGTCGGCTTCGTGACCTCGAACCTGGGAACGCTGAAGGAATACGTCGGGACGCTGCTCGAACTGGCCGAGGCGTGCCGGGCCGGGCAGGCCGACGAGGCGGCCTTCCGGCGCCTCGAATTCGACTACATCCGGGACGACGTGGTTGCGCTGCTGCGCGAGTCGCAGGAGGGGCTGGACCGGGTCAAGAAGATCGTCGCCAACCTGAAGTCCTTCTCGCACGTCGGCGAGTCGGAATGGCTGGAGGCCGACCTCAACGCCGGCGTCGAGAGCGCGCTCAGCGTCGCCTGGCACGAACTGAAGTACAAGACCGAGGTGGTCCGCGAATACGGCACGCTGCCGCCAGTGCCCTGCATCGCCGCGCAGATCAACCAGGTCGTGCTGAACCTGCTGGTCAATGCCGCGCAGGCGATCGAGACGCAGGGGCGGATCACCGTGCGCACCGGCTGCGACGACGCCTGGGCGTGGATCGAGGTCGCCGATACGGGGCGCGGCATGCCGCCGGACGTGCAGAAGCGCATCTTCGATCCCTTCTTCACGACCAAGCCGGTCGGCCAGGGAACGGGCCTCGGCCTGTCGATCTCCTACGACATCGTCAGGAAGCACGGCGGGCGCATCGACGTGCATAGCGTGCCGGGCGAGGGCTCGACCTTCCGCATCTGGCTGCCATTGGCCGGCCAGCCGCCGGCCACCGTCTGAACGGCGCGTCAGGCGGCGCCGGCCGCGGCGAGCAGCGCCTCGGCCTGGGCTTCGCAGGCGCGGGCGACGTCCTCGTCGAGCGCGCGCAGCCAGCGCCGCGGAATGGCCGCGGTGCCCCAGCGGGCGCCGGCCAGCATGCCGGCGATCGCGCCGGTGGTGTCGGCGTCGCCGCCGCGGTTGACGACGTCGACCAGGCAATCCTCGAAATTCTCGGTCGCGAACAAGGCCTGGAACACCGCCTGCAGCGTCTCGACGACGAAGCCGCCCGGGTTGTCGCGGCGCTTGCGGTCGTAGGCGAAAACCGGGAATTCGCCGATCAGCCGGCCGACGCGGTCGCGTTCGACGTCGAGCGCATCGCGCCCGGCCAGGAAATCCTGGACCATGAAGGCGAGCGTTTCGCAGGCGGCGTCGGACAGCGCGTTGTGGTGCGTCACGTGCGCCTGGGCGCGGCTGGCGGAAACGGTCGTTTCCGGCGGTTTACCGCAGCAGGCCAGCGCCACCGGCAGGATGCGCATCGCCGCGCCGTTGCCGGCGTCGTGTTCGGACGGCTGGGCCTCGGGACGGCCGTGCTGGCGGAAGGAGATCAGGTTGCGGCGCACGGTGTTGCCGATGTCGACCGGCTTGCCGCGCATCCAGGCGTCGAAGGCCTCGGCAGCGGCCCGCGCCTCGACGGCGCCGGCGGCGAGGATGGATTCGCCCAGCGCCAGCGACATCGTCGTGTCGTCGGTGACCTGGCCCGGTCGCAGGCGCAGCCAGCCGCCGCCGGTCAGGTCGGCGTGGATGCCGTGGCGTTCGCGGATCTCGCGCGGCGTCATGAATTCGACGGTCGCCCCCAGCGCGTCGCCGATCGCCAGCCCGAGATAGGCCGCCACCGCGCGGTCCTGCAGCGGCGGGCGCAGCGGCATCGCGCGGCGGCGGACGGGGGCGGTGCGGGCGATCAGTTCTCCGGTCCAAAACATTTGGCGTAATCCTTGCAGACGCCGCAGCTCGGCGCGGGACAGACGTAGATGCCTTCGTTGGCGCAGAGCCGGCGATAGAGGAATTTCTTCCATTTCATGTCGCCGGTGTTGGCGCGGGCCAGGCCGGGGAAGTTGACCCACATCAGCCGGCTCAGTTCCTCGCGGCTGGCCAGGCCCAGGTCCTGCCACAGGTGGTCGCGGCCGGCGCAGGCGGTGGCGACGATGTTGGCGGCCATCAGTTCGGCCGGCGAGCGGCGGGCGCGGTGGTCGAGCAGCAGTTTCCGCAGGTCGTCCCATTCCGGGATGGCGTCGAGCTGGCGTTCGTGCCCGGCGATGCCGCAGCCCGGGAAATAGCGGTCGAGCAGGTGGCGCCAGGCGGCCTTGCCGAGGCCGAGGTCGGCCGGCAGGCAGCCGGCGCCGGCCGCCTGGCCGGCGACCAGGCTGGCCAGCAGCGGGCGGTTCGGATCGCCGGCCGCGTCGCCGGCCGCCGGGCAGGCGAGCAGCACGGCGAGCAGCACGCTGCGCAGCGGCAGGCGGTCCGGACCGTTCATGGCGTCACTTGCTCGGGTATTCGACGAGGATGTCCTCGTCGCGGACGATCATCTGGCAGGCCAGCCGCCACTGGGTCGGCGGGATGTCGTCGACGTACATCTGGTCGACTTCGGCCTTGGTGATCTTGCCCAGTTCGAGCAGCGCGGCGACTTCGCGCGGGTTCAGCGGGCCGCCCATCGGGGCGCGCTTGCCGTCGACGGACGAGACCTTGACCAGGCAGGTGCCGCAGTTGCCTTCCTGGCAGCCGAAGTCGATCGGGATGTGGTGTTCCTTGGCCAGGTCCAGGATGGTCTGGGTGTGGCTGCCGGCGACGGCATAGACCGTCTTGTCCTTGTGCAGCGGACTGCTGAAAGTGATGAGTGCCATGGGGAATTCTCCGGATGAGCGGGTTTCTGGGATTTCTCTGTCGTTTTCGGGTGAAGCTGCTTTTGGTCTTGTTCAGGCCGGGCGGACGACGATGTCGCCGCCCAGGATCTGCGCCTGGCAGGCCAGCCGGTGGCCGCGCGGCGCCATGTTGTCCTTGAGCACCTGGTCTTCCAGCATGCTCGGCTGCGCGAGGTGCTCGGCCCCGGAAACGATTTTGGTCAGGCAGGTGCAGCATTCGCCTTCGCGGCAGCCGTAGGTGATGCCGGCGCCGACCTTTTCCGAGACTTCGATCAGCCGGGTGCCGGCCGGCACGGTGACCGAGACGCCGATATCCTCGAAGGTGACTTTGGCTTTGGGCATGGTTTTTCCTTTCGGGTCAGGCGAGGGCGGCCAGGTCGATCTCGCGGGGTTCGATGCGGCCGGTCAGGTGACGGGCCAGTTGTTCGCCGAGTGCGCGGCATTGCGCCAGTTCGTCGGCGGCGGGGACAAGCTTGATGCGCAGGCCTTCGACCGGGACGCGCAGCTTCAGGCCGCGCAGGCGGTCCTCGATCAGGCGCACCGCCTCGCCGCTCCAGCCGTAGGAGCCGAAGGCGGCGCCCAGCTTGCCCTTGACGTTGACGGTGGTCAGCGACGACAGCACGTCCCACACCGGCTTGACCGCGTCGGCGTTGATCGTCGGGCTGCCGAAGGCCAGCCCGTCGGCTTCCTCGATCAGGTCGGTGAAGACGCCGGCTTCGCCGCCTTCGAGGTCGTACAGCGATACGCGGACGCCGCCGATGGCCTCGGCGCCGGCGGCCAGCGCCTCGGCCATATGCCGGGTGTTGCCGTAGGCCGAGATGTAGAAGACCAGCAGCGTTTTCTCGCTGCGCGCCTCGTTGTGCAGGCGCGGCGTCGCCAGTTCGCGGTAGCGGTGCAGGTAGTCGCGCGGCTGGTGGCGCAGGATCGGGCCGTGCGCCGGGGCAATCGTCCGGAGTTCGAGCGGCTCGATCAGCGCGACCGCGTCGAGCACGTGCTCGCGGAAGGGGCGCATGATGTGCGCGTAGTAGTACTCGAACGAGAAGCGGAAGTCGCCGACCGCGTCGTTGAACAGCCGGGCGTCGCAGAAATGGCAGCCGAAGACGTCGCCGGAGAACAGCAGGCCGTCCTCGACCAGGTAGGTGCATTGCGTGTCCGGCCAGTGCAGGTAGGGCGTGTGCAGGAAGCGCAGCGTCCGGCCGCCGAGGTCGACTTCGTCGCCGGTGGTCACCGGGATGTACTGCGGCGGCTTCTCGCCGGAAGGCTTGAGCAGCGCCTTCAGCATCATCTGCGCGCGCGACGACAGGTAGACGCGGGCCTGCGGCGCGCGCCGCAGCAGTTCGGGTAGCGCGCCGCTGTGGTCGGGTTCGAGGTGGTTGAGGACGATGGTCGTGATCTCGTCGTAGCGGGCGACCGATTCGAGCCGGCGGAAAAAGTCGCCGGCGTAGCTTTCCTTGACCGTGTCGATCACCGCGACGCCGGACTCGCCGCGCACGACGTAGGCGTTGTAGCTGGTGCCGTTGGCGGTCTTCAGGATGATGTCGAAACTGCGCAGATGCGGATCGAGGGCGCCCACCCAGTGGACGCCCGGCGCGATCTCGACCGCGTCGCTAGTGAGTGCCGCAGCCGGCATGGTCCGTCTCTTCGTCGTGGCTGCCGCAGCGGCCGTGGCCCTCGGGGCCATGCACGCAGGCCTCGATGTCGCCCGTGGGCAGCTCGACGTTTTTCAGCCCGATCCAGGCGTCGACCGCGGCGACGTCGAAACCGACCATGCGCTCGTCGCCGACTTCCATCAGCGGGCGGCGGATCAGCAGCGGGTTGTCGAGCAGCAGTTTCAGCGCCGTCTCGGGATCGAGGTTTTCCGGAACGATTTCGCCCGATTTCACGGCCGGGGCGGCGCGGTTGAACCAGTCGGCGACCGGCAGCTTGCCGACGAAGGCGAGCAGGCGGTCCGCGGTCCACGCCTCGGTTTTCAGGTTTTTCGCCTGGACGGTGTGGCCGGCGGCGGCGAGCAGGGTCTTCTGGCGGAGGTTGCCTTTGCAGCCGGGTTTTTCGTAGAAGGTGATGGTGGGCATGTTCTTAATTGATGTTTTTGGATTGTTTTGGCGCTGGGTTCCGCGCCTGACGCGCGGCCGGACTTTCTTTTGCTTCGCCAAAAGAAAGTCGGCAAAGAAAAGGCGACCCCGGGTCGGCGCCGGGCTGACGCCCGGTTCCCTGCGCTACTCGGTCTTGTCGGGGGCTGCGGAACTCGGCCCTGCGGGCCTCAGACAGTCCTCGCCCTTTTTCCGCCAAGCCCTGCGTTGCTCGGCGCCTCCCAGGGGAGATTGGAGAACCGATCGGAGTTTTGCGGTGGACGCGGAAATTGGGCGAAAAATGCGGTGTGCCGCAAAACCGTTCTTTCTGCTTCGTGCCTGTCAGCCGCGACGCTTGTGGGCCCCTTGAGAGGCGCCGAGCAACGCAGGCGGGACGGGGGCCTTCGGCTCGCATTGTCTGAGCCGCAGGCGAGTTCATGCGAGCCGCCCGGCCTGCCGAGTAGCGCAGGGAACCCGCGCAGCGGGCGCCGACCCAGGGGGCGCCTTTTTCTTTGGTTACTTTCTTTTTGGCGAAGCAAAAAGAAAGTACACCCGCGGTCAAACGCGGAATACAGCGCCAGGGAACACGGCGCAAATTCACGCCGCCTCCCTCCACAACCCCAACTCCTTCAACTTCTCCACCGGTATGCCGGTCAACGACCCCGGCGGGTTCAGGAAGACGCCGAGTTCGTCGGCGATCGCCATTTCGATCGGGCAGATCGCCGCGCATTGCGGGTCGGGGTGGTCGCCGATGCATTCGGTGCATTTCATGTCGTCGATCATGAAATGCGGCCGGTCCGGGTAGATCGCGTCGTTCGGGCAGACATCGACGCAGGCCCAGCAATTGACGCAGGATTCGGTGATGGAGAGTGCCATTTACGCCACCTTCTTGCTGTCGACCGCGGGGGCCAGCTTGCCGGTCGCCGCGATTTCCTTGTACACCGCCAGCACGGCGTCTTCGATCGCTTCCATCGCGTGCTCGCCGTTCGGTGCGATGCCGGCGGCTTCGAGCTTGCCCCACGGCTCGTAGCCGATCTTGGCGCAGAGCACGACTTCGCAGCCTTCGAGGATGCGGATGTTGCGGTCGAGCAGCGATTCGCTGGCGCCGGCTTCGATGACGTCGCCGTCGCCGCAGCTGTCCATGCCGCCGCAGTACAGCTCGGTCTTGCGGTGGCCGATGAAGCGCACGCCGGCCGGCGAGGCTTCGTAGATCAGGAATTCGCGGGCGTGGCCGAAGTGCTCGGCGACGACGCCGTTCTTGCCGGCGACCGCCATCAGCACCGGCCGCGATCCGGCCGGGATTCCGCGGTCGACCGCGGCGGCCGGGGCATTTCCGCGCTTCGCCTCGAGCTGGTCGATGATCGCGTCGTGCACTTCCTTGCGGCGGGCCATCGCGGCGGCGTAGTCGATGTCCATGACGTCGATCTTGTCCATCGTGAATTCGTCGCCGCGGTCCTCGCCGAGCAGGCCGACCGCGTCGGCACGGCACTGCCGGCAGTGGCGCATCATCGCCATGTCGCCGGCGCATTCGTCCTGCAGCGCCTGCAGCTGTTCGGCGGTCGGCTCCGGCTGGCCCATCAGGCCGTAGTAGGTGCCGTGCTCGGCTTCGGCGATCAGCGGCATCACGTTGTGCAGGAAGGCGCCCTTGGCCTTGACGATCTTCGAGACTTCCGCGAGGTGCTGGTCATTGACGCCGGGAATCAGCACCGAATTGACCTTGACCAGGATGCCGCGCGCGGTCAGCATTTCCAGCCCCTTCTGCTGCTGCTCGATCAGGATGCGGGCCGCCTCGACGCCGCGGATGCGCTTGTTCTGCCAGTAGATCCACGGGTAGATCTGCGCGCCGATCTCGGGATCGACGCAGTTGATGGTGATCGTCACGTGGTCGATGTTGTGCTTCGCGATCTCGTCGACGTGCTCGGGCAGGCTCAGGCCGTTGGTCGAGACGCACAGCTTGATGTCCGGCGCCTTTTCGGACAGCTGGCGGAAGGTGTCGAAAGTGCGCGCCGGGTTGGCCAGCGGGTCTCCGGGGCCGGCGATGCCGAGCACCGTCATCTGCGGAATCTCGGCGGCCACCGCGAGCACCTTCCTGATCGCCTGGTCCGGCGTCAGCAGCTCGGAAACGACGCCGGGGCGGGATTCGTTGGAGCAGTCGTACTTGCGGTTGCAGTAGTTGCACTGGATGTTGCAGGCCGGCGCGACGGCAACGTGCATGCGGGCGAAGTAGTGGTGCGCTTCTTCGGAATAGCAGGGATGGTCCTGGACCTTGGCGCGGATGTGGTCGGGCAGGTGGGCCAGCGCATCCGGCGCCGAGCCGCAGCCGCTGGAGGCGCAGCCGCCGCCTTCGGCTTTCGGCCCGCTGTGGCTGATGACGGGTAGTTCCACGGTGAAGACTCCTCGAAATCGGTTCGGGCTGTCTTCAGCAATCGCTGTGCCAGTCGTCCAGGTGACTGTTTTTTCGATTGTTTCTCCGCCGCAGAAGGGGGGCTTGTCGTGATGCTTGTCGGAAATGCGACAGGGCTGGGTCCCGGGCCGCTTCGGCGTGGCGGCCCGCGGCGCCTGGACTTCCCTTTGCATATTACTAAAGCCATAATCTGCGGCGCTTCGTCATGCCGGCAAATTTCCGGTAAATTCAATTTGTTCGATAAATTCATTGCCCGGTCCGGCCGGCGCTTCAAATGACCCCATCCCGCCGTCTGCGTGTAATGCTGGTTGCCAGCCTGGTGCTGGCGAATATCGCAGTCATTGCGCTGGCGATCCAGGAGCTCCATCCCAGCTTCCTGCAGTACGAGTCGCGTGCCCGTGTCCTGACCCAGAACACCGCCGCAGCGGCCGACCAGAATGTTTCCAGCAGTGTCGACAAGATCGATCTCGCGCTGCGTACCGTGGCCGATGAACTCGAAAGGCAGCTGGCGGCGACCGGACGGATCGACCCGGCCTCGATGAACGCATTCCTGCTGCGCCACGAACAGCGACTGCCCGAAGTCGAGGCTTTTCGGGTGGCCGATGCGGACGGGCTGGTCTTCCTCGGCAAGGGCGTCGACCCGGCGGCGCGCGCGAGCTGGGCCGACCGCGAGTACTTCTCGTGGCACCGGGACGATCCGGCGCACGGCCTTTTCGTCGCACCGCCGCGCATGGGGCGGGTCGCCAGGCAGCCGATCATCGGTTTCTCGCGACGCTACAACCACCCGGATGGCCGTTTCGCCGGTGTCGTTTCGGCGCCGATCGCGATCACTCATTTCACTCGTTTGCTGGCCGGCTACGAACTGGGGGCGGCCGGTACCATCGTGTTGCGCTACGGTGACCGGGGCCTGATTACCCGCCTGCCGCCGTTGCCCGACAAGCCGGCCGGAAAGATCGGCGACACGACCCTGTCGCCGGAACTCAACCGGCTGATCGACAACGGCACCCCATCGGCAACCTACTACACGGCAACCAGCGCCGACGGCTATCGCCGCATCGTCACCTTCCGGCGTCTGGAGAAGGCGCCGATGTTCGTCATCGCGGGCGTGGCGGACAGCGACTATCTGGCCGACTGGTGGACGGAATTACGGCAGACGGTGGCCATGGTCGCCGGCTTCGTGCTGCTCTCCGTGCTTGCCGGCATCCTGCTGGTGCGCCAGTTGAACCGGGCGGAAGCGCGCGAGTATCTGCTTCGCGACAGCCTGGACAACGGGCGGCGCAAGCAGGAGAGCCTGCGCCGCCTGAACGAAGTCGCCGCGCTGTCCCATCTGCCGCTCGATCGCCAGGTGCACCAGGCACTGGAAATCGGCAGCCGGCTGCTCGACCTGGAATTCGGCATCGTCAGCCAGGTCCAGGGCGACGACTATTGCGTGCTCGCCCAGGTGTCGCCGCCGGACACGCTGCATGACGGCGACCGCTTTCCCCTCGGCAACACGTATTGCTGCATCACGCTGGCCGGCGACGACGTGCTGGCGATTGCCCACATGGGCGCGTCGCCGCACGCCGGGCACCCGTGCTACGAGGCTTTCCGGCTCGAGACCTACATCGGGGCGCCGATCCGCATCGAGGGCGAGGTGTTCGGCACGGTCAATTTCAGTTCGCCGAATCCCTACCCGCGGGAATTCGACGATACCGACCGGGAATTCATCGCGCTGCTGGCGCGCTGGGTCGCGTCGGCGATCGAGCGCGAGCGGGCGCAGCAGAAGCTGGCAGCCAGCGAGCGTCGCCTGCAGACCATTGTCGAAACCGAGCCGGAATGCGTGAAGATCCTCGCGCCGGACGGCAAGCTGCTGCACATGAACCGCGCCGGGCTGGCAATGATCCAGGCCGATTCGCTTGATCAGGTGCTCGGCAAGAGCGTGCTCGGGATCATCGCGCCGGCGTATCGCGAGGCGTTCCAGGCATTGAGCGAGCGCGTGAATCGGGGGGAGAGCGGTACCCTGGTGTTCGAGATCATCGGTTTGAGGGGGCAGCATCGCTGGCTGGAGACGCACGCGGTGCCGATGCGCGATCCGGACGGCACGGTGACCGGCCTGCTCGGCGTCACCCGCGACGTCACCGAGCGCCGGCAGACGCAGGCCGAACTGGAGGGCTACCGCCGCCACCTCGAGGAACTGGTCGAGCAGCGCAGCAACGCGCTGCTGGCCACTGAGGCGCGCGCGACGCACATCCTGCAGTCGAGCGCCGACGGCCTGTACGGCGTCGATGCGCGCGGCCGGATCACCTTCATCAACGCCGCGGCCTGCCGCATGCTCGGCTATACCGAGGCCCAGGCGATCGGCTGCAACAGCCACCAGCTGTTCCACCACAGCCGGCCGGACGGGACGCCGTATCCGGCCGCCGAGTGCCCGAGCCACGACGCGCTGCGCCAGGGGCGGACGGTGCGCGTCGACAGCGAGGTGTACTGGCACGCCGACGGCCGGCCGGTGCCGGTGATGTACGCGATCCACCCGATGATCGAGAACGGCAAGACGACCGGCGCGGTGATCAGCTTCATCGATGCCAGCGCGCAGCGCGCCGCCGCCGAGGCCCGCGAGCGGGCGGTGGCCGCGGCCGAGAACCTGGCCCGCGTGCGCAGCGAATTCCTGGCCAACATGAGCCACGAGATCCGCACGCCGCTGAACGGCGTGCTCGGTTTCGCCGAGATCGGCCTGCGCCATGCCGGCGATCCGGACAAGGCGGCCAACGCCTTCGCCAAGATCCTGCTGTCCGGGCGCCGCCTGCTCGGCGTCATCAACGACGTGCTCGATTTCTCGAAGATCGAGGCCGGCAAGCTCAGCATCGAGCAGACCCGCGTCGCGCTCGCCGAGGTCGTCGAGCACGCCGTCGACCTGGTCCGCGAGTCTGCCGCCGCCAAGGGCATCGCGCTGCGGGCGACGCTGGCCGCCGACCTGCCGGCCGACTGCGTCGGCGACCCGCTGCGCATCGGCCAGGTGTTGCTGAACCTGCTGTCCAACGCGGTCAAATTCACCGAGGAGGGTTCGGTCGAGCTCGACGTCCGCCGCGTCGGCGACGAACTCGTTTTCCGCGTCGTCGATACGGGCATCGGCATGGACGAAACGCAGCGGGCCGAGCTGTTCAATCCCTTCCACCAGGCCGATGCGTCGTCGACCCGGCGTTTCGGCGGAACCGGGCTGGGGCTGGCGATCAGCAAGCGCATCCTCGAACTGATGGACGGCAGCATCGAGCTGGCCAGCCGGCCCGGCGACGGGACGACGGTCGAATTCCGGCTGCCTTACCGGCCGTTCCGCGACGCGGCGCCGGCCGCCGCCGCTGCCGCATTGCCGGCCGTGCCGGCCAAACGCCCGCTGGCCGGGCTGCGCTGCCTGGTCGCCGAGGACGAGGAGATCAACCGCCTGGTGATCGGCGAAAACCTCGAAGAGGCCGGCGCCAGCGTCGTGCTGGTCGGCAACGGCCGGGAGGCGGTCGAGCGCGTCGAGGCGGACGGTCCCGCGGCCTACGACCTGGTGCTGATGGACCTGCAGATGCCCGAAATGGACGGCTACGCGGCGGCCGGCCGGATCGCCGAACTGGCGCCGGGCCTGCCGGTCGTCGCGCAGACCGCGCACGCCTTCAACGAGGAGCGCGAGCGCTGCCTGGCGGCCGGCATGGTCGACCACCTGGCCAAGCCGATCGACCCGGACGCGCTGGTCGACATCGTTCGCCGCCATGCGCGCCGCGGCTGAGGCGGGGCGCTACAGCGCGTCGAGCCCGGCCAGCAGCGTCGCCGTCCGCTCGCCGATGGCACGGCGCTCGGCCGGCGCCAGGCGTTCGAGCTGGCGGTAGGGCAGGGCCAGCCGCGGGTTGGCGCCGAGCCGGTCGCGTTCGCGGTCGAGGAAATCCCAGTACAGCGCATTGAACGGGCAGGCCCGCTCGCCGGTGCGCGCCTTGCGGTCGTAGCGGCAGGCGCGGCAGTGGTCGCCCATGCGGTCGAGGTAGGCGGCGCCCGACACGTAGGGCTTGCTGGCCAGCCGGCCGCCGTCGGCGTACTGGCTCATGCCCAGCGTGTTGGGCAGTTCGACCCACTCGAAGGCGTCGATATAGACGCCGAGGTACCAGCGGTGCAGCGCGGCCGGATCGAGGCCGGCGAGCAGCGCGAAATTGCCGATCACCATCAGGCGCTGGATGTGGTGGGCGTAGGCGTCGTCCAGCGACTGGCCGATCGCGTCGGCGACGCAGCGCAGCCCGGTGGCGCCGGTCCAGAACCACGCGGGCAGCGGCCGCCGGTGGCCGAAGTGGTTGGCTTCGGCGTAATCCGGCATGTGCGCCCAATAGACGCCGCGCACGTATTCCCGCCAGCCGAGGATCTGCCGGATGAAGCCCTCGGCGGCGGCGAGCGGCGCCCGGCCGTCCCGCCAGGCCGCCTCGGCGCGGTCGACGACTTCCTGCGGGCGCAGCATCTTGACGTTCAGCGCGAAGGACAGCAGCGAGTGGAACAGGCGGCGCGCATGGCGGCTGGTCGCGTCCTGGAAGTCCCCGAAATGCGGCAGGCCGTCGGCGACGAAGGCGTCGAGCTGGGCCAGCGCCTCCTCGCGGTTCAGCGGCCAGCGGAAGGCGTCGGCCCGGGCTTCCCCGAAGCTGTCGACGCCGGCGGCGCGGATCGTCGCCCACAGCGCCGAGTGGTCGTGCACCGGGCGGCGGTCGGCCGGCTCCCGCGGCAGGCCGGGCCAGGCCTTGCGGTTGTCGGCGTCGAAATTCCAGCGGCCGCCGACCGGCCGGCCGGGGCCGTCCATCAGCACGCGGTGGCGTTCGCGCATCCGGCGGTAGAAGTGTTCCATCCGCCATTGCCGGCGGCCGGCGAACAGCCGGGCGGCCTCGTCGCGCTGCGTGTAGAAGTGGCCGCTGTCGACCATGCCGGCCGGAATGGACAGCGTTTCCGCCCACCCGGCGAGCTGGCGGTCCAGGCGCCATTCGTCCGGCGCCTGGTACTCGAAGCGCCGGGCGCCGTGGCGGGCGAGCAGCATTTCCAGGTTGGCGGGCAGCGACTGGCGGTTGTCCGGGTCGTCGATCGCCAGGTAATCGACGCGGTGGCCGGCGGCGCGCAGCCGGCGCGCGAAGTCGCGCATCGCGGCGAAGACCGCGATCAGCTTCTGCGCGTGGTGGCGGACGTAGTCGGTTTCCTGCCTGACCTCCATCAGCACGTAGACGACCCCGGGATCGCAATGCGCGAACCAGTCGTGCTGCGGGTCGAGCTGGTCGCCGAGGATCAGGCGCAGCGTGGCCACCGGCGCCGGCTCCCGATCAGCCGGCGACCAGTTCGGCCAGCGCGCGGCCGCTGAGCCAGGCCGATTCGACGCTGTTGCCGGCCAGCCAGTCGCCGCACAGCCCGAGGCCGAGCGCCGGGTCCCAGGCGCTGCCCGGGGTCCGCCCGGGCCGACTGTCGGCGTAGCGCCAGCGGTGTGCGCTCCAGGCCGCCGGGGGCGGGCCGCCGAGTTCGGCGAAGGCGTCGAGCAGCTGCGTGGCGACCTGCTCCGGCTCCTCTTCCAGGTGGGCCTCGCTCCATTCGGCCGTCGCCTGCAGCACCCAGCATTCGGCGCCGGTGCGATCCGGCTTGCCGCTGTCGCGGGCGATCCAGCGCAGCGGGCCGCGATTGACGAAGGCCGCCTCGAAGGGCAGCGGGGGCGGGGCGGCGTAGCGCAGCATCAGCGTCCAGCAGCCGGTCATCCGGGCCGCCCCGGCCAGTCCGGCCAGCGCCGGCGCGATCGGCTCGAGCAGCGGCATCGCCTGCGGCGCCGGCACGGCGACCAGCACCGCCGAATAGCGTCCGGCCAGCGGACCGTGTTCGGCCGACACCAGTTGCCAGCCGTCGTCGTCGCAGCACAGCTCGACGATCGTGTGGCCGACGGCGAGGTCCAGGCCGTCGGCGAGCAGGCGGGCCGGGGCCGTCATCCGCGGGGTGCCGACGTAGCGCACGGTCGAGGGATCGGCTTCGTGCATCGGGCCGCTGCCGATCACCCGGGGCCGGGCCGCCCACGGCGCGGCGACGCCGGCCTGCTGCCAGCGTTCGACTTCGGCCCGGAAAACCGGGTCCTGCGCGGTGAAGTAGCGGGCACCGTGGTCGCATTGCCAGCCATCGCCGCGCCGCGTGCTCATCCGGCCGCCCGGGCCGCGGCTCTTGTCGAACACGGCGACGGCGTGGCCGGCCTCGTGCAGCCGGCGGGCACAGGCCAGGCCGGCGATGCCGGCGCCGATCACGGCGATGCCGGCGCTCATTGCGCGGGCTCCACCGGCTGGCGCTGCTCGACCCAGATCAGCGCCGCGGTGTCGAAGCCGAGCGCCCTGGCGCGGGCGGTCAGCCGGTCGCGGACGTCGTCGCCGATCGAGCGCTCGCGGGCGAGGATCCACAGGTAGTCGCGGCTCGGGCCGGCGACCAGCGCCCAGCGGTAGGCGTCGCGGTCGAGTTCGACGACATGGTAGCCGCCGTAGAAGGGGCCGAAGAACGACACCTTCAGCGAGGCCGTTCCGGGGTCGCCGAGGAACAGCGCATGGCCGACCGCTTCCTTCCAGGCCTGGCGCGCCGGGTCGTAACCGCGGTTGACGACCTCGATGCCGCCGTTTTCGAGCCGGCGATAGGTCGCGTGGACGTCGGTCATGCCGCGCTCGAAGCGGTGGTCGAGGCGGGCGATCTCGTACCAGCGGCCGAGATAGCGCTCGGCCTCGAAGCCGGTCAGCGGGACCACGCCGTCCGGCGGTGCGACGCTGCAGGCGGCCAGCCCGGACAGGCCGGCGACGAGCAGCAGGGCGCGGAGCATAGTACGCGGTGTTTTCATGATTGTCCTGGACAAAATACCGTTTTGTTGCCATATTAAGCCAATGGATGGCTTTTTGTCCAATCGTTGTCCTTGACGTAATGCTTTTCCTTCGGAGGTTCCCATGAGCTTCGCATCCCTTCCCGCGGCGCTGCCGCGCAGCGTCGCCTGGCTCGGTTACGGCGGCCTGCTGCCTTTCCTCGGCCTAGCGTTTGCCAGCCGGATCGATTTTCATCACGGCCCGGTGTGGAGCGAGGCGCTGCTCGCTTACGGCGCGGTGATCCTGGCCTTCGTCGGCGCGCTGCACTGGGCGTTCGCGATGAGCCTCGACGAACTGGACGAATCCCGGCGCACCGCCTGGTTCGCCTGGAGCGTGGTGCCGGCCCTGGTGGCCTGGCCGGCGATGCTGCTGCCGGCCGACTACGCGGTGCCGCTGCTGGTCGCCGGCTTTCTCGCGCACTACCTGCAGGACCGGCGGCTGGCGGCCCGGGCCGGCCTGCCCGGCTGGTACCTGCCGCTGCGCCTGCGCCTGACCGCAGTCGCCTGTCTTTGCCTGATCGCCGCCCGCGTCGGCGCTCCCGGCTGACGGCAGCGACGCCACGCCGCCTTTCCGGCCTTCCGAAGACGCCGCCCGGCCGCGAGCGCGCCTTGCCGAGCGGCTTGCGTCGCCGCCGCCGGCACGCCGGACGAGGCCGAGCGGCCGCCGGCCTGGCGGCGTCGCGGCCTATACTTCCGGGTGACGCTTCGATGATCGCGGAGGGGCGATGGACGCAGTGCAGCAAACCGCCCGTTCGGCGGGCGACGCGGCGCTGGCCGGGCTGGCCAGCGGTCCGGCCGGCCTGTCGGCGGCCGAGGTCCGCCGGCGGCAGGCCGAGTTCGGCCCGAACCGGGTCGAGGCGGCCCGGCGCGAGCCGCTGTGGCTCGCGCTGCTGCGCGAATTCAGCCATTTCTTCGCACTGATCCTGTGGCTGGCGGCCGGGCTGGCCTTCGTCGCCGAGCGCTTCGAGCCCGGCGCCGGCATGGCCGAACTGGGCGCTGCCATCGTCGGCGTCATCGTCGTCAATGGCGCCTTCTCGTTCTGGCAGGCTTTCCGCGCCGGGCAGGCGATCGATGCGCTGCGCCTGCTGCTGCCGCAGCGCGTCAAGGTCCGCCGCGACGGGGCGACCGTCGAGGTCGAGGCCGGCGAGCTGGTGCCCGGCGACGTCGTGCTGCTGGTCGAGGGCGACAAGGTGCCGGCCGACTGCCGGCTGGTCGAAAGCTGGGGCCTGCGCGTCAACCTGGCGACGCTGACCGGCGAATCGCTGCCCAAGGCGCGGCGCGCCGCCGAAGGCGAGGGCGGCGATCCGCTGCAGGCGCGCAACCTGCTGCTCGCCGGCTCGCTGGTCGTCGCCGGCGAATGCTGCGCCGTCGTCTACGCGACCGGCATGCATACCGAGTTCGGGCGCATCGCCCACCTGGCGCAGACGGCCGGCGATGCCGAATCGCCGCTGCAGAAGGAAATCCGCCACGTCTCGCGGGTCGTCGCCTTGCTGGCGCTCGGCCTCGGCGTGCTGTTCTTCGCGATCGGCATGGCGATCGGGCTGCCGTTCTGGGCCAATTTCATGTTCGCGATCGGCATCATCGTCGCCAACGTGCCCGAGGGCCTGCTGCCGACCGTGACGCTGGCGCTGGCGATGGCGACGCAGCGCATGGTGCGCCGCCAGGCGCTGGTCCGCCACCTGCCGGCGGTCGAGACGCTGGGCAACGCGACGGTGATCCTGACCGACAAGACCGGCACGCTGACGCAGAACCGGATGAGCGTCCGCGAGCTGTTCGCGGCCGGCCGCCACCAGCTGGCGGCGGCCCGCTGGCCGCGTGGCGGCGACCTGCATCTGCGTGCCGTCGCGCGTTTCTGCCACAGCCTGAAGTTCGTCGCCGGCGAAGCGGCCGGCGATCCGATGGAGATCGCGCTGTGGCGCTTCGCCGGCGAGGTGCCGGCGCTCGGCGAGCGCAGTGGCGAGATTCCGTTCGACGCCGAGCGGCGGCGGATGACGGTGACGACGCGCGGCGACGACGGCGCGGGCTTCGTCTGGACCAAGGGGGCGCCCGAATCGGTGCTGCCGCTGTGCGCCAGCTGGGACGACGGCGGGGTTTCCCGGCCGCTCGACGACGCGGCGCGGGCGATGTTCCGGCGTGCCCACGAGGACATGGCCGAGCGCGGCCTGCGCGTGCTGGCGCTGGCCTGGAAGCGGCAGGATGCGGCGGGCGGCGAGATCGAGGCCGGGCTGGCGCTGAGCGGCCTGGTCGGGCTCGAGGATCCGCTGCGCCCCGACGTCCATGACGCGGTGACGCGCTGCCACGAGGCCGGCGTGCGCGTCCTGATGATCACCGGCGACCATCCGCAGACGGCGGTCGCGGTGGCGCGCGAGGTCGGCATCGTCCGTTCGGCGTCGCCGGTCGTGCTGACCGGCGACATGCTGCGCGGCATGCGGCCGGCCTCGCTGCAGCTGGCGCTCGACGCGCCCGAGGTGGTGTTCGCCCGGGTCAGCGCCGAGCAGAAGATGCAGGTCGTCCAGGCGCTGCAGCGCAAGGGCGACATCGTCGCGGTCACCGGCGACGGGGTCAACGACGCGCCGGCGCTGAAAACCGCGGACATCGGCATCGCGATGGGGCTGTCGGGCACCGACGTCGCGCGCGAGGCGGCGGACATCGTGCTGCTCGACGACCATTTTGCGACCATCGTCAATGCGATCGAGGAGGGGCGAGCAGTGTTCGACAACATCCGCAAGTTCCTGACCTACATCCTGACGTCGAACATTCCGGAACTGCTGCCCTACCTGGCCTTCGTGATTTTCGGCATTCCGTTGCCGTTGACCGTGATCCAGATCCTCGCGGTCGATCTCGGGACCGACATGCTGCCCGCGCTGGCGCTCGGCGTCGAGCCGCCGGGGCCGGACGTGATGCGCCGGCCGCCGCGGCCGCGCGGCGAGCGCCTGCTGACCTGGCCGCTGCTCGCCCGGGCCTACCTGTTCCTCGGCCCGCTCGAGGCGTTCGGCGCGCTGGCCGCCTATTTCTGCGTGCTGCTGGCCGGCGGCTGGAACTACGGCGACATGCTGGCGGCCGGCGATCCGCTGTACCGGCAGGCGACCACCGCCTGCCTGGCCGGCATCGTGCTCGCGCAGATGGCCAACCTGTTCGTCTGCCGGCATCCGGCCGAGCCGGCCTGGCGCTTCCCGCTGACCGGCAACCGCCTGCTGCTGGCCGGTCTGGCGACCGAGCTCGTGCTGCTGCTGGCCATCATCCATACCGCCTGGGGGCAGCGCCTGTTCGGCACGGCGCCGCTGCCGGCCGAAGCCTGGGCCGTCGCGCTGCCTTTCGCGCTGCTGCTCTTCGTCGCCGAGGAGGGGCGCAAGGCCTGGTGCCGGCGGCGCTGCCGGCCGGCGTAAGTCGCGTCGGGCCTAGACGTCCGCCTCGACCAGCCCGCCGTCCTTTTCCATCCACGCGCGTCGGCCGGCGGCTTCGCCCTTGCCCATCAGCAGCGTGAAGGTCCGCGCCATCTCGGCGAGCACTTCGCGCGGCGCCTGGAAGGGGACCAGCCGGCGGGTGTCCGGGCACAGCGTGGTTTCCCACAGCTGGTCCGGGTTCATTTCGCCGAGGCCCTTGAAGCGCGAGACGCTGATCTTGTTTTCGGAAACGCCTTCCTCGCGCAGCTTGTGCAGCGTCTGTTCCTTCTCGGCCTCGTCGAGGCAGTAGATCTTGCGCGTCTGGCCGCGCGCCTCGACGTCGACGCGGAACAGCGGCGGCTGCGCGACGTGGATGTGGCCCTTCTCGACCAGCGCCGGGAAGTGCTTGAGGAAGAGCGTGAACAGCAGCACCTGGATGTGCGAGCCGTCGACGTCGGCGTCCGACATCACGATGATGCGGCCGTAGCGCAGGCCGGAGACGTCCACCGTGTCGATCTGCTCGATGCCGTGCGGGTCGACGCCGATCGCCACCGAGATGTCGTGCACCTCGTTGTTCTTGAACAGCTGGTCGCGCTCGACTTCCCAGGTGTTCAGCACCTTGCCGCGCAAGGGCAGCACCGCCTGGGTTTCCTTGTCGCGGCCCTGCTTGGCCGAGCCGCCTGCCGAGTCGCCCTCGACCAGGAAGAGTTCGTTGCGGCCGATGTCGTCGGATTCGCAATCGGTCAGCTTGCCGGGCAGTGTCGCGATGCCGGAGGACTTCTTCTTCTCGACCTTCTGCGTCGATTTCAGCCGGTTCTGCGCCGCCTTGACGGCCAGTTCGGCGATCTTCTTGCCGTAGTCGGCGTGGCTGTTCAGCCACAATTCGAAGGGGTCGCGCACCATTTGCGAGACCAGCTTGTAGGCATCGCGCGAGGTCAGCTTTTCCTTGGTCTGGCCCTGGAACTGCGGGTCGAGCACCTTGGCCGACAGCAGGAAGCTCATCCGGCCGCAGACGTCCTCCTGCGCCAGCTTCACTTTCGCCGGCAGGATCGCGTGGTGCTCGGCGAAGGCCTTGACCGCCTCGAAGACGCCGGCCTTCAGCCCGGCCTCGTGGGTGCCGCCGTCGAGCGTCGGGATCAGGTTGACGTAGGATTCCGGCTTGCCGCCGCCTTCCTCGAACCAGGCCAGCGCCCACGTCGCGCCTTCGCCGACCGAGAAGCCGTTTTCGACCTCGACGTATTTCTCGCCGACGAAAATCGGCGCGACCGGCGTGCCGGTCATCAGCTCGGCCAGGTAGTCGGCCATGCCGTTGCGGTAGCACCAGCTTTTCGGTGTTTCGCCGTCGATTTCGAGGTCGACCGTGACGCCCGGCATCAGCACGGCCTTCGAGCGCAGCAGGTGTTCGAGCTGGGCGAGGTTGATCTTCGGCGAATCGAAATACTTCGGATCGGGCGCGATGCGCACCGTGGTTCCGGTCGTGCGCACGCCGCAGTCGCCGATGCGGGCCAGCGGCTCGACGACGAAGCCGTCGCCGAAGACGATGCGGTGCACGCCGCCGCCGCGCCTGATTTCGACCTCGAGCCGGGTCGACAGCGCATTGGTCACCGACACGCCGACGCCGTGCAGGCCGCCGGAGAAGCGGTAGGCGTTGCCGGCTTCCTTCTTGTTGAACTTGCCGCCGGCGTGCAGCTTGCAGAACACCAGTTCGACCGCCGGCTTGCCTTCCTCCGGGTGGATCTCGACCGGGATGCCGCGGCCGTTGTCGGACACCTCGATCGTGCCGTCGGCGCGGATCGCCACCGCGATCTTCTTCGCGAAACCGGCCAGCGCCTCGTCGGCGGCGTTGTCGATGACTTCCTGGACGATGTGCGTCGGGCAGGTCGTCCGGGTGTACATGCCCGGACGTTCCTTGACGGGCTCGAGGTCTTTCAGGACGCGGATGGAGGAGGCGGAGTAGTCGGACATGCGCTTGAAGCTTGAAATTCGGGCGGTGGGGACGGTCGACCGCGAAGGGCGGCACGGCGGGCATTTTAACCGGGCGCCCGGGTTTTCCCGTCGTTGATTTTCGCCCGGCTTCCGTCTATGTTGCCGGGCTGACCCCACGCAGACCAAGGAGACGAAAAATGTTCAAGGGCATCCTGATCGACAAGGACGAGGCCGGCTACCGCGCCGCCGTCCGCGACATCGACGAGTCGCAGCTGCCGGACGGCGACGTCACGGTGCGCGTGCAGTATTCGACGCTCAATTACAAGGACGGGCTGGCGATCACCGGCCAGGGGCCGGTCGTCCGCAAGTTCCCGATGGTGCCCGGCATCGACCTGGTCGGCACCGTCGAGTCCAGCAGCCATCCCGACTGGCAGGCCGGCGACGCCGTCGTGCTCAACGGCTGGGGCGTCGGCGAAGGCCACTGGGGCGGCCTGGCGCAGAAGGCGCGGCTGAAGGGCGACTGGCTGGTGCCGCTGCCCGCCGCCTTCACGCCGCAGCAGGCGATGGCGATCGGCACCGCCGGCTACACCGCGATGCTCTGCGTGCTGGCGCTCGAACGCCACGGCGTGACGCCCGACCAGGGCGAGATCGTCGTCACCGGCGCCGCCGGCGGCGTCGGCAGCGTCGCCGTCGCGCTGCTCGCCAAACTCGGCTACACGGTCGCCGCGGTCACCGGCCGCGCTGCCGAGGCCGATTACCTGAAGCAACTGGGCGCCGCCAGCATCGTCGACCGCGCCGAACTCGTGGCGCCGGGCAGGCCGCTGGCGAAGGAGCGCTGGGCCGGTGCCGTCGACGTCGTCGGCAGCCACGTGCTGGCCAACGTCTGCGCCGCGACGAAGTACGGCGGTGTCGTCACCGCCTGCGGCCTGGCCGGCGGCATGGACCTGCCGGCGAGCGTCGCCCCCTTCATCCTGCGCGGCGTCACGCTGGCCGGCGTCGACAGCGTGATGTGCCCGCGCCCGCGCCGGCTGGAAGCCTGGCAACGCCTGGCGCGCGACCTCGATCCCGGCCTGCTCGCCGCGATGACCAAGGAAATCGCGCTCGCCGACGCCATTCCCACCGCCGCCCGCCTGCTCGAAGGGCAGGTGCGCGGCCGCGTCGTCGTCGACGTCAATCGCTGATTCAACAAGGAGAACCCATGGACATCGCCCAACTCGCCACCACCCGCAAGACCTGCAAGGCCTTCGACCCGAACCGCAAGATTCCGGCCGAACAGGTCGAGCAACTGCGCACGCTGCTGCGTTTCGCGCCGTCGTCGGTCAATTCCCAGCCCTGGCATTTCATCGTCGCCTCGACCGCGGCCGGCAAGGAACGCCTGACCGCCGGCACGCAGGGCACCTTCGCCTACAACGCGCCGAAGGTGCGCAACGCGTCGCATGTCGTCGTGCTGTGCGCCCGCACCGACCTCGACGTCGCCCACCTCGACGCGCTGGTGACCCAGGAGGAGGCCGACGGCCGCTTCGCGACGCCGGAGGCGAAGCAGACGCAGCACAATTCGCGCAGCTTCTACGTCAATCTGCACCGCGAACGCGGCGACCTCGGCCTGTGGGCCGAGAAGCAGGTCTACATCGTGCTCGGCAGCCTGCTGAACGGCGCCGCGGCGCTCGGCATCGACGCCTGCCCGATGGAGGGCATCGACGTCGCCGCGCTGAACGTCGAACTGGGCCTGGCCGAACGCGGACTGAGCGCGGTCGTCATGGTCGCGCTCGGCTACAGCGGCGACGGCGATTTCAATGCCGCGCTGCCCAAGTCGCGCCTGCCGGCGTCCGCCGTGATCAGCGAGCTGTAAGGCGATGGCCGGCGCCAGCCTGCTCGCGCTGCTCGACGACATCGCGAGCGTGCTCGACGATGTCGCGCTGATGACCAAGGTCGCGGCGAAGAAGACGGCCGGCGTGCTCGGCGACGACCTGGCACTGAACGCGCAGCAGGTGTCCGGCGTGCGCGCCGAGCGCGAGCTGCCGGTGGTCCGCGCGGTGGCCGTCGGTTCGCTGAAGAACAAGGCGATCCTGGTCCCGGCCGCGCTGGCGATCAGCGCGCTGGCGCCGTGGGCGGTGACGCCGCTGCTGATGCTGGGCGGTCTCTACCTTTGCCTGGAGGGCGTCGAGAAGCTGGCGCACAAATGGCTGCACGGCCCGGCGGAAGTCGCCGCGCAGCACGCCGCCGGACTGGCCGCGATCGCCGACGAGGCGGTCGATCTCGCGGCCTTCGAGGCGGACAAGATCCGCGGCGCGATCCGCACGGATTTCGTGCTGTCGGCGGAGATCATCGTCATCGCGCTCGGCACCGTCGCCGGCCAGTCCTTCGCGGCGCAGGTCGCGGTGCTGGTCGGCGTCGCGCTGCTGATGACGGTCGGCGTCTATGGCCTGGTCGCCGCCATCGTCAAGCTCGACGATCTCGGCGCCTGGCTGGTCCGCCGTGGCGGCGCGCTGCGCATCGCGCTCGGCAACGGGCTGCTGCTTGCCGCGCCGAAACTGATGAAGGGGCTGACGGTGGTCGGCACAGCGGCGATGTTCCTGGTCGGCGGCGGCATCCTGGCGCACGGCCTGCCGGTCGCGCATCACGCGATCGAACTGGCGGCCGGGGCGGCCGGCGCCTTCGGCGGCGTCGCGGCGCTGGCGCTCGACGCGCTGCTCGGCATCGTCGCCGGGACGGTGGCGCTGGCCGGGCTCAGCGCCGTCCGTCATCTGCGCAGCGAGGGGAGGGCAGCATGAGCAAGGCATTGCGTTTGTCGGAAAAGTGGTTTCGCGGCGGCCTGTGGCTGGTCGCCTTCGTGTTCGCCAGCTTTCTGACCGGGCTGGGCGCTTCGGTCGTCGAGAACCTGCCGCGCGTCGAGCAGCACCTGACGATCGAGGATTTCATCGACCGGGCGGCGGCGCAGCAGGCGCGCGCCACCGTCAAGGCGATGCAGCAGTCGCGCCAGGATACGCAGGAAAAACTGGAACAGGCCCGGCTCGGGCACAACGCGGCGCGGGCCAGCAGCCAGGCGGCGCGCGAAACCTTCAACAACTGGCTGGCGACCCGCCAGGTCACCGGCCGGGCCGGCCAGGACCCGGAACTGCTCGCCCGCACGCAGGCGCTGGACGGCCTGAAGGCGAACGAACGCCAGGCGCTGGCCGCCGTCGAGGCGCAGCAGCAGGCGCTGCTCGACGCGCAGCAGGCCGAGGCGCGGGCGTCGCGCAGCCTGCACGAACTCGAACGCGTCGCCGGCGAGCAGCTGGCGGGGGCCCAGCGCAGCCAGGAGCTGCGCATCTTCCTCTACCGGCTGGCGCTGACCCTGCCGCTGCTCGGCATCGCCGGCTGGCTGTTTGCGAAGCAGCGGCAGAGCACCTGGTGGCCCTTCGTCTGGGGTTTCATCTATTTCGCGTTGTTCACCTTCTTCGTCGAACTCGTTCCCTACCTGCCGAGCTACGGCGGCTACGTGCGCTCCACGGTCGGCATCGTGATCACGGTGCTGGTCGGCCGCCAGGCGATCCTGGCGCTGAACCGCTACCTGGAGCGGCAGAAGCAGGCCGAGGCGCTGCCCGACGTCGAGCGGCGCAAGGAGTTGTCCTACGACACCGCGCTGGCCCGGCTGGCCAAGAAGGTCTGTCCCGGCTGCGAGCGCCCGGTCGATCTGGCCAACGCCGCGATCGACTACTGCCCGCATTGCGGCATCTGCCTTTTCGACCATTGCGGCCAGTGCACCGCGAGGAAGAGCGCTTTTGCGCGCTTCTGCCACGCCTGCGGGGCGGCCCGCGCGGAGGGCTGAGGTGCCGGTCGTCCAGACGCTGGATTCGCCCGGCGTCCCGGTCAGGATCTGGACCGCCGACGTCGACGAGGCGTCGCGCCGGCAGCTGGCCAACCTGGCGAGCCTGCCCTTCATCCATCACCACGTCGCGGCAATGCCCGACGTGCATCTGGGCATCGGTGCGACGATCGGCTCGGTGATCGCGACGCGCGGCGCCGTCGTGCCGGCCGCGGTCGGCGTCGATATCGGCTGCGGCATGGTCGCCTGCCGGCTGTCGCTGGCTGCGGAGCAGCTCGACGAGCGCCGGCTGCAGCGCGTCTTCGACCAGATCAGCCGCGACGTGCCGGTCGGCAAGGCGCAGCACGCCGACGACCGGGCGCTGACCGGTGCCGCCCGGCCGTTCGAGGCGGGGCTGAAGGCGATGACGCAGAAGCACCCGCAATTGCTGAAGACCTTCGGCAAATTCTCGAAATGGGTCAACCAGCTGGGCACGCTGGGCGGCGGCAACCATTTCATCGAGGTCTGCCTGGACGAGTCCGGGCAGGTCTGGGTCATGCTGCATTCGGGCAGCCGGGGCATCGGCAATGCGCTGGCCAGCTATTTCATCGAACTGGCGCGGCAGGACATCGAGCGCCGGCAGATCCACCTGCCGGACCGCGACCTCGCGTACTTTGCCGAGGGCAGCGACCATTTCGCCGATTACGTGGCGGCCGTGCATTGGGCGCAGGAATACGCCTACGCCAACCGCGAATGCATGCTCCAGTTGGTGCTCGCCGGCCTGACCCGCCACCTGCCACCGTTTTCGGTGACCGGCGAGGTGGTCAATTGCCACCACAACTACCTCGCCCGCGAGCACCACTACGGCGCCGACGTCTGGGTCACGCGCAAGGGCGCGATCCGGGCGCGGGCGGGCGACATGGGCATCGTTCCGGGCAGCATGGGAACCCGCAGCTACATCGTCCGCGGCAAGGGCAACCCGGAGAGCTTCGAGTCCAGCGCCCACGGCGCCGGCCGCCGGATGAGCCGCAACGCGGCGGCCCGCGCCTTCGCCGAGGCCGACCTGCGCCGCCAGACCGAGGGCGTCGTCTGCCGCAAGGACAAGGGCGTCATCGACGAGATTCCGGCCGCCTACAAGGACATCGACGCGGTGATGGAAAACCAGAAGGACCTGACCGAAATCGTCCATACGCTGAAGCAGGTCGTCTGCGTCAAGGGCTGACCTGGCCCCTCCACCTTGCGGCCGCGACACGTTGTCGCATGCGACGCCATGTCGCGGGGTTATGCCCTTGGGCGTAATTAACATCCGCCTTTTCGAAAAAGACACGAAAAGGGGAATCGATGAAAAAAGGGAGTGCACCGTACGGGGTGCTGTGCGCCTGTTCGCTGGCGATCGGCAGCGCGCTGGCCGACGATGCGGCCAACGTGCTCGACGAAGTCTCGGTGACGGCGACGCGCGAAACGCGCTCGACCGGCGAAGTGCCGCAGGCGATCGCCGTGGTCGGCAAGGAAACGCTGGCCGACAAGAAGATGTTCAACGTCAAGGAAGCGCTGCAGGAAGTGCCCGGCGTGCTGATCGACAGCAAGAACGGCGGCTTCGATGCCCGGCTGATCATCCGCGGCGCCGGCCTGAAGGCGGCCTACGGCATCCGCGAGATCCAGGTGCTGCGCGACGGCGTGCCGCTGTCCGACCCGGACAGCTTCACCCGCCTCGACTTCGTCGACACCCAGGACATCGAGCGCATCGAGATCGCCAAGGGGCCGGGCAACCTGTTCGCCGCAGGCAGCGCCGGCGGGGCGATCCAGATCATCTCCAAGTCGGTGTTCGACGACCGGGCCAACAACCTGAAGATCGGCGCCGGCAACCAGGGTACCGAGAACTACCACCTGCGCTACGGCGGCATGATCGACGACCGCCAGGCGCTGGCGCTGACCTTCACGCGCCGCGAAATGGAGAACGACTGGCGGACCTGGAACCGCTTCGACACCACGCAGAGCTCGATCAAGCACGGCATCCAGCTTGGCGACGGCGATGTCGTCGAGAGCGAGGTGTCGTATTCGGAATCGAACATGCAGCTGCCGGGTGCCGTCGATGCCGCGATGTTCAAGACCTACAAGCGGACCGGCGAGCAGAACGGCACGTCGGAAGCCTGGAAGAACTCCGGCCGGTATTCCAAGGTCTGGTTCGTCAATAGCCGGCTCGAGATGCAGCGCGGCGACTTCACGTTCAAGCCGCGGATCTACTACAACACCTGGTACCACTACCACCCGGTGACCGGCATCATCAACGAGTCCGAGTCCTGGGTTTCCAACCTCGGCGTGGACCTCGAGGGCAACTACCGCCACGCGCAGGGCACGCTGGTCGCCGGCGTCACGGCCCGCCAGGAGCGGGTGCCGGATTCGCGCAAGTACGAGTACCGCGACGTGACGACGATCCCGGGCGGGCGGATCGTCGCCACGCGTTCCGACGCCAAGGGCACGCTGGCCGAGATCGACAACGCGACGACGCTGCTGACCGGCGTCTACGTGCAGGAATCCTGGCGGCCGACCGAGCGCTGGATCATCGACGCCGGCATGCGCTACGACGTCGTCGAGTTCGAGGACGACAACCAGCAGTTCCGCAAGTACGACTACAGCACCGGCAAATACGTGGCTGGCGACGGGCAGACGAAGATCAACAAGACCTTCCACCTGCCGGCGCCGAAGATCGCCGCCAGCTACCGCTTGTTGCCCGGCCTGAACCTGTTCGCGATGGCTGCGCAGGCCGGCCAGATTCCGTCGTTCAGCGAAGTGTCGACCAATCCGTCGCTCGATGCGCCGGTCGCCCGCAATTACGAGTTCGGCCTGAAGGGCCGGGCGGCCGACTGGTCCTTCGATACCAGCGTCTATTACAGCCCGGTCGACAAGGACATCGTGCAGCAGAACAACGGCGGCGTGACGACCTACCTGAACGCCGGCAAGACCGACAAGAAGGGCTTCGAATTCGCCGGCCGCTACGCGCTGGGCAAGTACTGGGAACTGGGCGGCTACTACAGCTACGCCGACTACAAGTACAAGGAATTCACCGAGCCGGTGCGCGTCGGAGGAACGACGGTGAACATGGATCGCTCCGGCAACGCGCTGCCCTTCGTGCCGCGCAACCAGTACGGCGTTTTCGCCGGCTGGAAGCAGGGCGGCTGGCGGGCCCGGGTGTCGGCCAACACCTGGGGCGAATACTGGATGGACAATGCCAACACCCAGAAATACGAGGGCTGGGAGTGGATCGCCAACGCGTCGCTCGGCTACCAGTGGAGCCAGCATTCGCTGACGCTGAACGCCGACAACGTGTTCGACCAGCATTACGCGGCCGAAGCCAAGAAGGACACGACCGGCAAGGTCACCTACACGCTGGGGGCGCCGCGCACGGTGCTGCTGACCTACCGCTACGATTTCCGCTAGGAGCCGGCGATGCACTGGAAAATCCTTGTTCTGGCGTTGTCGACCGCGAGCTTCGCGGCCGCGGCGCAGCATGAAGGGCACGGCCCGCGCGGCCGGGCCGCCGACGCCGGCGTGTCGGCCTGGACCGCGCAGCCGATGCTGCTGCCGGTGCCCGGCGGGCGCGGCGAGCGGAGCGCGGTGCAGGTCCGGCCGGTCGGCCTGCCGGCGGCCGAGGTCCGCATCGCCGGCCCGCTGGGCGGCGAGCAGGCCTTCCCGGTCGAGGCCGGCGCAGCCCGGCTGCGCAGCCCGGCGCCGGAATCCGGCAACTACCACTGGGTCAGCGCCCGTTTCGAGACGCCGGCGCACGTCGCCGTCGCCTCGACCGTGTGGTATTTCGGCAATCCGGGGCCGGCCCCGGTCGACCTGCTGCGGCGGCCGAAAAGCGAGCTGGAGATCGTTCCCGATCCGCTGCCGCGCGAGCACGGCAGCTACCGCGAAAGCGAGAAGTGGCGCTTCGTCGTGCGTGCCAACGGCCAGCCGCTGGCCGGGCAGGTCGTCCGGCTGGAAACCGAGCTCGGCACGCGGACGAATTTCATCACCGATGCCGACGGCGTCGCCACTGTGCTCTTCCCGCGCGACTTCGCGCCGGACGCCGACGGCGAGGGCGGCCACGGCCGGCCGAAGGCGGGTTTCGTGCTGAGCACCGAGCGCCAGACCGCCGAGCGGCATTACGTGACCGCCTTCAACTACACCTACGGGCCGGACGGCGAACGCGGCCGCAGCCTCGGCTGGGGCGCCGCCTTCGGCCTGGCCGGCATGCTGGCTGCCGCGCCGTTGCTGCGCCGCCGCCGTCACGGCAAGGAGCAATGATGCTGAAAACGCTTTTCCCGACGCTGTCGCGGCTGCGCCTCGCGGTGCAACTGGTCATGCTCTTCGTCACCGTCTACGGCAGCGTGCTGGTCGGCAGCTACATGGCCGGCAAGATCTCGAACGCGCTGCCGGCGTTGTCCTGCGCCTACGACCAGATGAACGGCGGCTACTGCGTGCTGATCCCGACGCAGCACATCCTGCACCACCGGATCGGCGAGGCGATGGTGCGCGCGCAGCAGCTGACTTTCTCGATGGTCCTGCCCCTGCTGTTCAGCTTCGCGACCTTCTTCGCCTTCTTCTTCGTGATCGGCAAGGCCTTCTGCGGCTGGGTCTGCCCGCTCGGCACGCTGCAGGAAACCGTCGGCCGGGTCGGCCGCCGTTTCGGCATCGGCCTGCGTCGGCTCGAGGACGGCGACCTGGTCGCGGCGCGCCGCGTGCGGCCGCTCAAGTGGCTGCTGCTGCTCGGCCTGGTCTTCGTGCTGCCGCTGCTGACCGGGCTGGGCGTGACGCCGCACGCGCTGGGCAATCCGTACTGCGACATCTGCCCGTCGCGGGTCGCGACCACGCTGCTCACCGGCAATACCGAGCAGCTGGCACTGCGCGTCGGCGACAGCTGGAGCTTCGCGCTCGGCGCCTTCGGCGATGCGCTGATCGGCTTCATGATCGTCGGCGGCCTGGCGATCCGCCAGCCGTTCTGCCGCATCTGCCCGCTGCTCGCGTTCAATTCGCTGTTCCAGCGCCTGTCGCCGCTGCGCCTGGCCAAGACGCGGCACGACAACTGCGGCCAGTGCCGGATCTGCAGCGAGGCCTGCCCGATGGACATCGAGGAAATCTCGACCCAGGACGGGCGCAAGGCTTATACGGAGGACTGCACGCTCTGCGGCCGCTGCGCCGAATACTGCCCGCAGGACGGTACGATCCGCCTGAAGTGGGGGCCGTGGACGCTGTTCTCGTCGCGCCGCGACTACTACAAGGACAAGGTGCGCGGCGAACTGCCGGACGGCACGGTCAAGCCGGTGCGCTTCGTCAGGCGCGGCGAGGCCGGCAATGCTTGACGACCTGGCGGCCGGGCAGATCGGCTTCGGCACCGTCTGGCTGCTCGGCGTTTCGATGGGCCTGACCGCGTGCACCGTGACCTGCCTGCCCTTCATGGGCACCTGGGCGCTCGGCCGGGCCAGCGGTACCGCCGAAGCCTTCCGCCATGCGCTGGTCTTCCTCGCCGGCCGCGTGCTGACCTACACGGCGCTCGCCGCGTCGGCCGGGCTGGCCGGGCTCGGCCTGGCCAAGGCGCTGGGCGGCACCTGGGGCAACGCGCTGATCGGCGGCGCCAGCATCGCCGCCGGGCTGTGGCTGCTGCTCCGCGCCCGCCGGCCGGGCTGCGCGCCGAAAGCGCCGGCGGTACAGCCGCTGCGTTTTCGCGGCAAGGCCGACGCGGCGCCGCCGTTCGCGCTCGGTGCCGCGCTGGCGCTGACGCCGTGCACGCCGCTCGCGTCGCTGCTGGCGCTCGCCGCGCAGAGCGGCAGCGCGCTGAACGGCGCCGGCTACGGGCTGGCCTTCGGGTTGGGCGCGGCGATGACGCCGATCCTGATCCTCGTGCCGCTGGCCGGCCGGCTCGGCCGCGAACTGCGCTGCGGCCGCCCGTGGCTGTCGCGCTGGCTGGTCTGGGCGGCGGCGGCGGTGCTGATCCTGCTCGGGCTGCGCCGGCTGCTCGCCTAGCCGAGCAGCGTGACGACGATCTCGCGTCGGTGGCCCTGCGCGCGGTGCTCAAACAGGTAGATGCCCTGCCAGGTGCCGAGCAGCAGGCGGCCGTCGGCAAAGGGCACGGAAAGCTCGACGCCGGTCAGCAGCGAACGGGCGTGCGCCGCCATGTCGTCGTCGCCCTCGAGGTCGTGGCGATAGGCCGGGTCGCCGTCGGGCGCCCAGCGCTGGAGCAGGGTTTCGAGATCGCGGCGGACATCGGCGTCGGCGTTCTCGGTGATGAGCAGTCCGCAACTGGTGTGGCGGACGAAAACGTGGGCGATTCCGGCGTCGACCGCGGATTGCCGGAGCACGGCGGCGATTTCGCCGGTGATCTCGGTCGTGCCGCGGCCGCGGGTCTGGACGCTCAGGCGGTGCTGTTCGGCCATCGCCCGGCTCAGTCCTTCTTCAGCAGGCCCTGCAGCGCCGCAAAGGGATTGTGCGTGGCGCCGCCGCCGCGACCGCTGCGCGCATCGGTATAGCCGCGATCGGCCTCGATCTGCTTCTGGTGCTCGTTGTCGTGGCAATAAAGGCACAACAGCTCCCAGTTGCTGCCGTCGTTGGGATTGTTGTCGTGGTTGTGGTCGCGGTGATGCACGGTCAGTTCGCGCAGGTTGGCGACGGTGAATTCGCGGGCGCAGCGGCCGCAGATCCACGGATAGATCTTCAGCGCGCGTTCGCGGTAGCCCTCGGCACGCTGGTCGGCGGCCTTGCGGGCGGCGCTGACGACCTGGTCGAGGCGCTGGTGGTCGATGGTTTTCATGGCGGGCTCCGGGTTTTTTTCCGGATTCTACGCCGCGGCCCTAGAATTCGCCTTTTCCCGACCGTCCACCGCAAGCCATGCCGCGCATCAAGATCGAATTGCCCGAACGCTTCATCTTCTCGACCGAGATCCCGATTTACATCGGCCACATCAACTACGGCCACCACCTCGACAACGCCGCGCTGATCGCGCTGGTCGCCGAGGCCCGGGTGCGCTTCTTCAAGTCGCTCGGCTACAGCGAGCTCGATGTCGAGGGCGTCGGCATCGTCGTCGCCGACGTCGCCGCGCAGTACAGGTCGGAAGCCTTCCACGGCGAGACGCTGGTCGTCGAGATGGCGGCCGACGATTTCAACAAGTTCGGCTGCGACCTGGTCTGGCGCGTCTCCGACCAGGCGTCAGGTCGCGAAGTCGCGCGCGGCAAGCACGGCATCGTCTTCTTCGACTACGCGGCGCGCAAGCCGGTCGGCGTGCCGCCGGCCTTCGCCGCCAGGGTCGGCGCGGCATGATACCGATCCGCTATGTCGAGCCGGTGTTCCGGCCGCCGAGCGAGGCGGAATCCCTGATCCTGCCGGTCACCGACGGCTGCAGCTGGAACAAGTGCAGTTTCTGCGAGATGTACACTGCGCCGCAGAAGGCCTTCCGCGCCCGCGACGAGGCCGAGGTGATCGAAAGCATCCGGCTGACCGGCGAGCGTTACGGCGACCAGATCCGCCGCGTCTTCCTGGCCGACGGCGACGCGCTGGTTTTGCCGACCCGGCGGCTGTTGACCGTGCTCGACGCGATCCGCACGCACCTGCCGGCGGTACGGCGGATTTCCAGCTACTGCCTGCCGCGCAACCTGCGCAAGAAGAGCCAGCAGGAAATCGACGAACTCGCCGCCGCCGGGCTGAAGATGGTCTATGTCGGCGCCGAATCGGGCGACGATGCGGTGCTCGCTGCGGTCAACAAGGGCGAGACCTTCGATTCCACCCGTGAGGCGCTCGACAAGCTCGGCGCCGCCGGCATCACGCGCTCGGTGATGCTGCTCAACGGGCTGGGCGGTCGGGCGCTGTCGGCTCAGCACGCGGCCCATTCGGCGCGGCTGATCAACGCGACGCAGCCGGAATACCTGGCGACGCTGGTGGTCAGCTTTCCGCAGGGCGAGGCCCGGCTGCGCGCCGGTTTCCCCGGCTGGGAACCGCTGACGCAGCACGAACTGTTCGTCGAGATGGAAGCCCTGTTGCGCGCGCTGGAACTGAAGCGCACGGTGTTCCGCAGCGACCACGCGTCGAACTGGCTGGTACTGAAAGGCACGCTCGGCGCCGACAAGGACAGGCTGCTGGCGCAGGTGCGGCAGGCGCTTTCCGGCCAGGCGGCGTTGCGCCCGGCCTGGGCGCGCGGGTTGTAGGGCGGGCGAGCGCGCCGTTCAGACCGCCTTGCCGACGCGCAGTGCGCTGAAAATCGCCAGTCCCTGCAGGACCGCGATACCGACCAGCACTTCGCCGAAGCGCCGGTCGTCCATCAGCACGCCGAAGCCGAGCGGCGCCAGCGCCAGCCCGAGGTCCAGCCCGGAATAGACGAAGCCATAGACTCGGCCGAAGGCGGCCTTGCCGAAACGCGCGGTCGCGGCGCGGCGGACCAGCAGGTCGCGCGACGGGCCGGCGACGCCGGTGCAGAAACCGATGCCGGCCATCAGCGGCAGCAGGCTCCAGGCCGGCAGTCCGCCGGCAGCGAGCAGCACCGCGAGCGCCGCGGCGACGCCCAGCGCGCCGGCGATCAGCCGGTCGTGTTCGCCGTGCTGGGCGAGGAAGCCGCCGAGCACGATGCCGGCGGCGCCGCCCAGCAGGTAGGTCGACAGCGCGCTCGCCGCGGTCGTCAGCGACAGGCCGTACAGCGCCTGCAGGATCGGGCTGGCGAAATTCTGGATCGCGCCGAAGGCGGCGGTGATCAGCAGGAAGAACAGGAAGCACAGCCAGACGGCGCGCGAGGCGAGGAAGGCCAGCGCCGGCGCCCGGTCGGCTTCCTGGCGTCCGGCGTGGCTGTCCGGCGGGTCGGCGATCGCGCCGCGGGCGGTGAACAGCAGGGCCAGCGCCACGATGGCGATCGCGACCGTGGCCAGTGCTGCGCTGCGCCAGCCGGCGGTGCTGGCGATGCCGGTCAGCAGCACCGGCGCCGCCGCCCAGCCGAGGTTGCCGGACAGACCATGCACCGAGAAGGCATGGCCGAGCCGGGGCGGCGACACGTGGCGGTTGAGCACCGTGAAGTCGGCCGGGTGGAACACCGCGTTGCCGAGGCCGGCCAGCGCGGCGACGGCGACCAGCATCGGGTAGCCGGTCGCGAAATGCAGCAGCAGGCCGGCCAGCGCGAAGCAGGCGATGCCGCCGCCGAGCACGCGGGCGGCGCCGTGGCGGTCGACGAGGAAACCGGCGATCGCCTGGCCGAGTGCCGAGACGATGAAGAACACGGTCATCGTCGTCCCGATGCCGGTGAAGCTCAGGCCGAAATCGGCCATCAGCCACGGGAACAGCGGCGGCAGCAGCAGGTGGAAGAAATGCGACACGCCATGCACGAAGCCGATCAGCGAGATCACTGCGAGATCGCTGCGGCCGGCCGGCGGCGGGGCGTCGAGCGCCGTCGCGGCGGCCTCACTCATCGCGGTCGAGCGCCAGCGCGGCCGAATTGATGCAGTAGCGCAGGCCGGTCGGCGGCGGGCCGTCCGGGAACACGTGGCCGAGGTGGGCGCCGCAGTCGTGGCAGGTGACTTCAGTGCGGGTCATGCCCAGGCTGCGGTCGACGTGCTCGTCGATCCGATTTTCGTCGTCCGGGCTGTGGAAGCTCGGCCAGCCGCAGCCGGCGTCGAACTTGGTCTCGGAACGGAAGAGCGGCGCGCCACAGCAGACGCAGCGGTAGGTGCCGGGCTCGGTGCAGTCCCAGTAGCGGCCGCTGAAGGCCCATTCGGTGCCTTTCTGGCGGGTGATGCGGTATTGCTCGGGGTCGAGCAGGGCGCGCCATTCGGCGTCGGTTTTTTCGATTTTCGGCATGCTGTTCTCCGTCGGGATGCCGGCTGTGACAGGCAAAGTCGGCTATGATTCACGGATTGACGAGGATACCGCAGATGAACCCGAATCCATTGACCGATGCCGATCTCGACCGGCTTGAAGAATTGCTCGAGGCTGACGTTTTCGAAGGCGAGGCGATGCGCCTCGACGAGGCCCAGGCCATGCTGTGCGCCGTGGTCAGCGGCCCGGTCCCGGTGCCGCCGTCCGTCTGGCTGCCCGAGGCGCTCGGGCCGGGGCTGGAAGCTGGCGATTCGCCGGAGGTCATCGAGACCATCGAACTGCTGATGCGCCTGAACAACGACATCGCCGGCGCGCTGCTCGCCGACGAGACGGTCGCGCCGATGCTCTACCCGGTCGACGAGACCTGCGAGGAATACGACTACGCGGCCTGGGCCGATTCCTACGTGTATGGCGCCGGCCTGGCCGGGGACTGGTACGAACTGGCCGGCAAGCATGCCGACGACCTGTCCGAGCTCCTCGAGCCGATGTTCATGCTCAACGGCATGCTCAAGGAAGATGCCGAGAAGAGCGGCGAGCGCTGGTTCTCGCCGGCCGAGGAGGCCCGCCTGGTGGCGGACATCCAGGACAACCTGCCGGTCATCGTGCAGACGCTGTACAACTTCTGGCGCGCCAAGCGGGGCGCCGCGACGGTGCAGCGCGAGGAGCCGAAAACCGGGCGCAACGACCCCTGTCCCTGCGGCAGCGGCAAGAAGTTCAAGCAGTGCTGCGGTCGGCCTGACAAGCTGAACTGACTCCTCCGGGCCGCCGCGGGCTTGTCGGCGGCATATGATATCGCTTAATATATTTACCAAATTTCTGGTAATTAAAACTTTATGAAGCGAATCTGGCTGGCCCTGCTGCTCTGCCTGGTGGTGCAGACGGGGCTGGCGGCCCCGCTGACCATCGGCGTCTATGCCTACCGTCCGGCGGAAATCATCGAGAAGCGCTGGCAGCCGCTCGCCGACTACCTGTCGCGGGCCCTGGGCGGCCAGCCGGTGCGGTTGCAGGCGCTCGACCAGCAAGGGATCGAGCAGGCGCTGCGCGAAGACCGCCTGGATTTCGTCTTCACCAACCCGACGCACTACATCGCGATCCGCGAGAAATACCGCCTGTCCGGCGCGCTGGCTTCGCTGGTCAGCCTCGAAAACGGGTTGCCGACTTCGTCGCTGGGCGGCGTCGTGATCCGCCGCGCCGACCGCGGCGATCTGGCCGGATTGTCCGACCTGCGCGGCCGTTCGGTGGCTTTCACGGGCGCCCGCCACCTCGGCGGCTACATCGCGCCGGTGATGGAAATGATCGAGGCCGGCGTCGCGGTCGACGCCGTGAATTTCGTCGAAACCGGCCAGCCGCACGACAAGGTCGTTGCCAAGGTGCTGGCCGGCGAGGTCGATGCCGGCTTCATCCGGACCGGCGTCATCGAGGCGATGATCCGCGAGGGCAGCCTGCAAGCGGATGCGCTCGAGGTGATCGGGGCGCGCCGGTATCCGGGTTTCCCTTTCCTGGTGTCGACCCGGCTGTATCCGGAATGGGCTTTCGTCGCGCTGCCCCAGGTGCCGGAAAACACCGCGCGCCGCGTCGCCGCCGCGCTGTTCGCGATCGAATCCGGCGACCCGCTGGCCCGCGTGCTGGACATCCACGGCTTCACGATTCCGGCCGACTATGGCGTCGTCGAGGAGGGCATGCGGCGGCTGCGCCTGCCGCCTTTTGATCACCAGCCCGAATTCACCGCGGGCGACGTCTGGTCCCGCTATCGCGGCCTGCTGCTCGTCGCCGGCAGTGGCGCGCTGGTCATCCTGATGCTGCTGTTCCGGCTGACGGGAACCAACCGCCGGCTGGCCCAGGCCCGGCGCGACGCCGAGACCGCCGCCCGAGAACTGGAACTGGCCCAGCAGGTGGCGAACACCGGCAGCTGGAAGCTGGACATCCGCTCCGGGACGCTGGCCTGGTCGGCGCAGACTTACCGGATGTTCGGTGTGTCGGCCGAGGAGCCGATGAGCATCGAGCGCTTCGAGGCCTACGTGCACCCGGACGACCTCGAACGGGTGAAGTCCGCCTGGACTGCGGCACTGCATGGCGCCCCCTACGACATCGAGCATCGCATCGTCGTCGACGGCGCGGTGTGCTGGGTCCGCGAGCGGGCGAGCATTGTGCATGCTCCGGACGGCCTGCCGCTGGCCGGCGTCGGCACGGTGCAGGACATCACGGAAAGCCGGCTCGCCCTGCAGCGGCTTGCCGCGCAGAAGCAGATCGTGCTCGACCTGGCGTTGCTGCCCGCGGTCAACGAGGGCGACATCGAAAAAACCGCGCAGGTGATCAGCGAGCGCATCGCCACGGCCTTCGGCATCGAGCGGGTCGGCATCTGGCTGTTCGACGCCGACGGCATCTTCCTGCAGTGCATCGATTCCTACGAGCTGATCCCGCGCCGTCATACCTCCGGCATGCTGCTCGACCGCCGGCAGTTCCTGACTGAGTTCGAGGCCTTGCGCCAGGCCAAGTTCGTCGATGCGTCGGACGCGCTGAACGATCCGCGTACCGCCGGCTATGTCGAGGGCTACCTGCGGCCGCTCGGCATCCTGTCGATGCTCGACTGCGCGATCACGTCGGGCGGGCGCAGCCTCGGCACGCTGTGCTTCGAGCACGTCGGCCAGCGCCATACCTGGACCGAGGACGAGATCGCCTTCGCGTGCCAGATCGCCGACCAGCTCGGCCTGACCATCCTGAACCGCGAGCGCAAGCAGGCCGAGGCGGCGCTCGAGCAGCACCGCCAGCAACTCGAATGCCTGGTCGAGGAACGCACCCGCGAACTGTCGGCCGCCAAGGAAGCGGCCGAAGTCGCCAACGTCGCCAAGAGTTCCTTCCTGGCCAACATGTCGCACGAGATCCGGACGCCGCTCAACGCGATCACCGGCATGGCCCACCTGCTGCGGCGCAGTCCGCTGACGCAGCAGCAGGCCGACCGCCTGAACTCGATCGATACCGCCGGCCGGCACCTGCTGGAAATCATCAACGCCGTGCTCGACCTGTCGAAAATCGAGGCCGGCAAGCTGGTGCTCGAGGATATCGGCCTCAGTCTCAGCGGCCTGCTCGACAACGTCGCGTCGATGCTCGGCGAGCGCGCGCGGCAGAAGGGCCTGCAACTCCTCGTCGATACCGGGCGCGTCGGCCACGACCGCCTGCGCGGCGATCCGACCCGGCTGCAGCAGGCGCTGCTCAATTACGCGAGCAACGCGATCAAGTTCACCGAGCGCGGCTCGGTCACGCTGCGGGCGATCACCGAGCCGGTCATCGGTGGACGCGTCCTGGTCCGTTTCGAGGTCGAGGATACGGGCATCGGCGTCCCGCCGGACGTCGTCGCCAAGCTGTTCACGCCCTTCGAGCAGGCCGACAATTCGACGACCCGTAACTACGGCGGCACCGGGCTCGGGCTGGCGATCACCCGCCGACTGGCCGAGGCGATGGGGGGCGCGGCCGGCGTGTCCAGCGAACCGGGACGCGGCAGCCTCTTCTGGTTTTCGGCGCTGCTGCGCGATGCCGGCATCGAACGGCCGCTGGTCGCCCGGCCGGACAGCCACGGTGCGAGCGAGGCGGCACATCGCCAGGGCTTCGCCGGCCGTCGTGTGCTGGTCGTCGAGGACAACCTGATCAATCGCGAGGTCGCGCTGGAGCTGCTCGAGGATGTCGGGCTGAACTGCGATGCCGTCGAGAACGGCGCCGAGGCGCTGGAACGGGTCGCCTGCCAGCACTACGACCTGGTGCTGATGGACGTGCAGATGCCGGTGATGGACGGCCTCGAGGCGACCCGTCGCATCCGCACGATGCCGGGCGGCGCCGATCTGCCCATCCTGGCGATGACGGCCAACGCCTTCGTCGAGGACCGCGCGCGCTGCGAGGCGGCCGGCATGAACGACTTCGTCGCCAAGCCGGTCGATCCGGACGTGCTATACCCCGCGCTGCTGCGCTGGCTGGGGCGCTAGGGCGCCGGCCAGGGCTGGATCGGTACCGTCGAGATCGCGTTGGCCGGCGCGCCCTCGCTGATCCGGCGGCTG
>JAQUAX010000001.1 GCA_028687035.1 Dechloromonas sp. | reverse complement strand
CGCGAGCCGTGCGCAACGAGCAGGTAGGTGGTGGATTTCATGAGCTGGACTCCGGAGAAAGTTCGGGGGAAAGGCTGGCGCGGCGGAAGCGGTGGGCAAAGGCCGGGTCGTAGAGCTTGGAGCGGATCAGGTCGGGCCAGTCGGCGGCGCCCAGCGTCGGGCTGGCGACGATCATCGCCTGGCTGCCGATCTTCGCGTCCTGGCAGCGGCGCTTGATGTCGGCCAGGGTGCCGCGCACGATCTTTTCCTCGCCCGGCCAGCTCGCCTTCTGCACCACCAGAATCGGCGCGTCCTCGGCCCAGCCGGCGGCGCGCAGCGCGTCCTGCACCTTGTGCAAGAGCGTGATCGACAGGTAGATGCACAGCGTCGTCTGGTGCGCAGCCAGGGCTGCGAGCTCCTCGCCGGGCGGCATCGGCGTGCGCCCGGCGACGCGGGTGAGGATCACCGTCTGCGTGATTTCCGGCAGGGTCAGCGTTTCGCCGGCCGCCGCCATAGCCGCCATCGCCGACGAGACGCCGGGGACTACCGCCCAGGCTATGCCGGCGGCGGTCAGCGGCCGAGTCATCTCGATCAAGGCGCCGTAGAGGCCGGGATCGCCGGTTTGCAGGCGGACCACTGTTTCATGCCGGGCGGCGGCGGCGAGCAGCCAGTCGGTCATCTCTTCGAGCGTCATGTCCTTGGAGTCGCGGATGTCGCAGCCGGCCGGCGCGTACAGCGTCGCCGCCTGGTCGACCAGCGAACCGGCGAAGAGCACGGCGCCGGCCTGTTCGAGCAATTTGCGCCCCTTGACGGTAATCAGGTCGGGATCGCCGGGGCCGGCGCCGACAAACCAGACAGTGCCTGGGCGGTTTTCAGTAGGCATGTCAGAGGCTCTCCACGGTCAACGGGAAAAATTGGCTGAATTTCAAATCGCCTCCCTGGATGTCAGTGCCGGCAGCAGGGCCGCCAGACTCGGCATCGCGGGCAGGGCAGCGATCAGGCCGTGCGCCGCGAGAATGCGCTGCAATTCGACGATTGCCGGAACGGACTGACCGGCTTGGCGCAAGGCCTCCGCGTGCTGCGGCAGGTCGCCGGCTGCAAACGAGGCGAGGCAGCGGCCGGCGGCCAGCAGGTGGATGTCGTCGGCCCAGCGATAGGCAAAATCGACGTCATGCGTCGATAAAACGATGGTGATGCCCCGTGCCGTCAGGCTGGCAAGCAGCGCCTCCAACTCGGATTGCATGGCGGAATCGAGCCCGGCCATCGGCTCGTCGAGCAGCAACACCTCGGGCTGCATGGCCAGCACGCCGGCGATGCAGACGCGCTTCTTCTGGCCGAAGCTCAGGTGATGTACCGGCCGGTCGGCATGCCCGGCCAAGCCGACCGCAGCGAGCGCCTCGGCCACCCGGATGCGCACCGTCGTTTCGTCCAGACCGAGATTGAGCGGGCCGAAAGAAACGTCCTCGACGACGCTGGCCGAGAAAAGCTGGCGGTCCGGGTTCTGGAAAACCAGTCCGACCCGCCGGCGCAAGGCGGCGAGGCCCGCCCGGCTGGTATCGAGCGGAGCACCGGCAAAGTGCAGACTGCCGCTGTTCGCTTGCAATAGACCATTGAAATGTTGCAGCAGGGTCGTCTTGCCCGAGCCGTTGGCCCCGAGCAGCGCATTACGGCTGCCCCGGCGGATGGCCAGCGAACAGCCGTCGAGGCCGGGGCAGCCATCGGCGTAACGATGGCTCAGCGCGACGGCTTCGAACAGCATCAGACCCACAACCTGGCCAGGAGAATCAACAGGAAACCAGCCAGCATGGCCAGTGCCGTGTCGCTTCCGGCATGGGCGAAATGCGGGGCCAGAAAGCGCAGGGCGCCATCCCCATTGCGGGCCAGCGCGGCAAGATGCAGGGCATGCGAGCGCTGCCAGACCTGAACGGCCAGATTGGCGGTCAGATAGCCGAGGGAACGCAGTCCATGTCGCGTCGTCGCGTAGCCAAGTCGTGCCTGCTGGGCAGTACGCGTATCGCGCACCGCTTGCGAGAAGACAAACAACATCCGGTAGCAGAGCACCATCAGGTCGAGCAGCGCTGCCGGACAGCGTAGACGGCGCAGCAGGCCGATCAGGTCTGCCAGCGGCGTGGTCAGGACCAGCCCCAGCAAGGCGGCCAGCGCGGCCAGCGAGCGGCCAGCCAGCGCAGCAATTTCCGGCAGGGCTTCCGGCGCCCAGCGCCAGGCGAAACTGCTGTCGACCGCAATCAGCAGATTAAGACAGGACAGTGCCAGAAAACCGAGCGCCGGTGTCGCAACGCGCAGATATAGCCAGCCTGACACGCCGGCTCCGATGCAGGTGATCAGGCCGGACAGGAAAGCCACGCGCAGCGCGGCCTCCGGCGTAGCGGCGGCAAAGGCTGCGACCAGGCCGGCCAGCGCTAGACTCGCCTTGGCTTGCGGACTGACCCGGCGCCAGCGGTTGGCGTAGGCAGCCTGCTCAATCAACATGCGCTTCCGCGTCCTGGTTACCCCGCCGTAGCAGTTTTTCGCGGGTGATCGCGCTGCCCAGCCAATAGCCGATGAACCCGGCGCCGATGGCGGCTTGCAAGGCGAAGAGCAGGGAGGCGATTTCAGTGCTGGCTGGTTCCAGCAAGGGCGAGAACCAGGGCTTGTAATCGGGGGCAAGGTCGCCGATGGCCTGCCTTGCCCTGTCGTCAGCCCCCTGGAATACCTTGGCCGGCCGTCCGTCCGGGCTACCGGCGGTGCCGATGTCGAGATGTGGCACCAGCCACAAGGGCAGGGCGCTCAGAAAGACGACAGCGGCCACGATCAGCCAGTTCTGCTTTTTCATGCGCCTCCCCCTTGCTGGGCAAAGAGCGGCAAGCGTTTGAGCTCTTCGGCGTTGAATCTGGCCAAGGCATTGACTACCAGGACGGTGAGCAGCCCCTCGCTGATCGCAAGCGGAATCTGGGTGATGGCGAAGATGCCGCCGAATTTGGCCAGCGAGGCGAAGAAACCGCCGGCCGGATCCGGAAAGGCCCAGGCCAGCTGGATCGATGTCGTCAGGTACGTGGAGAGGTCGCCCAGGCAGGCAGCGGTGAAAACACACCCGGCCAGCGGCAACCCGAAGCGCCGGCCCAGGCGGAAGAGGGCGGTAGCCACGAAGGGACCGACGATGGCCAGCGAAAACAGGTTGGCGCCGAGGGTGGTCACCCCGCCGTGGGCCAGCAGCAAAGCCTGGAAGAGCAGAACGACCAAGCCGACCGGCACCATCGCCAGCGGCCCGAAAAGCAAGGCCCCGAGGCCGACACCAGTCGGATGTGAGCAACTGCCGGTGACCGATGGCAGCTTGAGAGCGGAAAGTACGAAAACGAAGGCTGCGGAAATGCCTAGCAGCATGCGCTGCTCAGGCCGGGTCTGCAGCTGGCGATGCATAGAATGCACGCCCCAGGCGACAAAAGGCGCCGACGCCAACGACCAGCCGAGTGCGTGCTCGACCGGAAGAAAACCTTCCATGATGTGCATGACTTCATCCCCGAAGCATTCAAAAACACCGGGGAAAGTAGACACGGATCAAGGAATACACTGCGCGAAATGCACGCGCACGCGTCCAAGAGCCGTTCTCGTCACCCCGGAGAATGGCACTACACGTTTTTGGGCCGGTCTTCTGGCTTGCCGTCATCCTTCCCTGCGCCTTCCCGTGTGAACAAACACAGTGGCAAATGCAGAGTCGTCAGGCCTACAGCAGCGGGGGCTGCGCCGGAATTACTACCGAAGTAGTGCACCGGCTTCCCGTTTCAATCGGCTATTGGATTGGACTCAATAGCGGATACCCAAGAACGTCATGATTGTAGCATTGTTAAACCCGGGATGTTTCATGGCGACGTATTGACGTGCCGACGAGTTTGAGTACTGCCGTGGCCTGTGAGAGCAACATAATTTAACATAATACAAATTATGCGTAATTAAGACACACCAGATCAGATAGTCGGCTCAGCCACGTTTCAGCCCAGATCAACAAGCCCCGACCATCTCCGCCGGCCTCGCCAACAAATTCGTTTAAGCTCTTGTCCGCGGAAACGGCGGCGAGTTGAAATCGGAGGCGCTCTGCCGGACGCATCCAACGGAAAAGATCAAGATGACCGAAAACGGCAAATGGCAGAGGCTGCGGGTTTTCCTGCGGGAAGAACTGCGTCAGCTGACAACCGTCAGGCAAAGCGACCGCCCCTGGTTGATGCCTTTCGCAGCCGCGCTGTGCTCGGGCGTGCCGCTGCTGGTCGGCGCCTATTTCGGGCGGATGGACTACGGGCTGATTTCCTCGCTGGGCGGACTGGTCTTTCTCTACATGCCGGAGACACCGCTTTATCACCGCATGGTCTCGTTGATGGCCTGTGCGTTCGCGATGATCGCCAGTTACGCATTCGGCGTGATCAGCAATCTGCTGCCGCCGGTGATGATGCTGGCCCTGACCTTTACGAGCATTCTCGTGACGATGGTTTGCCGTTTCTACCGTGTCGGAATTCCCGGCAGCCTGTTCTTCATCATGGCCGCATCGATCGGCGCCTATTCGCCCGGCGATATTCTCCAGGTGCCGCTCAAGGTCGGACTGATCGCGATGGGTTGCCTGCTGGCCTGCCTGATCGCTTTCGCTTACAGCATTTACATGCTGCGCCGGCGCAAGCCGGTCAAGGTCGAGCCGCTGCCTGCCGCGAGCTTCGATTTCGTCGTTTTCGACTCGGTGATCATCGGAGCCTTCGTCGGCATTTCGCTCGCCGTGGCGCAACTGCTGCAGCTTGAAAACGCGTACTGGGTTCCGGTCAGCTGCCTTGCCGTGATCCAGGGGATGTCGTTGCGGGCCGTCTGGGAAAAGCAGGTGCATCGGGTGATCGGCACCGTGATCGGGCTTTTCGTGTCCTGGGGCATCCTCAGCCTGCCGCTCGACGAGTGGCGCCTGGGTTTCATCATCATCGCGCTGGTTTTCGTGATCGAAAGCGCTGTGGTCCGTCATTACGGGTTCGCCGCCATTTTCATCACGCCCCTGACGCTGCTGCTGGCCGAAGCGCCGACGCTGGGCCAGGTATCGCACGGCGCACTGATCCAGGCGCGCTTCTTCGACACGATCATCGGATGCCTGACCGGTTTTGCCGGGGGAATCTGTCTGCACAGCCCGGGCTTCAGGCGTGTCGTCGGCCGGCAAATGCGGCGGCTGATTCCGGGCGGATTGTTCGGTCCCGGCTGAGCGCTGCCCGCATCGGCGCCCTTTCTCCTCGCTTTCGAGAATTACTGCCGCGCCTGGCTGTCAGAAGTAGGCACCCTGCCCTAAATCCTTCTGCAAAGGAACGCGCCATGGACAACGCCCACGATCTCAGCCAGCTGTTCGCTCAACTCGGCCTGCCGTCGGACCCGGCCGGCATCGAAGGCTTCATCGCGACCCACCGGCCGCTGGAAAACGGCACCGCCCTTTACAGGGCCCCGTTCTGGAGTCCGGCCCAGCGGAATTTCCTGAAAGAGGAAATCATCGAGGATGCCGATTGGGCACCGGCCATCGACGAGCTGAACATGCGCCTGCACTGAGGCGCCGCTTGCGAAAGGGCTTCAGCGCACCTGGATGGTGACCGTTTTGCCGGACTTGCCGCCCGCCTTGCGCAGCAGTTCGGCGATTTCGGTGTGCTGCTGCTTCAGCGCGGCATCGAGCGCGGTTTCTCCGCTTTCCAGCGCGAGATTCGGATTGGCGCGTGCACCGAGCAGGACGCGGACGGTTTCGAGATGTCCGCCCCGGGCCGCGGCGATCAGCGCCGTCGTGCCGTTTTCGCTTGCCGCATCGACCTCGGCGCCCGCCTTGATCAGCCGGCGGGCGATTTCCGTGTGGCCGTTGAAGGCGGCATAGGACAGCGGCGTCCAGCCCGGCATATTGACCGCGGCGCCGCCGGCCAGCAGCAGCTCGACGACGCGCTGATGACCGCGGAAGGCCGCCAGTCGCAGTGCGGTATCGCCTGCCGCGTTGCGTGCGTTCAGCTTGGCCCGGTTGCGGACCAGGAAATCCACCAGTTCGCCGTGGCCTTCCCGCGCTGCCAGGATCAGCAGGGTGTTGCCCTCGCTGTCCGTCGTGTCGACCGAGGCGCCCCGCTTGA
This sequence comes from Dechloromonas sp., assembly GCA_028687035.1. Lineage (GTDB taxonomy): Bacteria > Pseudomonadota > Gammaproteobacteria > Burkholderiales > Rhodocyclaceae > Azonexus. Next base: position 401,685 of record JAQUAX010000001.1, on the reverse strand, counting down.
CCAGCGCGGCGATGGCCGGCGTATCGCCCTGCCCGGCTCCCTGGATCAGTTCTTCGTAGGTGCCGGCGCAAACCAGAACGGGAAAGGCGATGGCGAGCAGCGCGGTGGACAGGGTTTTCTTGATCATTTTCACGGGCGTCTGGCGTGCTTGAACAGCTTGAAGAAATTGTCGGTCGTGGCCTGGGTGATCGCGTCGAGGCTGGTGCCGCGCAGGCGGGCGATCTCCTCGGCGACGTATTTCACGTAGGCCGGCTCGTTCTGCTTGCCGCGATAGGGTACCGGCGCCAGGTAAGGCGAATCGGTTTCGACCAGCAGCCGGTCGAGCGGGCATTTTTGCGCGACTTCCTTGACGATCGCGGCATTCTTGAAGGTGACGATGCCGGAGAAGGACAGGTGAAAACCGAGGTCCAGTGCCTCTTCGGCGATCTCCCAGTTCTCGGTGAAGCAGTGCATCACGCCGCCGACGTCACCAGCCCCCTCTTCCCGGAGCACGCGCAGCGTGTCGGCAGCCGAATCCCGCGTATGGACGACCAGCGGCTTGCCGCAGCGCTGGGCCGCGCGGATGTGGGTCCGGAAGCGCTGGCGCTGCCATTCAGGGCGGTCCTTGTGCCAGTAGTAGTCCAGCCCGGTCTCGCCGATCGCGACGACACGCGGATGGCTGGCCAGCGCAAGCAGGCGCGCTTCGTCGGGCTCCTCGACATCGGTGTATTCGGGATGAACGCCGACCGTCGCGTACAGCCGGTGATCCGCTTCGGCAAGGGCCAGGACCTGCGGAAAATCCTCGAGATTGACGCCGATGCACAAGGCCATGTCGACGCCGTGCTCGCCCATGCGCGCCAGCACTTCGGGCAGGCGCCCGGCCAGATCGGGAAAATCGAGGTGACAGTGGGAGTCGACCAGCATGCCGGGAGCGGTCAGAGGGTGTGCGTCGGCCGGGTGGACTGCATCACGCCGCCCAGCAGGCCTTCGATCTTGCGACGGGCTTCCTGGCCGCTCTCGTCATTGTTGAAATGCACGCCGATCCCCTGGGCGCGGCCGTTCTGCGCGCCGGCCGGGGTGATCCAGACGACGGTACCGGCGATCGGCAGTTTCGCGGGGTCGTCCATCAGCGACAACAGCATGAAGACTTCGTCGCCGATGCTGTAGTAACGGGTCGTCGGGATGAAGATGCCGCCGCCGCGCAGGTGCGGCATGAAGGCCGCGTACAACGCGGACTTCGAATTGATGTTCAGCGAAAGAACGCTGGGGCGTTGCGGGGAAGGCTTGGCTTCGCTCATCGGCTATCGGTTGGCAAACAGGGCGCGGTAGTCCAGAAACAATCCCTCGAGGAAAAGCCGCGCATTGAGCGGCTGTTCGGCCTCCTGGCGGCGCACACCACTGGCGCGGTAGGCGGCGATCAGGCGCGCAGGGGGAATCATAGCAGCCAGTCCGGCGATTGTGCCCTGCTCGGCCAGAAAATATCGCGGCGGCAAGCGCTCGCCGGCCAGCGTCAGATCGACCAGCCATTTCTGCACCGCCTCGACGAACTGCTTGAGCAGCACCTTGCCCTTGCCGTCGCGCAGCACCTTGTCGAGTTCCGCCGCGGCCGCCAGCGGATCGAGCCGGGGGCCGGCGCCGAGCCGGGTCAGCAGCGTTCCCAGCCAGGCACCCTGCCCGGCATTCCCCATCTCGAGCGCGAGCCCCGGCGAGCCGCCGGCCAGCGCCAGCCAGCGCGCGGCATCGTTCAGGCCGGCGGCAGCGAGGACTTTTTCCGCATGCGCCGGCTGCGGGGTTGGGACCGCGATCAGCTGGCAACGGCTGCGGATGGTCGGCAGTAAGCGCATCGGCTCGCTTGAAACCAATAAAAACAAACTACTTGGAGGTGGTTCTTCAAGCGTTTTAAGAAGAGCGTTCGCGGTGCTGCGATTCATCGCCTCGGTCGGATTGACGATGACGATGCGCAAACCGCCGCGATGGGTGCCGACCGTCAGAAAATCATCCAGCGCCCGCACCTGGTCGATGGTGATCTGCTGGCTGGGCTTTTTCTTGCCCTCTTCCACCTCGCCTTCGGCGGACAGCGCTTCCGGCTGCAACAGGCGGAAGTCCGGGTGGTTGCCCTGGGCGAACCAGTTGCAGGCGAGGCAGCCGCCGCAGGCCGTGCCGTCCGGCGTCGGCTGCTCGCACAGCAGGCCGGCCGCAAACCGCCGCGCCAGCTCGAACTTGCCCATGCCCTTCTGGCCGACCAGCAACAGCGCGTGTGGCAAACGCTCGCGCCGGGCCTGCAGGCGATCCCAGGTTTTTTTATGAAGTTCTATAACGTTCATAAACAAATGCTTGAGACAACTTCTTCAAGCTTCACTCTAATTTTGTCGAGGGGCTGATTGGCATCGATGACACGGATGCGCGACGGGTGGGCATGCGCCCGCTCGAGGTAGGCGAGACGGACGCGCTCGTGGAAATCGACGCGTTCCTGCTCGAACTTGTCCAGGGTCCGGTTGGCCAGCACGATGCGTTCCCGCGCCACATCGAGCGGCAGGTCGAAGAGCAGCGTCAGGTCCGGCTGCAGGTGCTCATGGACCCAGTGCTCGAGCACGGCGAACTTGGCGCGGTCGAGGCCGCGACCGCCGCCCTGGTAGGCGTAGGTCGCGTCGGTGAAGCGATCGCAGACGACCCAGTCGCCCCGGGCCAGCGCCGGTTCGATCAGACGGGCCAGATGCTCGCGGCGGGCGGCGAACATCAGCAGGGTCTCGGTTTCCAGGTGCATCGGCTCGGCCAGCAGCAGCGCCCGCAGCTTCTCGCCGAGTTCGGTGCCACCGGGCTCGCGCGTCACCTGCACGGTCTTTCCGCGCGCGCGCAGCCAGTCGGCCAGCCACTCGACGTGGCTGCTCTTGCCGGCGCCATCGATGCCCTCGAAGGTGATGAACTTGCCTCTCACATTTTTCCCCTCTGGAAACGGTCGACCGCGCGATTGTGCTCGTCCAGCGTGCGCGAAAATTCGCTGCTGCCGTCGCCGCGCGCGACGAAATAAAGGGCGTCGCTCGCCGCCGGATTCAGCGCGGCGCGCAGCGCGGCCTGCCCCGGCATCGCAATCGGCGTCGGCGGCAGGCCGGCGCGCGTATAGGTATTGTACGGAGTGTCGGTGAGCAGGTCCTGCTTGCGCAGGTTGCCGTCGAAGGACTGGCCGAGACCGTAGATGACCGTCGGATCGGTCTGCAGCCGCATGCCCAGGCGCAGCCGGTTGACGAACACGGCGGCGATCAGCGGCCGGTCGTCGGGACGCCCGGTCTCCTTCTCGACGATCGACGCCATCGCCAGCGCCTCGCCGGGATTGCGGTAGGGCAGGCCGGCGGCGCGCTGCGTCCATTCGGTGTCGAGGCGGCGCTGCATCGCGCGGGCGGCGCGGGCGATCAGGTCGAGATCGCTGGAGCGCTTGTCGAACAGGTAGGTATCCGGGAATTGCCAGCCTTCGAGGCTGGCGACAGGCAGCCCCAGGCGTTCGATGATCTGCGCCTCGCTCATGCCGCGGCTGTCGTGCACGAGATCCGGGTGGGCATCCAGGCGGGCCCGCCACTGGTGGAAGGTCCAGCCCTCGACCAGCGTCGCGTCGCCCTGTGTGACCTGGCCGCGGACCAGCTTGTCGAGGAGCTGACGCGGCGTCACGCCGCGGGCCACGGAGTAGGAGCCGGCCTTGATCCCGGTGTCGCTGCGTCCGGCCCGCGCCAGCAGCACGAGCGGCACCACGGGCACGTCGAGGCCGGCCTCGCGCATCTGCCCGATCGCCGAACGCAGGCTGCTGCCCGGCGCGATCCGGAAATCGGCCGGCGAGGATGCCAGCGGCAGGGGCTGGCCCGACCACCACCAGAGACCGCCGGCCAGTCCGGCGGCCAGCAGGCAAATCGCGAAAAACAGCTTGAGAATGAAACGCACGGGAACTCGTCGGCGACAGGAAGGTCTGGCCCGCGTGAAACGAGCCCGATGAAACGGGCGATATAATAGCCCAAACCCTCTACAGGAGCCCCCATGAACCCGAACTGGCGCAGCTTTCTGGAATCCGCCGAAGGCCTCTTCGACGGCGAATCCGCCGAACTTCTCAATTTCGGCGATGCGGCCGGCGAACTGCAGGCAGCCAGCCGGCAGACCGTCGTCGTTCCGCTGACCCACCTCGGCCTGATCGAGGCCGTCGGCGAGGATGCCAAGCCCTTCCTGCACGGGCAGCTGACCAGCGATATCAACCATCTGGCTCCCGGCCAGTGGCAGCATTCCGGCTGGTGCTCGGCGAAGGGCCGGATGCAGGCGAGCTTCGTCGCCTGGCGCGACGGCGACGCCTATCGCCTGCTGATCTCCGCCGACCTGCAGGAAGCCATCCAGAAGCGCCTGCAGATGTTCGTGCTGCGCGCCAAGGTCAGGGTCGCCTCGCTGAGCGACGCCGTGCTGCTGCTCGGCGTCTCCGGGCCGCAGGCCGCTGAGGCGCTGGGCGATGCCGCCCTGCCCTGCCCGGAGGCGCCAGGCGGCGTCGCCGCGGCCGATGGCGTCACCGTGCTGCGGCTGGAAGCCGAGCGCTACGTCGTTGCGCTGCCCGAATCGGCGATGGCCGGCCTGTGGCAGAAGCTGACCGTGAAGGCCCGCCCGGCCGGTCTGCCGGCCTGGCGCTGGCTCGACGTGCGCAACGCCTTCCCGCTGGTGACGCTGGCCACCCGGGAAGAGTTCGTTCCGCAGATGGCCGATTTCGAAAAGATCGGCGGCGTCAGCTTCCACAAGGGCTGCTACCCCGGCCAGGAGGTCGTCGCCCGGACCCAGTACCTCGGCAAGGTCAAGCGCCACCTGTTCCGCATCGCGGCCGACACCGCGTTCGCCGCTGGCGACGAACTGCATTCGCCGGACAACCCGGACCAGGCCTGCGGCAAGGTGATGACGGCCGCGCCGTCGCCGGCCGGCGGCTGGGAGGGGCTGGCGGTGATCCAGTCCAATTTCGCAGCCAGCGCCCGGCTCGGTTCGCGGGAAGGGGCCAGCGTCCAGGCGCTCGCGGTCAACCCGTAAAAACCCCGGAAATGTGCCTGATCGTCGTCGGCTGGCGGAGTCACCCGGACTTTCCGCTGGTCGTCGCCGCCAACCGCGACGAGTTCCATGCCCGGCCGAGCGCGCCGGCCGGCCGCTGGCCCGATGCGCCGACGGTGATCGGCGGGCGCGACCTGGAGGCCGGCGGCACCTGGCTGGGCATCGCCGACGACGGGCGCTTTGCCGCCGTGACCAACGTCCGCGAACCGGGGATGCCGCCGGGCGAACGTTCGCGCGGCGCGCTGACCCGCGATTTCCTGCTCGGCAACGCAGCGGCGATGAGCTACGCGCAGCAGCTCGACGGCGATCGTTACGCCGGTTTCAACCTGCTGCTCGGCGACGCCGACTCGCTGGTCTATGCCTCCAACCGCGACGGCGCGCCGCGTCTGCTGCCGCCGGGCATCTACGGCCTGTCCAACCACCGGCTCGACACCCCGTGGCCGAAGCTGGTCCAGGCCCGGACGGCATTCGCCTCGGCCCTGCCGGCGCTGCCGGACGAGGCGCCGCTGTTCGAGCTGCTCGCCGACCGGCGCATCGTTCCGGATCCGGCGCTGCCGGCGACCGGCGTCACTATCGAATGGGAAAGGCTGCTGTCGGCGGTTTTCGTCCGTTCGGAAAACTACGGAACGCGGGCGTCGACCGTCGCCTGGTGCACCCGTGACGGTCGCGTGCGGCTGCACGAGCGCAGCTTCGGACCGTCCGGCGAAGTCGTTCAGTCCTCGCTGATTTCGACTTCGGAATAACAGGGCAGCAGGTCGAACAATTCGACGATGTCGGCGTTGCGCATCCGGATGCAGCCGTGCGACCCCGGGACGCCCATCTCGGCGGTCTCCGGGCTGCCGTGGATATAGACGTAGCGGCGCATCGTGTCGCAATGACCCAGGCGGTTGAATCCGGGCTCGCACCCGGACAGCCACAGGATGCGGGTCAGTATCCAGTCGCGCCCGGGATGTGCTGCCGCCAGTTCCGGCGTCCACAGCTCGCCGGTCGGCCGGCGGCGCACGAACACCGTGTTTTCCGGCTGGCCGGCACCGATCTTGGCGCGCACGACATGTCGACCGCGCGGCGTCCGGTAGCTGCCCGATACCTCCCCGACGCCGGCTTTCGCGGTGGACACCGGGTAATCGCGCAAAACCGCGCCCGCATCGTCGACCAGGCGCATGCGCTGGCGGGCGACCGAAACGAGCAGCTTCACGAGGCCTTGCGGCGACGGGCCGCGAAGAATTGCGAAAGCAGCGCGCTGCACTCGTCGGCCAGCACCCCGCCCTCGACGCTGGCATGGTGGTTCAGGCGCTCGACGCCGAACAGGTCGACGACGCTGCCGTGCACGCCGGTCTTCGGATCGCGCGCGCCGTAGATCACGCGGGCGATCCGGGCGTGCATGATGGCGCCGGCGCACATCGCGCAGGGCTCCAGCGTCACGTACAGTTCGCAGCCGGGCAGCCGGTAGTTGCCGAGGTTGCGCGCCGCATCGCGCAGCGCGGCGATCTCGGCATGGGCTGTCGGATCGCTCTCGCCGATCGGCGAATTGAAGCCCCGCCCGACGATCTGGCCGTTCAGCACGACGACGGCACCGACAGGCACCTCGCCGAGGCACTCGGCGGCACGGGCCAGCGACAACGCCTCGCGCATGAAGTAATCGTCGCCGAGCGGGAGGACTTCGTAGTCTTCGGTCATTCCCACTCGATCGTCGCGGGCGGCTTGCCCGAAACGTCGTAGACGACGCGGTTCAGCCCGCGCACTTCGTTGATGATCCGGTTCGACACCCGGCCGAGCAGTTCGTACGGCAGGTGCGCCCAGTGCGCAGTCATGAAGTCGCTGGTGACCACGGCACGCAGCGCGACGACGTTCTCGTAGGTGCGGCCGTCGCCCATCACGCCGACGCTCTTGACCGGCAGGAAGACGGCGAAGGCCTGGCTGGTCAGGTCGTACCAGCTCTTGCCCACATCCTTGTCAGTACACAGGCCGGCGGCGGCATCGCGCTCGGTGGCGTGCGTCGCGCGCAGCTCGTCGATGAAGATCGCGTCGGCGCGCTGCAGCAGGTGCGCCGCCTTGAGCGTGACTTCGCCGAGGATGCGCACGCCCAGGCCCGGGCCCGGGAACGGATGGCGATAGACCATCTCGCGCGGCAGGCCGAGCGCGACGCCGAGTTCGCGGACTTCGTCCTTGAACAGTTCGCGCAGCGGCTCGAGCAGCTTCAGGTGCATGTCTTCGGGCAGGCCGCCGACGTTGTGGTGGCTCTTGATCGTGTGCGCGCCCTTCTTGCCCTTGCCGGCCGACTCGATGACGTCCGGGTAGATCGTTCCCTGGGCCAGCCACTTGGCGGCGGACAGCTTCTTCGACTCGGCCTGGAAGACCTCGACGAATTCCTTGCCGATGATCTTGCGCTTCTGTTCGGGGTCGGAAACGCCGGAAAGCTTGCCCATGAAGTCGTCGACCGCATCGACGCGGATGACCTTGACGCCGAGGTTGCGCGCGAACATCTCCATGACCATGTCGCCCTCGTTGAGGCGCAGCAGGCCGTGGTCGACGAACACGCAGGTCAGCTGGTCGCCGATCGCCTTGTGGATCAGCGCCGCGGCGACGCTCGAATCGACACCGCCGGACAGGCCGAGGATGACTTCCTCGGCGCCGACCTGCTCGCGGATGGCGCGCACGGCTTCCTCGATGTAGTCACCCATGACCCAGTCGGAACCGCAGCCGCAGATGCCATGCACGAAACGCTCGAGGATCGCGCGGCCCTGCAGCGTATGGGTGACTTCCGGGTGGAACTGCACGGCGTAGAACTTGCGGCTCTCGTCGGCCATCGCGGCGATCGGGCAGGACGGCGTCGAGGCCATGGTCTTGAAGCCGGGCGGCAGTTCCATCACCGAGTCGCCGTGGCTCATCCACACCTTGAGCATGCCGTGGCCCTCGTCGGTGTAGAAGTCGGCGATGTCGTTGAGCAGCGCCATGTGGCCGTGAGCACGGACTTCGGAATAGCCGAATTCGCGCGCCTTGCCGGCCGCCTCGGCGGTCATCACCTTGCCGCCCAGCTGCTGCGCCATGGTCTGCATGCCGTAGCAGATGCCCAGCACCGGAATCCCCAGCTCGAAAACCACGCCCGGCGCACGCGGCGTGTCGCCCTCGGTCACCGAGCTCGGGCCGCCGGACAGGATGATGCCCTTGGCGCCGTAGTTGCGGATGAATTCTTCCGAGACGTCGTACGGATGGATTTCGCAGAACACCTTGGCTTCGCGGACGCGGCGCGCGATCAGCTGGGTGACCTGGGAACCGAAATCGAGGATGAGGATTTTCTGGTGGGACATTTTCAGGACCTTGAATGAACAAGGGCGGCTCGCCGAGCCGCCCCGAGGACAACGAAGCCGATCAGTCGACGTGGTAGTTCGGCGCTTCCTTGGTGATCTGCACGTCGTGCACGTGCGACTCGCGGACGCCGGCCGAGGTGATCTCGACGAAGCAGGCTTCCTCGTGCATCTGGGCGATGGTCGCGCAGCCCAGGTAGCCCATCGACGAGCGCAGGCCGCCCATCAGCTGGTGGATCACGGCGAGCACCGACCCCTTGTACGGGACGCGGCCCTCGATGCCTTCCGGAACGAACTTGTCGACGTTGCCGGTGTTTTCCTGGAAGTAGCGGTCGCTTGATCCGGCCTGCATCGCGCCCAGCGACCCCATGCCGCGGTAGGACTTGTACGAGCGGCCCTGGAACAGTTCGACCTCGCCCGGGGCTTCCTCGGTGCCGGCGAACAGGCCGCCCAGCATCACGGTGTTGGCGCCGGCGGCGATCGCCTTGGCGATGTCGCCGGAGTAGCGGATGCCGCCGTCGGCGATCATCGGCACACCGGTGCCCTTCAATGCTTCGGAAACGTTCTGGATCGCGGTGATCTGCGGTACGCCGACACCGGCGACGATGCGGGTGGTACAGATCGAGCCCGGACCGATGCCGACCTTGACGCCGTCGGCGCCCATGTCGAGCAGCGCGCGGGCCGCGTCGCCGGTCGCGATGTTGCCGCCGATGACTTCGATCTGCGGGTAGTTCTGCTTGACCCAGCGGACGCGGTCGAGCACGCCTTGCGAATGGCCGTGCGCGGTATCGACGACGATCACGTCGACGCCGGCTTCGGCCAGCAGTTCGACGCGCTCCTCGGTCCCGGCACCGACGCCGACCGCGGCACCGGCGCGCAGGCGGCCGGTCGCGTCCTTGTTGGCGAGCGGATGCTCGGTCGACTTCAGGATGTCCTTGACGGTGATCAGGCCGCGCAGTTCGAAGGCGTCATTGACGACCAGCACGCGCTCGAGGCGATGGGTGCGGATCAGTTCCTTGGCTTCCTCGACGCTGGCATCCTCGCCGACGGTGACGAGGCGCTTGCGCGGCGTCATGATCGACTTGACCGGCTGGTCGAGGTTGGTTTCGAAGCGCAGGTCGCGGTTGGTGACGATGCCGACGACCTTGCCCGACTTGTCGATCACCGGCAGGCCGGAAATGCGGTGCTGGCGGGTGATCTCGATCACGTCGCGGACCGTCATCAGCGGCGACACCGTGATCGGATCGCGCAGGATGCCGGACTCGAAACGCTTGACCTTGGCCACCTCGGCGGCCTGAGCCCGGGCAGAAAGGTTCTTGTGGATGATGCCGATGCCGCCTTCCTGAGCCAGCGCGATCGCGAGGCGGCCTTCCGTCACGGTATCCATGGCGGCCGACAGCAGCGGCAGGTTCAGGGTGATGTTGCGGGTCAGCTGGGTGGCGAGGCTGACATCGCGCGGCAGGACTTGGGAATGTGCAGGGACGAGCAGGACGTCGTCGAAAGTGAGGGCTTTTTGCAGCAGTCGCATGGCCTTTGATCCAAGGTCACAAAATCGTATTATACAGAAAACCTTCGAAAAGCCCGATGACCATGAACAAGCTGCTGATTCTCGCCCTTGCCGCTGCGTCGACCGCGACGCTCCTCCCGGCGCACGCGCAGACCTATCAGTGGAAGGATGCGGCCGGACGAACGATCATTTCCGACACGCCGCCACCGGCCACGTCGGGTGCCCGGGCAATCGGCGCCCGGACGCCGGCCGTCGTCAAGGAAGGCGTCGACGACAAAACGGCCGCCGAGCCGCGGTCGACCGCGGAAAAGGACATGGAATTCCGCAAGCGCCAGCAGGAGGCGCGCGAAAAGGCCGGCAAGGCGGAAAAGGAACAGGCCGCCGCCCGCGAAAAGCAGGAGAACTGCGATCGCGCCCGCCGCAATCTGGCGACCCTCGAATCGCAGCAGCCGGTCGCCAGCGTCGACGACCAGGGCCAGCGCCAGTTGATGGACGACGAGCAGCGCACCCGCGAGATCGAACAGGCCCGGCGCTACATCGCCGAGACCTGCGCCCAGTAAGGGCTAGGTGTGATCTCTCTGTAGGTTGTTCACTCGGGGTACCTCCCCGGAGAATTGGAGGTGCCAACCAAACAAACCTCCGAGGCCCCGAATGAATATCCATAAAAATGCCCGATTAACGCCGCACGGTCGAGCCCTTCTTGTTCAACGTATGCTCGATGGTGGGTTGCGGCCCGAGGAGGCTGCTCACGCCAGTGGCGTTAGCGTACGAACTGCCTACAAGTGGCTGCAGCGTTTCCGAGCCGAAGGCGTCGCCGGGCTCAACGATCGCTCGTCACGCCCCAAGTCCTGCCCGCATGCCTTGCCGCCGGCCGTCCTAGCCCAGGTGATCGAGCAGCGGCGCAGCCGCCAGACGTATCGCCAGATCAGCCAGCAATGCGGGATCAGCCGGAGCACCATCGCTCGCTGGCTCACGCGCGCAGGACTCAACCGCCTGGCTGCACTCGAACCGGCCGCACCCATCGTGCGTTATGAGCACGCCGCATCGGGCGACATGCTCCATCTCGACATCAAGAAGCTCGGGCGCTTTCATCGACCGGGACATCGGGCCACCGGGGATCGCACGCAAAACTCGCCCCGGGCGGGTTGGGAATTCGTCCATGTCGCCCTTGATGACCATTCGAGAGTCGCCTTTGCCGACATCCAGCCCGACGAGAGCGGCCGAAGCGCCTGCCGGGCCTTGCTGTCGGCCCTGCGCTACTACCGCACGTTTGGCGTCTCCTTCCGGCGGGTCCTGACCGATAACGGCGCTTGCTACAAATCCCGGCGCTTCGCCCGGCTTTGCCAGCGCCTGGGGCTGCGCCACCTCCGCACCAAGCCCTACACGCCACAAACCAATGGCAAGGCCGAGCGCTTCATCCAGACCGCATTGCGGGAATGGGCTTATGCCCGGGCCTACGATTCCTCTACCCAACGTGCTCAGCATCTGCCACTCTGGCTGCATCACTACAACTGGCACAGACCTCATGCCAGCCTTCAATATCTGCCGCCTATCTCCCGAATCACCGGGCTGAACAACCTGGTGGGTTTACACAGCTAGGCCTCCGGGGCGTCGGCGTCGCCGGCGCCCTTTTTCATGACCTTGCCTTCGGCGGCCCGCTGCTTGCGCACCTCCTTGGGGTCGGCGATCAGCGGCCGGTAGATTTCGACGCGGTCGCGGTCGCGCAGCACGGCGTCGGGCTTGGACAGCTTGTTCCAGATCCCGAACTTGTTCTTCTTGAGATCGATTTCCGTATGCTTGGCAAGCAGGCCCGATGCCTCGAGCGCCTGTTGCAGCGTGCTGCCTTCCGGCAGACTGACGGCGACGACTTCCTGCTTGTCCGCCCGGGCGTAGCAGACTTCGACGGCAATGCTCTCAGCCATGGCTGGCTCCGTAAACCTGGTTGGCGCGACGCACGAAGGCATCGACGAAGGTATTGGCGATGTGACTGAAGACCGGACCGATGACCTTCTCGAACAGCTTGCTGGAAAACTCGTAATGCAGCTGGAACTCGATCTTGCAGGCATTCTCGGCCAGGGCCCTGAAGTGCCAGGAGCCCTCGAGGCGCCGGAACGGGCCATCGACCAGGCGGATCCGCATCAGGTGCGGGAATTCCTTGTCGTTCTCGGTCGTGAAGCTGGACTTCACGGCGTGGTAATTGATGTGCAGCGTCGCGACGGTTTTCGCCGCATCGCGGAATTTGACCTCGGTCCGCCCGCACCAGGGCAGGAAAACCGGGTAATCCTCGCAGCGATCGACCAGTTCGAACATGCGACCGGCCGACTGCTCGATCAAGACTGTCTTTTCAACCAGAGCCATGCGGCAGCGGCATTCCTGTATCCTGTAGAATTCGCGATTTTAATGGATCACCCGGCAGCATGAGCATCACGGTCAATAAAAAAGCTCTCCACGACTACTTCATCGAGGACCGCTACGAGGCGGGCATCGTTCTCGAGGGGTGGGAAGTCAAGGCGATCCGTGCCGGCCGGATGAACATCAAGGAATCCTACGTCATCATCAGGAATGGCGAAATTTTCCTGATCGGCATGCACATCACGCCGCTGCCGACGGCTTCGACCCACGTCAGCCACGACCCGACGCGCACCCGCAAGCTGCTGCTGCACGCCAACCAGATCGGCAAGCTGATCGGCAAGGTCGAACGCGCCGGCTACACGCTGATTCCGCTCGACCTGCATTTCCAGCGCGGCCGGATCAAGCTCGAAGTCGGCCTGGCCAAGGGCAAGAAGCAGCACGACAAGCGCGCCGATGCGCAGGAGCAGGATGCCAAGCGCGAAGCCCAGCGGGCGATGAAGGAACGCCAGCACTGACAGCCGGCGCCTAGCGCCCTAGGCGGAATCGCCCTGCGGGCCGAGCACCCGCATCACCTCGTCGAGCGTCGTCTGGCCGTCGGCGACCAGTTCGGCCGCATGGTGCCGGACGCTGCTGAATCCCTTCTCGCGGACCAGGCGCCGGATTTCCAGGATGCTCGCCCCGCCGCCGATGCGGTCGCGCAATTCATCGTCCAGACTAAGCACTTCATAGACGCCGACCCGGCCGCGGTAGCCGAGCTGATGGCACTCGGGACAGCCGCGCCCGCGGTAGACCGGGCGCTGCGGATCGAACATCGGCCCGAGCCGCCGATAGACCTCGGGATCGGGCGCCAGCGCTTCGCGGCAGGCCGGGCAGATGCGCCGGACCAGGCGCTGCGCGATGATGCCCTCGAGCGCCGTCGCGACGACATAGGGTTTCAGCCCGAGGTCGAACAGGCGGGCGATCGTCGCCACCGCCGAATTGGTATGCAGGGTCGAGTACACCAGATGGCCGGTCAGCGCCGCATGGAAAGCGACTTCGGCAGTCTCGAAATCGCGGATCTCGCCGAGCAGGATGACGTCCGGATCCTGGCGCAGCAGCGCGCGCAGGATGGACGGAAAGGTCAGGCCGATCTTCTCGCGGACCAGCACCTGGCCGGCCATGTCGAGGTAGTACTCGACCGGGTCCTCGATCGTCACGTAATTCTTGTCCGGCGTCGCATCGTGCTGCAGCAGCGAATACAGCGTCGTCGTCTTGCCGCTACCGGTCGGGCCGGTGGCGAGCACGATGCCCTGCGGCTTGGCGACCATGTCGCTGATGCGCGACAGGCTGTCGGCCGGGAAACCGAGCTGGTCGAGGCGGTGGACCGCGGAATTGCGGTCGAGAATGCGCATCACGACCTTCTCGCCGTTGATCGTCGGCAAGGTCGAGATGCGCAGGTCGACCATGCGCATCGGCGTCTTGACGGTGATCCGCCCGTCCTGCGGCCGCCGCCGCTCCGAGATGTCGAGTTCCGACATGATCTTCAGACGCGACACCAGCGACTGGTGCAGGTGGTGCGGAATCTGGATCTTGTCGGACAGCACGCCGTCGATCCGGTAGCGCACGACGACGCTCTTGGTCCGCGGCTGGATGTGGATGTCGGACGCGCCCAGCCGGATCGCCTCGAGGATGATCGCGTTGGCCAGCCGGATCGCCGGCGGCGCCTCGGTGCCGCGCAGCAGGTCCTCGAGCGCCGCCGCATCGTCGTCCTCGATGACGACCTCGATTCCTTCGTACGGGTCGGGGCCGCTGACCAGCGTCTCCAGTTCCTTGAAATCGATGCCGCTGCCGTAGACCTCCTCGATCTTGGAGCGGATGGCCGCGATGTCGGCCATCACGACCTTGAGGTCGAGGCCCGCCGTGAAGCGCACCTCGTCGAGCAGCCCCTCGTCGAGCGGATCGGCCATCGCCAGCAACAGGCGCTTGCCTTCCATCTTCAGCGGAACGACCAGCTGGCGGACGCAGAAACTCTGCGGAATCAGGTCGGCCAGCGCCGGATCGATGCGGAATTCCGGCAGCTGGACTTCCTCGATCAGCAGGTCGGTGCGCAGCACCTCCCGGATGCGCCGCTCGGTGACCCAGTCCTTTTCGATCAGCAGCGACAGCAGCGGCTCCTTGCGCCGCTCCTGCAGCATCGTCAGCTCCTGCAGCTGGGCGGACGACAGCATGCCCTTCTTGTGCAGCATGATGCCCAGGCGGCTGCGGTGGGTCGCGGTCAACTTGGCCAGCGCCGAGATTTCCCGGCTCTTCTTGTCGTTGTCGGTCTGCAGCGAACGGTTGCGGACCACCAGGTCGTAATGTTCGAGCGCCAGCGCGACGGTGACGCGCAGGTCGTCGTCGTTCCACGGCTTGATGATGAACTTGTAGACGGCCCCCTCGTTGATCGCGCCCATCACCGCGTCGGTGTTGGCGTGGCCGGTCAGCATGATGCGTATCGTGTCGGGCGAATTCTTCTTGACCTGGCTGAGGAACTCGGCGCCGTTCATGCCGGGCATCATGAAGTCGCTGATCACCAGATGGGTCGGCGCCTCGGCCAGGCGCTGCAGCCCCTCCTCGCCGCTGCCGGCGGTCACCACCTCGTAGTTCTCGCGCCGGAACACGCGGACCAGCGCGTGGCAGATGCCCGGTTCGTCATCGACGAACAGCAGGCGGTAGCGCGGCGGCGTCAGGTGGGTGGCCGGCGCCTGCGGGGCGCTGGTCTGCCCGGAGAACAGCGAGGAGTAATCGGTCATTTTCGGGGTACGGGAAAGAACAGGCTGACAGTCGTTCCGGCGTCCGGCCGGCTGTCGAGCTCGATACGGCCGCTGTGGGCGAGGACGATGTTGCGGGCCGACGACAGCCCGAGGCCGGCGCCCGAACCGACCGGCCGGGTCGTGTAGAAAGGCTCGAACGCCTTGCTGCGCTGTTCCGGCGTCATGCCGACCCCGTCGTCGTGGATGCGGATCGTGATCCAGTCATCGTCGGCCTCGCTGCTGACCCGGACGACGCCCGGCCGGCGCGCGTCGGCGATCGCCTGGCCGGCGTTGCGCATCAGGTTCAGGAAGACCTGGTTCAGGTGGCCGGGCAGGCAGACCAGGCCGGGCAGCGGCAGCAGCTCGAGGCGCAATTCGACGCCGGCCGGCAGTTGACCGTCGATGACGTTGGCTGCGTGGCGCAGGCATTCGTTGAGGTCGTAATACTCCTCGGTGCTGTGGTCGACGTGCGAGAAGCTTTTCAGCTCGCCGATGATGCGGGCGATTCGGTCGCCGCCCTTGATGCACTCGTCGAGCAGTTCCTCGCCGTCGGTCAGCACGAAATCCAGGTCGAGCGCCTGCCACGCGGCGTCACCCTCGGCCAGCCGCTTCTTCAGTTCGGCGAACTGCGTCAGGTAATGGCGGAAGGTCGACAGGTTGCTGCGCAGGAAGCCGAGCGGATTATTGACCTCGTGCGCCACGCCGGCCGCCAGCTGGCCCACCGAGGCGAGCTTCTCGGCCTCGTACAGCATCTGCTGGCGCTCCTCGAGCAGCGCGACCTGGGCCTTGACGCGGACTTCCAGCTGGGCGGACAGCTGCTTGTAGCGCGCTTCCGATTCCTGCAGCTTCAGGTGCTCGCGGCGCAGGCTCTCGTAATCCTCGGCCACGGCTTCGAGATGCAGGCTGGATGCCATCTTGTAGCGTACCTGGACGCGCATCAGCTGCTGCAGCAGGGCCGCCGCGCCGGCCAGGCGCTCGGCGGCGACACCGCGGCCCGCCAGCTGGCCGACCGGTTCGAGTTCGAGCACCAGCGGGCGGCGCGCCATGTCCTCGCCCGCCCTGCCCCACAAGGCGCCGCCATCGGCGCCGAGTACCGCCAGTTCGCCGCCGGCCAGCGCCGTCAGCGCATCCATGGTCCGCCCGAGCGTCGCCGCATCGAGCAGTTCGTCGATCCGCCACTCGCGGTCGAAGCCCGCCTCCACGCGCCTAGCCTCCGCCCAGCGCGCCGGCGACGAAGCCGGCTTCGTCCAGGCCGTGTTTCGACGCCAGCTCGCAGGACTCGGCATGACAGCGCCAGGTCGCCCGCAGCAGGTCGGCGAAGGTCTCGCGAACGCCGACCCCGTGCAGCGCCGAGGCGAAATGCAGCGGCCACGGCGCGGCCGACCAGCGGTCGCGGATTTCCTGCTCGGGAACGGCATCCGGCAGATCCTGCTTGTTGAACTGGACGACCAGCGGCAGATGCTCGAAATCGAGGCCGACACGGGAACAGTTGGCGGCCAGCGTCTGGAAGGATTCGGCGTTGTTGGTTTCCTGCGTGCGCGCCGAATCGGCGACGAAAACCACGCCGTCGGCCCGCGACAGTACTGCCTTGCGCGTGCCGTCGTGCGCCACCTGGCCGGGCACGGTGAACAGCCGGAACTTGATCAAAAGCCCGGACGGCGCCCGAAAACCGAGCGGCAGCAGGTCGAAGAACAGCGTCCGGTCGTCCTGGGTTTCCAGCGTCATGATCTCGCCGATCATCTCCGGCGCCAGCTGGTCGTGCAGACGCAACAGGTTGGTCGTCTTGCCGCTTTGCGCGGGACCGTAGTAGACCAGCTTGAACGACAGGCGGCCGGCTTCGCTGTCAGGCATCGCGGCGTCTCTTCCTCGAATGGTTTTCCCGGATTCTACGTCATCCGGCGGGGAGCCGGAAAAGCAAAACCCGCCGGGAACCTGACGGTTGCGGCGGGTTGCTGGGACTGGCGGAGTGGACGGGACTCGAACCCGCGACCCCCGGCGTGACAGGCCGGTATTCTAACCGACTGAACTACCACTCCGCGTCGGGCCGCCGATCGGATCGGCAGCAGAGAACGGCGCGGATAATAGCACGCTTTGCCGGGAAGCCAAGCGGAGAATTTCGCGCCCGGCGTCTCAGCGGCGGGCGATGGTCTCGCCGGACTTGCGGACCGGATCGCCGGCGGCCATGCCCGGATCCTGCTCGAATTCGTAGGACTGCACGTCGCCGCTGTCGAAACGCACCTTGACGACCCAGACCTTGGCAGTCTTGACGTGCTCCTCGACCTTCTTGCCGGCATAGGCGCCGCCCGCCGCGCCGGCGACGGTGGCCAGCGTCTTGCCGGTCCCCTTGCCGAACTGGTTGCCGAGCAGGGCTCCGGCGACGCCGCCACCGACCATGCCGAGCGCACTGCCCTCGCCCTTGCGCTCGACGATTTCGACGCCGAGGACCTTGCCGCAATCGACGCAGGCGGCGGTGCTCGCGGACTTGGCGACCGGCGCGGGTGCGGCGGTTTTCTTCGCGGCGTCCAGCGCGCTGGTGTATTCGGACTTGGCGTCGCGCAGGCACTGCATCCGGATCGCCGACGTGGATTCCTCGGCACACAGTTTCTTGTCGGACGCATAGCGCGCCTCGACTTCCTTGACCGTCAGCGGAGCGGCATCGGCCGCGCCGGCCGGGAACTGGAATCCGGCCAGCAGTGCAACGAGAAGAACGGACTGGTATTTCATGATCTTGGCCTCCAGGAACAGACAGCAACGGGGATTCCAGCTTAGGCGAGGACGGCGCTGATGTCGACCGCCCGGCTCTGCTGCAAAATATGCCTTTTTTGTAACGCCGGCTCGCGACGGACTCGCCGAGCCGGGCGAGAGCGGCGATAATTGGCATCCGCGGAACGCCAGTCCGTTTCGCGACAGCCCGCTCCGGCGGGCGACACGACCTTTCCCGACGAAGCCGGCCCGAGCCGGCCGCAGACGCCATCACCCGAGAACAGCGCCGAAATCCTTTTATGAATCACGCCAGCGAGCCCAGAAAATTCAAGACCGGAGCGGCTTTGAGCGAAGCCGAACTGAGCCGGCACACGCCGATGATGCGCCAATACCTAGCGCTCAAGGCGAATCACCCGGACACTCTGCTGTTCTACCGGATGGGCGATTTCTACGAGCTGTTCTACGAGGATGCGGAAAAGGCGGCGCGCCTGCTCGACATCACGCTGACCACGCGCGGCCAGTCGGCCGGCGTGCCGATCAAGATGGCCGGCGTGCCCTTCCATTCGCTGGAACCCTACCTCGCCCGCCTGGTGAAGCTCGGCGAATCGGCGGTGATCTGCGAGCAGATCGGCGACCCGGCGACCAGCAAGGGGCCGGTCGAGCGCGCCGTGTCGCGCATCGTCACGCCGGGCACGCTGACCGACGCGGCGCTGGTCGACGACAAACAGGACGTCTGGCTGCTCGCCGTGACGACACTGCGCAATACCGCCGGCATCGCGCGGCTGAACCTGGCCAGCGGCGAATTCGTGCTGATCGAGGTGGCGGCCGAGCAGATCCCGGCGACGCTGGAGCGCATCCGCCCGGCCGAGATCCTGTACCCGGAAAGCTGGACGCCGAACTTCGCCGTCGATGCGGCGCGCACCCGCCAGCCGGACTGGTATTTCGATTTCGACTCGGCCAGACGCCTGCTTTGCGAGCAGTTCGAAGTCGCCTCGCTGGCCGGTTTCGGCGCCGAGGGGCTGAAGCCGGCGATCGCCGCGGCCGGCGCGCTGCTGCAGTACGCGCAGGCGACGCAGTCGGGCAAATTGCCGCATCTGCGCGGCTTGACCGTGGAAATCGAGGGCGCCTATCTCGGCCTCGACCTCGCGACCCGGCGCAACCTGGAACTGACCGAAACCCTGCGCGGCCAGCCGTCGCCGACACTCTTTTCGCTGCTCGACAACTGCGTGACCAGCATGGGCTCGCGCCTGCTGCGCCACACGCTGCACCACCCGCTGCGCGAACGCGACATCCCGGCCGCCCGCCACGGCGCCGTCGAGGCGCTGCAGGACGACTACGGTCGACTGGCCGGCGAAGTCAGAAAAGCCCTGCGCGGCATCGCCGACATCGAGCGCATCGCCGGCCGCATCGCGCTGCGCAACGCCCGGCCGCGCGACCTGGCCAGCCTGCGCGAATCGCTGGCCCAGCTGCCGGAATTGCGCGCGCCGATCGCGTCGACCGCATCCGGCCTGCTCGCGGCGCTGTTCGCCGACCTGCAGACGCCGGCCGAGGCGCTCGACCTGCTGAGCCGCGCGATCGCCGCCGAACCGGGCGCCCAGGTCCGCGACGGCGGCGTCATCGCGCCGGGCTACGACGCCGACCTCGACGAACTCAGGTCGCTGAACGACAACTGCGGCGCCTTCCTGGTCGATATGGAAATCCGCGAACGCGAGCGCACCGGCATCGGCAGCCTCAAGGTCGAGTTCAACAAGGTGCATGGCTTCTACATCGAGGTCACGCACGCCCATGTCGACAAGATTCCGGACGACTACCGCCGCCGGCAGACGCTGAAGAACGCCGAGCGCTACATCACGCCGGAACTGAAAGCCTTCGAGGACAAGGCGCTGTCGGCGCAGGAACGCTCGCTGGCCCGCGAGCGCCTGCTCTACGAGGCCATCCTCGACCAGCTGCTGCCGGCGGTGCCGACGTTGCAGACGATCGCCCGCGCCGTCGCCCAGCTCGACCTGCTGGCCGGTTTCGCCGAAACGGCGCTGAAGCGCAACTGGTGCAAGCCGGAATTCGCCGCCGGATTTGATGAAAATTCGCCGTCGACCGCGCAACTGCTGATCGAAGGCGGCCGCCACCCGGTAGTCGAGAACGAACTGGCGCTGAGCGCCGAAACCTTCATCGCCAACGACTGTCGCCTGGCCGAAAACCGCCGCCTGCTGCTGATCACCGGCCCGAACATGGGCGGCAAATCGACCTACATGCGCCAGGTCGCGC
The DNA here is from genome assembly GCA_028687035.1 of Dechloromonas sp. Classification (GTDB taxonomy): domain Bacteria; phylum Pseudomonadota; class Gammaproteobacteria; order Burkholderiales; family Rhodocyclaceae; genus Azonexus. The sequence goes on along the minus strand of JAQUAX010000001.1, from coordinate 381,751 downwards.
TGATCGCGCTGCTCGCCCACATCGGCAGCTACGTGCCGGCCGACCGCTGTGTGCTCGGCCCGCTCGACCGCATCTTCACCCGCATCGGCGCCTCCGACGACCTCGCTTCCGGGCGCTCGACCTTCATGGTCGAGATGACCGAGGCGGCGGCCATCCTGCACCATGCGACCGCCCACAGCCTGGTGCTGATGGACGAGATCGGGCGCGGCACCTCGACCTTCGACGGCATGGCGCTGGCTTTCGCGATCCTGCGCCACCTGATCGACAGGAACCGCAGCCTGACGCTGTTCGCGACGCACTACTTCGAACTGACCCGGCTGTCGCACGAATACCCGGAACTGGCCAACGTCCATCTCGGCGCGGTCGAGCATAACGACCGCATCGTCTTCATGCATGCGGTCGAGGACGGCCCGGCCAACCAGAGCTACGGCATCCAGGTCGCCGCGCTGGCCGGCATTCCGACCGCCGTGGTGCGCGCCGCCCGCAAGCAGCTGCGCGAATTCGAGCAGCGCGCCGCGGTCGACCCGCTGCAGCCGGATCTTTTCGCCCAGGACTTCCCGGCCGCAGCGCCGGAACCGGTCGAGGCCGAGCCGCATCCGGCGCTCGAACAGCTCGCCGCGCTCGACCCGGACAGCCTGACGCCGCGCGAGGCGCTCGACGCCCTCTATTCGCTGAAGGGAATGCTTCGATGAAGAAATGCTGGCTTGCCCTGCTGCTCGCCGCCGTGTCCGCGCTGGCTGCGGCCGATACCTGGCGCTTCGCGGCGATCGGCGACGTGCCCTACTCGGAGCGCGAGCGCACCGAATTGCCGAAGATGCTGGACGCGATCGCCGGCGGAAAGCCCGCCTTCATTGCCCACGTCGGCGATTTCAAGGGCGGCACCGAACGCTGCGACGACGCGCTGTTCGAACAACGCTTCAAGTTGTTCGACGACAGCCCGGTGCCCTTCGTTTTCGTCCCCGGCGACAACGAATGGACGGACTGCCAGCGGGTCACGGCCGGTGCCTTCGATCCGGCGGAGCGGCTCGACAAGCTGCGCAGCCTGTTCTGGGCGCACCGCCAGACGCTGGGCGCCAAGCGTTTTCCGCTCAGCCGCCAGTCCGGCGACTACCCGGAACACACCCGCTTCCGGCTCGGCCCGGTGCTGGTCGTCACGCTGAACCTGCCCGGCGGCAACAACAACTGGGGCCCGCTGCCCTGGCCGGGCGCCGAGCACCAGGCGCGCAACGACGCGGTGCTGAAGTGGGTCAAGACCAGCTTCGCGCTGGCCCGCCGGCGCAAGCTCGACGGCATCGTCCTGCTGTTCCAGGCCGACCCGGGTTTCAAGCACTTCTCGCAGGGCCTCGGCCACCGCGGCTACCGGCAGTTCCTCGAGGCACTGCGCGACGAGACGCTGCGCTTCCCGGGCCAGGTGCTCGTCGTGCACGGCGACAGCCACATCAACCGGGTCGACCGGCCGCTGCGCGACCGGACCGGCCGGGTCATCGCCAACTTCACGCGCCTCGAGACCTTCGGCTACCCGCTGATGGGCTGGAGCGAAGTCGTCATCGACGACGAGGCGCCGCAACTGTTCCGCATCGACAACCATCCGTGGAAATGAAAATGCCCGCCTGAGGCGGGCATTTCCGGGAAGCGACGCGGTCGACCGCGGATTACTGGCAGCTTTCCTCGTCGTCCGGGTGATGGACGTGGCCGTGTTCGACTTCCTCGGCACTGGCCGGGCGCACCGCGGTCACCGTGCAGGTGAAGACCAGCGCCATGCCGGCCAGCGGGTGGTTGCCGTCGAGCACGACCTTGTCGCCCTCGATGTCGGTGACGCGGTAGATCACGAAATCGTCGTCGCCGCCGTCTTCCGGACCACCCTCGAACTGCATGCCGACCTGCAGTTCCTTCGGGAAGTCCTTGCGCGGCTCGATCTGCACCAGCTGCGCGTCGTAGTCGCCGAAGGCCTCGTCCGGCTGCAGCTTGACCTGCACCGATTCGCCGACAGCCTTGCCCTGCAGGGCTTCCTCGATCTTCGGGAAGATGTCGTCGTAGCCGCCGTGCAGATAGACGATGGCCTCGCGGCCTTCGTCGACGACTTCGCCGTCCGGATCGGTGACGTGGTAGTCGAGCGTGACGACGGTGTTCTTGGCGACCTGAATATTCATTTATCGAGTTCCTTGACCAGGGCGAGCACTTCCTGCGCGTGCCCCTTGTAATTGACGTTGTAGAGCGCGTGGCGGATCACGCCGTCGCGATCGATGATGAAGGTGGAACGGACGATGCCGTACTTCCGGTGGCCATCCACCTCCTTGGCCTGCCAGACGCCATACTGCTTGCAGACGGCGCCTTCGGCATCGGACAGCAGCGGGATCGCGATGCCTTCCTTGTCGCGGAATTCCGCGTGCTTCAGGCAATCGTCCCGGCTGATGCCGATCAGCACGCAGTCGCGCCGCCGGAAATCGGCCTCGTGATCCGAAAAATCGGTCACCTCGCGCGTGCAGCACGGCGTTCCGTCCTTCGGATAGAACAGGAGCACGACATGCTTGCTGCCGAGATAACTGCCCGGATCGACCGTTTCCATATCGGCATCCGGCAACGTGAAGTGCGGTGCCATCTGACCTGGCTTGAGCAGCATGTTGTTCTCCTCGAATGACCTCCGGGGGATTGCCCGGTCCATTCTAGCGGAGGCCCCTGTCGCGGTCGACGCCTTTATTTGACGGGTTTTGCCGCGAAGTTTTCGGGGATCTGGACGAAACTTTCGTCCTGCCGGACCATGCCCAGTTCGAAGCGGGCGCGCTCCTCGATGGCTTCGTAACCCTGCTTCAGGTCACGGACTTCGGCGTCGAGACCCGCGTTCCGGATTTCCAGTGCGCGGGTCACTTCCTTCTGCTGCTGCAATTGACGGTCGTACTCCCAGACCCTCAGCCAGCCTCCCTTGCCCAGCCACAGCGGGTACTGGAGGATGCCGATGAGGGCCAGCAGGCCGACCGTCAGCCAGCGCATGCGGGTTTAGCGCAGGTTGTAGAAGGTTTCGCGGCCCGGGTAGGACGCGGTATCGCCCAGGTCTTCCTCGATGCGCAGCAGCTGGTTGTACTTGGCGATGCGGTCGGAACGCGACAGCGAACCGGTCTTGATCTGGCCGGCATTCAGGCCGACGGCGATGTCGGCGATGGTGCTGTCCTCGGTCTCGCCCGAGCGGTGCGAGATCACCGCGGTGTACCCGGCGCGCTTGGCCATTTCGACGGCGGCGAAGGTTTCCGACAGCGTGCCGATCTGGTTGATCTTGATCAGGATCGAGTTGCCGATGCCCTTCTTGATGCCTTCCTTGAAGATGCGGGTGTTGGTGACGAAGACGTCGTCGCCGACGATCTGCACCTTGTCGCCGAGGCGGTCGGTCAAGAGCTTCCAGCCTTCCCAGTCGGCTTCGGACATGCCGTCCTCGATCGACACGATCGGGAACTGGTCGGCCAGGTTGGCCAGGTAATCGACGAACTGCGCCGAGGTCAGCTGCAGGCCTTCGCCGGACAGGTGGTACTTGCCGTCCTTGTAGAACTCGGAGGCGGCGCAGTCGAGCGCCAGCAGCACGTCCTGGCCCGGCACGTAGCCGGCGGTTTCGATCGCCTGCATGATGACCTGCAGGGCTTCGGCGTGGCTGCCGAGGTTCGGGGCGAAGCCGCCCTCGTCGCCGACGGCGGTCGAGTGGCCCTTCTTGTCGAGCAGCTTCTTCAGCGCGTGGAAGATTTCGGCGCCGCAGCGCAGCGCCTCGCGGAAGGATTCCGCACCGACCGGCATCACCATGAATTCCTGGATGTCCAGGCTGTTGTTGGCGTGCTCACCGCCGTTGATGATGTTCATCATCGGTACCGGCATCTGCATCGGGGCCACGCCGCCGAAATAGCGGTACAGCGGCAGGCCGGATTCCTCGGCGGCGGCCTTGGCGACCGCCATCGACACGGCCAGGATGGCATTGGCGCCGAGGCGCGACTTGTTGTCGGTACCGTCGAGGTCGATCATCGTCTGGTCGATGAAGGCCTGTTCCTGGGCGTCGAGGCCGATGATCGCCTCGGAGATCTCGGTATTGATGTTCTCGACGGCCTGCAGCACGCCCTTGCCGAGGTAGCGGCCCTTGTCGCCGTCGCGCAGCTCGATGGCCTCGCGGGAACCGGTCGAGGCGCCGGACGGCACCGCAGCGCGGCCCATGACGCCGCTCTCCAGCAGGACGTCGGCTTCGACGGTCGGGTTGCCGCGGGAATCGAGAATCTCGCGGGCAACGACATCAACGATAGAACTCATATTTCTTCCTTATTATCAGAAGGTTGCACAGGTTAGTTAAAGTTGTTTCTTATTATTGGGTCACTTCAGTTCTTCGAAACCGGCCGCCTTGACCGCGCGATCGAGCGCGGCCAGCGTGGTCAGCAGGCTTTCCATGCGATCCAGCGGCCAGCTGTTCGGACCGTCCGACCAGGCCTTCTCGGGGCACGGGTGGGTTTCCATGAACAGGCCGGAAATGCCGACGGCGACCGCGGCGCGGGCCAGCACCGGGACGAACTCGCGCTGCCCGCCGGACGACGTGCCCTGCCCGCCCGGCAGCTGCACCGAGTGGGTGGCGTCGAAGACGACCGGGCAGCCGGTCTCGCGCATGATCGCCAGCGAACGCATGTCGGACACCAGGTTGTTGTAGCCGAAGGAAGCCCCGCGCTCGCAGACCATGATGTTGTCGGCGCCGTTGTTCACTTCGCGCGCCTTGGCGACGACGTTCTTCATGTCGCCCGGCGCCAGGAACTGGCCCTTCTTGATATTGACCGGCTTGCCGCAGGACGCGACGGCATGGATGAAATCGGTCTGCCGGCACAGGAAGGCCGGCGTCTGCAGCACGTCGACGACGGCGGCGACCGGCGCGATCTGGTCGATGTCATGGACGTCGGTCAGCACCGGCACGCCGATCTGGCGCTGCACCTCGGCGAAGATGCGCAGCCCCTCGTCGAGCCCCAGCCCGCGCACCGAGGTGCCGGAACTGCGGTTGGCCTTGTCGTAGCTGGCCTTGAAAATGTAGTTGATGCCCAGTCGACCGCAGACTTCCTTCATGCTCCCGGCGACATCCAGGCACAGCTGCTCGGATTCGGCGGTGCAGGGGCCGGCGATCAGGAAAAAAGGCTGGTCAAGACCAGCCTCGAAACCGCAGAGCTTCATTTGCCGTGAGCCTGTTTGTTGGCCAGCGCCGCCTTCACGTAGGACGTGAACAGCGGATGGCCGTGACGCGGGTTGGACGTGAATTCCGGATGGAACTGGCAGGCGACGAACCACGGATGGACGTCGGCCGGCAGTTCGATCATCTCGCAGAGGTCGGTGCCCGGCGCGCGGCCGGCGACGACCAGGCCCTTTTCCTCGAGCAGGGCGAGCAGCGTGTTGTTGACCTCGTAGCGGTGGCGGTGGCGCTCGGTGATTTCCGGTGCGCCGTAGATCTGGCGGGCCAGCGAGCCTTCCTTCAGCTGGCAGACCTGGGCGCCGAGGCGCATGGTGCCGCCGAGATCGGAATCCTCGCCGCGCTTCTCGATCTTGCCGGACGCATCGAGCCATTCGGTGATCAGGCCGATCACCGGATAGGGCGTGTCCTGGACGAACTCGGTCGAGTGGGCATCCTTCATGCCGGCGACGTCGCGCGCGAACTCGACGACGGCCATCTGCATGCCGAGGCAGATGCCGAGGTAAGGCACCTTGTTCTCGCGGGCATAGCGGATCGCCGCGATCTTGCCCTCGGTACCGCGCCGGCCGAAGCCGCCGGGGACCAGGATGGCGTCCATGCTGCGCAGCACGTCGATGCCGTCCTTCTCGATGTTCTCGGAATCGATGTACTCGATGTCCACCTGGCAGCGGGTATGGATGCCGGCGTGCTTGATGGCTTCGATCAGCGACTTGTAGGACTCGGTCAGGTCGACGTACTTGCCGACGAAGGCGATGCGCACGGTGTTCTGCGGATGCTCCATCGCGTCGATCAGGCGTTCCCAGACGGTCAGGTCGGCTGCCTTGGCGAGGATGCCGAGCTTGTGGCAGACGATCTCGTCGAGCATCTGGTCGTGCAGCATGCCCGGAATCTTGTAGATCGAGTCGGCGTCCAGGCACTCGATGACGGCTTCCGGCATCACGTTGCAGAACAGCGCGATCTTGCGGCGTTCCTCGACCGGGATCGAGCGGTCGGCGCGGCACAGCAGGATGTCCGGCTGGATGCCGATCTCGCGCAGCTCCTTGACCGAGTGCTGGGTCGGCTTGGTCTTCAGCTCGCCGGCGGTCGGAATGTAGGGGAGCAGCGTCAGGTGGATGAAGCAGGTGTTGTTGCGGCCTTCCTCGATGCCCATCTGGCGGATGGCTTCCAGGAAAGGCAGCGACTCGATGTCGCCGACCGTGCCGCCGACTTCGACGATGGCCACGTCGGCACCTTCGGCGCCGGCCTTGAGCTTGGTCTTGATCTCGTCGGTGATGTGCGGAATGACCTGCACGGTCTTGCCGAGGTATTCGCCGCGGCGTTCCTTCTTGAGGACCGCGTCATAGACCTGGCCGGTCGTGAAGTTGTTGCGCTTGCTCATCCGGGCGCTGGTGAAGCGCTCGTAGTGGCCGAGGTCGAGGTCGGTCTCGGCGCCGTCCTCGGTGACGAAGACTTCCCCGTGCTGGAAGGGGCTCATCGTGCCGGGGTCGACGTTGATGTAGGGGTCGAGCTTGAGATGGGTTACCTTGATGCCGCGGGATTCCAGAATGGCCCCGAGCGACGCGGCGGCGATGCCTTTGCCCAGAGAGGACACGACACCACCCGTAACGAAAACGTATTTGGTCATGGAAAGACAGGCTGCGGGAAAGCGCGATGATAGCCGATAAGGGGCAAAATCCCCAAGTCCGGCGGCAGCAGGTAGAATTCCGCCGACCCCAATACCCGAGCCATGATCATGTCCGAATTCGCCTTTGACGCCTCCCTCGCCGACTTCGAAGCCAAGGTGCTGCAGCCCTCGCTGGAAGTGCCGGTGGTCGTCGATTTCTGGGCGCCGTGGTGCGGCCCCTGCCAGACGCTGAAGCCGATGCTGGAAAAGCTGGCCGAGGAATACGCCGGCCGTTTCCTGCTCGCCAAGGTCAACTCCGACGAAAATCCGGAAATCGCGCAGCATTTCGGCGTGCGCAGCATTCCGTCGGTCAAGGTGCTGTACCAGGGCCAGCTGGTCGACGAGTTCAACGGCGCGCTGCCCGAAGGCCAGGTCCGCGCCTTCCTCGACCGCATCGCGCTGCCGCCGGCCGGCGGCAACCTGCGCCAGGAAGCCGCCGAGCTGCTCGCCGCCGGCCAGCCGGAAGCGGCGCTCGCCAAGCTGGTCGAAGCCAGCCAGCAGACGCCGGACGACGAGGCCGTCCGCCTCGACGCCGCCGAAGTACTGATGCAACTCGGCCGCAACGACGAGGCAAAGCAGCTGCTCGCCGCCGAATATCCCCAGCAAGCCGACCGCGCCGCCGGCCTGCGCGCCCGCCTGGCGCTGGCCGAAGGGGCCGCCGACACGGCGCCGCTGGAAGAAAAGATCGCCGCCAACCCGGACGACCACGCGGTCCGCCTCGAGCTGTCGCGCGCCTACGCCGCGCAGGGCCGCTTCCGCGACGCGCTGGAAGCCGCGCTCGAAGTCGTCCGTCGCGACCGCTTCTTCGAGCAGGGCGCCGGCCGCCAGGCGCTGCTGAACCTGTTCGAGGCGCTGTCCGGCGAACAGCACGACGACCTGGTCCGCGAATTCCGCCGCAAGCTGTCCGCGACGCTGAACTAAGCCGCCCCGACGTCGGACGTGCAACTCTTCTACACCGACGTCTTCGTGCTGCCGCTGCCGGCCGGGCACCGCTTCCCGATGGAGAAGTATTCCCGGCTGCGCGAGGCCCTGCTCGCCGGCGGCGATTTCGCGCCCGGGGATTTCCGCGTGCCGGAAGCCGCCACCGACGAGCAGCTGGCCCTTGCCCACGACCCGGACTACATTGCCCGGGTCGGTCGCGGTGAACTCGACGACAAGGCGCAAAAAGCCATCGGCTTCCCGTGGAGCGAAGGCATGGTCGAACGTTCTCGCCGCTCGGCCGGGGCCACCCTCGCCGCCTGCCGGGCGGCGCTGGCCGACGGCGTCGCCGCCAATCTGGCCGGCGGCACGCACCACGCATTCCGCGACCGCGGCGAGGGCTTCTGCGTCTTCAACGACGCCGCCGTCGCCGCCCGCGCGATGCAGGCCGAAGGGCGCGTCCGCCGCGTGCTGGTCGTCGATTGCGACGTCCATCAGGGCAACGGCACGGCCAGCATCCTGGCCGGCGACGACAGCATCTTCACGTTCTCGATGCACGGCGCCCGCAACTACCCCTTCGCCAAGGAAAGCAGCGACCTCGACATCGAGCTGCCCGACGGCTGCGGCGACGCCGCCTACCTGCAGCGCCTGGCCGACGGGCTCGATACCGCCTTCGACCTGGCCCGCCCCGACCTGGCGATCTACCTGGCCGGCGCCGATCCCTACCGCGACGACCGGCTCGGCCGCCTGGCGCTGTCCTTCGCGGGACTGGCCGAGCGCGACCGGCAGGTCTTCGCGCAATGCCGGCTGCGCGGCGTGCCGGTCGCCGTCGCGATGGCCGGCGGCTACGCCCGCGACATCGGCGATACCGTGCATATCCACGCGACGACGATCCGCCTCGCCCGCCGGATGCTCGATCGCGGTAGACCCCCCTATACTGCCGGAAACGAATGACTCCCCGCCGACTCCCATGCTCCGCCTGATCGACTGGCGCTCCCTGCAGACCCGCATCGCCGCGGGCGTCCTCCTCGTCACGCTGGCCGTGATCTGGACCAGCGCGCTGGTCGTCAGCCGCCAGCTGCGCCTCGACATGGAAACGACGATCGCCGCGCAGCAGTTCTCGACGGTTTCGCTGCTCGCCCGCGAAATCGACCGTTCGCTGAGCGAGCGCCGGCAGGTCGTCGAGGCGATCGCCGGGCTGATCCGCCCGGAAACGCTGCAGCCGGACAAGGCCCAGCCTTTCCTGGACACCCACCAGGAGGCCGCGACGCTGTTCAACTGGGGAATGATCATCACCGACCACCGGGCCACGGCGGTCGCCAGCACGCCGCGCCAGCTCGAGCGCACCGGCTGGAACTATCACTCCTTCGACTTCATCCGCCAGGTCCTGGCCGACGGCCGGGGGCTGATCTCCGACCCGCTGCGCAGCCCGCAGAGCGGCGAACCGGTGGTCGTCATGGTCGCCCCGATCAAGGCCGACGGCCGGGTCATCGGGCTGGTGATCGGCGTCACCAACCTCTCGAAGCCCAATTTCCTCGACCAGATCGGCGAAGTCGGCTACGGCCGGACCGGTGCCTTCCTGATCACCGCGCCGCGCACGCGCAGCTACGTCGCCTCGTCCGACAAGAGCCGGGTCATGAAGAGCGGCCCGGCCCGCGGCATCAACGCGGTGTACGACCGCTACATCGACGGTTACGAGGGGACCGGCGTCGCACGCAGCTCGCGCGGCGTCGTCGAACTGTCGGCGAGCAAGCGGATTCCGGCCACCGGCTGGCTGATGCAGACCGTGCTGCCGACCGACGAGGTATTCGCGCCGATCGACGCGATGCAACGACGGCTGCTGCTGCTCTCCGCGCTGCTGACCCTGCTCGCCGCGGCGGCCAGCGTCTGGTGGCTGCGCCGCCAGTTCCGGCCGCTGGCCGAAACCGCCGCGCTGCTCGGCGAAATGCGCGCCGGCCGCCTGCCCCGCCAGGCGCTGCCGGTCCGCCGCAATGACGAGATCGGCCAGCTGACCGCCGCCTTCAACGACCTGCAGGAGGCCATCGTCGCCGAGGAAGCCCGGGCCGCGCAGCACGCCGCGGACCGCCGCCTGCGCCGCATCGTTTCCTACGTCCCCGGCGTCGTCTTCCAGTACCGGCAGCATGCCGACGGCCACGGCAGCTTCCCGTTCGCCAGCGACGGCATCCGCGACCTGTTCGGCGTTCCGCCCGAAGCCGTCGAGAACGACAGCTCGGTGCTGCGCGCGATGACCCATCCGGACGACGACAAGCGCTTCATCGCCTCGCTGCAGGTCTCGGCCCGCAACCTGCAGCCCTGGCGGGTCGAATACCGGATCATCCGGACCGACGGCGCGATCCGCTGGCTGCTGCTGATTGCCGCCCCGGAGCAGGACGGCGACGGCGTCGTCACCTGGTCCGGATTCATCACCGACATCACCGACCTCAAGACGATGGAGGGCGAACTGCGCGACGCGCTGGCCGAACAGCGCCGCAAGGACGCCGAGATCGAGCGCTACCGCGACCACCTGGAACAGCTGGTCGCCGAGCGCACCGCCGACCTCGAGCGCGCCCGCGCCGAGGCCCTGCAGCTGGCCAGCGCGAAGAGCGAATTCCTGGCCAAGATGAGCCACGAAATCCGCACGCCGCTGAACGGCGTGCTCGGCATGGCCCACATCGGGCTGCGCGCCACCGGCGACGGCGGCAAGGCGCACCAGGCCTTCGAGCGCATCACGCATTCCGGCAAGCTGCTGCTCGGCATCATCAACGACATCCTCGACTTCTCCAAAATGGAAGCCGGCATGTTCCGCATCGAGCAGACCGACGTCGATCTGGACGACGTGCTCGACGAGAGCATCGACCTGATCCGCGAGCGCGCCGAGGCCAAGGGACTGCGCCTCGAACTGCAGCGCGACCCGGCGCTTCCCGCGCACGGCCTGGGCGACCCGCTGCGCCTGCGCCAGATCCTGCTCAACCTGCTGTCGAACGCCGTCAAGTTCACGCCGGCCGGCTCGGTGACGCTGGCGGCCGGGCTGGAGCACGGCGAACTGGTCTTCCGCATCCGCGACACCGGCATCGGCATTTCGCGCGAGCAACTCGCCAAGATCTTCCGCCCCTTCGAGCAGGGCGACAACTCGATGACCCGGCGCTTCGGCGGCTCCGGCCTCGGCCTGGCGATCACCGAGCACCTGGTCCGCCTGATGGGCGGCCGGATCGACGTCGACAGCCGGCCGGGCGAAGGCAGCTGCTTCACGGTCCGCCTGCCCTGGCAGGTCACGGCCGCACCGGCCCCGGCGCCGGCGGCACCGGATCCCGGCGGCGAGCGGCCGCTGGCCGGCCTGCGCATCCTGGTCGCCGAGGATGTCGAGATCAACCAGCTGATCATGCAGGACCTGCTGACCGACGCCGGCGCCGCCTGCACGATGGCCGGCGACGGCCGGCAGGCCGTCGAACAGGTCCGCGAACAGGGCGCCGACGCCTTCGACATCGTGCTGATGGACATCCAGATGCCGGTACTGAACGGCCACGACGCGACCCGCGAAATCCACCAGCTCGCCCCGGCCCTGCCGGTGATCGGCCAGACCGCGCACGCGCTGGCCGAGGAGCGCGACGCCTGCCTAGCCTCCGGCATGGTCGCCCATCTCGCGAAGCCGATCGATCCCGCCGTGCTCTATGCGATGATCCTGAAGTACGCCCGACCGACGCCATGAACCCGAACGCCCTCCTCCTCAGTCCCGCGCTGCGCCGCATCGAGGCGCAATACGCCGACCGGCCGCTGATGCAGCGCGCCGGGCTGGCGGCCGCCGATTTCGCCGGCGAACTGGCCGTCGACCGCGAACGGCCAGTGCTGGTGCTGGCCGGTCCCGGCAACAACGGCGGCGACGCCTTCGAGGCGGCCCGCCTGCTGCGCGAGCGCTTCTTCGCGGTGCACGTCGTTTTTGCCGGCGATTCCGGCCGCCTGCCGGCCGACGCCGCGGCGGCCCGCCAGCGCTTTCTGGCCGCCGGCGGCACGACCGGCGAGGCGATTCCCGACGAAGCCCACTGGGGGCTGATCATCGACGGCCTGTTCGGCATCGGGCTTGCCCGGCCGCCGGAAGGCCGCTGCGCCGAGCTGATCGCCGCCGCCAACCGGCTGGCCGGCCGCGACGCCTGCCCGCTGCTCGCGCTCGACTGCCCGTCCGGACTGAACGCCGACTCCGGCGCTGCCTTCGCGCCATGCATCCGGGCCAGCCACACGATCACCTTCATTTCCGCCAAGCCGGGGCTGTTGACCGCGGACGGCCCCGACCATTGCGGCGAAATCCGCGTCGCCGGCCTCGACCTGCCGCCCTTCGCGCCCGACGGCGGAACGATCGCCCCGGCCACTTTCGCCGCCTGCCTGAAACCGCGCCGCAACAACACGCACAAGGGCAGCTTCGGCGGCGCCGGCATCCTCGGCGGCAGCCGCTCGATGGTCGGCGCGGCGCTGCTCGCCGGCCGCGCCGCGCTGAAGCTCGGCACCGGCCGCGTCTATGTCGGCCTGCTCGATCCCGAGCCGCCCACCGTCGATCCGGTGCAGCCGGAACTGATGCTGCGCCGCGTCGATACGCTGTTCCAGGCCGACCTGCAGGCGCTCGCCTGCGGCCCCGGCCTCGGCCAGTCCGGCGAGGCGGTCCGGCTGCTCGAACAGGCGCTGAAATACCCGCTGCCGCTCGTGCTCGACGCCGACGCGCTGAACATCCTGGCGACCGACGGGCGGCTCGAAGGCAACCTGTACAACCGCGTCGCGCCGGCCGTGCTGACCCCGCACCCGGCCGAAGCGGCGCGCCTGCTCGAAAGCTCGACCCGCGAAGTCCAGGCCGACCGCGTCGGCGCCGCCCGCGAACTGGCCCGGCGCTACGCCAGCCACGTCGTGCTGAAGGGCTGCGGCAGCGTCGTCGCCACGGTCGACGGCCGCTGGTGGATCAATACCACCGGCAATCCCGGCATGGCGACGGCCGGCATGGGCGACGTGCTGACCGGCCTGGTCGTCGCACTGCTCGCGCAGAACTGGCCGGCCGACGCCGCGTTGCTCGCCGCCGTGCACCTGCACGGCGCCGCCGCCGACCGCCTGGTCGCCGACGGGATCGGCCCGGTCGGCCTGACCGCCGGCGAAGTCATCGACGCCGCACGCCAACTGTTCAATGCCTGGATCGCCGCCAGGCGTTAAAATGCCCGGCTTTCCGGACCACCGCCTGCCCCCCCTGCCATGACCCTAACCTTCGACTACCCGCTCGCCGAGGAAATTTCCCGCAACGTCGCCGCCGCGCTGGCCGAGGACGTCGGTCCCGGTGACCTGACCGCCAGCCTGGTGCCGGGCGAACGCCGGGTCCGCGCCACGGTGATCTGCCGCGAAGCCGGCGTGCTGTGCGGCACGGCGTGGTTCGACGAATGCGTCGCCCGCCTCGACCCGAGCGCGACGGTGACCTGGCACGCCGCCGACGGCGAGCGCATCGCCGCCAACCAGCTGCTCTGCGAAATCGAAGGCAACGGCCGTGCGCTGCTCACCGCCGAGCGCAGCGCGCTGAACTTCCTGCAACTGCTGTCGGCCGTCGCCAGCAAGGCGCGCATCTACGCCGACGCGATCGCCGGCACCAGGGCGCAGGTCGTCGACACCCGCAAGACCCTGCCCGGCCTGCGCATCGCGCAGAAATACGCGGTGCGTGCCGGCGGCGGCGGCAACCACCGGCTGGCGCTGTGGGACGCGATCCTGATCAAGGAAAACCACATCCACGCCGCCGGCGGCATCGCCCCGGCGATGGCCGCGGCGCAAAAAGTGGCTGCGGCGGCGGCCGACCGCTGCAAGTTCATCCAGATCGAGGTCGAAAGCCTGGACGAGCTGCAGCAGGCGCTGGCCGCCGGCGCGACGATGGTGCTGCTCGACAACTTCACGCTGGACATGATGCGCGAGGCGGCGGCGATCAATGCCGGGCGCGCCGTGCTCGAAGCCTCCGGCAACGTCACGCTGGAAACCATCCGCGGCATCGCCGAGACCGGCGTCGACCGCATCTCGGTCGGCGCGCTGACCAAGGACGTCAAGGCACTCGACCTGTCGATGCGCTTCGTCGACTGAGGGCGGACCAGCGCAAAAAACGACGGCGGTCCGCGAACCGCCGTTTTTCATGGCGCGGCGCGAAGCCTAGGCCGGCTTCCTCGCCACCAGGTCGATCAGCGCCGAACGGCCGGCGTGCGCCGTGCCCTCGGCGATTTCGTCCTCGTGCTCGCGCAGCTCGAGGATTTCCCAGCCGGCGAACAGTTCGCGCAGCATCGCCGCCGTGTACAGGTTCTCGACCGCCGACGGGCCGCCCGTCTTGTATTCCAGCTGCTTGGGCGTGTAGCCGTGGAGCAGCACCAGGCCGCCCGGCTTGGTCGCCAGCTGCATGCCGGCGATCTGGCGCGGCCGCTCGGCCGGCGTCGCGAACTGGATGAAGATGCCGACCACCGCATCGTAAGCCTCGACCGGCCAGTCCCAGTTCAAAATGTCGACCTGCACGAAGTCGACCGCGACATGCCGGCCGCGCGCCAGCCTGGCCGCTTTTTCCAGCGCCATCGGCGAGATTTCGGTCGCCGTCACCGCGCAGCCCTGCTCGGCCAGCCAGACGGCGTTGCGCCCTTCGCCGTCGGCCACCGTCAGCACCTGCATGCCGGCGCCGAAGCGTTCGGCCTGGCCGGCCAGGAAACGGTTGGGCGCGGTGCCGAACAGGTAGTCGTCGCCGCTGTCGCGGTAACGCGCCGACCAGAAGACTTCGTGATCGAACTGGCTCATCGGTTTTCTCCAAGAAAAAGGGCAGCCGCGGCTGCCCCTCGGGTTTGGCGCAGGCCGGCGTCAGACGCGCTCGACGACGAACTGCTTGATCGCGGCGACGTCCGGGTCCATGACCACGACGTGCTGCTCGAGCTTCTCGATGCCGGCGAGTTCCGCCGGGCGCACCGGCTCGCAGCCCAGCGCCTCGCGGATGGTTTCCTCGAACTTGGCCGGCTGCGCGGTTTCCAGCACGATCATCGTCTGGCCCGGCTGGCGGTTTTCCAGCGCGACCTTGAGGCCGTCGGCGGTGTGGGTGTCGAGCATCACGCCGTACTTCTCGTTGGCCAGGCGGATCGTCGCCAGGCGGTCGGCGTGCGTGCTGCGCCCGGAAACGAAGCCGAACTGCGGCATCGTCGCCCAGTAGTCGGTGCCCGACAGGTCGAAGGCCTGGCCCTGATCGACCTTGGCCCACAGCTCGCGGACGACGGCCGGGTCGCGGCCGACCAGGTCGAAAACGAAGCGCTCGAAGTTCGAGGCCTTGGAAATGTCCATCGACGGGCTGGAGGTGACGCTGGTTTCCTTCGAGGTGCGCGGGCGATAGACGCCGGTCTTGAAGAACTCGTCGAGCACGTCGTTCTCGTTGGTGGCGAGCACCAGCCTGGCGATCGGCAGGCCCATCTGGCGCGCGATGTGGCCGGCGCAGATGTTGCCGAAGTTGCCGGACGGCACGCAGAAGGCGACCTCTTCGTCGTTCGACTTCGTGGCCAGGAAGTAGCCCTGGAAGTAATAGACGATCTGCGCCGCGACGCGCGCCCAGTTGATCGAATTGACGGCGCCGATCTTGTACTGCTTCTTGAACGCGGCGTCGTTGGAAACCGCCTTGACGATGTCCTGGGCGTCGTCGAACATGCCGCGCACGGCGATGTTGAAGATGTTGGCGTCGGTCAGCGAATACATCTGGGCGCGCTGGAAGGCGCTCATCTTGCCGTCCGGCGACAGCATGAAGACCTTGACGTTGTGCTTGCCGCGCATCGCGTACTCGGCGGCCGAGCCGGTGTCGCCGGAGGTCGCGCCGAGGATGTTGATCGATTCGCCGCGCTGGTCGAGCACGTACTCGAAGAGATTGCCCAGGAGCTGCATCGCCATGTCCTTGAAGGCGAGCGTCGGGCCGTTGGAGAGTTCCTGCGTGTACAGGCCGTCTTCGAGCTTGGTCAGCGGCGTGATCTGCGCCGCGTCGCCGCCGTTGCGGGTGAAGCGATAGACGTCGGCGGTGTAGGTCCTGGCGACGATGGCCTTGAGGTCGGCGGCCGGGATGTCGGTGATGAACTTCGACAGGATTTCGAATGCCAGGTCGGCGTAGGACAGCTGGCGCCAGGCGTCGAGCTCGGCGCGGCTGACCTGCGGGTAGCTCTCCGGCAGGTAGAGGCCGCCGTCCGGCGCCAGGCCGCCGAGGAGGATGTCGCAGAAAGCCTGGGGCGCGGCGTTGCCGCGGGTCGAGAGGTAGCGCATGGCGTCAGCCCTGAAAAGCGAAAAGACGCGATTTTACCGCGTCGACCGCAGGATACGCACGGCTTGCAGCAGTCCAATCGCGAACAGCGCGATCCCGGTGCCGACGCAGGCGGCGGCCACGGCCGGCTGGCCGGTCAGCAAGGCGACGGCGGCAGCGACGAACAGCGCGCCGCGCCAGGTGCCGGTCGCCGCCAGGCAGCGGCGCATCGCCGGCCGGGCCGGCGTTTGCGGCCCCGGCCGCCACCAGACCGGCAGCAACTGGGCCAGCGCACCGCTGACCAGCGGCAGCAGGAAGCCGGCCGCCCAGGCCAGCAGCGTCGTCCGCGCGTCGTCGCTGATGCCCGCGCCGTGCAGGACGCCGGCCGACAGGTTGAGCAGCAGCCCGATAATTGCGGCCGACAGCGACGCGGCGACGCCATCGGCGAACAGCGCGCGCGGACCGAAACGGCGCAGCCATTGTCCGCCCAGGCCGAGCGCCACGACGAACAGCAGCAGCGCGCCGGGAACGGCATAAGGCCAGGCGATCGCGCAGCCGGCCGCGACCAGCAGGGCGCCGCCGGCGGTCGGCCACAGACGCCGGCGCAGCCAGCCGGCGGCCTCCGGATCCGGCCGGCCGAGCGCGGTCGGCAGCAGCACCGGCAAGGTGCCGAGCGCCGCCAGGCCGACCAGGCCGAGCAGATTGAGGTGCAGGTGGAAGCGCCGCAGCGGCAGCCAGTAGGCCGGCCAGGCCGACTGCAGCAGGATCGCGGCGAGCGCCAGCATCAGGCAGCCGAGCGCTGCGCCGTACCAGCGCCAGCCCGGATGCGGCGAACCGAGCGCCAGGCGGCTGCGCCCGGCGATCCAGTTCAGCAAAAAACCGGCGAGCAGCAGGTCGACCGCGGCCGCGACGTAGAGCACGGCATGCGGCAGCCAGCCCTGCATTGCCAGAACGGCGGCCAGTCCGGCCAGTTGCGCCAGGCGCGGCACGCGGCCGATGGCGGCCTGCGGGTCGCCGGTGCGCGTCAGCACCGGCACGAAATGGATCATCGCCGCGAAAATCAGCGGCACGATGCCGACGGCGAAGGCAAGATGGGCGACGGCGAGCGGCGTCCCGAGCCCGGACAGCGTCAGCGCGACGCTGCCGAGCAGTGCGAGCAGGGTCAGGCTCGCCGTCGCGACCAATCAGCCGACCACCTTGAAGTCGATCACGATGGCGCCCGGCTCGCGCTGGCGGTACTCGACGGCGACCTGGTCGCCGTAGCGCTGCTGCATCTGGGCGAGCAGCGGCAGCGGATCGTGATCGTTGCAGAAACGCATGGTCTCGCCCGGCATCAGGGCTTCCAGTGCGCCGAAAATCGCGGCGTGGCGGAAACGCTTGGCGACGCCGCGCGCGTCGAAGGGATACAGGCCCTCGGGGGTCGAATGGTTGCAGGCGTGGATGGTGGTCATTGCAGCTCCGGCAGGGGGTTGAACGAAGCCGCATTCTGCCGCCCGCAGCCGCCCCTTTCCTTGATGCGCGTCGTCATGACCCCAGGCCCGATGGGGTTTCGAAGGCCTCGCCGGAAGCCAGGAAAGCACCGCCGGCCAGATAGTGGATGGTACGCAGCCGGTCGTCGGCGAAATGCCAGCGCCCCTCGGAAAACACCCGCGGATCGGCCCAGGCCGCGACGACCTCGGCGACGAACAGGTCGTAGGCCTGTTCGTTGTGCTGTTCCGGAATCACCCGGCATTCCAGCCAGGCGACGCAGCCCTCGACCCGGGGCGCGCCGACCAGCGTCCCCGGCAGTGCCCCGAGGCCGAGCGCGGCGAACTTGTCGCCATCGCGACCGCTGCGCGAGCCGGCCGCCAGCACCTGCCCGGCGATCGCCCGGCAAGGCACGTTGAGCACGAACTCGCCGCTCGCCTCGATCAATTCGCGGGTCAGCGTCTGCCGGTCGATCACCACGGCGACCTTGGGCGGCGAGAAATCCAACGGCATCGTCCACGCCGCCGCCATCACGTTGCACCGACCGCCGTGCGCCGTGGACACCAGCGTCACCGGTCCGTGATTGAGCAGCAGGTAGGCCTTGGCCAGGTCGACCGGCAGAGCCCCGTGCTGCTCAACCGCGACCATAGCTGTCCTCGAAACGAACGATGTCGTCCTCGCCGAGATAGCTTCCGGACTGCACCTCGATCATCTCGAGTGGCACGATGCCGGGGTTTTCCAGGCGGTGAACGACGCCCAGCGGAATGTATGTCGACTGGTTTTCGGAAACGAGGAAAGTCTCGTCGCCCTTGGTGACCCGGGCCGTTCCGCTGACCACGACCCAGTGCTCGGCACGATGGTGATGCATCTGGAGCGACAGCGAGGCGCCCGGCTCAACCCAGATACGCTTGACCTGGAAACGCTGACCAGCATCGACGCCGTCGTACCAGCCCCACGGCCGGTAAACCTTGCGGTGCCACTGTGCGACGCTGCGCTGCGCTGCCTTCAGGCGCTCGACGACCTTTTTCACATCCTGGGTCGCATCGTGGTGAACGACCAGCACCGCGTCATCGGTCTCGACCACGACCAGATTGCTGACTCCAACGCACGCCACCAGCCGGCTTTCGGAAATGGCCAGCGTGTCGCGGCAGGCTTCGAGCAGCACATCGCCCCGCGAGGCATTGCCATCCGGAGATTTGGGCAGCACCTTCCACAAAGCATCCCACGCCCCGACATCCGACCAACCGGCCGCCAGCGGGATCACCGCACAGGGAGGCAGACCGGGGATGCCGGCGGTCAGCCGTTCCATGACCGCATAGTCGATCGAATCGGCCGGGCAGGCAGCGAACAGATTCTGGTCCACGCGAACGAAATCGCCATCCTGCGCGCCCGCCTCGAGTGCATCGCGGCAAGCTGCCAGGATATCCGGGCGGCAGATGGCCAGCGCATCCAGCCAGACCGATGCCTTCATCACGAACAGCCCGCTATTCCACAGATACTCGCCCGAATCGAGGTAGGCCTGCGCCGTTTCGCGCCCCGGCTTCTCGACGAACTGCGCCAGTTCGAATGCATTCGCGCTGCCGGCAACCGACGATCCCTTGCGGATGTAGCCATAGCCAGTCTCCGGGCAATCCGGCGTGATGCCGAAGGTCACCGCCCTGCCGGCCTCGGCAAGCACTGCAGCGTGAGCGACCGCATCACGGAACGCGTCGCCATCAAGGATCACGTGATCCGCCGGCATCACGACCAGCACCGGATCATCTCCCTCGCAGCCAGCCAGCAGCGCGGCCAACGTAAGGGCCGGCGCGGTATTGCGCCCGACCGGCTCCAGGATCAGCCGCCCGCGCTTGCCGAGCAGGCGTACCTGCTCAGCCACGACGAAACGATGCTCCTCGTTGCAGACCAGTAGCGGATCCACCAGTCCGGTAATGCCGTCGGTCCTCACCACGCTCGCCTGCAGCATTGACTGCTCACCGACCAGCGGCAGCAATTGCTTTGGATATTTCTCGCGGGAAAGCGGCCAAAGGCGCGTGCCCGAACCGCCGGACAGGATCACAGGAACAATCGAAGGCATGGATACTCGGCTATGAAGCTTCAGGAGGCCAGCAGTCTAGCGCAGCGCGCAGAAGCAGCAAACCGAAGACGGGCGCCGCCTGCATCAAGCAAAATACTCGGCCGCCGCAAACGCCGTCCCGACAGCATCCTTGGCCGACAGCCGGGGTTCGCCGTCGATCGGCCAGTCGATGTCGAGGTCCGGATCGTTCCACGCGATGCAGCGCTCGTGCTCGGGTGCGTAGTAGTCGGTCGTCTTGTACAGGAATTCCGCTGTCTCGCTGAGCACCACAAAGCCGTGCGCAAAGCCGGGCGGCACCCAGAACTGCCGCTTGTTCTCCGCCGACAGGTGGATGCCCACCCACTGGCCGAAGGTTTTGGCGTTCTTTCTCAGGTCCACCGCGACATCGAAGACTTCGCCCTGCACCACCCGCACCAGCTTGCCCTGGGCTTGACGGATCTGATAGTGCAGCCCGCGCAGCACGTGCTTCGCCGATTTGGAGTGGTTGTCCTGCACGAAGTCGACGTCCAGCCCGCTCGCTTCGCGAAAGGCCTTGAGGTTGAAGCTCTCGAAGAAGAATCCCCGGTCGTCGCCGAAGACCTTCGGCTCGATGACCAGCACTTCCGGAATGACCGTAGGCAGCACGCGCATCAGAACACCCTCTCGCTGAGCAGGCCCATCAGGTACTGGCCATACGGGTTCTTCAGCATCGGCCGGGCCAGCGCTTCGAGCTGGGCCGCGTCGAGCCAGCCTTTCCGGAAGGCGATTTCCTCGGGACACGCGACTTTCAGCCCCTGCCGCTTCTCGATCGTCGCGATGAACTGGCTGGCGTCGAGCAGCGATTCGTGGGTGCCGGTGTCCAGCCAGGCATGGCCGCGTCCCATGACCTGGACGTTGAGCTGGTTGCGTTCCAGGTAGATGCGGTTGACGTCGGTGATCTCCAGTTCGCCGCGTGCCGAGGGCTTGAGGTCGCGGGCGATGTCGAGCACCTGGTTGTCGTAGAAGTAGAGGCCGGTCACCGCGTAGTTGGATTTGGGCTGTGCCGGCTTCTCTTCGAGGCTGACCGCCCGGCCGCCGTCGTCGAATTCGACGACGCCGTAACGTTCGGGGTCGTGCACGTGGTAGGCGAAGACGGTGGCGCCACTCTTCCGCGCGCTGGCCGCGGCGAGGTCGTTGGCGAATTCGTGGCCGTAGAAGATGTTGTCGCCGAGCACCAGCGCGCTGTCGCCGTGGCCGACGAAGTCGCGGCCGATGACGAAGGCCTGGGCCAGGCCGTCCGGGCTGGGCTGCACGGCGTATTGCAGGTTCAGGCCCCACTGGCTGCCGTCACCGAGCAGTTGCGTGAAGCGCGGGGTGTCCTGCGGCGTGGAGATGATCAGGATGTCCCGGATGCCGGCCAGCATCAGCGTGGCCAGCGGGTAGTAGATCATCGGCTTGTCGTGGATCGGCAGGAGTTGTTTCGAGACGGCGAGTGTCACCGGATAGAGCCGGGTGCCGGAGCCGCCGGCGAGGATGATGCCTTTACGCATGAATCGTTTCCTTCAAAGGAGCTGCTGCAGCACGTGGACGAGTCCTTCTTCCCAAGGCGGCAGGCGCAAGCCGAAGGCTTGTCTGAATTGGTCGGTGTTCAGCCGGGAGTTGGCCGGGCGCGGTGCGGGCACCGGGTAGGCCGAGGTCGGGATCGCTTCGATGTCGGCCGCCGCGATCTTCAGCGGCTTGCCGGCGGCCGCGGCGGCCGAAACGACGGCCTGGGCGTAGGCATGCCAGGTGGTGACGCCGTCGGCGACCAGGTGGTAGAGGCCGAAGGGGAAGCCGCGCTTCCCTTCCCGCTGCAGGCGGCCGAGCACCTGCGCGGTGGCGTCGGCCAGCAGCGCGGCCGGGGTCGGGGCGCCGTACTGGTCGGCGACGACTTTCAGCACGTCGCGTTCGCCGGCCAGGCGCAGCATGGTCTTGGCGAAATTGCCACCGTGCGCGCCGAACACCCAGCTGGTCCGGAAGATCAGATGGTCGGCGCCGCTGGCCTGCAGCGCCTGTTCGCCGGCCAGCTTGGTCCGGCCGTAGACGCTTTGCGGGTTGGGGGTATCGCTTTCCCGGTAGGCGCCCTCGCCCGAGCCGTCGAAGACGTAGTCGGTGGAGTAATGCACGACAACGGCGCCGATGGCCCGGGCGGCTTCGCCGATCACGCCGGGGGCGGTGGCGTTGATCGCGTGCGCCGCGGTTTCGTCGCTTTCCGCGCGGTCGACCGCGGTGTAGGCGGCCGGATTGACGATGACGTCCGGGCGCAGCCCGGCGATCAGGGCGCGGATCGCGTCCGGATCGGCCAGGTCGCACGCGCTGCGGTCGACGGCGACGACTTCGCCGAGCGGGGCCAGCGCGCGTTGCAGTTCGAAGCCGACCTGACCGTTCTTGCCTGTCAGCAGGAATTTCACGCGGCGGCTCCGTACTGTTGGCCGACCCACTGCTTGTAGGCGCCACTGGTAACGTTGGCGACCCAGTCCTGATGGTCGAGGTACCACTGCACGGTCTTGCGGATGCCGGTCTCGAAGGTTTCCGCCGGCTTCCAGCCGAGTTCGCGTTCGAGCTTCGAGGCGTCGATCGCGTAGCGCCGGTCGTGGCCCGGACGGTCGGTGACGAAGGTGATCTGCGTGGCGTAGGACTGGCCGTCGGCACGCGGGCTCAGTTCGTCGAGGATGGCGCACAGCGTGTGCACGACCTCGAGGTTGGCCTTCTCGTTCCAGCCGCCGACATTGTAGGTTTCGCCCAGCCGGCCGGCTTCGAGCACCCGGCGGATCGCGCTGCAGTGGTCCTTGACGTACAGCCAGTCGCGGATCTGCTGGCCGTCGCCGTAGATCGGCAGGGGCTTGCCGGCCAGCGCGTTGTGGATGACCAGCGGGATCAGCTTCTCCGGGAAATGGTAGGGGCCGTAGTTGTTCGAGCAGTTGGTGGTCAGCACCGGCAGGCCGTAGGTATGGTGATAGGCCCGCACCAGGTGGTCGCTCGCCGCCTTGCTCGCCGAATACGGACTGTTCGGCTCGTAGCGGTGGGTTTCGCGGAAGGCCGGATCGGCCTGGCCGAGCGAGCCATACACTTCGTCGGTCGACACATGCAGGAAGCGGAAGGCGTTCTTGGCCGCTGCGGGCAGTTGACCGTGGTAGGCCCGCACCGCTTCAAGCAGGCGGAAGGTGCCGACGATGTTGGTCTGGATGAAATCCTCCGGACCGTGGATGCTGCGGTCGACGTGCGATTCGGCCGCGAAATTGAGCACCGCCCGCGGCTGATGCTCGGCCAGCAGCTTCGCCACCCGATCGAAATCGCCGATGTCGCCATGCACGAAAATGTGCCGTGCATCGTCGTCGAGCGCGACGAGGTTCTGCCGGTTGCCGGCGTAGGTCAGCGCATCCAGGTTGATCACCGGCTCGGCCGATTGCGCCAGCCAGTCCAGGACGAAATTGCTGCCGATGAAGCCGGCGCCGCCGGTGACGAGTATGGTCATATAAACTCCTTCATTTCACTGCGGCCAAGCGACGAAAGATCCTTTTGTCGCCCAATAAAAATGCCACCCTGGTAAGCGGGTGGCATTGATACAAGACAGTAGCCCTCGCTTACTGCAGCTCTTCCAGACGGATGCGCTTGACCTTGCCCTTTTGCGCGGGCAGGCCTTCGATCTTGGCGATCGCGGCGTCGGCGGCGCTTTCCTTGCAGACGTGGGTCAGGATGATGATGTCGGTCTCGCCCTCGCCTTCTTCCGGCTCGCGCTGCAGCATGGCGTCGATCGAGATCTGCTGGTCGGCCAGGATGCGGGTGATGTCGGCCAGCACGCCCGGCTTGTCCTCGACGCGCAGGCGCAGATAGTAGCCGGTCTCGATCTCGCTCATCGGCAGGATCGGCAGGTTGGACATCGCGTCCGGCTGGAAGGCCAGGTGCGGCACGCGGTGCGCCGCGTCGGCGGTGGCCAGGCGGGTGACGTCGACGAGGTCGGCGATCACGGCCGAGGCGGTCGGCTCGGCGCCGGCGCCCTTGCCGTAGTACATCGTCGCACCGACGGCGTCGCCCTTGACCAGCACCGCGTTCATCGCGCCTTCGACGTTGGCGATCAGGCGCTTGGCCGGGATCAGCGTCGGGTGCACGCGCAGTTCGACGCCGTTTTCGCGGCGCTTGGCGATGCCGAGCAGCTTGATGCGGTAGCCGAGCTGTTCGGCGTACTTGATGTCGGAGGCTTCGAGCTTGGTGATGCCTTCGATGTAGGCCTTGTCGAACTGCACCGGGATGCCGAAGGCGATGGAAGCGATCAGCGTCGCCTTGTGCGCGGCGTCGACGCCTTCGATGTCGAAGGTCGGGTCGGCTTCGGCATAGCCCAGGCGTTGCGCTTCCTTGAGCACGCTGTCGAAGGACAGGCCCTTGTCGCGCATCTCGGACAGGATGAAGTTGGTCGTGCCGTTGATGATGCCGGCCGCCCATTCGATGCGGTTGGCGGAAAGACCTTCGCGCAGCGCCTTGATGACCGGGATGCCGCCGGCGACCGCCGCCTCGAAGGCGACCATGACGCCCTTTTCCTGGGCGGCATTGAAGATTTCGGTGCCATGCACGGCGAGCAGTGCCTTGTTGGCGGTGACGACGTGCTTGCCGTTGGCGATCGCCTGCATCACCAGATCCTTGGCGACGCCGTAGCCGCCGATCAGTTCGACGATGATGTCGATTTCCGGATCATTGACCAGCGCGAAGGCATCGTCGGTGATACGGGCTTCGCCGCCGGTCACCTGCTTCGCCAGTTCCACATTCCTGTCGGCCACGGCGGTAATCCGGATCGGGCGGCCGGCGCGACGGGTGATTTCCTCCGCATTGCGCTTGAGTACGGTCCAGGTGCCACCGCCGACGGTGCCGATGCCGATAAGGCCAACATTGATGGGTTTCATGATCAGTCTTTATTGATGAGATGGTTGGTGTTGTGACGTTTGCGGTAGGACTCGAGGAAGCGCGCGATGCGGCCGACCGCTTCCTTGAGGTCGTCCTCGTGCGGCAGGAAGACCAGGCGGAAATGATCCGGATGCGGCCAGTTGAAGCCGGTGCCCTGGACCAGCAGCACCTTGACCTCCTGCAGCAGTTCGGCGATGAATGCCTGGTCGTCCTTGATCGGGTAGATCTTCGGGTCGAGCCTCGGGAACATGTACAGCGTGGCCTTCGGCTTGACGCAGGTGACGCCGGGAATCGCGGTGATCAGCTCGTGCGCGATGTCGCGCTGGCGGCGCAGGCGGCCGCCCTCGCGGACCAGGTCGTCGATGCTCTGGTAGCCGCCGAGCGCGGTCTGGATGCCGTGCTGGCCGGGCGCGTTGGCGCACAGCCGCATCGAGGCCAGCATGTCGAGGCCCTCGATGTAGTCCCTGGCATGGCGCTTGTCGCCGGAAACGACCAGCCAGCCGGCGCGGTAGCCGCAGGAACGGTAGTTCTTCGACAGGCCGTTGAAGGTGATCATCAGCAGGTCGTCGGCCAGCGAGGCGATCGAGGTGTGCTTCTCGTCGTCGTACAGCACCTTGTCGTACACCTCGTCGGCGTAGATGGTCAGGTGATGTTCGCGGGCGACCTGGATGATTTCGAGCAGCACCTCGTCCGGATACAGCGCACCGGTCGGGTTGTTCGGGTTGATGATGACGATCGCCTTGGTGTGCTTGGTGATCTTCTTGCGGATGTCGTGCATGTCCGGCAGCCAGCCGTTCGACTCGTCGCACAGGTAATGCACCGGCGTGCCGCCGGAAAGGCTGATCGCCGCCGTCCACAGCGGGTAGTCCGGGGCCGGCACCAGCACTTCGTCGCCGGCGTCGAGCAGCGCGTTCATCGCCATGACGATCAGCTCGGACACGCCGTTGCCGACGTAGATGTCCTCCAGCGTGATGCCCTTGATGCCCTTCTGCTGCGTGTAATGCATGATCGCCTTACGCGCGTTGAAGATGCCCTTCGAATCGGTGTAGCCGGCCGCGTTCGGCAGGTTGCGGATGATGTCCTGCTGGATTTCTTCCGGCGAATCGAAGCCGAACGCGGCGAGGTTGCCGATGTTCAGCTTGATGATCTTGTGGCCCTCTTCCTCCATCTGCTTGGCCTTCTGCAGCACGGGGCCGCGGATGTCGTAGCAGACGTTGGCGAGTTTGGCGGATTTCTTGACGTGTTTCATGCGGAGCTTCCGGCTTGGCGGCTTTCGGCCAAAGGTATAATCCTACTTTATCGCATGGTGCACCGCAATTTCGGCGGGCCTTACCGGAAGCAGACGCTGTGAAACTCCACATCTCGAATACCGCCGGCATCAACCTGTTCACCGCCTACGGGGAAGGCTATGTCGCGGTCAACCACGAAAAATACGAACAAAACCTGATCCTGCTGCCCGATTCGCTGCGTCCGGGCTGGTCGACCGCGACCGTCGAGACACTGGGCGAAGCCGACATGCAGACGCTGCTCGGTCTGGGCGTCGAAATCGTGCTGCTCGGTACCGGCAACCGGCTGCGCTTTCCGGCCGGGGCGCTGATGCGGCCCTTCGCGCCGGCCGGCATCGGCCTCGAGGTCATGGACCTGCAGGCCGCCTGCCGCACCTACAACATCCTCGCCAGCGAAGGCCGCCAGGTCGCCGCGGCACTGCTGTTCGACCGCTGAGCCGGGTCAGTCCCAGCTGATCGGCGGCAGGTCGCCCGGCTCCTGCTCGTGCAGGACCTGGCGCAGCGCGACCGCGAAGGCGTCGCGCAACTCGTTCGGCGGCAGGCGCTTCAGCAGGTCGTTGGCCTGAATCCAGCGGACGAAGCCGGCGATCAGCGACTGCCGGAAGGCTTCGCGCTCGGCGGCGCTGGCCGTCGGACGGGCAGCATCTTCAGTCCGCCGCGGCTCGACGCGACGCTCGGTGACCGTCAGCGGCGGCTCGATGTGCTGACGCCGCTCGCCGTGGTGGCGGCGGTCGAGAAATTCCTTGAACTCCTGGTCGCTGGCCGACGCCCAGGCATACTTGTCGGCCTCGGCAGCCGGATTCAGCGTGCCGTGGGCCAGCGACAGGCGCAGGATCTCGAGCGCCGCGTCGGCCGGAAAGCCCTGCCGGCCAGGACGATCGGCAACCATCAGGCTCTGGAAATAGGGTTCCATCTCGGGCGATCCCCAGAGATGGACGATATTCGCAAAGACATGCGGAAACTTGCTTTCCAGGCCGAAGGGGTAAAGCTCCCTGTCCTTCCCCAGGATATCCAGCATTCGCTGCCGCAACGCCGGCATATCGAACGCTTTGTCATGCCTCAGATGTGTTTTGTGTTTCATTGCCCGACGACCTGTTTTCCGATGGCCAAATCAGTAGTTTTTGTATTTTTTCCGCCTGCAGCGCGGCATTGTAATCCCAAAAACACCCATGACCTAGGTGGGTTTAAGCCAAGGTGCAAATGAAAAAAAAGACCGGGCAAAACCCGGTCTTTTTCACTTATTGCATTTTTGTTGCATCTACCGCGACGATCAGCCCTTCTTGTGCCCTGCCAGGCGCGTCCAGGTATCGACGACGGTATCCGGGTTCAGCGAGATCGACGAGATCCCCTGGTCCATCAGCCACTCGGCGAGGTCCGGGTGGTCGGACGGGCCCTGGCCGCAGATGCCGATGTACTTGCCGGCCTTGTTGGCAGCAGAGATCGCCATCGCCAGCAGCATCTTGACCGCCGGGTCGCGCTCGTCGAACAGGTTGGCAACCAGGCCGGAGTCGCGGTCCAGGCCCAGCGTCAGCTGGGTCAGGTCGTTGGAACCGATCGAGAAGCCGTCGAAGATCTTCAGGAAATCGTCGGCCAGCAGCGCGTTGGACGGGATTTCGCACATCATGATCAGCTTCAGGTCGTGTTCGCCCTGCTTCAGGCCATGTTCGGCCAGCAGGTCGACGACCGCCTGGCCTTCGCCGACGGTGCGCACGAAGGGCACCATCAGCTGCACGTTGGTCAGGCCCATTTCTTCACGCACGCGCTTCATCGCGCGGCATTCCATCTCGAAGCAGTCGCGGAAGGACTGCGCGACGTAGCGCGAGGCGCCACGGAAGCCGAGCATCGGGTTTTCCTCTTCCGGCTCGTAGAGTTCACCGCCGAGCAGCTTGCGGTATTCGTTCGACTTGAAGTCGGACAAACGGACGATCACCGGGTTCGGCCAGAAGGCGGCGGCGATGGTGGCGACGCCCTCGACCAGCTTCTCGACGAAGAAGTCCTTGGGGCTGGCGTAGCCGCGGGCGCGGCGCTTGATCTCGTCGCGCTTCGAGGCCGGTAGGCGCTCGACGTCGAGGATGGCCTTCGGGTGGATGCCGATCACGTTGTTGATGATGAACTCGACGCGGGCCAGGCCGACGCCGGCGTTCGGCAGCTGCGCGAACTCGAAGGCGAGTTCCGGGTTGCCGACGTTCATCATGACCTTGACCGGGACGTCCGGCATCGCCGAGATGTCGCGGGTGGTGACTTCGAAGTCGAGGCGGCCGCGGTAGACGTGGCCGGTGTCGCCTTCGGTGCAGGACACGGTGACCAGGTCGCCTTCATTGAGCGTCTCGGTCGCGTCGCCGCAGCCGACGATGGCCGGGATGCCCAGTTCGCGCGCGATGATCGCCGCGTGGCAGGTACGGCCGCCGCGGTTGGTGACGATCGCCGAAGCGCGCTTCATCACCGGCTCCCAGTTCGGGTCGGTCATGTCGGCGACCAGCACGTCGCCCGGCTGGACCTTGTCCATTTCCTTCGGGTCATGGACGATGCGCACCGGACCGACGCCGATCTTCTGGCCGATCGCGCGGCCGGAAGCCAGCACCTTGGAGTAGGACTTCAGCTTGAACTTCTCCTGCTTGCCGGCGGTCGCCTGCGACTGCACGGTTTCCGGACGGGCCTGCAGGATGTACAGCTTGCCGTCGACGCCGTCCTTGCCCCATTCGATGTCCATCGGGCGGCCGTAGTGCTTCTCGATGATCTGCGCGTAGCGGGCCAGTTCCATGACCTCCTCGTCGTTGATCGAGAACTGATGACGCAGGCTCTCTTCGACATCCATGGTGATCGTCGACTTGCCGGCGACCTTCTCGGCGGCGAACACCATCTTGATCATCTTGGAGCCGAGGTTGCGGCGGACGACGGCCTTCTTGCCGGCTTCGAGCATCGGCTTGTGCACGTAGAACTCGTCCGGGTTGACGGCGCCCTGGACGACGGTTTCGCCGAGGCCGTAGCTGGAGGTGACGAACACCGCATCGCGGAAACCGGATTCGGTGTCGAGCGTGAACATCACGCCGGCCGCGCCCTTGTCGGAACGGACCATGCGCTGGATGCCGGCCGACAGCGCGACGTCGGCGTGCAGGAAGCCCTTGTGCACGCGGTAGGAGATGGCGCGGTCGTTGTACAGCGACGCGAAGACTTCCTTGATCGCGTGCATGATGTTTTCCAGACCGACGATGTTCAGGAAGGTTTCCTGCTGGCCGGCGAAGGACGCGTCCGGCAGGTCTTCGGCGGTGGCCGACGAGCGCACGGCGAACGACATGTCGGCGCCGGAATCGGCGACCAGGCGCTGGTACTGTTCGGTGATCGCGATCGTCAGTTCCATCGGGAACGGCGTGTCGAGCACCCACTGACGGATCTCGGCGCCGGTCCTGACCAGCGCATTGACGTCATCGACGTCGAGTGCGTCGAGCGCCGCGTTGATCTTGGCGTCGAGGCCGGACTGGGCCAGGAAGATGCGGTAGGCGTGGGCCGTTGTCGCGAAGCCGCCGGGCACGCGGACGCCGGTGTCGGCCAACTGCGAGATCATTTCACCGAGCGAGGAATTCTTGCCGCCGACCTGGTCGACGTCGGTCATGCGCAGTTTTTCGAAGGGAATGACGAGCTGTTCCATGGAGGTCCTTTCTGGGGGGCGAATTGAAAATCAGGAAGTCGTGAAATCGGTGTTCAGGCGGCGTTCGGCCGTTTCGCGGCGGGCGGCGGAGCGCAGCGACTGGGCCAGCGTCTCGCGGACGAAGTCGATGTGCGTCTCGGCCGCGGCGCGGGCGACGGCCGGCTTGCGGTCGCGGATCGCGGCGTGAATCGCGCCGTGCTGGCTCATCAGCAGCGCACCGGCGGCCGGCACGCTCTTCAGCTCGCCGAGGTTCAGCCGGATGTTGTCGTGCATCAGGCGCAGCAGGGCTGCGGAGAGATGGCCGAGCAGCGCGTTGTGCGCGGCATCGCCGATCGCCTGGTGAAAATCGATGTCGGCTGCCGAGCGCTGCTCGGTGTCGTCGCCGGCAAAAGCGGCCCGGAGCGCCTCGAAGGCCTGGTCCAGGCGCTGCAGGTCGGCCTCGGTGGCGCGCTCGGCGGCCCACTCCGCGGCCTGCCCCTCGGCCATGCGCCGGAATTCCAGCATGTCCTCGCGCAGGTTCGGGTGATTGCCGAGCATGTCGCGCCAGGGGTCGAAAAAGGTCGAATTCAGGCTGTCGGTGACATAGGTGCCGCCGCCCTGGCGGCTTTGCACCAGGCCCTTCGACGCCAGCTTCTGGATCGCCTCGCGCAGGCTCGGGCGGGACACGCCGAGTTCGGCCGCCAGTTCGCGCTCCGGCGGCAGGCGGTCGCCGGGTTTCAGCGAGCCTTCGAGAATGCGGCGCTCCAGCGAAGCGGCGACGGCATCGGAAATGCGCGGCACCTGGACCTTGTTCGGCATGCGGAATTGAGCCTTGATTGGTAAGACCACGCCATTCTAATCAGCCGAACGGTAAACTGCAAGCCTCGGGATTTCCCTTGTTTTATTGACTAAGTACCGGTTGTATCGTACATTTCCAGCACGCCGAATATTGGTTTGACCAATTTACCAACTGGAGACACCATGAGCGAACCCGTCGAATCCGCCCGTCGCCCCAGCGACATCTACTTCTTCGCGACCTGCGTCGTCGATCAGTTTTTCCCGGGCGCCGGGATGGATGCGATCACGCTGCTCGAACGCGAAGGCATCCGCGTCCATTTCCCGGAAGAACAGACCTGCTGCGGTCAACCGGCCTACACCAGCGGTTTTCCGGACGAGGCCCGGCGCGTCGCCGCGCACCAGCTGACGCTGTTCCCGGAAGACTGGCCGGTCGTCGTGCCCTCCGGTTCCTGCGCCGGCATGATGAAGCACCACTACCCGACGCTGTTCGCCGCCGACCCGCAGCGCAAGGCCCAGGCCGAGGCGCTGTCGGCGCGCATTCACGAATTCACCGATTTCCTGGTCAACGTGCTCGGCTGGCAGCCGCAGGACCGCGGCGGCGACTGCACCGTCGTGCTGCACACCTCGTGCTCGGCGCGCCGCGAGATGGGCGTGCACCTGACCGGACGCCGCCTGCTCGGCGACCTGAAAAACGTCCGCGTCGCGACGCAGGACCATGAAGCCGAATGCTGCGGCTTCGGCGGCACCTTCTCGGTCAAGCAGCCGGAAATCTCCGGCGCGATGGTCGAGGACAAGGTCAAGGCGCTGAAGGCGACCGGCGCCGAGCTCGTGGTCAGCGCCGACTGCGGCTGCCTGATGAACATCCTCGGCCACGCCGCCTGGCAGGACGAACAGGCCGGCCGGACGACGCCCAGCCTGCCCGGCGAACACATCGCGAGCTTCCTGCTGCGCCGCACCGGAGGTGCCCAATGAGCGCCCTCGCCCGCGATCGCATCCTCGCGAAATTGCGGCAGAACGCGCCGTCCACCGCGAACGCCCTGCCCGACGTCGCCGCCTGGTATGCCGGGCATCGCCCGGTCGAAACGGCGGCCGACAAGGCCAGGCGCTTCCGCCACTTCATCGAACTGGCGCACGCCGAAGTGCATGCCGTGACGCCCGGCAACTGGACGCAGACCCTGCACGCCGTGCTCAAGGCGCGCGCCATCGACAGGCTGCTGGTCGCCGAAGGCACGCCGCACGGCGACGCCGCGCTCGACGACCTGCCGCCGCACGGCATCGACTGCAGCGTCTATGACATGGCGATCGAGGCCTGGAAAACGGAAATGTTCGAGGCCACGCCGGCCAGCCTGACCGGCGCGCGCGCCGCGATCGCCGAGACCGGCACGCTGATCCTGTGGCCGGATGCGCTGGAGCCGCGCCTGATGTCGCTGGTGCCGCCGGTGCACATCGTGCTGCTCGATGCGACCCGAATCCACAACACCTTCTTCGAGGCGATGACCGCCGAAGGCTGGAAGAACGGCCTGCCGACCAATGCGCTGCTGATCTCCGGCCCGTCGAAGACCGCCGACATCCAGCAGACGCTGGCCTACGGCGCGCACGGCCCGAAGGAGCTGATCGTGCTGCTGATCGAAACGACGGAGGCTGCGCAATGAGCGAACACACGCTGCATTTCAGGCCGGCCGACGGCTTCCGTGCCCGGTCGAAGGCCGTCGTCGACAACCCCTTCCTGCGCCAGAGCTTCCGCGGCGCGATGGACTTCCTGATGGCGAAGCGCGCCGCCCAGTTTCCCGATCCCGAGGAACTGGAAAGCCTGCGTTCGCTGGGCGAAGCGATCCGCCAGTACAACCTGGCGAAGCTGCCGGACCTGCTTTTGCAGCTCGAAAGCCGGTTGACCGCGAACGGCGTCAAGGTGCACTGGGCGGAGACGCCCGACGAGGCCAACGCGATCATCCTCGGCATCGTCCAGGGCCACGGCGCGACGAAGATGGTCAAGGGCAAGTCGATGGTCAGCGAGGAAATCGAGCTGAACCACGCCGCCGAAGCGGCCGGCATCGAGGCGCTGGAATCCGACATGGGCGAGTACATCGTCCAGCTGGCCGGCGAAAAGCCGTCGCACATCATCATGCCGGCGATCCACAAGACCAAGGAGGAGATCGCCCGGCTGTTCCACGAGAAGGTGCCCGGCGTCGATTACACCGACAACGTGGACGCGCTGATCCAGATCGGCCGCGACGTGCTGCGCCGCAAATTCCTCGAAGCCGAGATCGGCCTGTCCGGCGTCAATTTCGCCGTCGCCGAGACCGGCACGCTGTGCCTGGTCGAGAACGA
This sequence comes from Dechloromonas sp., assembly GCA_028687035.1. Taxonomy (GTDB): domain Bacteria; phylum Pseudomonadota; class Gammaproteobacteria; order Burkholderiales; family Rhodocyclaceae; genus Azonexus. Next base: position 349,266 of record JAQUAX010000001.1, on the reverse strand, counting down.
AGGCAACGGCCGCATGTGCACGACGGCACCGGCCATCCACATCGCGATCACCGGCATCGAGAAGATCGTCGAGAAGCTCGAGCACGTGCCGCCGCTGTACTCGCTGCTGACCCGCTCGGCGACCGGCCAGAACATCTCGACCTACTTCAACATGATCTCCGGGCCGAGGCAGCCAGGCGAGAAGGATGGCCCCGAGGAAGTCCACCTGGTGCTGCTCGACAACGGCCGCAGCCAGGCCTACGCCGACGAGCAGCTGCGCAAGACGCTGCAGTGCATCCGCTGCGGCGCCTGCATGAACCACTGCCCGGTCTACAGCCGGATCGGCGGCCACGCCTACGGCACGACCTATCCCGGACCGATCGGCAAGATCGTGTCGCCGCACCTGCTCGGGCTGGACGCCACCGCCGGACTGACCACCGCGTCGTCGCTGTGCGGCGCCTGCGGCGAAGTCTGCCCGGTGAAGATCCCGATTCCCGAATTGCTGATGCGTTTGCGGGAGGAAGCCTTTTCGGCGCCGCGTGCGAACCCGGTGATGCGCGGCCAGGGGGCCGGCTACTCGCCGCTGATCTCGGCGATCTGGCGGGCCTGGGCCGTCGTTTACCAGTCGCCCGCGCTGTACCGGATGGTTTCGTGGCTGGGAAGCCGGCTGGGTGGATTTCTGCCGTCGCGGCAGGGGGCGTGGACTTCGGTGCGGACGCCGTTGCGGCCGGCGCCCAAGCGGTTGCGGGATATGTTGAGGGAACGGGGCTAGATGTTGCCAGGGAATTCCGCCTGGACGGCGGGCGTACTTTCTTTTGCTTCGCCAAAAGAAAGTAGCCAAAGAAAAGGCGACCCCTGGGTCGGCGCCCGCTGCGCGGGTTCCCTGCGCTACTCGGCAGGCCGGGCGGCTCGCATGAACTCGCCTGCGGCTCAGACAATGCGAGCCGAAGGCCCCCGCCCCGCCTGCGTTGCTCGGCGCCTCCCAAGGGGCCCAACAGCGTCGACGCTGAACGGCCACAGCAACAAACAACGACGAATGCGCGGTGCACCGCATTTTTCGCCCAATTTCCGCGTCCACCGCAAATCTCCGATCGGTTCTCCAATCTCCCCTGGGAGGCGCCGAGCAACGCAGGGCTTGGCGGAAAAAGGGCGAGGACTGTCTGAGGCCCGCAGGGCCGAGTTCCGCAGCCCCCGCCAAGGCCGAGTAGCGCAGGGAACCGGGCGTCAGCCCGGCGCCGACCCGGGGTCGCCTTCTTCTTTGCTTACTTTCTTCTTGGCGAAGCAAGAAGAAAGTAAGGCGCCGGTCAACGGCGAACAACAGCGCATCCACCAGCCACAACGCCCAATCAACTGAACCAAAAAAACATGACCCCGTTGATCCAGCAACTCACCCTCCACCTCCCCGCCCACCAGGTCATCACCGACGACCTGCGCCGCCTGGCCTACGGCACGGATGCAAGCTTCTACCGGCTGATCCCGCAGGTCGTCGCCGTCATCGAGTCGGAAAACGACGCCCGGGCGGTGTTGACCGCGGCCCGGCAAAACCGCACCCCGGTCACCTTCCGCGCCGCCGGCACCAGCCTGTCCGGCCAGGCCATCTCGGACGGCGTGCTGGCGCTGATCGGCGAAGGCTTCGCGACCTTCGAGCTGGCCGACGACGCCAGCCAGGTCCGTGTCGGTCCCGGCATGGTCGGCGGCGAGGTCAATCGCCGGCTCGCCCCGCACGGCCGGAAGATCGGCCCCGACCCGGCGTCGATCGGCGCCGCGAAGATCGGCGGCATCGCCGCCAACAACGCGTCCGGCATGTGCTGCGGCACGGCGCAGAACAGCTACAGGACGCTGGCCGGCCTGCGCGTGATGCTCGCCGACGGCAGCCTGCTCGACACCGAGGACCCGGCCAGCATCGCCGCCTTCAAGGCATCGCACGCCGCGCTGCTCGGCGAACTCGACCGCCTGGGCCGGGAAACCCGCGCCAACGCGGCGCTCGCCGAACGCATCCGCCACAAGTTCAGGATCAAGAACACCACCGGCTACAGCCTCAACGCGCTGGTCGATTTCGAGGACCCGATCGACATCCTGGCCCACCTGATGATCGGCTCGGAAGGCACGCTCGGCTTCATGACCCGGATCACCTACCAGACCGTGGTCGAGGACCCGTTCAAGGCCTCGGCGCTGGTCTTCTTCCCGGACATCCGCAGCGCCTGCGAGGCGGTCATCCGCCTGAAGCCGCAGCCGGCGCATCTGGCGGTCAGTGCGGTCGAACTGCTCGACCGCCCGGCGCTGCACTCGGTCGAGAACAAGCCCGGGCTGCCGGCGATCATCCGCGAACTGGGCGAAGACGCCGCCGCGCTGCTGATCGAGGTGCGCGCCGGCTCGGCCGACGCGCTGCAGGACAAGATCGCCGCGGTGCACGCCGCGATTGCCGGCATTTCCACCGTCGAGCCGATCGCTTTCTCGACCGACCCGGCAACCTGCGACATGTACTGGAAGGTGCGCAAAGGCACCTTCCCGGCCGTCGGCGCGATGCGCCGCACCGGCACCACGGTGCTGATCGAGGACGTCGCCTTCCCGGTGCCGGCGCTGGCCGACGCCACGCTCGACCTGCAGGCGCTGCTGCGCCACCACGGCTACCACGAGGCGATCATCTTCGGCCACGCGCTCGAAGGCAACCTGCACTTCGTGTTCACGCAGGATTTCGGCGCCCCGGCCGAGATCGACCGCTACGCACGCTTCATGGACGACGTCTGCAAGCTGGTGGTCGAGAAGTACGACGGCTCGCTGAAGGCCGAGCACGGCACCGGCCGCAACATGGCGCCCTTCGTCGAGATGGAATGGGGCAAGGAAGCCGCCGACCTGATGCGCCGGATCAAGACGCTGTTCGATCCGGAAGGCCTGCTCAATCCGGGCGTCATCATCAACGACAACGCCCACGCCCACCTCGAAAACCTGAAGCCGATGCCGGCCGCCGAAGACATCGTCGACCGCTGCATCGAATGCGGCTTCTGCGAACCGCTCTGCCCCTCGCACCGGCTGACGCTGAGCCCGCGCCAGCGCATCACCAGCGTGCGCGAACTGGCGCGCCGCGCCGCGGCCGGGGAACACCCCGGCAGCATGGGCGAGGATTACGCCTACATGGGCCTGGACACCTGCGCCGGCTGCGGCCTGTGCTCGACGGCCTGCCCGGTCGGCATCGACACCGGCGACCTGACCCGCCGCCTGCGCGGCCGCCGGCTGGGCGACGCGGCGCGCGCCGTGCATGCCTGGACGGGCGAGCATTTCGGCGCCTTCTCCGGCGCCGCCCGCCTCGGCCTCAAGGTCGGCCACGCGGTTTCCGGCGTGCTCGGCGACGGCCTGATGAAGCGCCTGTCGGGCGGCGCCTGGCGCGACCGGATGCCGCCGGCCGGCCGGGCGCCGGCCGAACGCCGGGTCGCGGGCGACCCCGTGGTCTATTTCCCGACCTGCGGCGGCCGCATCTTCGGACCGTCCGAACCCGGCGAGCAGCAGCTCGGCGACGTCGTGCAGGAAGTCCTGGTCCGCGCCGGCTACGCGCCTGTCCTGCCCGAAGGCTTCGAGCAACTGTGCTGCGGCCAGATGCTGGCGAGCAAGGGCATGGCCGAAGCGGCCGAGGACATGTCGAACACGCTGGAAGCCGCGCTGATGAAGGCATCCGACAACGGCCGCATTCCGGTCGTCATGGACGCCAGCGCCTGCTCGGCGCGCATGCAGAAGCACCTGGCCGGCCGCCTGAAGCTCTACGACTTCCACGAATTCGCCCACGACGCGCTGCTGCCGCGGCTGAGGCTGACCCGGCAGCCCGGCCCGGTCGCGCTGCACGTCAATTGCAGCGTCAAGCGCAGCGGCGCCGACGCCAAGCTGCGCACGCTGCTCGCCGCCTGCGTCGAGCAGATCGTCGAGCCGGACGGCGTCACCTGCTGCGGCTTTGGCGGCGACCGCGGCTTCGTCGTGCCGGAGCTGAACCGGCACGCGCTGCGCCACCTCGACGCCGGGCTGCACGAAAAAGCGCCGGCCGGCTGCGCCTGCGGCGTCTCGACCAACCGCACCTGCGAGATCGGCCTGACCGCCGAAACAGGGGTGAACTACCGCTCCGTCGCCTACCTGCTCGAAGCCTGCTCGCGCCCGGCGGACAGCATCGGCTGCTGAGCCGTCCGCGCCAGCATCATGCCCCGCCGGCACCACAGGATTTCCCTAACTGCAGGCCGGCAGCGGGCTTGGTAAGGTTGCCCCACGATAACCGCATTCCCTGGAGAACACCGATGTACAAGAAAATCCTCGTCGCCATCGACGACAGCGACACCTCCCGCGGCGCGCTCGCCGAAGCCGTCCATATCGCCCGCTGCAGCGGCGCCCGGCTGACCATCGCCCACGTCGCCGACGAGACGCTGATGGGCATGCACAGCCGGACCTTCTCGACGACGCTGAACCTCGACCACGCGCTGCAGGCGATCGCCGACGCCGGCCGCGAACTGCTCGCCGAAGCCGCCCGGACGGCCGACGGCGTCGAGGTCGACACCGTGCTGCTCGAAGCGCGCGAGCGCCGGGTGTCCGAGGTGCTGATCGACCAGGCCGCCAGCCTCGGCGTCGACCTGATCGTGCTCGGCCGCCACGGCCGGCGCGGGCTGGCCCGGCTGATCCTCGGCTCGGTCGCCGAGCAGGTGGCCAAGATGGCCGACGCTTCCGTCCTCCTCGTCAGGAAACACTAAATGCGCCAGGACACGCTCGACACCGGCAAGGACGAACCGCTGCGCGACGACATCCGCCTGCTCGGCCGCATCCTCGGCGACACCGTCCGCGAACAGGAAGGCGACGCCGTTTTCGGGATCGTCGAGCGCGTCCGCCAGACCGCCGTGCGCTTCGCCCGCGACGGCGACCCGGCCGCCCGCGACGAGCTGGCCGCGCTGCTCGACCCGCTGCCGCGCGACACGACCCAGGTCGTCGTCCGCGCCTTTTCCTACTTCCTGCAACTGGCCAACATCGCCGAGGACGAGCACCACATCCGCCGGCGCCGCGCCCACGACCTGGCCGGCTCGCCGCCGCGCGAGGGCAGCCTGGTTTACGCCCTCGACGCGCTGTCGACCGCGAAGGTGCCGGCCGAGGCGATCGCCGACTTCTTCGCGCACGCGCTGGTCGCCCCGGTGCTCACCGCGCACCCGACCGAGGTCCAGCGCCAGAGCCTGATCCGCAACCACCGCGACCTCGCCCGCCTGCTCGACCGGCGCGAGCGCCTGCAGATGACGCCGGAAGAACAGGCCGACAACGACCTGGCGCTGGCCAACGCGATCCTGACGCTGTGGCAGTCGCGGATGCTGCGCCCGGTGCGGCTGAAGGTCATCGACGAGGTCAAGAACGGCATCACCTACTTCGACGAGACCTTCTTCACCGAACTGCCCCGCCTGTACATCCAGGCGACGCAGCAGCTGCAGCTGCGCTACCCGGAAAAGGTCTGGGCGCTGCCGCCCTTCTTCCGCGTCGGCTCGTGGATCGGCGGCGACCGCGACGGCAATCCCTACGTCACTGCGGGCATCCTGCGCGAAGCGCTGCGCCTGCAGTCGGCCGCGACGCTGCGCCACTACCTCGACGAGGTGCATGAACTCGGCGGCGAGCTGCCGCTGTCCGACCTGCTGGTCCAGGTCACGCCGGAACTCGTGGCGCTGGCCGAGCACTCGACCGACCATTCGCCGCAGCGCGCCGACGAGCCCTACCGCCGCGCGCTGTCCGGCATCTACGCGCGGCTCGCGGCGACCGCCCGGGCGCTCGACCAAGTCGAACCGGCCCGTCACGAGATCGGCCACGCCGAGCCCTACGCGACGCCGGACGCGCTGCGCGCCGATCTCAAGGTGCTGGCCAACTCGCTGAAGCTCAACGGCAGCGCCCGCCTGGCCGGCGGCCGGCTGCGCCGGCTGCTGCGCGCGGTGCAGGTGTTCGGTTTCCACCTGGCGCCGATCGACCTGCGCCAGAATTCCGACGTGCATGCGCGCAGCGTCGGCGAACTGCTGGCCCGCGCCGGCCGCTGCCCGGATTACGAAGCGCTGCCGGAAAACGAGCGGATCGCGCTGTTGACCGCGGAAATCGCGACGCCGCGCCCGCTGTATTCGCCGTATGTCGAGTATTCCGACGAAACCCGCGGCGAACTCGACATCTTCTTCGCCGCCCGCGAACTGCGCGCCAAGTACGGCGCCGCGGCGCTGCCCAACTGCATCATCTCGAAGACCGACGGCGTCTCCGACCTGCTCGAACTGGCGCTGCTGCTGAAGGAATCCGGGCTGCTGCTGCCGGGCGACGGGACGCCAACCCCGCCGCGCCTCGACGTCAACATCATCCCGCTGTTCGAGACCATCGAGGACCTGCAGAAGAGCGCGGCGACGATGGATACGCTGTTCCGCCTGCCCATCTACCGTCAGCTGATCGCCGGCCGGAGCGACGAGCAGGAAGTCATGCTCGGCTATTCCGACTCGAACAAGGACGGCGGTTTCCTGACCTCGGGCTGGGAACTGTACAAGGCCGAGATCGCGCTGACCGCGGTGTTCCGCGAGCACGGCGTGCGGCTGCGGCTGTTCCACGGCCGCGGCGGCTCGGTCGGCCGCGGCGGCGGCCCGTCCTACCACGCGATCCTCGCCCAGCCGGCCGGCGCCGTATCCGGACAGATCCGGCTGACCGAGCAGGGCGAAGTCATTTCGACCAAGTACGGCACGCCGGACACCGGCCGCCGCAACCTGGAGGTGCTGCTCGCCGCGACGCTGGAAGCCAGCCTGACCGACCACGAGAACCAGGTCGAGCCGGCCGAGCCTTTCCATCCGGTGCTGGACGAATTGTCGCAGCGCGCCTTCACCGCCTACCGCGGGCTGGTCTACGAGACGCCGGGCTTCACGACCTACTTCCGGCAATCGACGGTGGTTTCCGAAATCGCTTCGCTGAACATCGGCAGCCGCCCCGCGTCGCGCAAGGCCTCCGAGCGCATCGAGGACCTGCGGGCGATCCCCTGGGTCTTCAGCTGGGCGCAATGCCGGCTGATGCTGCCCGGCTGGTACGGCTTCGGCTCCGCGGTCGACGGCTACCTGGAGGCCCATCCCGGCGGACTCGACACCCTGCGCCGGATGCTGCGCGCCTGGCCCTTCTTCAGGAGCCTGCTGTCCAACATGGACATGGTGCTGGCCAAGAGCGACCTGGCGATCGCCTCGCGCTACGCCGAACTGGTCGCCGACGCCGGGCTGCGCGAGCGCATCTTCGGGCGCATCCGCGCCGAGTGGGAACTGACCCGGAAGCACCTGCTGGCCATCCTGGAGCAGGACGACTTCCTGGCCGACAACCCGATGCTGAAGCGCTCGCTGCAGCTGCGCGCCCCCTACATGGACCCGCTGAACCACCTGCAGGTCGAACTGCTGAAGCGCCACCGCGCCGGCGACACCGACGAACGCGTCGCCCGCGGCATCCACCTGACGATCAACGGCATCGCGTCGGGACTGCGCAACAGCGGTTAGAATCAGGGAGTTCCCCAACCCAGCCCGGCCGGCGCCCAGGTGCCGGCCGGGCCACTCCGTTCGACCATGCCCAATCCGATCAAACGTACCGTCTTCTTCATTTCCGACGGCACCGGCCTGACCGCCGAAGCCCTCGGCCACAGCCTGCTGACCCAGTTCGAGGATGTCGAATTCCGTCAGGTCCGCATTCCCTTCCTCGACAGCATCGAGAAGGCGCAGGAGGCTGTGCACCGCATAAATACCCAGGGCGAAACCGACGGCATGCGGCCCATCGTGTTCACGACACTGGTCAATCCGGCGCTGGCCACCATCGTGCACCAGGCCGATGCCTTCTGCCTGTCCTACTTCGAGACCTTCCTGGCGCCGCTCGAGGCCGAACTCGGCCGCAAGTCCAACCACACGGTCGGCCGCTCGCATGGCAGCGCCGATAGCTCGGACTACAAGCAGCGCATCGAGGCGATCAACTACACGCTGGCCCACGACGACGGCATCACCGACCGCGACCTCGAGGAAGCCGATGTGATCCTGGTCGCCGTGTCGCGCTGCGGCAAGACGCCAACCTCGCTGTACCTGGCGATGCAGTTCGGCCTGAAGGCGGCCAACTTCCCGCTGATCCCCGAGGACTTCGACCGCGGTCGACTGCCCGGAACGCTCGAAAAGCACCGCAGCAAGCTGTTCGGCCTGACCATCCAGCCCGAGCGCCTGGCCCAGATTCGCGAGGAGCGCCGCGCCGGCAGCAAGTACGCGTCGCTGGCCAACTGCCGTTTCGAAATCGCCGAAGCGGAAAAGATGATGCGCCGCGAGGGCATCCGCTGGCTGGACTCCTCGACCAAGTCGATCGAGGAAATCTCGACGACCGTCCTGCAGGAACTGAAGCTGCGTTAATGGACGGGAAGCCTCCGGCCTGACGAACAACGGCGCATCGGGAATGCGCCGTTTTGTTTTTTTGGGGATGGCTTGCGCCCCGGGACACTCTCCGCCTAGCACGAATCGGCAAGCACCTTCAGTCGCACGGTGAACCAGAACCTGCTGCCTGCCCCGAGGGAACTGGTGCAGCCGGCCTCGCCTCCCATCAGTTCAGCCAGTTTCTTCGCAATGGCCAAACCAATCCCCGTCCCGCCATATTTTCTGGTCGAGGAATTGTCCGCCTGCTCGAAGCTGTCGAATACCTTGGGCAGGACTTCCGGTGGGATGCCGATGCCAGTGTCCTCGACAACGAATCGGATCAATGCACTGGCCTGGTCTGCTTCCATCAATTCGACTTTTATCTTGATGCCACCAGATTCCGTGAACCGGACAGCGTTTTCCACATAGCACTCGAGTGCCACCTGAATGTGTTGAGGGTCACCGACACAGCGCAACGGAGAAGCGAGCGGGACCAGCTCCATGGACAGCCCCTTGCTGGCGATTTCCTCCTGAAACCTGGCAGATACCGCCTGGAGCAATGTCCCAATATCGACGGGCTTCTCGGCGACCGATAGTTTGCCGGCCTCAATCGCGGACAGATTAAGAATCAGATCGACGACACTGGTCATTCTGGCCACTGCCTTTTCCTGCATGGTCAAGTACTTCGCATGCGCCTCGCTGGCTGAGTTGCGCTTCAACAATCCGGCCAGGGACGCAATTTGATGCAGTGGGGTGCGCAGTTCATGGGACATGTTGGCGAGGAACTGCATCTTGGCCACGTTGGCCACTTCGGCCGCCTCCTTGGCCTTGAGCAGTTCCCGTGTTCGCGCATCGACCAGGTTCTCGAGGTTATTTTTATGCTGTTCCACGTCGTCGAGCGCCTCGACCAGTTTCTGCCGGGTAGCGACGTGCTCGTCGATTTCCTCGGCAAGCTGTTCGTTTTTGGCCTGAATTTGCCGACTGGCCATCTGGCGGAGCAGGCTTTCCTTGGCGACATTCCATTTGGCCCACGCAAATACGGCCAGCAGGATGGTCGCTACACCTCCTGTCAGCAACCACACTTTCAGATACAGGCGCGTCAGGGTTTCCGATGAGATGTTGGACACCGCCTTCCACGTCACGGGGTTGATGTTTCCCTTGAGTTCACCGGCAACCCGCACGGTTTTCCAGGTCCATAGACCATTGCCTGTTTCAGCCTCTCCCTCGTCTGAGGATGAGATGAGTTGCCATTCACGCGGAAACTTCCGGCCAAACGTCTCTTCATTGCCGAGCATGAATCCCCACTCCTCCTCGGAGCGCGGGCTTTTGAGCCAGTAACCTTCCTGGTTGAGCAGGACGACGTTTCCCCCTGCTGCGCTGTGGGTAAAGAGGCGCAACATCGATTGGGCATTCACGTTCAGCACGAATATCCCAAGTGGCTTGCCGTCCTTGCGGAATATCGGAGTAGCTAGGCGAATCATCGGTTCGTAGGGCACGACGACACGCCCGTCGTCGATATTCAGGTCGAGGGGTGAGATGTAAATCGCACCCTTCGCCAGCTTGAGAGCTGCCTGGACATAGTAGCGCGCGCTTTTGTCCTGGAGCCGGTCGTCCGGTGTAACCCAGATGTTGGAGCCATCAGCTTGATTAAGACGCAAACGCTCCTTGCCATCGGTGCCTATCCATCGAATCTGTGCATATTCGGGGTTGTGGGCCAGAACTGACCAGAAATGCTCTTTCAGCGTTTCCAGACTGCGCCCCTTGCCTTCCTGGTCAAGAGCTTCCTGTACCGCCCATTCTTGCAGGGAAAGGCTCTGCAGATGCCGGAGGGGACGCGCCACCTGCCGATCCAGAACCCCACTCGCCAGCCCGACATGAAGGAATTCAAGTTTCCGGAGTTCGGCCTTCTGACGGTCGAGTTCAAGATGACCGATGATGCCCGCCGCCAGCAGTATAAGCACGACAGCGGGGAGAAAATTCCGCAAAAAAACCGGGAGGATTTCCCGGAAACCGGGCACCCGATCGGTCTTCCGCTCGACAGCATTTTCCGGCATCAACAGAAACTCCAGGTTCTGATGCGATGGCTGGCATCAAGAGAAATTAAATCACATAATTTTATTAATTATGCCAATGATGAATTATTTATTATTAGCACAAATCAAAATTTGTGCCTCTCGAGCTAGCGGCATTTGTCATACGGGAAATTCGAGTGTGGACAGCGGCGCTGCGGGCGTCAAGCGCTCCTGCAAGGAGATCGATCCAGTCGTGACGTGCCCGAGTCCCATGCGGTCGTCCCCCCGGACGTGTGGGCTGCCAAGTCATTGATGCCTGACCGGCTCCTGGCGGAAGCCTGGTCATTGCAGCCGATCCCGTACTAGCCCAGCTTCCGGCGCAGCGCCTCGAACAGGCAGACCGCCGCCGCCGCACCGACGTTCAGCGATTCGACGGCGCCGGGCATCGGGATGCGGATGCGCAGGTCGGCGGCCGCGATCAGTTCGCGGCGCACGCCCTGCCCTTCGGCGCCGAAGATCCAGGCGAGCGGCCCCTGCCACTGCGCCTCGTACAGCGAAGTCGCGCCGTCCAGGCAGGTCACCGCGGTGCTGCCGCGGTAGGCGGCGACGAACTCGGCCAAATCGGCGTCCTCGTGGATGTCGAGCACGAACTGGGCGCCCTGCCCGGCGCGCAGCACCTTGGGCGACCAGGCCGCGGCGCAGCCCGGCGACAGCAGCACCTGCCGGATTCCGGCGGCGGCGGCCGTGCGCAGCAGCGTGCCGACGTTGCCCGGATCCTGCACGCCGTCGAGCAAAACGGCGTCCCGGTCGAGGTCGACCGCGGATGCCCGGCCCGGCATCGCGACCACCGCCAGCAGGCCGCTCGGCGTGTCGACCAGGCCGAGGTCGCGCAGCAGCGCATCGCTGAGCAATGCGCACTCGCGCCCGGCGACGAAGCCGGCGATCTCGCCGCCGGCCAGCGCCGATTCGCCGACGACCAGCGTCTCGACCGGCCCGTAGCGGGTCTCCCAGGCCTCGACCAGATGCACGCCGTCGAGCAGCGTCCGGCCGGTCTTGCGCCGCTCGCGTCCGGATTCGGCCAGGCGTTTCAGCGACTTGTAGAAGAGGTTGTCGCGCGACTGGATCAGTTTCATAGCAGCGCCAGCTGGCGGGCGACCGGTCCGAAGCTGCGGCGATGCGCCGGGGACGCGCCGTGCTCGGCGAGCGCCGCGCAGTGGGCTGCGGTCGGGTAGCCCATGTGGCGGTCGAAGCCGTATTGCGGGTAGCGTTCGTGCAGCTCGAGCATGCCGGCATCGCGCACGGTCTTGGCCAGGATGGAGGCGGCAGCGATCGACGCGATCTTGCCGTCGCCCTGGACCACCGCTTCGGCCGGAATGTCCAGCGGCGGGCATCGGTTGCCGTCGATCAGCGCGCTGACCGGCCGCACTGCCAGCGCGGCGACGGCACGCTGCATCGCCAGCATCGTCGCGTGCAGGATGTTCAGGCGGTCGATCTCCTCGACGCTGGCTTCGGCCACCGCCCAGGCCAGCGCCCGCTCGCGGATCAGCGGGGCGAGCGCGGCGCGCTTCTTCTCGCTGAGCTTCTTGGAATCGTTCAGCCCCGGGATCGGCCGCGCCGGATCGAGGATCACCGCGGCGGCGACCACCGGCCCCGCCAGCGGACCGCGCCCGGCTTCGTCGACGCCGCAGACGAGTCCGGCCGGAACGATCAGTTCAGGCATTCGATGACCGCCTGCGCCGCCTTCTCGGCGGTGTTCCGGCGCAGCTGCCGGTGGATGTCGGCGAAGGCCGCCTCGATTTCCCGGGCGCCGTCCTTGTCCTGATAGAGATTGACCAGCGCCTCGGCGAGCTTTTCCGGGGTCGCCTCGTCCTGCAGCAGTTCGGGCACGACGAAGCGCCCGGCCAGCACGTTGGGCAGGCCGACGTAAGGCAGGTAGGCCATGCGCTTCATCAGCCAGTAGCTGAATCGGGCGATCTTGTAGGTGATCACCATCGGCCGTTTGTACAGCGCAGCCTCCAGCGTCGAGGTACCGCTCTTGACCAGCGCGACGTCGCATGCGCCGAGCGCGTCCTGGGCATGGCCGAAGAGCAGCCGGAAAGCCAGGTCGCCGGCCTGCTGCTCGTAAATCGCAGTTTCGAAGCGCAGGCGCGTCTCGCGCGTGGTCAGCGGCACGACGAACAGCGCCTCCGGCAGGCTGGCGTGCACGCATTTGGCGGTCTGCACGAAGGTATCGGCCATCGCCGCCAGTTCGCCCTGGCGGCTGCCCGGCAGCAGCGCGAAGATCGGTCGGTCCTGCGGCAGGCCGAGCTTGTCGCGGACCGCCTCGCGCGGCGTCTCCATCGGAATCAGATCGGCCAGCGGGTGGCCGACGTAGGTCACCGGAACCCGCGCCTTCTCGTACAGCGGCGGCTCCATGGGAAACAACGCCAGCAGACGGTCGACCGCGCGCGCGATCTTCTTGACCCGGCCGCCGCGCCAGGCCCAGATCGACGGGCTGACGTAATGGACGGTCCGGATGCCGGCGCGCTTCAGGTCCTTTTCCAGCCCGAGGTTGAAGTCGGGGGCATCGACGCCGATGAAGACGTCCGGGCGCTGTTCGAGCAGCCGTTTCTTCAGCTGGCGACGGATGCCGGCGATCTCGCGGTAATGCTTCAGCGCATCCCAGTAGCCCATCACCGCCAGCTTTTCCTGCGGCCACCAGGCGTCGAAGCCCTGGCCCTCCATTTTCGGCCCGCCGATGCCATAGAAGCGGGCATCCGGCAGGCGCTGCTTCAGCGCCGCGATCAGGTGGCTGGCCAGCAGGTCGCCGGATGCCTCCCCGGCGACCAGGGCAATGCGTACCGGCTTGCCCATGTCAGCGGATGATGCCGCGCTTGGAGACCTCGAGGAAATCGACGAAGCGCTGGACTTCCGGCTGGCTCCTGGCGTCTTCGGCCAGCTTGGCCTTGGCTTCCTCGAGCAGCAGGCCGGACTTGTACAGCGTCCGGTAGGCGCGCTTCAGCGCGAGCAGCGCGTCCGGCGAGAAGCCGCGGCGCTTCAGGCCCTCGACGTTGATGCCGTAGGGCTGCGCGGTGTTGCCGGCGGCCATCAGGTAGGGCGGAACGTCCTGCAGGATCACGGTACTGACCGCCGTCATCACATGGGCGCCGATCCGGCAGAACTGGTGCACGCCGGTGAAGCCGCCGAGGATGGCCCAGTCGTCGACGACGACGTGGCCGGCCAGCGACGCGTTGTTGGCGAAGGTCACCTTGTTGCCGACCTGGCAGTCGTGCGCGATATGCACGTAGGCCATGATCCAGTTGTCGTCGCCGAGCTTGGTGACGCCGGCGTCCTGCACGGTGCCGAGGTTGAAGGTACAGAATTCGCGGATCGTGTTGCGGTCGCCGATTTCGAGCCGGGTCGGTTCGCCGGCGTATTTCTTGTCCTGCGGAATCTCGCCCAGCGAGCAGAACTGGAAGATGCGGTTGTCGCGGCCGATCCGGGTGTGCCCCTTGATCACCGTGTGCGAGCCGATCTGCGTGTTGTCGCCGATCTCGACGTGCGGCCCGATGATCGCGTAGGGGCCGATCTCGACGTTGGCGCCGAGCTTGGCGCCGGGATCGACAATGGCGGTCGGGTGGATCATGTCAGAGCACCCGCTTGGCGCACATCAGCTTGGCTTCGGCAGCCAGCTGGCCGTCGACCCGGGCCTCGGCCTTGAACTTCCAGACGCCGCGCATCTGGCGCTCGATTTCGACGTGCAGGTGCAGTTGGTCGCCCGGCATCACCGGGCGCTTGAAGCGGGCCTCGTCGATACCGGCGAAGTAGAAAACGTCGTCCTGGGTCGGCTTCTTGTCTTCGGTCTTGAACGACAGGATGCCGGCCGCCTGGGCCAGCGCCTCCATGATCAGCACGCCCGGCATCACCGGGTGGTGCGGGAAGTGGCCGACGAAGAAGGGTTCGTTGATCGTGACGTTCTTGTAGGCGTGGATCGACTTGCCGGGTTCGATTTCGAGCACGCGATCCACCAGAAGGAAGGGATAGCGGTGCGGCAAGTGTTCGAGAATTTCGTGAATGTCCATTTAACCAACCCCCTGCTCGGATTCTTTGAGTTTCTTTTCAAGTTCGGAAACGCGTTCCGCCAGCTTGGACAGCCGGCGGATGTGCGAAGCGTTGCGCATCCAGTGTTCGTAGCTGTCGAGCGGGAAGACGCTCGCATAGACGCCGCCCGGCTCGACGATGCTGCGCATCACGGTCGACGCACCGGAAATGGTGGTATTCGGCGCCAGGCTCAGGTGGCCGCTGATCATGCTGGCCCCGCCCAGGATGCAGTGCTCGCCCAGCGTCGTGCTGCCGGCCATGCCGGTGCAGCCGGCGATCACCGAATACGGCCCGATGTTGCAGTTGTGGCCGATCATCACCAGGTTGTCGATCTTGCAGCCGTCGCCGATCACGGTATCGTCGAGCGCGCCGCGGTCGATGGTGGTGTTGGCGCCGATTTCGACATCGTCGCCGACGTCGACCGCGCCGATCTGCGGAATCTTGATCCATTCCCTGCCGTCCGGCGCGAAGCCGAAGCCGTCGGCGCCGATCACGACGCCGGCATGCAGGATGGCCCGCTGGCCGATGCGGCAGCCGTGATAGACGGTGACCCGCGGATAGAGCAGGCTGCCCGCGCCGATTGTCACGCCGTCGCCGATCACGCAGCCGGCGTGGATCTGCACGCCTTCGCCGATCACGACGTCGCGCCCGATGCAGACATGGGGGCCGACCGCCACCGACGCCGGCAGCTCGGATTCGACGACCGCCGACGGATGCACGCCGCTCGGCGCGCGCGCGCCCTGCGGATTGAGCAGCGTGGCGACCCGGGCGTAATAGGCGTAGGGATTCGCCGACACGATGCGCGGTCCGTCGAATTCCGCTGCCGCGTCGGGTGACAGGATCACCGCGGCGGCCTGCGTCGTCTTCAGCTGGCTGCGGTATTTCTTGTTGGCGAGAAAGGCGATCTGGCCGGCGCCGGCCGAAGCCAGCGTCGCGACCTGGGCGATCCGCGTTTGCGCGTCCCCAAGCACATCGCCGCCCAGGCGGGCGGCGATCTCGGCCAGCGTGAGGGCGCTACCGCCCTCGCCGGCCATTACTTGGCGTCCGACAGCGCCTTGATGACGCGGTCGGTGATGTCGAGACGCGGGCTGACCCAGACGACGTCCTGCAGGATCAGGTCATATTTGTCGGCTTCGGCGATCTGCTTGATCGCCTTGTTCGCCTTCTCGATGACCGCGGCGTTTTCCTCGTTCTGGCGCAGGTTCAGGTCTTCGCGGAACTCGCGCTGGCGGCGCTGGAATTCGCGCGACAGTTCGGCGAACTCCTTCTCGCGGGCGCGGCGGTCGGCCTCGGCCATGGTCACGGCGTTCTTCTCGAGGTTTTCCTGCAGGCCCTGGAGCTGCTTGGCCATGCGCTGCAGGTCCTGGTCACGCTTGGCGAACTCGCCCTCGAGCTTCTTCGCTGCCTTCTGGGCCGCCGGCGCATCGCGGAAGATGCGCTGCGTATTGACATAGCCGACCTTCAGTTCGGCAGCGGCGACGCTGGTGGCGAACAGGGCGGGAATCAGCGAAGCCAGAATGATCGATTTGATTTTCAACTTGGAACTCCTGAATCAGAATGTAGTGCCCATCTGGAACTGGAAGAGCTCGGACTGATCCTTCTCTCCCTTGTTGAGCGGACGGCCGATCGAGAAACGCAGCGGGCCGACCGGCGAAACCCAGGCTGCCGACAGGCCGGTTGAGTAGCGCAGGTCGCTCAGCGAGAACTTGTCCTCGCTGGCATAGACCTGGCCGGCGTCGAAGAACCACCCCATGCGGAAGGACTTGTCCATGCCCGGCAGCGACCATAGCACTTCTGCGTTGCCAACCACGCGCCGGTTACCACCCAAACGATAAGTGGTCCCGTTTTCAACATAACTTGAATGCTCGGAACCCAGGGAACTCGCCTTGTAGCCACGCACCGAGGTCACGCCGCCAGCGTAGTAGTTCTTGAAGAAAGGGAGTTCGGAGTCACCATAGCCGTTGGCGTAGCCGACTTCGCCGTTCAGCATCAGCGTGAAGCGCTGGCTCAGCGGAATGTAGTGCTGCAACTGGTAGTTGGCACGATAGTACTTCAGGTCGCCGCCCGGCATCGCGACTTCGAGGCTGGCCTTCTGATAGGTGCCCTTGGTCGGGAAGAAGAAGCTGTCTCGCCCATCGCTGGACCAGCTGGTCGTCACCGGCAGCGACAACTTGGTCAGGGATGCTTCGCCGGACACCCAATTCACATAATCCCGATACTGCTTCGGGCTGTTCTCGTAAGCGGTGATCTTGGTCGAATCGAGACCAATGCCAACGCCGATCGACTCCTTCTCGCCGATCGGGAAGCCGAAGCGGATCGCCGCGCCGGTCGAGGCCGAGCGGTAATAGGCGATCGACGTCGACAGCGTGTTGACCGTCCGGTGGTAGATGTCGAAGCCCTGGCTGACGCCGTCCTGCGTGAAGTACGGGTTGGTGTAGGAAAACACGTAGGTGCGGTACGAACGTGCCGAATTGACCTGCATCGTCACGTTATTGCCGCTGCCCATGAAGTTGCTCTGCGAGATCGAGCCGGACAGGATGATCTTGTCGGTGCTCGAGGTGCCGAGACCGAGCATCAGGTTACCGGTCGGGCGCTCTGCGACATTGACGTTGACGTCCAGCTGGTCCGACGTGCCGGCCACGGCCGGGGTCTCGATGGCGACTTCGGTGAAGTAGCCGAGCCGGTCCAGGCGCTGCTTGGAGGTCGTGATCTTGTCGGCATCGTACCAGCCGCTTTCCATCTGGCGGATTTCGCGGCGCACCACTTCGTCGCGCGTCTTGGTATTGCCGGTGATGTTGAGTCGCCGGACATAAACGCGCTTGCCCGGATCGACGAAGATCGTGAATGCGACCTGATGCTTTTCCTTGTCGATTTCCGGAGCGGCATTGACGTTGGCGAAGGCGTAGCCTTCCTTGCCGAGCCGGTCGGCAATCGCCTTGGTCGAAGCATTCAGGCGGTCGCGGGAGAAGACCTCCCCGGCCTTGACGCTGACCAGCTTCTGCATTTCGTCGTCGGAGATATTGAAATCGCCGGCCACCTTGACCGACGACACGCGATAACGCTCGCCTTCGGTCAGGTTGATGGTGATGTAGACATCCTGCTTGTCCGGCGAAATCGACACTTGGGTCGAATCGACGTTGAACTCGAGGAAGCCCTGGTTCATGTAGAAGGATTTCAGCTTCTCGAGGTCAGCCGACAGCTTCTGGCGGGAATACTGGTCGTTCTTGGTGTACCAGGTCAGCCAGCCCGGCGTCGTCAGTTCGAACTGGGCCTGCAGATCCTTCTCGCGGAAGGATTTCGCGCCGACGATGTTGATCTGCTTGATCTTCGCGGCGACGCCTTCCTCGATATTGAAATTGATGCCGACGCGGTTGCGCTCGAGCGGCGTCACCGTCGTCGTGATATTGACCCCGTACTTACCGCGGGTCAGATACTGGCGCTTCAATTCCTGCTCGGCCTTGTCGAGCAGGCCGCGGTCGAAGATGCGGCCTTCGCCGATCCCCGTTTCCTTCAGCGCCTTGATGATGACGTCCTTCTCGAACTCCTTCATGCCGACGAAGTTGATCGTCGAGATCGCCGGGCGCTCCTGCACGACGACGACCATGACGTCGTTATCGACCTCGATCCGGACGTCCTTGAAGAAGCCGGTGGCGAACAGCGCCTTGATCGACTGGGCCGCCTTTTCATCATTCAGCGTGTCGCCGACCTTGACCGGCAGGTAGCTGAACACGGTACCGGCTTCGGTACGCTGGATGCCTTCAACCCGGATATCCTTGACTGCAAAGGGTTCAAAAGCCAACACGGGCGCGGCAACAAACAGGCCGGCGATCAGGGCGGACAGCAAGGATTTTTTCATCGTTCAGCCGTTGAACAGGCGATTCAGGTCGTTAAAAAATGCGAAAGCCATCAGCGCGAACAGTATGGACAGACCGATCTGCTGCCCTATCTGCATGGCCCGCTCCGAGAGCGGCCGTCGCCTGACGACTTCGATCATATGATACATCAAATGCCCGCCGTCCAGCACCGGCACCGGCAGCAGGTTCAGCACGCCGAGACTCAGGCTCAGCAAGGCCATGAAGCGGATGTAGTAGTCGATGCCGAGGCGCGCCGACTGCCCTGCGTAATCGGCGATCGATACCGGTCCCGACAGGTTCTTCAGGGAGACTTCGCCGGTCAGCATGCGGCCCATCATCTGCAGGCTGAACACCGACTTGTCCCAGGTTTCGGCCAGCGCCTTGGCTAACGCATCGAACGGCCCGTAGCGGACGAAAACGCGAAGCTCTTCGTCCAGCCCGGGCTGTTCGGCGACGGCGGCGCCGATCCGGCCGATGTCCCGACCCCGTTCGCGGGCCGCTTCCGGCACGACCGAAACCGTACTCAGCCTGCCGTCCCGCTCGACGGTCAGCGCCAGCGGCCGGCCCGGCGATTCGCGTATGCGGCGGACCAGTTCGAACCACGAAGCAACGGCCTCGCCGTCGATCTGCGCAACCCGGTCGCCGGAGCGCAGACCGGCCCGTTCCGCGGCACCGCCATCGATCAGTCGTCCGAACACCGGAGCGACATCCGGGCGGTACAGCCGGAGGCCCAGGCGACCGAGCGCATCCCCCTCCCAGCCCTGCTCGCCGGCCGCGGCCAGGGCGATCCGGCGGAAGGCGATCTCGCCCTGCCGGTTGATCACTTCGAGTTCGGCATCCGGTTGCGCGAGCGCCTTGTGCAGCAGGGTCCAGCGGAATTCATCCCAGGTCGCGACCGGCGATTCGTCGATCCGGCGCACCCGCTCGCCGTTGGCGATCGCGGCGACCGCGGCGGGACTGCCTTCCGGCGGCGTCCCGAGAACCGGCCTCAATTCCAGGCCGCCATGGATGAACAGCGCCCAGTACAGCACGATGGCGAGCAGGAAGTTGGCCAGCGGGCCGGCGACGACGATCAGGCTGCGCCGGCCGACGCCCTGGCGGTTGAATGCCCGGTGCGCCTCGTCGGCGGCCACTTCGCCTTCGCGCTCGTCGAGCATCTTGACGTAGCCGCCAAGCGGAAAGACGCTGAGCGCCCATTCGGTCCCGTCGCGCCCGAGCTGGCGGCGCCACAGGATGCGACCGAAGCCCAGCGAGAAACGCAGGACCTTGACGCCGCACAGGCGGGCCGCCAGGTAATGGCCAAATTCATGCACGACGACCAGAACGCCGAGCGCGACGACGAAAGCGGCCAGGTAGAAAGGGAGTTCGCTCACGCGAAGCGGCGTTCCGCGACCATCTGCCCGGCCAGCCGCCGCGCCTCGGCGTCGGCGCCGAGCACGTCGTCCAGACTGCCTTCCGGCCCCGCCGGCAGTGCGTTCAGCACGGCCTCGTTGAGGCAGGCGATGCCGAGGAAAGGCAGGCGCCGGTCGAGGAAGGCGGCAACCGCGATTTCGTTTGCGGCATTCAGGATGGCAGGCGCCGTACCGCCGGCAGCCAGCGCGTCATAGGCCAGCTGCAGGCAGCGGAAGCGCGCCAGGTCGGGCTCGTGGAAGTCGAGCCGGGCGACGGAGAACAGGTCGAGCGGCTCGACACCGGCCGCGATGCGCTCGGGCCAGGCCATCGCGTAGGCGATCGGCGTCCGCATGTCCGGGTTGCCGAGCTGGGCGAGCACCGAACCGTCCACGTACTGCACCGCGGAATGGACGACGCTCTGCGGATGCACGACGACGCGGATCATCTCGGGCGGCGCGTCGAAAATCCAGCGCGCCTCGATGACTTCGAGCCCCTTGTTCATCATGCTCGCCGAATCGACCGAGATCTTGCGCCCCATGCTCCAGTTCGGATGGGCGCAGGCCTGCTCGGGCGTGACGTTTTCGAGATCGGCCAGCGGCGTGTTGCGGAACGGACCGCCGGAAGCGGTCAGCAGGATGCTGCGGACGCCGCAGGCGGCCAGGCCGCGGGCGAAATCCGGCGGCAGCGACTGGAAAATCGCGTTGTGTTCGCTGTCGACCGGCAACAGCGTCGCACCATGCTTGCGGACCGCGCGCATGAACAGCTCGCCGGCCATCACCAGCACTTCCTTGTTGGCCAGCATCACCCGCTTGCCAGCGCGGGCGGCAGCCAGCGTCGGCTCCAGGCCGGCAGCGCCGACGATCGCGGCCATCACGGCATCGACCTCGGGATGCGCCGACAAGGCGACCAGCGCCTCGACACCATGACCGACCTCGGTATCGAGCCCGGCCGCCCGGCAGCGGGCCTGCAGATCGGCGGCCAGCGCCGCGTCGCGGAGGACGGCGAAACGCGGCCTGAACTCCAGGCACTGTTCGAACAGCTTGTCGACCTGGCTGTGCGCGCACAGCGCGAAGGCCCGATAGCGCCCGGGATGACGGCGGACGATGTCGAGGGTACTGACGCCGATCGAGCCGGTCGAGCCGAGGACGGTGAGATTCTGCATGGTCATGCCGGCGGCAGGAGGAGCATCAGGAGGAAGGCGACGACGGGCAGCGTCGAGGTCAGGCTGTCGATGCGGTCGAGCACGCCGCCGTGGCCGGGCAGCACGTTGCTGCTGTCCTTGATGCCGGCCTTGCGCTTGAGCAGCGACTCGAACAGGTCGCCGACGACGCTGACCGCGGTGACCGCGAGCAGCAGGCCGATCCACGGCAGCGGCGCGAGCAGTTCGATGCCGGCCGTTGCACGGACGACCAGGCCATAGGCGACGACGCCGGCGGCGGCGCCAAAAACGCCTTCCCAGGTCTTGCCGGGGCTGATCGACGGCGCCAGCTTGTGGCGGCCGAAGGCCCGGCCGGCAAAATAGGCGGCGATGTCGGCCATCCAGACGACGGCGAAGACACCGAGCAGCACGGCCGGACCGAGGGCGCGCAACTGCACCATCGCAAGCCAGGTCGGCAGCAGCACGACGGCGCCGACGGCGAGGCCGGACAGCGCCCCGAGCGACCATTTGCCGCGCAGCCAGAACGGCAGCACGCCGGCCCAGAACGCGGTAGACAGCCCGTAAATGAGCAAAACTGGGAGGCTGCCCGGGCGGAATTCGACACTGTCCGGACAGATGAGCGCGACGCCGGCACACAGCGCCGCGGTAGCGATGCCCAGCACGATGCGCGACGCTGCCCGCCAGCCGAGCAAAGCGCCCCATTCCCAGGCGGCGATGCCGATGAACGCGGCGACCAGCAGCGCCCAGCCGGTTGGCGGCAGCCAGAACAGCGACGGCAGCAGCAGCGCGACCAGCGCCAGCGCGGTGATCACGCGCGTCTTAAGCATTCGGCGGTTCCGCGAGCTGTTCGCTGGTCCGGCCGAAGCGGCGTTCGCGGGCCTGATAGGAAGCGATCGCCTTGTCGAATTCGGCGGTGTTGAAATCCGGCCACAGCGTCGGCGTGAAGTAGAACTCGGTGTAGGCCAGTTGCCACAGCAGGAAGTTGCTGATCCGCTCCTCGCCGCCGGTGCGGATGAAAAGATCCGGCTCGGGTGCATAGGCCATCGACAGATAGGGCTCGAGATCGCCCTCCTGCCAACCTTCCCGCTTTTCGGGATCGGCCGCCAGCATGCGGTTGACCGCCTGCATGATGTCCCAGCGCCCGCCGTAGTTGGCGGCAATGGTCAGGTCGAGCCGGTCGTTGCCCGCCGTCTTCGCTTCGGCGTCGCGGATCAGTTGCTGCAGTCGCGGCTCGAAACGGGAGAGATCGCCGATCACGTGCAGGCGGACGCCGTTGCGGTCGAGCTTGTCGACTTCCTGCTCGAGCGCCTTGACGAAGAGCTGCATCAGCAGCGTGACCTCTTCCTGCGGTCGACGCCAGTTTTCGGACGAAAACGCGAACAGCGTCAGATAGTGGATGCCGCGCTCGAGGCAGGCGCGCACCGCTTCGCGCACCAGCTCGACGCCCTTGACGTGGCCGGCGACGCGGGGCAGGAAGCGCTTCTTCGCCCAGCGCCCGTTGCCGTCCATGATGATGGCGACGTGCCGGGGCACCGCCGCCGCCTGCGGAATGTTCCGCGTCGAACTGGAGAAAAGCGCCATTCAGCCGGAACGGCTCAGATCTGCATCAGCTCGGCCTCTTTGGCGGCGAGCATCTTGTCGACTTCGGCGATGTACTTGTCGGTCAGCTTCTGGATGTCGTCCTGGGCGCGGCGCTCGTCGTCCTCGGGAATGTCGCCCTTCTTCAGCGCATCCTTCAGGTGGTTGTTGGCGTCGCGGCGCAGGTTGCGGATCGCCACCTTGGCGCCCTCGCCTTCGGTCTTGACGACCTTGATCATTTCCTTGCGGCGCTCTTCGGTCAGCGCCGGCATCGGCACGCGGATCAGTTCGCCCTGGGTCGCCGGGTTCAGGCCGAGGTCGGAATCGCGGATCGCCTTTTCGACCTTCTGCACCATGTTCTTTTCCCACGGCTGCACACCCAGCGTGCGCGCGTCGACCAGCGTGATGTTGGCGACCTGGTTCACCGGCACCGGGGAACCGTAGTAATCGACCTGTACGTGATCGAGCAGGCCGGTGTGGGCGCGGCCGGTGCGGATCTTCTGGAGATCGGCTTTCAGCGCCTCCAGGGACTTCTGCATCTTGTGTTCGGCACTCTTCTTGAGTTCGGCAATCATCTCTGTCTCTCTCAGCAGTAGACCAGCGTGCCTTCGTCTTCGCCGCAGACCACGCGCTTCAGCGCGCCGGCCTTGAAGATCGAGAACACGTTGATCGGCAGTTTCTGGTCGCGGCACAGCGCGAAGGCGGTCGCATCCATGACCGCCAGGTTCTTCGAGATCGCTTCGTTGAAGCTGATCTTGTCGTAGCGCGTCGCTGAGGCGTCCTTTTTGGGGTCGGCCGTGTAGATGCCGTCGACCTTGGTCGCCTTCAGCACGATTTCCGCGCCGATTTCCGAACCGCGCAAGGCTGCAGCAGTATCGGTCGTGAAGAAGGGGTTGCCGGTACCGGCGCCGAAGATCACGATCTTCCCCTCTTCCAGATAGCGGATGGCCTTGCCGCGGATATACGGCTCGACGACCTGCTCGATGTTCAGGGCCGACTGCACACGGGCATTCAGGCCACATTGACGCATCGCGTCGGACAGCGCCATGGCGTTCATCACCGTGGCCAGCATGCCCATGTAATCCGCGGTGGCCCTATCCATCCCGGTGGCCGTACCGGCCATGCCGCGGAAGATATTGCCACCGCCGATCACGACGCCGATTTCCACACCCAGGTCGGCAACCGCCTTGATCTCTCCGCAAATCGCCGCGATGGTCTGCGGGTTGATGCCGTAGGCGTCGGACCCCATCAGGGCCTCACCGGAGAGTTTGAGCAGGATGCGCTTGTACTTGGGGGTGGTCATCGGCGGTATTCCTCGAAATTACTTCTTGGCAGCGGCAGCAGCAGCCTGGGCGGCGACTTCGGCAGCGAAGTCGTCGACCTTCTTCTCGATGCCTTCGCCGACGATGAACAGCGTGAAGGCGGCGACCGAAGCGCCCTTTTCCTTCAGCAGCTGTTCGATGGTCTGCTTGCCGTCGGCGGCCTTGACGAAGACCTGGCCGAGCAGCGTGACGTCCTTCAGGTACTTCTGGACGGTGCCTTCGGCGATCTTCTCCAGCATGGCTTCCGGCTTGCCGGCTTCGCGGGCCTTCTCGACGGCGACACGACGCTCGGTCTCGAGCAGTTCGGCGGAAACGCCGGAGGCATCCAGCGACTTCGGCTTGGACGCAGCGATGTGCATCGCCAGATCCTTGCCCAGCTGCTCGTCGCCACCGACCAGATCGACCACGACGCCAACCTTGGAACCGCCGTGGATGTAGGAGAACAGCTTGCCCTGACCTTCGAAGCGGACGAAGCGGCGGATCGACATGTTTTCGCCGATCTTGCCGACCAGTGCGGTGCGGGTCGATTCGACGGTGCCTTCGCCCATCGGCAGCGCGGACAGCGCAGCGACGTCGGCCGGGTTCTTTTCGGCGACCAGCGCGGCGGAGCCGTTGGCCAGCGCGATGAACTCGTCGTTCTTGGCAACGAAGTCAGTTTCGCTGTTCACTTCGATGATGGCGCCGGTCTTGCCGTCGGCCGAGATGCTGACCGCGACGATGCCTTCAGCGGCGATGCGGGCAGCGGCCTTGGAAGCCTTGTTGCCCAGCTTGACGCGGAGGATTTCCTCGGCCTTGGCCATGTCGCCGTCGGCTTCGGTCAGCGCCTTCTTGCATTCCATCATCGGTGCGTCGGTCTTGCCGCGCAGCTCTGCCACCATACCTGCGGTAATTGCCGCCATAGTTATCTCCTGAGCTTGTCAAACGGGCGGAGCATGGCGCCCCGCCGTTACAGTGTTGTTATTCGGCCGATTCCTGAACTTCGACGAACTCGTCGTCGCCGGCGGCAACGATTTCCTGGACGACCTGGCTGCGGCCCTCGAGGATGGCATCGGCGACGCCGCGGGCGTACAGCTGAATGGCGCGGGAGGAGTCGTCGTTACCCGGGATCACGTAATCAACGCCGTCCGGGGTGTGGTTGGTATCGACCACGCCGATGACCGGGATGCCCAGCTTGCCGGCTTCGGTGATGGCGATCTTGTGGTAGCCGACGTCGACGACGAAGATGGCGTCCGGCAGGCCGGCCATGTCCTTGATGCCGCCGATCGACTTCTGCAGCTTTTCCAGTTCGCGACGGAAGGTCAGCGCTTCCTTCTTCGGCATGCGCTCGAGTTCGCCGGCTTCGACGGCCAGTTCCATTTCCTTCAGGCGCTTGATCGAGGTCTTGACCGTCTTGAAGTTGGTCAGCATGCCGCCCAGCCAGCGCTGGTCGACGTACGGGGCGCCGGCGCGCTGCGCTTCTTCGGCGATGATTTCACGGGCCTGGCGCTTGGTGCCGACGAACAGGATGTTGCCGCGATTGGCGGCCAGCTTGCGAACGAAGGCCATGGCTTCGTTGTACTTGACCAGCGTCTTCTCGAGGTTGACGATGTGAATCTTGTTGCGGGCGCCGAAGATGTACGGGGCCATCTTGGGGGACCAGAAACGGGTTTGGTGACCGAAGTGGACACCGGCTTCCAGCATTTCGCGCATGGTAACGGACATTGCAAAACTCCTTTAAGGGTTGAACCGCCACCCGCCGGAAACGTCCGTCATGCTCTGTTCTTGACGGACACCCTTAATCGGCGGATGTGTGGATTTTGACTGCACGCACCACGCATGCAGCCGTTTCTGCCAGCCGGATCGGCCGGAAAAAACCCGCGGATTATAGCAGCGGGAGCGCCAAGCACAAAGCCCGGCCAGCTTTCTTCGGGAATCCCCGCCCCGGGAACGAATTCGCAACGCCCCTGACCAAGGGAGCGCCGCCTGCTTCGGCCGCGCCTTTGCGAATATCCCGCCATCCTTTATCCTTCCAGTCCCCTAAGCCACACAGAACAGCCATGAGCATCACCATCAAGACGCCCGAAGAAATCGAAAAAATGCGCGTCGCCGGACGCCTCGCCGCCGAGGTTCTCGACTACATAGAACCCTACGTCAAGCCCGGCGTCACCACCGAGGAACTCGACCGGCTCTGCCACGACCTGATGGTCGATGTGCAGGGCTGCATTCCCGCCCCGCTGAATTACGCCCCGTCGGGCTACGATCCCTACCCGAAATCGATCTGCACGTCGATCAACCAGCAGGTCTGCCATGGCGTGCCGAGCGACCGCGTGCTGAAGAACGGCGACATCGTCAATCTCGACATCACGACGATCAAGGACGGCTACCACGGCGACACCAGCCGGATGTTCATCGTCGGCGAAGGCTCGATCCAGGCGAAACGCCTCTGCGAGATCACCTTCGAGTGCATGTGGCTGGGCATCTCGGTGGTCCGCCCCGGTGCGCATCTCGGCGACATCGGCGCGATCATCCAGAAGCACGCCGAGAAAAACGGCTATTCCGTGGTCCGCGAATTCTGCGGCCACGGCATCGGCAGCAAGTTCCACGAAGACCCGCAGGTGCTGCACTACGGCAAGACCGGCACCGGCCCGCGCCTGGAGCCCGGCATGATCTTCACGATCGAGCCGATGATCAACGCCGGCAAGGCGGCGATCCGCGAAATGCCGGACGGCTGGACCATCGTGACCAAGGACCGCAGCCTGTCGGCGCAGTGGGAACACACCGTGCTCGTCACCGAAACCGGCTACGAGATCATGACGCTGTCCGCCGGCACCCGGCCGAAGCCCGACTGGATCGCCTGATGGACATCGACGTCGCGGCGCTGCGCGCCGAGGTCAAGGCCGGCCAGGCGCGTCTGCGCGAGCAGTACGAAGCGGACGGCGACGCGCGCGCCGTGCTCGCCGAACGCTGCCGCCAGGTCGACGACATCCTCGTCCGGCTGTGGCAGGCCCACGGCTTCCCGGCCTCGCTGACGCTGGCCGCGGTTGGCGGCTACGGCCGCGGTGAGCTCTATCCGGCGTCCGACATCGACCTGCTGATCCTGCTGCCGCGCGCGGCGAGCGCCGCGACGCAGGCCAGGCTCGAGCGCCTGGTCGGCCATTTCTGGGACATCGGGCTGGAAATCGGCCACAGCGTGCGCACCGTCCAGGAATGCCTGGACGAGGCCGGCAACGACATCACCGTGCAGACGGCGCTGCTCGAGGCGCGTCACCTGACCGGGGACGCCAGGCTGTTCGCTTCCTTCCGTCGCCGCCTGCTCGACTCCCTGGACGCCCAGGCCTTCTACGAGGCCAAGCGGCTCGAGCAGCAGGAAAGGCACCAGCGCTACAACGAGACGCCCTACAGCCTGGAACCCAATTGCAAGGATTCGCCGGGTGGCCTGCGCGACCTGCAGGTGATCTTCTGGATTGCCAAGGCGGCCGGCTACGGCTCGAGCTGGGAGGAACTCCAGCGCCAGGGCATCGTGACGCTCGAAGGCATGCGCGACGCGATGGCCCGCGAGGACTGGCTGAGCCACCTGCGCATCCGCCTGCACTTCATGGTCGGGCGCCGCGAGGACCGCCTGCTGTTCGACTACCAGAGCAACCTGGCCGCCCGCTACGGCTTCGTCAATACGCCGGCCAAACGGGCTTCCGAGCAGCTGATGCAGGAGTACTACCGCAACGCGAAGGCGGTCACGCTGCTCAACACCATCCTGCTGCAGAACATGGGCGCCGCGCTGGCGCCGCAGGGCGAACTGGCGCCGCAGCCGATCGACGACGATTTCCAGGCGGTCGGCAACCTGCTCGACCTGCGCGACGAAGCCCTGTTCGTCCGCAAGCCGCACGCCATCTTCGGCGCCTTCCAGATCATGCAGTCGCGGCACGCGCTGCAGGGCATGACGGCGCGCACGCTGCGCGCGCTGTGGCGCGCCTGCGAGCAGATCACGCCGGAATTCCGCGCCGACCCGGCCAACCGCAGCCGCTTCCTGAAGCTGTTCCTCGCCGAGCAGGGCATCATCCACGAGTTCCGGCGGATGAACCAGCTCGACATCCTCGGCGCCTACCTGCCTAATTTCGGCCAGATCGTCGGCCAGATGCAGCACGACCTGTTCCACGTCTACACCGTCGACCAGCACATCCTGCAGGTGATGCGCAACCTGCGCCGCTTCACGATGAGCGAATTCGCCCACGAGTACCCGATGTGCTCGCGGATTTCCAGCGAGCTCGACAGCAACTGGCTGCTCTACATCGCCGCCCTCTTCCACGACATCGCCAAGGGCCGCGGCGGCGACCACTCCGAACTGGGCACGGTCGACGCCCGCGAATTCTGCGAAAACCACGGGTTGACCGCGGAGGACACCGAACTGGTCGTCTGGCTGGTGCGCAACCACCTGGTGATGTCGCAGGTCGCCCAGAAGGAAGACCTGTCCGACCCCGAGGTCATCGCCCGCTTCGCCGCGCTGGTCCGCGACGTCCGCCACCTGCAGGCACTCTACCTGCTGACCCACGCCGACATCCGCGGCACCAGCCCCAAGGTCTGGAACCAGTGGAAGGGCAAGCTGCTGGCCGACCTCTACAGCCTGACGCTGCACTACCTGAGCCACGAGGAGGCGCCGCCGGCGCACGGCGTGATCGCCGAGCGCCAGGCCGAAGCGATGCGCCTGCTGCGTTTCTTCGCGCTGTCCGCCACCGTGCATGAACGCCTGTGGAAGCAGCTCGACACCGTGTATTTCCTGCGCCATTCGGCCGAGGAAATCGCCTGGCACACGCGTTCGCTGCATTACCGGATCTTCAACGACCGCCCGGTGGTCCGCGCCCGCCTCAACCAGGACGGCAGCGAAGGCCTGCAGGTGATGGTCTACACGCAGGACCAGCCCGACCTGTTCGCCCGCATCGTCGGCTTCTTCGCGCGCGCCGGCTACAGCATCGTCGATGCCAAGATCCACACGACGGCGCACGGCTACGCGCTCGACAGCTTCGTCGTGCTCGACGTCGAGAAACGCGAGAACCACCGCGAAATCCTGCCCTACATCGAGCACGAGCTGGAAGACCGGCTGATCCGCCGGACGCCGCCGGAAGCGCCGTCGGCCGGCCGGCTGTCGCGCCAGGTCCGGCATTTCCCGATCAAGCCGGAAGTGCGCATCGACAGCGACGAAAAGGGCGCCCACTTCATTCTGTCGCTGGTCGCCGCCGACCGCCCGGGCCTGCTCTACACGGTCGCGACGACGCTCGCCGAGCACGGCGCCAACCTGCACACCGCGAAGATCGCGACGCTCGGCGAACGGGCCGAGGACGTCTTCCTGATCAGCGGCGGCGACCTGCGCGAAAGCGCCAGCCGCATCCGGCTCGAGACCGAGCTGATGGAGCGGCTGAAGGTCTAGGCGATCAGCAGGCCTGGCAGCCGATCAGGCGCTCGATGATCGCCCGGACGCGGGACATCGCGTCCCGCAGCACCGGCTCCAGGCTCTCGAAATGGATGCCGTTGGCGCTGCTGGCGCGGCCGGCCGCATGGTTGGCGATCACGTTGAGCGCCGCGTACGGAATCTCGAGTTCGCGCGCCAGCACGGCTTCCGGCATGCCGGTCATGCCGACCACGTCGGCCCCGTCGCGCTCCAGGCGGTCGACCTCGGCCGCCGTCTCGAGGCGCGGCCCCTGCGTCGCCGCATAGACGGCGCCGACCTTCAGCGGGACGCCCAGATCGCGGCTGGCCTGCTCGATGCCGGCGCGCAGCCGGGCGTCGTAGGGTTCGGTGAAATCGACGTGGGTCACCGGCGTCGCGACGCCGTCGAAGAAGGTCGATTTGCGGCCCCAGGTGTAGTCGATGATCTGGTGCGGCAGCACCAGGTCGCCCGGCTGCAGGTCGGCGCGGATGCCGCCGACCGATGCGACCGAAATGATGCCGCGGACCTGGTGGTGATGCAGCGCCCACAGGTTGGCCCGGTAATTGACCATGTGCGGCGGAATGGTGTGGCCGTAGCCGTGGCGCGGCAGGAAGACGGCCGGCTGGCCGCAGATCTCGCCGAAGACCAGCGCGCCCGAGGGTTCGCCGTACGGGGTGCGCACCACTTCTCGGCGCGAGACGTCGAGGTTGGACAGCGTCGTCAGTCCGCTGCCGCCGATGATTGCCAGCATGTCAGTTTTTCCTTTCGGCCAGCAGCGAGGCCAGCACCGGTAGCACGCCCGGCAGCGACGGGTGGCGCGGCGCCGCCCGTCCGGACGGGTTGTCTTCAAGCTTGCGGTACAGCGCGTTCGCGCGCACCGCGGTCAAGGGCAAGCCGGCCAGCGTCGAGCCCAGGTGGTAGCGGACCAGCGTATCGCGCCCGATGTCCTTGGCCTGCCAGGCGATCGCCGTGCGATCGACGAGGTGCAGCGCGGCGACCGTCGGCAGCCCGGCCGCCAGTTCGGCGACCCGCCGGTGCATCGCGGTGCGGTAGGCAACGACCGCCTTGCCGCCGTCGCCGGCGCTCGCCCCGGTCACCTCGGCCGGCGCACCCATCAGCCAGCAGACGACGACATCCGGCGCGAAGGCGGCGATCCGGGCGCGCTGGCCGTCGTCGAGTCCGGCCAGGTCGGCCGGCAGCAGCTCCGCCGCGTCGCCGACGCGGGCCCGCGTCGCATCCAGGCAGGCCGGCAGCGAATCGACGGCGAGCACGGACAGGCCGCCCCGCAGCAGGGCCTGCGTCGAATGTCCGACACCGCAGCCGATCTCGAGCACGCGCCGGCCGGGCACCAGGCCGGCCATCCAGTCGTAGTCGCCGTGGCGGACGTAGGCCTCGCCCTCGCGTTCCCAGTAGCCCAGGAAATCGGCGACCGTCGCCCCGCTCACGCGTCGTCCTTCATCGCGTAGATCGCCGGCAGGTTGCGCCAGGCGCCGTCGACGTCCATGCCGTAGCCGAACACGAAGCGGTCGGGCACGCTGAGGCCGACGAAATCGGCGCCGATCGGCTTCTGCTTGCCGTTCGCCTTGTCGGCGAAGACCGCGGTCAGCACTTCCTCGGCACCGAGTCTGACCAGGCTCTCCTTGACCGCCGCCAGCGTGACGCCTTCGTCGAGGATGTCGTCAACGATCAGCACCGTGCGCCCCTTGACCGAGGTCCACGGCGCCGTGCGCCAGGAAATTTTGCCGCCCTGCGTTTCGGCGCCGTAGCGGGTCGCGTGCAGGTAATCGAAATCGAGCGGAAAATCGAGGCGCGGCAGCAGTTGACCGCAAAAGATCACGCCGCCGGTCATCACGCACAGCACCAGCGGATGGCGTCCGGCCAGGCGCTCGCGGATCGCGCCGGCGACCCGCTCGAGGGCGTCCTGGATGACCGGCTCGGAATGCACCAGCTCGGCCTCGGCGAGCAGCCGGCGGGCCTGATCCGGGCTCATTCGGCCTCCTGGCGCTTCAGGTACTCGGCGAAGGCCGGACCGACCTCCGGATGGCGGCGGCCGAACTCGACGGTCGCCTCCAGGTAGCCGAGCTTGGAACCGCAGTCGTAGCGGCGGCCGGCATAACGGTAGGCCAGCACCTGTTCCTCGGCGAGCAGCGACGCGATGCCGTCGGTCAGCTGGATTTCGCCGCCGGAACCCGGACGGATCGTTTCCAGGTGATGGAAGATGCGCGGCGTCAGGATGTAGCGGCCGACGACGGCCAGCGTGGACGGCGCATCCTCCGGCTTCGGCTTCTCGACGATGGCGCCGACCTGCTCGATGCGCTCGGCGACGCGGCGCGCATCGACGATGCCGTAGCTCTTGGTATCGGCGCGCGGCACGTCCTGGACGCCGAGCACCGAGCAGCGGTAGTAGTCGTAGGTGTCGGTCATCTGCTTCATCACCGGCGGCTCGCCGTCGAGCAGGTCGTCGGCGAGCAGCACCGCGAAGGGCTCGTCGCCGATCACCGGCTTCGCGCACAGCACCGCGTGGCCGAGGCCGAGCGCCTCGGGCTGGCGGATGTAGATGCAGTTGATGCCCTTCGGGATCATGTTGCGCACGAAATGCAGCATCTCGTCCTTGCCGCGCGCCGCGAGTTCGCTCTCGAGTTCGTAGGCCTTGTCGAAATGGTCCTCGATCGCGCGCTTCGAGCGGCCGGTCACGAAGACCATGTCGGTGATGCCGGCGGCGACCGCCTCCTCGACCGCGTACTGGATCAGCGGCTTGTCGACGATGGGCAGCATTTCCTTGGGGCTGGCCTTGGTCGCCGGCAGGAAACGCGTTCCCATCCCGGCTACCGGAAAAACGGCTTTTCTGACCTTTTTCATTTCATTCCCCCTTAAAAGCCGTTTTCGGCGAAGGCTAACCCGGCGCAGCCGGTGTTAAGCCGTGCGTCAACATGGCGGCCGAAGCCAAACACGGCTTTTCTGACTTTTTTCACTGCTCTTCTCCCTGTTCCAACAGATTCAACAATCCGGACTCGTCGATCACCGCGACGCCCAAGGCCTGCGCCTTGTCGAGCTTGCTGCCGGCGGCCTCGCCGGCGACGACGAAATCGGTCTTCTTCGATACCGAGCCGCTGACCTTGCCGCCGGCCGCCTCGATCATTTCCTTCGCCGCGTCGCGACTCAGCGTCGGCAGCGTGCCGGTCAGCACGAAGGTCTTGCCGGACACGGCCGATGCCGCGGCAGCCCCCTGCCCTGCCGCCGGCAGCGCGGCGAGCAGTTCGCCGCGCAGTCCGGCCAGCCGGCCGAGCAGGTCGCGGTGGACCGGTTCGGCCAGCCAGGCGGCGAGTTCCACGGCGACTTCGGCGGGCAGCCCGTGGTTTTCCGGCAGACCGGCGAGCAGCCGTTCGCCGTCGGCGACGGCGGCCAGCTGGCGGGCGCGCACCGGCGTCAACCTGGGAACGCCGAGCGCGGCGTACAGTCCGGCCCAGTCCAGCCGGCCGGCCAGACCCGGATGGGGCGCATGCGCGTCGGCCGGCGCGACGCCGGCGGCGAACAGCGCATCGACCGCGTCGAGGTTGCGCTGTTCCGAGAAAAAGTCGGCGATCGCCGCCGCGACCGTCGCGCCGATGTCGGGCAGCACGGCGAGCAGCGGCGCCGGCGCGCGGCGCACGCGGTCGATGCTGCCCAGCCAGTCGGCCAGCGTCTTCGCGGTCGTCTCGCCGACATGGCGGATGCCCAGCGCGAACAGCAGACGGGCGAGCTTCGGCGTCCTGCTGGCGGCGATGCCGGCCAGCAGGTTCTCGGCCCAGCGTGTCGGCACCTGGCCAGCCCTGAGCGTCTCCCCAACGATGCCGTCGGTCGCCCCGGGCTCGGGCACGAGGCGTCCCCGCGACGGGTCAGCCGCATCCCCGGCACCGGGCAGGCCGGTCTCGCTGTCGCCGGCCCCATTGTCGCGCTCGTCGGCGCGCCGCTTCATTTCCAGCAGGTCGTCCAGCGTCAGCCGGTAGAGGTCGGCGACGCCGTGCACGTAGCCGAACTCGACCAGTCGCTCGACGTAGCGCTCGCCCAGGCCCTCGATGTCCATCATCCGGCGCCCGGCGAAATGCAGGATGGCCTGGATGCGCTGGGCGCGGCATGAGAAGCCGCCGGAACAGCGCGCCACCGCCTCGCCCGGTTCGCGCACGACGTGGGCGCCGCAGACCGGGCAGGCAGCTGGCATCGCGAAGGGCCGCGCATCCGCCGGCCGGCGCTCGGCGACGACGCCGACCACTTCCGGGATCACGTCGCCGGCGCGACGCACGATCACCGTGTCGCCGATGCACAGCCCGCCCTTGCGCTCGACCTCGTCGGCGTTGTGCAGCGTCGCGTTGGTCACCGTGACGCCGCCGACGAAAACCGGCGCCAGCCGGGCGACCGGGGTCAGCGCGCCGGTGCGGCCGACCTGGATGTCGATCGCCTCGACGACGGTCAGCGCTTCCTGCGGCGGATACTTGTGCGCCACCGCCCAGCGCGGCTCGCGCGAACGGAAGCCCAGGCGGGCCTGCAGGTCGAGCCGGTTGACCTTGTAGACGACGCCGTCGATGTCGAACGGCAGTTCGCCGCGCAGTGCCGCGATCTGCCGGTGGAAGCCGGCCAGCGCGTCGCCGCCCGCCAGCACCGCGCGGTGCTCGCAGACCGGCAGGCCGAACGCGGCCAGCGCGTCGAGCAGGCCGCTGTGCGTTTCGGGCAGTTTCCAGCCGTCGACCGCGCCGATGCCGTAGGCAAAGAATTTCAGCGGCCGGCCGGCCGCGATCGCCGGGTCGAGCTGGCGGATGCTGCCGGCGGCGCCGTTGCGCGGATTGACCAGCGTCTTGTCACCGCGCGCGGCGGCCGCGGCGTTGTAGCGGTCGAGATCGTCGCGCCGCATGTACACCTCGCCGCGCACCTCGAGCAGCGGCGGGATGTCGCCCGCAGCACCGGCGAGGCGCAGCGGGATCTGGCGCAGCGTGCGCAGGTTCTGCGTGACGTCCTCGCCGGTCGTGCCGTCGCCGCGCGTCGCGCCGCGCACCAGCACACCGTGTTCGTAGCGCAGGCTGACCGCGAGGCCGTCGAATTTCAGCTCGGCGGCGTAGTCGACCGGCGGATCGGATTCGCCCAGTTCGAGTTCGCGGCGGACGCGGGCGTCGAAATTGAGCGCGCCGCTGGCGTCGGTGTCGGTCTCGGTCTGGATCGACAGCATCGGCACGTCGTGCGCGACCGGCGCGAACTGCGCAAG
Source organism: Dechloromonas sp. (assembly GCA_028687035.1). GTDB lineage: Bacteria > Pseudomonadota > Gammaproteobacteria > Burkholderiales > Rhodocyclaceae > Azonexus. The sequence goes on along the minus strand of JAQUAX010000001.1, from coordinate 314,878 downwards.
CGGCCGGCCGCCGACGCGGCGGGTCGGCGAATCCGCGGTCGACAGCGCCGGATAATCGTTTTCCAGGGCCTGCAGTTCGCGGAACAGCCGGTCGTACTCGGCGTCCGGAATGGTCGGCGCGTCGAGTTCGTAATAGGCGCGGTCGTGCCGCGCGATCTCGGCGCGCAGCCAGGCGGCGCGCGCCGTGACGTCGCCCGTCATCAGGAGAACAGCCGGCGGGCGCGCGGCGAGCCGGCCGGAACGCCGAAGGCGGCCATCGTCGCCTGCGGCTTGCCGATGAATTCGCGGCGGATGTGGTCGAGCTGGGCGTCGTTCAGCGGCTGCCGGTTGTCGTCGACCAGCGCGCCCTGCAGCGCCTCGCCGAAGCGCCGGGCCAGGTCGGTCATCTCCACGAACACGCGTTCGCCGTTCTCGACGCGCGGCACGTCGAGCAGGAAGGTCAGGCCGTGCGTGGTCAGCGTGCGGATCGCGTCGGCGGTGAATTGCGTGTTCTCGTAGTTCTGCAGGCTGAACAGCGCGCGGCCGTCGTCGTCGTAGCGGGTGAACAGGCCGTCGATGCCGAGCACCATGCCGGCCGCCTCGGCCAGCGCGCGGATCTTGGTGCCCGGGAACGGAATGCCGCGGCTGATCAGGTTCAGGCCGATCTCGAGGTCGACGGCGGCGCAGAAGCGGTCAACCTCGGCCGCCTGGTCGAGAACCCGGATCGCCGGCAGGTCGACGACGGCCATCAGCTCGTCGGCCAGCACCCGCATCGCGTTCGAGAACATCGTCAGATCACCGTCGGACAGCGGGCCGAGACGATTGACCAGCTGCAGGCCGACGCGCAGCCGGCGGATTTCCAGTTCGCTGTCCGACGTCAGGCGCTGCCATTCGCGGGCCGCCTCGTTGTAGCCGATCCAGTGCACCGGCTTGCCCAGGCGGTGCAGCACTTCGCGCTGCGAGCGGACGATCTGGCGGGCCGGAACGGCCTCGACGAGATCCATCGCGACGACGTATTCGAGACGCGGGTCGAGCAGTTCGACCGGCGGTTCGCCGGCCGGCAAGGCGTTGACCGGCGCGGCGGGCGGGAGGTCGTCGTCGTCCGGCAGCGGCTCGGGCGCAGCCCGGAAGGCCGGCGGCGCCACCGGGATTTCCGCCGCAGCGGTTTCCGGAACGGCCGGTTCAGGTTCGGGCTCGGCCAGCATCGGTTCGACGCGCTCGGGCTCGAAAGCCTCGGGCTCGATCCGGATTTCCGGCTCGCTGCGCACGTCCACCGCGGACGGCTCGGCCGGCGGCGCATGGCGACCGCCGAGCAGCACGTCGTCGTGATGCGGTTTCAGCACTGCCTGGGCCAGCTTGCGCTGGCGCATTTCCTGCCACTTGTTGTAACCCAGCACACCGGCTACCGCCGCGGCGCCGAGGCCGATCAGTCCCATCTGAAGTTCGGTCATTTACGCCGCATCCCTCATCTTCAAAGCTTCTTCGATATCCACTTCCACGACGCGCGAGACGCCGGATTCCTGCATCGTGACGCCGACCAGCTGTTCGGCCATTTCCATGGCGATTTTATTATGGGAAATGAACAGGAACTGCGTCGCGCCCGACATTTTCTTGACCATGCCGCAGAAACGCTCGGTATTCGTGTCGTCCAGCGGCGCATCGACCTCGTCGAGCAGGCAGAACGGCGCCGGGTTCAGCTGGAACATCGAGAAGACCAGCGCGATCGCGGTCAACGCCTTCTCGCCGCCGGAAAGCAGGTGGATCGTCGAGTTCTTCTTGCCCGGCGGCTGCGCGATGACCTGCACGCCGGCATCGAGGATTTCCTCGCCGGTCATCACCAGCTCGGCCCGGCCGCCGCCGAACAGTTCCGGGAAAAGCTGCCCGAAATGGCCGTTGACCGTGTCGAAGGTCGATTGCAGCAATTCGCGCGTTTCGCGGTCGATACGGCGGATCGCGCTTTCCAGCGTCTCCATCGCCTCGGTCAGGTCGGCCGCCTGCTCGTCGAGGTAGCCCTTGCGCTCGGTCGCCGTTTCCAGTTCCTGCAGCGCCGCGAGGTTGACCGCGCCAAGTTCGGCGATCGCGTTGGACAGCCGCGTGATCTCGCCCTGCAGCGCCGGCGGTCGCGGCGCGCCGCCCGGGCCGTCGAGTTCCGGCTGCAGCGCGGCCTCGTCGGCGCCGGCCTCGAGCAGCTGCAGCGCGAACTGCTCGGCATTGAGCGCCGCCGCCTGCTCCTTCAGTTTCAGTTCGCCGATCCGGGCGCGCAGGGGCTCCAGCCCCTGCTCGATCTTCAGGCGTTCCTCGTCGAGCGTGCGCAGCGCGTGGGTCGCCGCCTCCAGCGCATCGCGCCGCAGCGCGAGCGCCCTTTCGCACTCGGCGCGGGCGGCCAGCGCATCCTGCAACTGGCCTTCCATGACGTCCGGCGGCACCGCCTCGACCTGCTCGGCGCACTGCGCGCGATCCCGCTCGATCCGGGTCAGTTCGCGCTGCGCCGTGGCCTGCTGCGCGAAGACGTCCTGCAGCTTGCCCTGCGCCTCGCGCAACGAGAACTGCGCCTCGCGCAGCGTGCGGTCGAGGTCGGCATTGCGCTCGCGGGCGGCGCGCACCGCCCGCTCGCACTCGTCGAGCCGCGACTGGGCGCCGGCGACCAGCACGCGGATGCGGGCCAGGCCGTCGCGGATCTCGGCGATGCGCTCGTCGGCCGCCATCTCGCGTTCGCGCTCGCTCTCCTCTTCCTCGGCCAGCTCGGCCAGCTGCTCGGCCAGGCGGGCGCGCTGCTCGCGGTGGCGCTCGATCGCCTGCGTCAGCTTCAGCACCTCGAGCTGTACCGCATGCACGCGCTGCTGGCGGTCGGTCACGTATTGCCGCGTTTCGCTCATTTCCTCCTGCTTGTCGGCATGCTGCTCGTCGAGCAGCGCCAGACGCTCGCGCAGGTCGTCGAGCTTCGCGTCGGCCAGGCCGATCGCCTCGGCCAGCGCTTCGATCTCCCGCTGACGCTCGAGCAGGCCGTGCTCGCCCTGGTCGGGCGCGAAGAAGGCGACGCTGGTCCGGGTCAGCAGATCGCCGCCGCGCGTGACGACGGCCTGCCCGGCATCCAGCCCGTCGCGCCGGGCCAGGGCGTCGGCCAGCGAGTCGACGGCGATCACCGTTCCCAGCCAGTCGGCGAGCGCCGCGCCGACCGCCGGATCGTCGCAGCGCACGCGCGCCGCCAGCGTTTCCGGCCCGGGCGCGGCGTCCACCGCGGACGGCGCGCCGAGCACGACATTGAGCCGGGCCGCCGGCCGGTCGCTCAGCCACGCGTCGAGCCGGGCCGGATCGTCGCAGGCGATCGCATTCAGCCGCTCGCGCAGCACCGCCTCGACGGCCTCCTCCCAGCCGGCTTCGACATGGATCTGGCGCCACAGCGGCGGCGCCGATTCTAGGCCGTGCCGGCGCAGCCACTCCGGCAGCTTGCCGGTCTCGCGGGAGCGCGCCTGCAACTGTTCCAGCGTCGCTTGCCGGGCCCGGCCGGCAGCCAGCTCGCGCTCGAGGCGCTGCAGTTCGCCCTGCATCTCGCGGCGGCGGGTCTCGAGCGCCGGCAGTTCCTGCTGCAGCTGCTGCAGGTGCTCCTGGTCGCCGGCCAGCTCCTCGCGCAGCAGTTCCAGTTCCTCCTCGCGGCCGGCCAGTTCGAGTTCGTCCGGCGCCTCGTCCTGCCCCTCGTCGCGCAGCCGCTCGCGGCGCAGCGTCAGCGCCTGCAGCGCGCGTTGGGCATGCGCCTTGTGCGTCAGCTCGACTTCGAGCTTCTGCTCGCCGTTGGCGGTCCGCGTCTTCAGGCGCTGCAGTTCCTCCTGCGCCTGTGCATGGTCCGCCTCGACCTGCGGCCCGAGATCCATCTCGCGGTTCAGGCGCTCCTCGGCCTCCTCGACGCGCAGCCGGGTGATTTCCTCGAGTTCCTCCCAGCGCAGCCGGTCCTCGGCCAGCTTCTCGGCGGTCGCCGACCACTGCGCCTGCTCGCCCTCGAGCTGGACCAGCCGCGCCTCCAGCTGGCTGCGCGACTCCCGCCGGTGGCGGATTTCGGCCTCGAGCCGGGCGACCTCGGCATTGGCCGCGTACATCTCGCTCTGCGCCTGGTGCAGCGCATCGCCGGCGGCGAAATGCGCCTCGCGGGTCGCCTCGGCCTGCGCCTCGGTATCGCGCAGCGCCGCGTTGCGTTGTTCCAGTTCGGTCGCCGCACGCTCGACCTCCAGCCCCAGGCGCTGGCGCTCGGCCTCGGCCTCGCGCTTCCTGAGCAGCCACAGGATCTGCTGCCGGCGGGTCAGCTGGCCGTTCAGCTCGTGGTAGCGGCGCGCCACCTCGGCCTGCGCTTCGAGACGGCCGATCTGGTGGCCGAGTTCCTCGCGGATATCCTCGACGCGCAGCAGGTTCTCGCGGGTATCTTCCAGGCGGCCCTGCGTTTCCTTGCGCCGCTCCTTGTAGCGGGTGACGCCGGCCGCCTCCTCGAGGAAGACGCGGAGGTCGTCCGGCCGGGCCTCGATGATGCGCGAGATCATGCCCTGGCCGATGATCGCGTAGGCGCGCGGCCCCAGCCCGGTGCCGAGGAAGAGGTCGGTGATGTCCTTGCGGCGGACCTTCAGGTTGTTGATGAAGTAGTCCGACTGGCCCTGCCGGGTCAGCACGCGCTTGACCGACAGTTCGGCGTACTGCGACCACTGGCCGAGCGCGCGGCCGAGCGAGTTGTCGAAGATCAGCTCGACGGAAGCACGCGACACCGGCTTCCGGTTGGTCGAGCCGTTGAAGATGACGTCCTGCATCGACTCGCCGCGCAGTTCCGAAGCCTTGGACTCGCCCAGCACCCAGCGCACGGCATCCATGATGTTGGATTTGCCGCAGCCATTGGGGCCGACGACGCCGACCAGCTGCCCGGGCAGGGCGACCGCGGTCGGATCGACGAAGGACTTGAAGCCGGCGAGTTTGAGTTTGGTCAGGCGCATGGTCTATTCCGCGCGGCGCGCCATGCTGCACCGCAGCGGGGGCGTATGATAGCATCCGCCAGCGGCCTGTCCTGTGCCGCGAAACGGCCGTTGAAACTGGAGACCGCACGCGATGCATCCCGATGACAACTTCCTAGCCCGCGCCGTCGAGCTGGCCCGCATCGGCAGCGAGACCGGCGAAGGCGGCCCGTTCGGCGCCGTCATAGTCCATGACGGCCGGATCGTCGCCGAAGGCTGGAACCGCGTCGTCGCCGCCGGCGACCCGACCGCGCACGCCGAAATCGGTGCCATCCGGACCGCCTGCCAGGCGCTCGGCCGCTTCCACCTCGATGGCTGCACGCTGTACGCGTCCAGCGAACCCTGCCCGATGTGCCTGTCGGCGGCCTACTGGGCGCGCATCTCGCGCATCGTGTTCGCCAACAGCCGGACCGAGGCCGCGGCGATCGGCTTCTGCGACGACGAACTGTACGACGAACTGGGCCGCCATTTCTCGTCGCGCAGCATCGCGATGGAACACCGGCCGCTGCCCGGCGCCGACGCCCCGCTGCGGCGCTGGCACGAAAATCCGGACCGCACGCCGTACTGAGCCCACCTCCCGTTCCCTGACGCGCCACATCGCCGAGCCGCAGCGCCCGGCTTTGCGAGATAATCCGGTTTTTTTCCGAGCTGCCCCGACGTGAATCCCCACCTCGCCCAACTCCAGCCCTACCCGTTCGAGAAGCTGCGCGCGCTGTTCGCCGGCGTGACGCCGAACCCGGCCTACAAGGAAATCAAGCTGTCCATCGGCGAACCGCAGCATGCGACGCCGTCCTTCATCATGGAGGCACTGGCCGGCAGCCTGAAGGGCCTCGCCAACTACCCGACGACCCAGGGCACGCCGGCGCTGCGCCAGGCGATCGGCACCTGGTGCCGGCGCCGCTACGGTCTGGAACTCAATCCGGAAACCGAGATCCTGCCGGTCAACGGCTCGCGCGAAGCGCTTTTTTCCTTCGCCCAGACGCTGATCGACCCGGCACGTGCCGGCGGCACGCCGATCGTCGTCAGCCCGAACCCGTTCTACCAGATCTACGAGGGCGCGGCCTACCTGGCCGGCGCCGAGCCGCGCTTCCTGAACACGCTGCCCGACAACGGCTTCGCGTTCGACTACGCGCAGCTGACCCCGGAGGAATGGGCCCGCGTCCAGCTGTTCTACGTCTGCTCGCCGGCCAACCCGACCGGCAAGGTGCTGTCGCTGGCCGACTGGAAGACGCTGTTCGAACTGTCGGACCGCTACGGCTTCGTGATCGCCTCCGACGAGTGCTATTCGGAAATCTATTTCGACGAGGCCAACCCGCCGATCGGCGGCCTGCAGGCCGCGCAGCTGCTCGGCCGCAGCTTTGATCGCCTGGTCATGTTCTCCAGCCTGTCGAAGCGCTCCAACGTTCCCGGCATGCGTTCCGGCTTCGTCGCCGGCGACGCGAAGCTGCTGAAATCCTTCCTGCTCTACCGGACCTACCACGGCTGCGCGATGGCGCCGCCGGTCCAGGCCGCCTCGGTCGCCGCGTGGAACGACGAGGCGCACGTGCTCGACAACCGCAACCAGTACCGCGCCAAGTTCGCTGCCTGCACGCCGCTGATTTCGGAAGTGCTCGGCACCGGCATGCCGGACGCCAGCTTCTACCTTTGGGCGAAGACCCCGATCGCCGACACCGACTTCGCCCGCGCCCTGCTCGAACACTATAATGTGGTCGTCCTGCCCGGCAGCTTCCTCGCCCGCGAGGCAGACGGTGTCAATCCGGGCGCCCGCTTCATCCGCATCGCGCTGGTCGCCGGCATGGATGAATGCCTGGAAGCCACCCGCCGCATCCGCGAATTCGCACAACAACTGTAACCAAGAGAGAACCTACATGAGCCATCCGCTGCAAGCCACCATCGACGAACTCTGGGAACGCCGCACCGAACTGACGACCCAATCCACCGACGCGATCAAGGTCATCGAGTCCGTGATCGGCGACCTCGACAGCGGCAAGCTGCGCGTTGCCGAGAAGATCAACGGCGAATGGGTGGTCAACCAGTGGGCCAAGAAGGCCGTGCTGCTGTCCTTCCGTACCCGCGACAACCGCGTCCAGAAGGCCGGCGACATCAACTTCTACGACAAGGTCGACACCAAGTTCCAGGGCTGGACCGAGGAACAGTTCAAGGCCGGCGGCTTCCGCGTCGTGCCCGGCGCCTTCGCCCGCAAGGGTTCGTTCATCGCCAAGAACTGCGTGCTGATGCCGTCCTACGTCAATATCGGCGCCCACGTCGATGAAGGCACGATGGTCGACACCTGGGCCACCGTCGGTTCCTGCGCGCAGATCGGCAAGAACGTGCACCTGTCCGGCGGCGTCGGCATCGGCGGCGTGCTCGAGCCGATCCAGGCCGGCCCGGTGATCATCGAAGACAACTGCTTCATCGGCGCCCGTTCGGAAGTCGTCGAAGGCGTCGTCGTCGGCGAGAATTCGGTGATCTCGATGGGCGTCTACATCGGCCAGAGCACCCCGATCTACGACCGCGAAACCGGCGAGATCACCTACGGCCGCATTCCGGCCGGTTCGGTCGTGATCTCCGGCTCGTTGCCCAAGGATGGCGGCAAGTACAGCCTGTACGCCGCGATCATCGTCAAGAAGGTCGACGCGCAGACCCGCTCGAAGACCAGCATCAACGAACTGCTGCGCGCCTGATCCACCCACCGCGAAGGTCTTGAGATGATCCTCGACAAGCTGTTCCAGCTGATGGCGGAAAAACAGGCCTCCGACCTGTTCGTTTCCGCCGGCACGCCGATCCACATCAAGATCCAGGGCAACACGCTGCCGGTCAACCAGCAGACGATGCTGCCCGACATGATCCAGAAGATGGCGTACGAACTGATGACGCCGGAACAGATCAAGACCTTCGAGGCCAACCACGAGATGAACCTGTCGTTCGGCGTCCGCGACGTCGGCAACTTCCGGGTCAACATCTTCCGGCAGCGCGGTTCGATCAGCATGGTCGTCCGCTTCATCCTCGGCAACATCCCGACGCTGGAGTCGCTCGGCCTGCCGCCGGTGCTCGCCGACCTGATCATGGAAAAGCGCGGCCTGATCCTGATCGTCGGCGCCACCGGCTCCGGCAAGTCGACGACCATCGCGTCGATGCTCGACTACCGCAACACCAACCGCTCCGGCCACATCCTGACCGTCGAGGACCCGATCGAATTCCTGTTCAAGCACAAGAAATCGATCGTCAATCAGCGCGAGATCGGCATGGACACGCTGGACTGGCAGGCGGCGCTGAAGAACGCGATGCGCCAGGCGCCCGACTGCATCCTGATCGGCGAAATCCGCGACAAGGAAACCATGCAGGCGGCGATCGCCTACGCGCAGACCGGCCACCTGTGCCTGGCGACGCTGCACGCCAACAACAGCTACCACGCGATGAACCGGATCATCAGCTTCTTCCCGCTGGAGAACCGGCCCGCGCTCTTCCTCGACCTGTCGGTCGCGCTGCGCGCGGTGATCTCACAGCGCCTGGTCAAGAAGCCGGACGGCGTCCGCGCCGCCGCCTGCGAGATCATGCTGAACACCCGCCACATCAGCGAGCTGATCGAGCGCGGCGAGGTGCAGGCGATCAAGGAGGCGATGGAGCAGACGCTGGCGCCGGGATCGCAGACCTTCGAGCAGGACCTGCTGGCGCTGTACCGCCGGGGCACGATCACGCTCGACGAGGCGATGGCCAATGCCGACTCGCCGACCAACCTGGCCTGGCTGGTCAACAATTCCGAAAGCACTGCCGGCAACGGCAAGAACGACACGAAGGACGCCGCACCGCTGGACTTCGCCAAGGCCAACGAGGGGCCGTCGTTCGACGATTTCAAGCTCCACCTCGCCGACCACGACGAAGAAAAATCCTGATGTCCGACCCCACCCTGGAAGTGGCGAAAGCCCTGATCGGCCGGTCCTCGGTCACGCCGGAAGACGGCGGCTGCTGCGACCTGTTCGCCGAGCGCCTGCGCGCCCTCGGCTTCACCATCGAATTCATCAACCGCAACGGCGTCACCAACCTGTGGGCGCGACGCGGCACGACGGCGCCGCTGTTCGTGTTCGCCGGCCACACCGACGTCGTGCCGACCGGCCCGCTCGACCAATGGACCAGCCCGCCGTTCGCGCCGGAAATCCGCGACGGCCTGCTCTACGGGCGCGGCGCCGCCGACATGAAATCCTCGCTCGCCGCGATGTTGACCGCGACCGAGGCCTTCCTGGCCGAATATCCGGACCATCCGGGCTCGCTGGCCTTCCTGCTGACTTCCGACGAGGAAGGCGACGCCACCGACGGCACGGTCGCCGTCGTCGAGGCACTGAAGACGCGCGGCGAGACGCTCGACTACTGCATCATCGGCGAACCGACCTCGGTCGAGACGCTCGGCGACATGATCAAGAACGGCCGCCGCGGCTCGCTGTCGGCGACGCTGACGGTCAAGGGCATCCAGTGCCACATCGCCTACCCGGAAAAGGGCCGCAACCCGATCCATGAAGCGGCGCCGGCGCTGGCCGAACTCGCCGCGACGCGCTGGGACGAAGGCAACGAATATTTCCCGCCGACCACCTGGCAGGTGTCCAACATCCACGGCGGCACCGGCGCGACCAACGTCGTTCCCGGCCATGTCGAAATCAAGTTCAATTTCCGCTTTTCCACCGCGAGCACGCCGGAAGGCCTGCAGCAGCGCCTCACCGCGATCCTGGACAAGCACCGGCTCGACTACGACATCAAATGGACGCTCGGCGCCCGTCCCTTCCTGACCGGGCGCGGCCCGCTCGCCGACGCGGCGATTGCGGCGATCCGCGAAACCTGCGGCATAGCCACCGAACTGTCGACGACCGGCGGCACCTCGGACGGCCGCTTCATTGCCGAAATCTGCAGGCAGCTGCTCGAGATCGGCCCGGTCAACGCGACCAGCCACAAGATCGACGAATGCGTCGCCGTCGACGCGCTGCCGAAGCTGTCCGCCATTTACCGCCGCATCCTGGAACAGATCCTGACCGCATGAGCTCCACCGCCAAGACCGAACTGATCACCGTCCGCGACTACCTGCGCTACGCGGTCAGCCATTTCAACGCCGCCGGCCTGTCCTTCGGCCACGGCAGCGACAACGCGTGGGACGAGGCGGTCTACCTGACGCTGCACGCGCTGCACCTGCCGCTCGACCGGCTCGAACCCTTCCTCGACGCGCGCCTGCTGCCGCACGAGCGCGAGCAGCTGCTCGACCTCTACAACCGCCGCTGCCAGGACCGCCTGCCGGCCGCCTACCTGACCCGGGAAGCCTGGCTCGGCGAGCACCGCTTCTACGTCGACGAGCGGGTCATCGTGCCGCGCTCCTTCATCGCCGAACTGCTCGCGGAGCAGCTGACGCCGTGGATAGCCGATCCGTGGGCGCTCGAAAGCGCGCTCGACCTGTGCACCGGCTCCGGCTGCCTGGCCATCCTGACGGCGCTGGCCTTCCCGAACGCCGAGGTCGACGCGGTCGACCTGTCGCAGGACGCACTTTCGGTCGCCGAGCGCAACGTTGCCGACTACCAGCTGACCGACCGCGTCCGCCTGGTCCATTCCGACGCCTTCGCCGGCCTGGCCGGCAAGCGCTACGACCTGATCATCTCGAACCCGCCCTACGTCGATGCCGAGTCGGTCGCCGCGCTGCCGCCGGAATACCTGCACGAGCCGGAAATGGCGCTCGGTTCCGGCGACGACGGCCTCGACTTCACGCGCATCATCCTCGCCGAGGCGAAGAAGCACCTGACCGACAACGGCCTGCTGGTCGTCGAGATCGGCCACAACCGCGACGCGCTGGAAGCCGCCTACCCGACGCTGCCCTTCACCTGGCTGGATACCGCGGCCGGCGACGAATACGTCTTCATGCTGCGCGCCGAAGATCTGCCCGACTAAGCCGCCGGATTGAAGCTCTTCGAGATGCCCAGCCCGTTCGAGATCGAGACGGGCACCGTACTGATGCAGGAGCCGGCCTGGGCGCGGGCCGGCGAGCTGCGCGCGCAACTGCTCGACGAAACCTATCCCCGGCCTTTCGTCATCGACGACGGCAAGTCGCGCTACCTGTACTTCAACGTCCGGCTGATGCAGAGCGAGATGTCGCTGAAGGCGCCGCACGACCTGGCGCTGCGGTACACGCAGAAGATGATGGGATTCCTGCTCTTCCACCCGCGCCCGAAACGCCTGGTGCTGATCGGGCTGGGCGGCGGCTCCATCGTCAAGTTCTGCCACCGCCGGCTGCCCGGCGTGCAGCTGACCGCGGTCGAACTCGACCCGGAAGTCATCGCCTTCCGCGACGCCTTCCAGGTGCCGCCGGACGACGAGCGGCTCTCCATCGTCGAGGCCGACGGTGCCGAATTCATTGCCAATGCCGAGAAAGGCATCGACGCGCTGTTGGTCGACGCCTTCGACCGCACCGGCTTCGCGCCGGCGCTGGCCAACCGCGAATTCTTCGAGAACGCGTACGCCAAGCTGTCCGGCAACGGTGTGCTGGTGATCAACCTGGCCGGCGACAAGGAAAGTTACGCCGGACTGATCGGCGAGGCGATGCACGTCTTCGACGACCAGGTCATCGTGATCTCGGTGCCCGACGACGGCAACCATATCCTGTACGCCTTCAAGGAACGGCATTTCGAGCCGCGCTGGCGCTGGCTGAACAACCACGCGAAGGAACTGCGCGCCCGGCTGGGCCTCGACTTCCCGGCCTTCGTGCAGAAGATGGAGCGCTCGAGCAAGCTCGGCTTCGCCCGCCGCGAGGCGCTGCGCGGGCGCTGAGCCCTACCTGTCGTCGCCGGCCCGCTCGGCCGACTGCTGCACCTGACGGTTGGCCTGGTCGAGCTTCTGCTGGAACTGGTCGAGGTTGCGCCGGCCCTGCTCGACTTCTTCCTTCTTGATCGCGCCGGCGGTCGCCGCGGTGCTCGCCGTCTCGACGCCGCAACCGGCCAGCAGCACGGCCGCCGCAAATGCCCATCCCTTGTTCATCGCCCTTCTCCCGAAAGTTCGGCGAGGATCGCCGTCAACAAATGCCAGCAACGCGCCACCGCAGCGACCTCGACCCGCTCGCCCGGCGCATGTGCGCCGCGGATCGTCGGCCCGAAGGAAACGATGTCCAACCCCGGATACTTCTCGCCGATGATGCCGCATTCGAGACCGGCATGCACGACCCTGACCCGCGATTCGCCGCCGAACTCGCGGCGATAGACCGACTGGCAGACCGCCAGCAGCGGCGAGCCCGGATTGGGCGCCCAGCCCGGGTAGAACCCCGACTGCACGGCCGAGATGCCGGCCAGCGCGAACAGGCTGACGATCTCGTCGGCCAGCGCGACGCCGGCGCGGTCGACCAGCGAACGGACCATGAAATGGGCGAAGCCGCCATCCGCCCGCAGATCGACGATGCCGAGATTGTTCGAGGTCTCGACGACGCCCGGCAGCCGCCGGCTCATCCGGCGCACGCCGTGCGGCGCCGCGTGCAGCGCCGAAAGCCACAGCGCCTGCTCGGCGGCGGCCAGCACCGGCGCCGCAGCGCAGGGCTCGGCGCGCAGCGTCAGCCCCTCGTCGACGCCGGCCAGTTCGTCGCGCAACTCGTCGGCCATCGCAGCCAGCCAGCCGTCGAGCGCGTCGTCCGCCGCCGGCAGCGCCAGCGTCGCGACGGCTTCGCGCGGCAGCGCGTTGCGCGCCGTCCCGCCGGCCAGCGCGGCCAGCCGGAAAGGCGTCCGGGCAGCGAGCCGCTTCAGCACGCGGACCAGCAGCTTGATCGCATTGCCGCGCTCCTCGTGGATGTCGACACCCGAATGCCCGCCACGCAGGCCGCCGAGCGCGATCCGGACGAAACGATGGGCGGCCGGAGCCGGCTCGGGCGTCGCCGCCCGCCGGACATCGACATCGAGTCCGCCGGCGCAGCCCAGGTAGAAGTCGCCCCAGTCCTCGGTATCGAGATTCAGCATCAGTCGCCCGTCGAGCAATCCCGGCGGGAGGCCGCGGGCGCCGCCCATGCCGGCTTCCTCATCGACGGTCAGCAGCGCTTCCAGCGGACCATGGACCAGGCTGTCGTCCTCGAGCGCGGCGAGGATCAGCGCGACGCCGACGCCGTTGTCGGCTCCCAGCGTCGTCTGCTCGGCGACCAGCCAGCCGTCGCGCCGGGCCGGCACCACGGGATCGCGCGAGAAATCGTGGGCGCTGCCGGCGTTCTTCTGGCAGACCATGTCGAGATGGCCCTGCAGGATCACGCCCGGCGCCCCTTCCCGGCCGGGCGTCGCCGGCTTCTTCAGGATCAGGTTGCCGGCCGCATCGACCGTCGTCGCCAGTCCGCGCCCGCGCGCCCAGGCCAGCAGCGTGTCGCGCAGCGGGCCTTCGCCCTTGGAGGGCCGCGGCGTCGCGCACAGGCTGGCGAAATGCTTCCAGACGATGTCCGGCGACAGGCCGGCAAACGGGGAATCGGGGGAAAAGCGGGACATCGGGCGGGCACCGGGAAGTAGACGGGCCGCCGATGTTATCGAAAATCGGCGCCGCCGGGCACCGGGGCAGTCTAGCGGACCGGGAACGGCCAGCGCGAACGCTTGATCCGGTATCCGCGCGTCCGCGCGCTGCGGCCGAACACGACGCACAGCAGGGCGGCGAGTCCGCACAGGATGGAAATGGCGAAGAGGACGTGCGCAAGCATGCCGCGCAGTATTCCATATGAGAAAGCCGCGCAAAATACAACAAAGGTGGTAGTTATCTTAAATGCCAGCGATCATCACCCGAAAAACGGGGGCCGGAAAAGGGAAAGGCCGCGCAATCTGACGATTGCACGGCCTTTTATTTGGGGCGACATACCGGGATCGAACCGGTGACACCTGGAATCACAATCCAGTGCTCTACCGACTGAGCTAATGCCGCCGCAGCAAGAGAGCGCGCATTCTAAGGGCTTCACTGCCCGCTGTCTACACCCGGAGCAAAATTTTCCGCATTCCGCCCGCTTCGCTGTCGGGTCATGCGCATTTGACAGGCCGTGATAGAATCAGGCGCTTTATTTTTCGGCCAGTAGTTACAAGGAATTCTCATGGAAGCTAGCACTGCACAAGCCAACGAACTCGAACGTCGCGTCGACCTCTCCATCGCCATCGCCGATGTCGAGAAGGAAATGGACCAGCGCCTGAAGCGCATGGGCAAGAACATGAAGGTGCCCGGTTTCCGCCCGGGCAAGGTGCCGTTCAGCATCGTCAAGCAGCAGTACGGCGACCAGGCCCGCCACGAAGTACTGGCCGAGGAACTCGACCGCGTCTTCGGCGAAACCGTGACCGCGCAGCAGATGCGCGTCGCCGGCTACCCGCGCATCGAGCCGAAGACCACCGAAAGCACCACCCACCTCGAATTCACCGCAATCTTCGAGACCTACCCGGAATTTGCCCCGGGCGACATGTCGACCGCGGAAATCGAGCGCCCCGCCCTCGAAGTCAGCGACGCCGAGATCGACAAGACCATCGACATCCTGCGCAAGCAGCGCGTCTCCTATCAGGACGCCAGCCGTGCGGCCGCCAAGGAAGACCGCGTCGTCATCGATTTCCTCGGCAAGAAGAACGGCGAGCCGTTCCAGGGCGGCCAAGCCACCGACTATCCGTTCATCCTCGGCCAGGGCCAGATGCTGGCCGACTTCGAAGCCGCCGTCGAAGGCAGCGCCGCCGGCGACAGCAAGACCTTCGACCTGACCTTCCCGGCCGACTACTTCGCCAAGGACCTGGCCGGCCAGACCGTGCAGTTCGACATCACCGTCAAGCAGGTTCAGGCCCCGACGCTGCCGGAAGTCGACGCCGACTTCGCGAAGAGCATGGGCATCGAGGACGGCGACGTCGCCAAGATGCGCGCCGAGATCGAAGCCAACCTGAAGCGCGAAGTGAAGCGCCGCATCGAAGCGCAGGTCAAGGACCAGGTCATGGAAGCCCTGCTCAAGGCCAACCCGATCAGCGTGCCGAACGCACTGGTCGAAATGGAAATCCAGCGCCTGATGCAGGCTGCCCGCCAGGACATGGAACAGCGCGGCATGCAGACCAAGGACTTCCCGATCCAGCCGGAATGGTTCGCTGACCAGGCCAAGCGCCGCGTGACCCTTGGCCTGATCCTTGCTGAAGTCGTCAAGACGGAAAAGCTGCAGGCCACCCCGGAACAGGTCCGCGCCATGGTCGAGGAAACCGCTGCCAGCTACGAACAGCCGGAAGAGGTGATCCGCTGGTACTACGCCCAACCGCAGCGCCTGAGCGACGTCGAAGGCGTGGCCATCGAGAACAACGTGGTGGCCTGGGTGCTGGGCAAGGCCAAGGTGTCCGACAAGGCCGTCGCTTTTGACGACCTGATGGGCCAGAAGCAGTAATCTGTCCAACGTCACAAAAACGACATTTGTCCGAAACGCAACCAGGAACAAGGGCTGACATGAATATCGACAACGCAAGCAACTGGGATCCGCAGGCTCTGGGCCTGGTCCCGATGGTGGTTGAACAGAGCGGACGCGGCGAACGCGCGTACGACATCTATTCGCGCCTGTTGAAGGAGCGGGTGATCTTCCTTGTCGGCCCGGTCAACGACGCCAGCGCCAATCTGGTGGTGGCGCAGTTGCTGTTCCTGGAAGCGGAAAATCCGGACAAGGACATCTATTTCTACATCAACTCCCCGGGCGGTTCGGTGACTGCGGGCATGTCGATCTACGACACCATGCAGTTCATCAAGCCGGACGTCTCCACGCTGTGCATCGGCCAGGCTGCGTCGATGGGCGCCTTCCTGCTGTGCGCGGGCGCCAAGGGCAAGCGCTTCGCGCTGCCCAACTCGCGCGTGATGATCCACCAGCCGCTCGGCGGATTCCAGGGCCAGGCCTCCGACATCGCGATCCACGCGAAGGAAATCCTGTCGATCAAGGACAAGCTGAACCGCATCATGGCCGAGCACACCGGCCAGCCGCTCGAACGTCTCGAGCGCGACACCGACCGCGACAATTTCATGTCGTCCGACGAGGCCGCCGAGTACGGCCTGATCGACAAGGTCCTGACCCGCCGCGAAGCGGCCTGAACGGAGAAGCCACGATGACCAAAGGCAGCCAGGAAAAACTGCTCTACTGCTCGTTCTGCGGCAAGAGCCAGCACGAAGTCAAGAAGCTGATCGCCGGCCCGTCCGTGTTCATCTGCGACGAATGCATCGCGCTGTGCAACGACATCATCCGCGACGAGTTGCCCGAAGAAGCCGCCAAGGCCGGCCGTTCCGACCTGCCGACGCCGCGCGAGATCTGCTCCATCCTCGACCAGTACGTGATCGGCCAGGAAGTCGCCAAGCGCATCCTGTCGGTCGCCGTCTACAACCACTACAAGCGCCTGCGCCACTCAGCCCGCAATGCGGACGAAGTCGAGCTGGCCAAGAGCAACATCCTGCTGATCGGCCCGACCGGTTCCGGCAAGACCCTGCTCGCCCAGACGCTGGCGCGCCTGCTCAACGTCCCCTTCGTGATGGCCGACGCCACCACGCTGACCGAAGCCGGCTACGTCGGCGAGGACGTCGAGAACATCATCCAGAAACTGCTGCAGAAATGCGACTACGACGTCGAGAAGGCGCAGCAGGGCATCGTTTACATCGACGAAATCGACAAGATCTCGCGCAAGTCCGACAACCCGTCGATCACCCGCGACGTCTCCGGTGAAGGCGTGCAGCAGGCGCTGCTCAAGCTGATCGAAGGCACCACCGCATCGATCCCGCCGCAGGGCGGCCGCAAGCATCCGAACCAGGACTTCGTCCAGGTCGACACCACCAACATCCTGTTCGTCTGCGGCGGCGCCTTCGACGGCCTGGAAAAGGTCATCCGTAACCGCTCCGAACGCGGCGGCATCGGCTTCGGCGCCGAAGTGAAGAGCAAGGACGACGGCAAGGCAATCGGCAAAACCCTGCTCGATGTCGAACCGGAAGACCTGATCAAGTTCGGCCTGATCCCCGAACTGATCGGCCGCCTGCCGGTGGTCGCGACGCTGCAGGAACTCGAGGAAGCCGCGCTGATCCAGATCCTGACCGAACCGAAGAACGCGCTGATCAAGCAGTATCAGAAGCTGTTCTCGATGGAAGACGTCGAACTCGAGATCCGTCCGGCCGCGCTGTCGGCGATCGCCAAGAAGGCGCTCGAGCGCAAGACCGGCGCCCGCGGCCTGCGTTCGATCATGGAACACGCGCTGCTCGACACGATGTACGAACTGCCGGGCATGGACAATGTCGAAAAGGTGGTCATCGACGACAACATGATCACCGGCGACACCCCGCCGCTGCTCATCTACGCCGATCAGCCGAAGGTCTCCGGCTCGAACTGAGCCGGGGGGCTTGAAAACCGGTTTCCTGCCCTCACTTGGGGGCCACATACCTATTTCGAAGGCATCGTAAATGTCGAACCCCAACACGCTTCCGGAAACCGTCGAACTGCCGCTGCTGCCGCTGCGCGATGTCGTCGTGTTCCCTCACATGGTCATCCCGCTGTTCGTCGGCCGCCCGAAATCCATCAAGGCCCTCGAGATGGCCATGGAGTCCGGCAAGAACATCCTGCTGGTCGCCCAGAAATCGGCGGCCAAGGACGAACCCGAGCCCGAGGATCTCTACCACATCGGCTGTCTGGCCAACATCCTGCAGATGCTGAAGCTGCCCGACGGCACCGTCAAGGTGCTGGTCGAGGGCACGCAGCGCGCCCGCGTCGAGGCCGTCGAGGTCCAGGCCTCGGTGTTCATGGCGACCGCGCTGCCGCTGCAGCCGGCCGGCGTCGAAGACCACGAGATCGAGGCGATGCGCCGCGCCGTGGTCGCCCAGTTCGACCAGTTCGTCAAGCTGAACAAGAAGATTCCGCCCGAGGTGCTGTCGTCGATCGCCGGCATCGAGGACGCCGGCCGCCTGGCCGACACCATCGCCGCCCACCTGCCGCTCAAGCTCGAGCAGAAGCAGGAAGTGCTGGAGATGGAAAGCATCCGCGAGCGTATCGACCGCCTGTTGTCGCAGCTCGAAGCCGAAATCGACATCCTGCAGGTCGAAAAGCGCATCCGCGGCCGCGTCAAGCGCCAGATGGAAAAGAGCCAGCGCGAGTACTACCTCAACGAGCAGGTCAAGGCGATCCAGAAGGAACTCGGCGAAGGCGAGGAAGGTGCCGATCTCGAGGAACTCGACAAGAAGATCAAGGCCGCCGGCATGAGCAAGGAAGGCCTGGCCAAGGCGCAGGGCGAGCTGAAGAAGCTGCGCCTGATGTCGCCGATGTCGGCCGAAGCCACCGTCGTCCGCAATTTCATCGAGACGCTGATCGGCCTGCCGTGGCGCAAGAAGACCCGGATCAGCAAGGATCTGGCCGAAGCCGAGAAGATTCTCGATGCCGACCATTTCGGTCTCGAGAAGGTCAAGGAACGCATCGTCGAATATCTCGCCGTGCAGCAGCGCGTCGACAAGGTCAAGGCACCCATCCTGTGCCTGGTCGGCCCCCCGGGCGTCGGCAAGACCTCGCTCGGCCAGTCGATCGCCAAGGCGACCAACCGCAAGTTCGTTCGCATGGCGCTCGGCGGCGTCCGTGACGAAGCCGAGATCCGCGGCCACCGCCGGACCTACATCGGCTCGATGCCGGGCAAGATCCTGTCCAGCCTGACCAAGGTCGGCGTGCGCAACCCGCTGTTCCTGCTCGACGAAGTCGACAAGCTGGGCCAGGATTTCCGCGGCGACCCGTCGTCCGCGCTGCTCGAAGTGCTCGACCCGGAACAGAACAACACCTTCCAGGACCACTACGTCGAGGTCGATTTCGACCTGTCCGACGTGATGTTCGTCGCCACCGCCAACACGCTGGACATCCCGGCGGCGCTGCTCGACCGCATGGAAGTCATCCGTCTGTCCGGCTACACCGAGGACGAAAAGGTCAATATTGCGATCCGTTACCTGCTGCCGAAGCAGATGAAGAACAACGGCGTCAAGAAGACCGAACTCGCGGTCGCCGAAAGCGCGCTGCGCGACATCGTTCGCTACTACACCCGCGAGGCCGGCGTGCGGGCGCTCGAGCGCGAGATTTCCAAGATCTGCCGCAAGGTCGTCAAGACGCTGGTGCTGAAGAAGCGCGACGCGAAGATCGCGGTCAACGCGAAGAATCTGGACAAATTCCTCGGCGTGCGTCGCTACACCTTCGGCATGGCCGAAAAGGAAAACCAGGTCGGCCAGGTCACCGGACTGGCCTGGACCGAGGTCGGCGGCGAACTGCTGACCATCGAATGCGCCAACATGCCGGGCAAGGGCAACATCCTGCGCACCGGCTCGCTGGGCGACGTCATGAAGGAATCGGTCGAGGCCGCCCGCTCGGTCGTGCGCGCCCGCGCCCGCCGCCTGGGCATCAAGGACGAGGCCTTCGAGAAGACCGACATCCACATCCACGTGCCGGAAGGCGCGACGCCGAAGGACGGTCCGTCGGCCGGCATCGCGATGACGACCGCCCTGGTTTCGTCCTACACCGGCATTCCGGTCCGCTGCGACATCTGCATGACCGGCGAGATCACGCTGCGCGGCGAGGTGCTGGCAATCGGCGGCCTCAAGGAAAAGCTGCTGGCCGCGATCCGCGGCGGCCTGAAGACGGCGCTGATCCCCGAGGAGAACGTCAAGGACCTGACCGAGATGCCGGACAACATCAAGAACCGCATCGAGATCGTCCCGGTCAAGTGGATCGACCAGGTGCTGGAACGGGCGCTCGAGCGCCTGCCCGAGCCGCTCCCCGAGACGGCCGAGGCGGGTACCGAGGTTGCGGCGGCTGCTGAAGCCGGCGCCGCACAGGCCCTGCTTACCCATTGATTCGCAAGGAAAGGCTGCCGGCGACCCGCCGGCAGCCCCGGCGCGCCCTCCGGGGCGCCCGTCAATCGGCCCAGAATCCGCTTGACACAAGGATTTCGGCGGCGATATAAACTCGGGTCCAGGCATTTTCCACGCATCAAATCCATCCATTTAGGGGACCACAAATGAACAAATCCGACCTGATCGACGCCATCGCCACCGAAGCCGACATTTCGAAGGCGGCAGCCGGTCGCGCCCTCGACGCCACCGTCGAGGCCATCAAGGCGGCGCTCAAGGCTGGCGACACCGTCAACCTGATCGGCTTCGGCACCTTCTACGTCGGCGAGCGCGCCGCCCGCACCGGCCGCAACCCGCGCACCGGCAAGACCCTGGAAATCGCCGCCGCCAAGTCCCCGAAGTTCCGCGCCGGCAAGGGCCTGAAGGACGCGATGAACTGATTTCCGTGGGTGCTTAGCTCAGTCGGTAGAGCGCTAGCCTTACAAGCTGGATGTCGGCGGTTCGATCCCGTCAGCACCCACCAGGAAAATTCGAAGCCCCGCTCATCGCAGCGGGGCTTTTGCCGAAGGATAAGCAACCATGATGTCCCCGACGGAACACAGGACGCCGGACAAGACGGGTGAAGCGCTGAAGGCCCAGCGTTTCACGATGCTCGAAGACATCGCCAAGGAACTGGCCGGCGAAGTCATCTTTCCGACCTGTTTCGACATCATCCTGCGCCTGCGCAAGCTGCTCAACGATCCGGACGCCAGCATGGCGAGCATCGCCGCCGGCGTCTCGGTCGAACCGCTGATCAGCGCGAAGCTGCTGCAACTGGCCAATTCCGCCGCCTTCAACGCCGAAGGCAACCGGGTCACCGACCTGAAGACCGCGATCACCCGCCTCGGACTGAACGCGGTGCGGACCGCCGCGATGACCATCGTGATGACCCAGATGCTGCGCGCCAAGGGCATGTCCGGCTTCTCGGAACTGACCCGCACGCTGTGGGAACACACGGTGCGCACCGCCGCCGCGGCGCGCATCATCGCCGGCAGCGTACCCCGGATGAATCCCGAGGAGGCCATGCTGGCCGGACTGGTCCACGACCTCGGCGCCTTCTACATGCTGTACCGCGCGACGCAGTACGACGAACTGCGCGACCGCCCGGACACCATCAAGTACCTGATGGTGCAGTGGCACGAAAGCATCGGCGTCTCGCTGCTGAATGCGCTGGGCGTTCCCGAGGTGATCGTCGAGGCGACCGTCGACCACGACCACCTGCGCCCCCTGCCCAATCCGGTGCGCAGCCTGGGCGACGTGCTGTACATCGCCAACATGCTGAGCGGCGGCCACTTCGAGTGGCTGATGCAGGACAAGGACAGCGGGCAGGAGCACCTGATCCAGCTCGAGCAGAAATACGCCCACCTGCTCCCCGACATCGAGGCGCTGGCCGACGAGATGCGCGGCAGCTTCGGCTAGCTCTTGCGGCCGTGCCCGGTCTGCTGCCGGGTCGCGGCCAGGATGCCGCGCAGGATGTTGATTTCGTCCTTCTCGACCCGGGCCCGCGAAAACAGGCGGCGCAGCTTGGGCAGCAGACGGCCCGGTTGCTGCGGGTTGTAGAAACCGGTTTCCGTCATCACCGCCTCGAAATGGCCGTACAGGCCTTCCAGCTCGTCATGCGTCGCCGGCGGCGACGCGAGGGGCGTCACGCCCTGCCCGGCGACCGGCGGCCGCCCGGCGAAGGCGCTCATCCGGCACTCGTAGCACAGCACCTGGACCGCCGAACCGAGGTTCAGCGAACTGAAATCGGGATTGGTCGGAATGGTCACCGCTGCCTGGCACTGCAACACTTCCTCGTTGGTGAGGCCAACCGTCTCGTTGCCGAAAACCAGCGCCACCTCGCCGTGCGCCGCTTCCTCGAGCAGGCGGGCGACGGTTTCGCGCGGCGAACCGACGCGCGGACCGAGATCGCGCTGGCGGGCCGACAGCGCGACCGCGAACACCGTACCGGCCAGCGCCTCGGGCAGCGAGGCGACGATTTCTGCCCGCTGCAGCACGTCGACCGCGCCGGTCGCCCGCGTATCGGCCTCCGGATCCGGGAACTGCTTCGGTGCGACGAGGCGCAGGTCGGACAGTCCCATCGTCTTCATCGCCCGTGCGGCGGCACCGATATTGCCCGGGTGACTGGGCCGGCAGAGGACAACGCGGATACGCGACAACAGGACTTCGGGGTTCATGGTGTAAAATCCGTACTTTCCAAAATTGCATCGGGTGGCCCTGGCCACCCGATAGTTCTTTAAGCCATGCATCCAGCCCTGAATATCGCCATCAAGGCGGCGCGCCGCGCCGGCCAGATCATCAATCGTGCCTCGAACGACATCGACCTGCTGAAGGTCGCTGCGAAGCAGCCGAACGACTTCGTCACCGAAGTGGATCGCGCCGCCGAGGCCGCGATCATCGAAATGCTGCAGGAGGCCTATCCGGCCTACGGCATTCTAGCAGAGGAGTCCGGCCAGTCCGCCGGACGCGGCGCGGGCAACAGCGAGTTCCAGTGGATCATCGATCCGCTGGACGGCACCACGAACTTCATCCACGGCCTGCCGCAATACGCCGTGTCGATCGCGCTGGCCAAGAACGGCGTCGTCGAACAGGCGGTCGTCTTCGATCCGAACCGCAACGAGCTGTTCACCGCGAGCAAGGGCGCCGGCGCCTTCCTGAACGAGCGGCGCATCCGCGTATCGCGCCGCATCAAGCTGCAGGACGCCCTGATCGGCACCGGCTTCCCGTACCGGATGTTCGACAAGATCGACCTCTACCTCGACATCTTCAAGGAACTGGCCCAGAAGACCGCGGGCCAGCGCCGTCCGGGCGCCGCATCGCTCGACCTCGCCTACGTCGCCTGCGGCCGTTACGACGGTTTCTGGGAATTCGGCCTGTCGCCGTGGGACATGGCGGCCGGTGCGCTGCTGATTTCCGAAGCCGGCGGCCTGGTCAGCGACCTGCGCGGCGACGCCAACTACCTCGATACCGGCAACATCGTCGCCGGCACGCCCAAGGTCTTCGCTCCGCTGCTGAAGCTGATCGAGGACAAGCTGCCGGAGAGCGTGCGCGGCTGAGCCCGCCCGGCTTCATCCCGAGACGAAAGCGCCGCCCGCCGGCGCTTTTTTTTCGGCCTGCCGGCGCCCGCCGGCCAGCGGCGGGAGGGCGGCGAAGGGAATGGTATAGTCGGCCCCTCCGACAGCAATCCGAGCAGAAGACATGCCCACACCCCTCGCCACCACGCCCGAAATCGTCGCCGCGGTGATCTTCGCGATCGCCGTGCTGCATACCTTCTCGACCAAGTTCTTCGCCCACCTGGCCCATATCCAGCCGCGCCACGCCGGTCTCTGGCACCTGCTGGCCGAGGTCGAGGTCGTCTTCGGCTTCTGGGCCTTCATACTGGTCGGCGCGCTGTTCGCGCTGTCCGGCCCCGGCGCCGCGGTCAACTATCTGGAAGACCGCAATTTCACCGAACCGATGTTCGTTTTCGTGATCATGGTGATCGCCGCCAGCCGGCCGATCCTGCACACGGTGATCGCGATCGTCCGCCTGATTGCCGCGATGATCCCGATCAACCGTTCGGTCGCCGTCTATTTCCTGTGCCTGTCGGCGGTGCCGCTGCTCGGCTCCTTCATCACCGAACCGGCGGCGATGACGCTGGCCGCGCTGATGCTGCGCGACGGCTATTTCCGCCAGCAGCTGTCGAACCGACTGAAGTACGCGACGATCGGCCTGCTCTTCGTCAATATCTCGATCGGCGGCACGCTGACCAATTTCGCCGCGCCCCCGGTGCTGATGGTCGCCGCCAAGTGGCAATGGGACACGCTGTTCATGCTGTCGCATTTCGGCTGGAAGGCCGCGTTCGCGGTCTTCGTCAATGCGGCGACGCTGACCTGGTTCTTCCGTAACGAAATCGCCGCCAAGGGCAAGCCGGGCGCCTCCGGCGGCGGCGCGATGCCGGCCACGGTCGCCGGCATCCACATCGCCTTCCTCGTCGGCGTCGTCGTCTTCGCGCACCATCCGGTCGTCTTCATGGGCCTGTTCCTGTTCTTCCTCGGCTACACCGAGGCCTACAAGCAGCACCAGGACCGCCTGATCCTGCGCGAAGGCCTGCTCGTCGCCTTCTTCCTGGCCGGCCTGGTCGTGCTCGGCGGGCTGCAGCAATGGTGGCTGCAGAGCACGCTGACCGGCGTCGAACCCACCCTGCTCTACTTCCTGGCCACCGCGCTGACCGCGGTCACCGACAACGCGGCGCTGACCTACCTGGCCTCGCTGGTCGAAGGCGTCAACGCGGAGTTCAAATACGCCATCGTCGCCGGCGCGGTCACCGGCGGCGGCCTGACCATCATCGCCAACGCGCCCAACCCGGCCGGCGTCGCCATCCTGAAATCGAGCTTCGACGACGAATCGGTCAGCCCGCTCGGCCTGCTGCTGGCCGCGCTGCCGCCGACCTGCGTCGCCATCTTCGCCTTCCTCGCGCTGTAGGCGAAAAAATGCCCCGGAATCGCTTCCGGGGCCAACCGAGGTTGCTACAGAGAGAGACGGCAGGCCGGTCAGGCGTAGGTCGGGGCGAAAGCCTCTTCCGGCTTGGCGGCGGGGCCGCTGTCGCTCCAGTACGGCGACAGCTTGCGCAGCTGGGCGATGATCGGCGGTACGGCGGCGATCACGCGGTCGACTTCCTCCTCCGTGTTGTAACGGGACAGCGAGAAGCGGATCGTGCCGTGCGCGGCGGTGTAGGGAATGCCCATCGCGCGCATCACGTGCGAGGGCTCGAGCGAACCGGAGGTGCAGGCCGAGCCGGAACTGCCGGCGATGCCCATCTTGTTCAGCAGCAGCAGGATGGCCTCGCCCTCGATGTACTCGAAGGCGATGTTGCTGGTGTTGGGCAGGCGGTTGGAGACGTCGCCGGTCGGGAAACAGTGGCTGATCCGGCTCAGGATGCCCTGCTCGAGCTTGTCGCGCAGGCGCTTGACCGAGGTGTTTTCCTCTTCCATGTGCTGCATCGCCAGTTCGCAGGCCATGCCGAGGCCGACGATGGAAGCGGAATTCTCCGTTCCGGCGCGTCGACCGCGTTCCTGGTGGCCGCCGCGCAGCAGCGGCCGGAAGCGGCAGCCGCGGCGCAGGTAGAGCACGCCGATACCCTTGGGCGCATGCAGCTTGTGGCCGGACAGCGACAGCATGTCGATCTTCGTGTTTTTCAGGTCGATGGGGATCTTGCCCACGGCCTGCACCGCGTCGGTATGGAACATGATGCCCCTGGCGGCGGCGAGTTCGGCCATTTCCTCGACCGGGAAGATGGTGCCGGTCTCGTTGTTGGCCCACATCACCGAGACGATGGCGACGCGGTCGTTCAACAGCGACTTGTACTCGTCGAGGTCGAGCCGGCCCTTCTTGTCCACCTTGAGTTTGTGGACGATGGTGCCCTCCTTCTCCAGCCAGTCGCACAGCGTCAGGATCGCCGGATGCTCGACGACGGTGGTGATCACCGTGTTGCGTTCCGGCTGCGCCTTCAGCGCCGACAGGATCGCGGTCGAGTCGGACTCGGTGCCGCAGGAGGTGAAGATGATTTCCGAGTCGTGCTCGGCGCCGAGCAGCGCCTGCACCTGGCCGCGCGCCTTCTTCAGCGCCTTGCCGACTTCGCTGCCGAAGGCATGGATCGACGATGCGTTGCCGAAATGCTCGGTGAAGAAGGGGAGCATGGCCTCGACGACCGCGGGATCGACCCGCGTCGTCGCATTGTTGTCCAGGTAGATGGGGTTCATGGCGCAGTCCTCGTCGGGTTCTCTGTTGAAGTTTTGTGTGTTCTCAGGCGTCGACCGGCATGTGCGAGGCCGGCAGCACCTGCACCAGCTCGCCCAGCGTCTCGATCATCTTCTGCTGGATGCCGCCCAGGGTCGCCGCTTCCATCATGCAGCCGGAGCAGGCGCCCTTCAGGTACACGTAGATCTTCTTGCCCTGAACGTCGGCCAGCTCGACGTCGCCGTGGTCGCGCTGCAGCATCGGGCGGACCGATTCCAGCACGTCCTGGATCTTGGCGATCTTCTCGACGATCGACAGCTTCTTGCTCGGCGGCTTCGGCGCTTCCGGCGTCGCCGGGCAGGCCGGCGGCGGCGAGACCTCGCCCGGGCCGGCGCGTTCGGCCTTGATCCGGGCGAGGATTTCCTCGATGCCTTCGTGGCAGGCCGCGCAGCCGCCGCCGGCCTTGGTGTAGAAGGTCACTTCCTCGACGGTGTTGAGATCGTTGGCCTTGACCACGTCCTCGATCATCACCGAATCGATCGCGAAGCACTTGCAGACCAGCGCGCCCTCCTCGTGGTCGTCCGACCACTCCTCGCCGCGGTAGTTGGCGATCGCCGCCTGCAGCGCCTCGCGGCCCATCACCGAGCAGTGCATCTTTTCCGGCGGCAGGCCGTCGAGGTAGTCGGCGATGTTCTGGTTCGACACCTTCAGCGCCTCGTCCAGCGTCATGCCCTTGATGATCTCGGTCAGCGCCGACGACGAGGCGATCGCCGAACCGCAGCCGAAGGTCTGGAAATGCGCGTCCTGGATGATCTCGGTTTCCGGATCGACCTTGAGCATCAGGCGCAGCGCGTCGCCGCACTGGATCGAACCGACGTCGCCGATGCCGTTGGCCTCCTCGAGCGGACCGGAGTTGCGCGGGTTGAAGAAGTGCTCGCGGACCTTGTCGGAATATTCCCACATGACGGCGTCTCCCTAGATCGAGAACGATGAGCCGCAGGAGCACTGCGCGCTGGCGTTCGGGTTGTCGAACTTGAAGCCGGTGTGGGTCAGCGTGTCGATGAAATCGACGGTGACGTTGTCGATCATCGGCATCGTCATCGGATCGACCAGCAGCTTGACGCCATCCACTTCCAGTTCCCAGTCGTCCTCGGCCTTTTCGGCCTCGAGCTTCATGCCGTACTGCAGTCCGGAGCAGCCGCCGCCGGAAATCATCAGGCGCAGGCCGGCGACCGGCGTTTCGGAACCGCGGATGAAGCGCTGGACGGCTTTCACGGCGGCGGGGGTCAGGTTGATCATGGCAGTTCTCCCGGTTTGGATGGCAAAGCTTTCGCAAGCCCCGTGCCACCCGGTCGATGACCGCCAAACCCATGAATTCATTGACTTGTTGAGCGAGCAGGCTTTGTTGCGTTTGCGACAATCAACCGAGCACGTGTTCGTAGGCGCGGCGCAGCAGGTGGCGCTCGACCTCGCTCAACTGCCGCGACTCGGTGATCGCGATGAAGCGTGCATGCACCCGCTCGGCCGCGGTAAACGGCGGATCGATGCCGGTAAACGCGGCGAGCAGCACCGGCACGTCGCCTTCGGGCGTATCGACCCAGGCCTGGAACCCGGCTTCGGGCTCGATCGCTCCTTCGGGCAAGCCGAGCTGCGCCTCGGCCTCGCGGACGAGCGCCGCCGGATGGATGTTCACGGTCGGCGACCAGTCCTCGTCGCGCAGCGCGGCCAGCGCCGGCAGCGGCGCGAAGGCGACGACGCCGGAACTCAGGCACAGGAAGCGGACGCGGCCGCTGGTCGCCTGCTTGTGCAGCAGGATCAGCCGGGGGGGCGGCGGCCGCGTCATGTCAGGTAGTCGGCGACGACGGCTTCGCCGCGCAGTTGGCCGGCATGGCCCCAGACCTGGACCGAATCGACGTAGCGCGCCGGCTGCGCCGGATGCGGCAGCAGCACCTGGTACTCGGCGAAGACGCGGCCGTCCGGGAAGAAGGTCGCCTTGCCGTAGCGCGCCCCGCCCCGCCAGACGGCGACCAGGCTGAGCTCGCGCGAGTACGGGTCGGTTTCTTCGTCGAACGCGGCGTCGCCCCATACCGGCTCGTCGCCGATCGACAGGCCGAGCTTCTCGACCTGGCCGCGCAGCGCCGCGCAGACGGCGGCGCCGAGCGCGGCGTCGGGCGTCGCCGGCATGTCAGGCCGGCGCGTAGGTGTAGCAGCTCTTCGGACAGACGCGCCCGCAGGAGCCGCAACCGATGCAGTCCATCGGGTTGGCCAGCGACATCACCATCATGTTGTCGTCGTCGCTGTCGTCGTCGTCCTCCAGCTCGCGCTCGACCAGGTCGAGCACGCTGCGCGGGCAGACCTTGTAGCAGCGGCCGCAGCCGATGCATTTGCCCTGGTCGAGATGGGTGGCGAATTGCGGCGTCCATTCGCTGCCGCCGCGGGTCAGTCCGGTAATCATGATGCGTTCAGCCTTTCTGTGCCGCAGCGAGCCGGGCGGAGGCGTCCGCCCAGGCCTTGCAGGCATCGTAAGTGGATTGGGAAATGCCCGGAATCTCGTGGTAGGCCGCCGGCAGGCGGTCCTCGACGAGGTCGTGCAGCTGCGAGGCCCATTCGGAAGCGATCCGCTTCAGCTTCTTCACTTCCTTGTCGAGGGCGGCGAGGTCGTCGGCGCTCATGCTTACAGCCCCGCGACTTCCGGATGCTGGCCGATGCGCTCGAGCGCGACGCCGAGCAGCTTGTCGGCCTCGTCCTTCATCTTCGACAGGCTGGCGAAACCGAAGCGATGCACGTCGCGCAGCGTCTTGTCGACAGCGACCAGCTTGCCGACGGTGATCAGCGCGCGGCCGAAACCTTCGTGCGTCAGATGGATCAGCGGCACCGCGAGCAGCCTGCACTCCTTCTCGATCAGCACGGCGATCGCGTTGTAGAAGGCCTTGACGCGCGAGATCGTGATGTCGTCCGGATCGCCGATCAGCGGAATCTCCGCCTTGCGCTCCTTGGTCATGATGAAGGGATCGAGGATCTGCTCGACGGTCCAGCCGGTGTAGGTGCCGTAGGTGTCGAGGGCACGCATCTGGCGGGCCATTTCCTTGATGAAGTCGGTCTCGAGGAGGGGATCGGCGGCAATGGTGTCAGTCATGGTCTTGCTCCAGTGGGAAAGTGGCTCGGGAAGTCGTGGAAATCAGCTGCGGCGCGGGCATCAGTCCGGGAAGCAGGCCGATCGCGACGCGGGCGACGGCCAGCGCGGCGAGGAAGCCGCCGATCGCGCCGAGCGCCGTCGCGCCGTCGCTGCCGTCGAAGGCGGCGCCCAGCCCGGCACCGAGCAGCATCGCGAAGGCGGGAAACAGGTAGCCGAGCAGCGCCGACCGCGTCAGCCGGTCGGCCGGCAGCGCGACGCAGACCGTATCGCCGGCCTGCACCTCGGGGCCGACCGGCAGCGTCAGCAGCGTCGCGGCGCGGCCGGCGGCCATCCTGCCGATGCCGCAGCTGCTGCCATGGCCGCAGGAGGAACAGCCGCCGGTTTCCATGGCGACCACCGCCCGCCCCCCTTCGACGCGCTGCACGATGCCGCGGTGTTCGATCAGGCCGGGGTTCATCCTTCCCAGCCCTCGTCTTCCATCGCGGCGAACCGGTCTTCCGAACTGGCCCTGGCCTGCGCGGCGACCGCGCGGTCGACCCAGGCGACGCCGCCGTCGGTCATCGCTTTGGAAATCTCGACCAGCAGGTCGTCGACCGCGTCGACCTCGCCCACCCGGATCGGCTGGATGCCTTTGGCGACCAGCTTCTTGATCGCCGACGCGCCGATCGCCATCACATAGACGGCGGCGCAGCCGGCAAGGAAATCGACCTTGGCGGCCAGCTTGTCCTCGTTGCCGTCCATCGCCTCCTCGGCGAATTCGCCGACGCCGACCAGCGTCGCCTTGTCCGGCCTGACTTCGTAAATCGCGAAGCCCTCGGCAGCGCCGAAGTGCTGGTTGACGCGCATCCGGTCCGTCGAGGCGAAGGCGACCCTGAGCATGGCCTCGGGCTCCTGCCTAATGGACCAGACCAGCTGCAGACGACGGGATGACATGGCGTTCGGCGGGAGCGTCTGCGGCGAATCCGGCGTCCCGGTAAATGGATCGATAGGCTTCGAGTTCATGATGTTGCCCCTGCATGAGATTGGCGAGATCGAACAGGGCCTGCCGGGAACCCCGGTAGCCCACCCAGGTGCGGGCGTAACCGCCCACCAGGTCGTATTGCGGAAAACCGGCGCGCAGCAGCGGCAGGCCGAGGCGCTGCGCGGTGCCGGCGGCGTGCGAATTGGCGATGACCAATTGGGCGCCGGCGGCGCGCGCGGCATTCTCGAGGTCCTCGAGATCGCCGACGACGACGCGCTCGACCGGCACCTCGGCCAGGCTGTCGTGGCGGGCCGGGCTGACCGCGGCGACGATCTCGGCGCCCATGCCGGCGAGGAAGCGGGCCTGCATGCCGAGCAGGTCGGGATCGGCGGCCAGCGCGATGCGCGCGAAACCGAGCATGAAATGGCTGTCGACCATCGCGTCCTGCAGCTGGGCGCGGTGGCGCTCGATGCGCTCGGGCACCGGCTTGCCGGAAATGTCGGCCAGCGCCTGCGTGAAGGCGTCGCAGTCGTCGAGGCCCATCAGGCCGGCGAAGCGGAAGTCCGGCACGCCGGTCCTGTCCTTCAGGCGGTCGGCGGCGCGGGACAGCGACGGGCCGATCACCAGCGTCGCGGTCGACTCGCCCATCGCCTCGATTTCCGGACGCGGCGTGCCGCCGAGGGTCAGCGACGAGAATTCGGCCTCGACCAGGCGGCCGTCCAGCGAATCGCCGATGTCCGGCAGCATCACCGGGCGCAGCCCGAAGGCCTCGATCCATTCGCGGATCGCCTCGGTGTCGCCCGGCGTCAGCATGCCCGACGCCAGCACATTGACCTGCTTCGGCCGCTTGCCGGCGCTGCGCCCTTCCGGCACCAGCGTCTCGACGATGGCCTCGATGGCCAGCGCGAAGCCGCTCTCGAGGCAGCCGAGGTAGTCCGGCGTATTGACCGGGACCACGGCGACGTGGTCGAACTCCGGGTGCGCCGCGCGGAAGTCGCGCACCGCGCGGTGGATGTCGGTGCCCTGGGTTTCCGACAGCCCGGTCGTGACCAGGCCGATGATGTCCGGCTTGCTCTTGTCGGACAGCGTGCGCAGCGCTTCGACGACGTTCTCGTCGGCGCCCATGATCGTCGACACCTGGTCCATCGCCGTCGTCTGCAGCGGGATCGGCTCGCGGAAGTGGCGCACGAAGAAGACCTTGCCGAAGGCCGTGCAGCCCTGCGAACCGTGCATCAGCGGCAGGCTGCGGCCGAGGCCGAGGAAGGCCAGCGAGGCGCCGACCGGCTGGCTGACCTTCAGCGGACTGACCGCCAGCGCCTTCTTGGATTGGATGATTTCGGCCATGTTTGTCGTCGCCGCTGTGAAATTACCGTCTTCACAGCAAGGAGCGCGCCAACAGGCGAAACCATTTCAAAACAACAACTTGGGAAAATACACGAATGTCGCGAATGCGACAGGAGCACGCAGTGCGCTCAGTTGCCGGCGGCCGGCTCCGGGGGCTGCTCGGCTTCCCGCAGCGCAGCCAGCGCCTTTTCGAAATCGAAATTCTCGATCAGCGTGTGGATCGGCAGGTAACGGCTGCCCAGTTGCTTCCGGAACAACGCCTCGTTGCTCTCGAACAACTGCACCGAATCGACGTCGTCCGTTTCGAGCAGGCCGGCCAGACGATCGCGCAATTCCGGCCAACGGCCCGGGTCCGGCGCCGTATCGGGCGACGTTGCGGACGGCAGGCAGCGGGCCAGAGCGGCGACCAGCGGATCGAGCTGGGCGGCGACCGCGAGGCGCCGGCTTTCCAGTTCGTCGGCCGGCATCCGGCGGCGGATCGCCCCTTCCAGTTCCTGGGCGGCGGCCCGCAGCGCCGGGGCGCCGATCTGGGCGGCGACCCCCTTCAGCGTGTGGGCGATGCGCTCCGCATCGCCGTGCCGCTCCTCGGCCAGCGCCGCGGCGACCTGTTGCGCCGCGCCGGACTGGCTCGCGGCAAACTGGCCGAGCAGCTTGCGATACAAGGCCTCGCGCCCGCGGAACAGGCGCAGGCCTGCAGCCAGATCGAGGCCGGCGATGCCGTCCAGCGCGACCAGCGGGAAGTCGCCGGCCGGACCGGACTCGTCGAACGCGCCGTTGCGGATTTCGCGCAGCGCGGGCTTGATCCACTTCATTACCTTCGCGGCGAGATCGTCCGGATCGATCGGCTTGGGGATATGGTCGTTCATCCCGGCCTCGATGCAGCGCTCGCGGTCGCCGGCCATCGCGTTGGCCGTCATCGCGACGATGGGTAACTCGTGGATCCCGGGCATGCGGCGGATTTCGCGGGTGGCCGACAGGCCGTCGAGCACCGGCATCTGCATGTCCATCAGCACCAGGTCGTAGGTCTTCTCGCGGACCATGCGCAATGCGACGGCGCCATCCGGCGCGAGATCCACTTTCAGGCCGAGTTCGTGCAGCAGTTCGATCGCCACTTCCTGGTTCAGTTCGTTGTCCTCGACCAGCAGCACCTCGGCACCGGCGATCGCCGCGGTATCTTCCGCGTCGCGCCGTTCGCCGCGGCTGGCGACCTCGGGACAATGCTGGCCGAGCGAGCGCATCACGGTGTCGAACAGCAGCGACGGATTGACCGGCTTGGCGAGCACCGCGTCGATGCCGGACTGCCCGGCCTCGTCGGCCAGCCTTTCCTCGCCGTACGCGGTGATCAGCACCAGCGCCGGGACATGCCCCAGGGGCAGGCGATGGAGCTCCCTGGCCGTCGCGATGCCGTCCAGTCCGGGCATCCGCCAGTCGAGGAAGATCAGGTCGTACGGCCGGCCGGCGGCATCGGCCTCGGCGACCGACTGCAGCGCGGCCTGGCCCGAGGCGACCGTGTCGACGGCGAAGGTCATGCTGGCCAGCATCTCGCCGACGATCTGGCGGGCGTAGTCGTTGTCGTCGACGACCAGCATCCGGCGCCCGCGCAGGTCCGGCACCTGGCTCAGGCGCTCGAGCTTGCTCGGTTCCCAACCCAGGCGGACGACGAAGGAGAATTCGGAACCTTCCCCGGGACGGCTGTCCACCGCGACCTCGCCGCCCATCAGTTCGACCAGGCGGCGGGAAATGACCAAGCCGAGCCCGGTGCCGCCGTACTGCCGGGTGATCGACGCGTCGGCCTGCTGGAAGCTCTGGAACAGCCGGGCGAGCTGCGCCTCGTCGATGCCGATGCCCGTGTCGCGTACCGAGAAGCGCAGCACGACGTCGCTGTCGCCCTTCTCGACGACGGCGACGCGAATCACGATTTCGCCGCGCTCGGTGAATTTCAGCGCATTGCTGGCGAAATTGGCCAGCACCTGGCGGACCCGCAGCGGGTCGCCGACCAGCCGTCCGGGCACCTGGCGATCGACGTCGACGATCAGCTCCAGTCCCTTGGCGGCCGCCCGCTCGGCGATCAGGCCGGCGACGTTGTCGAGCACCTCGTCGAGTTCGAAGCCGATCCGCTCGACGGACATCTTGCCGGCCTCTATTTTGGAAAAATCGAGGATGTCGTTGATGATGCCCAGCAGGTGCTGGCCCGAACCCCGGATCTTTTCCAGGTAGCCGCGCTGGCGCGGCGTCATGTCGGTCTTCAGCGCGAGGTGGGTCATGCCGATGATCGCGTTCATCGGCGTCCGGATCTCGTGGCTCATGTTGGCCAGGAACTCGGACTTGGTGCGCGCGGCATCCTCGGCCAGTGCGCGCGCGCGTTCGATTTCCTCGAGCGCCGCGCGTTCGGCGCTGATGTCGTCGATGATCCACACCGAGCCCCGCGCAGGATCTTCCGGATCAATCGCATGACCGGCCATCCGCGTCCAGAACTGCGTGCCGTCCAGGCGGACCATGCGTTCTTCCCGCCGATGCACCCGGCCGTGCCAGATCTCCGGATAGGCCTCGCGCCCGGCCAGTTCGAAGGTCTGCTCGTCCGGATACCACAGGCTGGTCGGCCGGCCGACCAGGCTGCCCTCGGGCCGGCCGAGCAGCTCGTGCATGCGCCGGTTGCAACGGACGACGGTGCGGTTCTTCAGCAGCACGATGCCCGACGTCGCGGCATCGAGGATCGCCTGCTGCTCCCCGGCCAGTTCGCCGAGCGCCCGCTCGGTGGCGCGATGCGCCTCGACCTCGGCCTCCAGCGTCGCGCGGTGGGCGGCCAGGTCGTCCAGCGTCGCGTTCAGCCGGCCGACCAGCTGGCCCATCTGCGTCCGGAAGGGTCGGAAGATGAACACGATCTCGAGCAGCAGCAACAGCAGCGTGCACAGCCAGACCCCGGTCTCGATCGCGTTCAGCCGGCTGACCGCCGCCTCGCCTTCGCGCTGGTACTGGCCGACCACGCCATCGAGCGACGCCAGCAGCGTCGTCGGCGCCAGTCCGACGATCTGGTCGAGCAGCAGCTGGGCGGCCGGCAGGTCGTCCGGCGGCAGCGCGAGCAGCGCCTCGACCCAGCCGAGGTAGTCGGTGACCAGGCGGTCGATTGCCCTGTCGCCGTCGAAGTACATCGCGCGGACGGTCGACGACATTTCAGGCGGCAATTTCATCGCGGCGTCGCCGCGGATCAAGCCGAGGTGGGAGGCCCGCATCAGGTCGACGCTGGCGCGCAGTTCCTCGCGCAAGGCCGGGCGTTGCGGCGCGTTCGCGGCCACGTACTGGACGGAGAGCAGCGCGCTGCGCTGGCTGAGCATGCGCTGCCGGCCGCTGACATTGACCAGCGCGGCGTTGCTTTCCTGGGCGACGATCACCAGATGCAGGCTGATCCACGCCGCCGTCGATAGCGCGGCGACCAGCGCCAGCGCCAGCACGTAGCGCAGCGTCAGCGCGCGCGACAGCCGGGCTTCGGCGGCCAGACCGCTTCCGCTCCCGCTCACCGGCCCCCTCCGCGGATCGAGGACGATCCGCGCCCGGGCCGTTCGCCTGCAGCCATCCGTCCGTTCATCGCCAATTGACCTTCCGTCCCACGCTGTCTCATATTTGGGACTTGCAGCATATCAAGCAACTATCGCATACACCAAGGGCATGCCGGGACCCGAAGAATACACCGACTGGCGCCCGATCTCCTGCCTTTGTTTCCGGGAAAAGCGACGGGAGACGCAGGGCGCTTTCAGGCGGCGAGCACGCTGCCCGGCCCCTTCGCCGCCGCCCACGGCGCCGGTCGCCTGACCGCTTCCCAGACCGGGCTTTCCATCGACAGCGCCAGCTGGCGCGCGAGTTCGACCATGCCGTGATAGCCGGCATAGCCGAATTCGCGCTCCTGGTTGATGTCGAGGAAGGGGATGCGCGCCTTCAGCGCGGTGTAGAGGTTGCGCCCGCCGGCGATCAGGATGTCGGCCTTGTAGTCGTGGTAGGTCGACAGCAGCGCCTTCGGGCTGCCGTCGTCGATCATCTTGGTCTCGTCGCCCATCAGCTCGCGGATGCGCGCCTTGTCCTCTTCGGTCGATTTCTTGGTGCCGGTGGCGACGACCTTCATGCCCAGATCCTGCAGCGCCGACACGATGGACCACGACTTGACGCCGCCGGTGTAGAGCAGCACGCGCTTGCCGCTCAGACGCTCGCGCCAGGGCTCGAGCGCCGCCTTCGACCTGGCCTCCTCGCGGGCGATCACGGCTTCGGTGCGGGCGATCAGGTCGGGGTCACCGATCAGCCGCGCGAAGTCGCGCAACGCGTTGGAGACGTCCTGGACGCCGTAGAAACTGCCTTCGAAAAAGGGTTGACCGTAGCTTTCCTGCATCTTGCGCGCGACGTTCAGCAGCGCCTTGGCGCAGACCACCATGTTCACCTTGGCGCGGTGCATCGTCTGCACTTCATGGAAGCGCGCGTCGCCGGACAGCGTGCACAGGATGCGCAGGCCCAGTTCGTCGAACAGCGGCGCGACGTGCCAGAACTCGCCGGCGATGTTGTACTCGCCGATCAGGTTGACGTCGTAAGTCGGCAGGCCGTCGGCGCGCGGCCTGGCCGGTTCCGGTTCGCGGGTACCGATGACGTGCCTGAACATCGCCTCGCCGGCCAGCCGGTTGCCGAGATTCTTGGTGCCGTAGAAGCCGGCCGCATCGACCGGCACCACCGGCGTTCCCCAGCGCTCGGCCGCGGCCTTGCAGACGGCCTCGACGTCGTCGCCGATCAGCGCGGTGACGCAGGTGTTGTAGACGAAGACCGCGGCCGGCGCATAGCTGTCGATCGCCTGCTTGATCGCATGGAACAGCCGCTTCTCGCCGCGCCCCATGACGACGTCGGTTTCCGACAGGTCGGTGGTCATGCCGATCCGGTACAGCGCGACGCCGGAGGAACGCGTGCCGCGGTTGTCCCACGACGACCCGGCGCAGGCGATCGGGCCATGCACGATATGGGCGACGTCGGCGATCGGCAGCAGCGCGATCTGCGCGCCGTCGAAGGAACAGCCGCCGGCGGTGGCGCCGGGCTTGGGCCGGGCGCACCCGGATTTTTCCTTCTTGTTGTGGCTGCAGGCCGGCTCGTCGAGCAGGGCCTGGATTTCGCTGGTCTTCATCGGCATCTCCGGTTGTCTGACCGGAATTAGCAAAAGGAATGCCACCACCAAGCGCCTGATTCAAAAAAAAAAAGCCTTGTCGTGTTTACGACAAGGCTCGATCGGGGCGATGCCGGGGTCAGAGCGCCATGAAGGCGACGATGGCCACGCAGGTCGGCGGCAGCGCCGCAAGGAACAGGCCGAGCGGGCTGATCGCCTCGTCGTCGAAATGCCCCTTCAGGATCGCCGCACCGGCCGGGTTGGGCGCGTTGGCGATGATGGTCAGGCCGCCGCCGGTCACCGCGCCGGCAACGACCGCGTACTTGAACTCGGCCGACACGCCCTCGACCAGCGAGGCCAGGTAGGTCAGCGCCGCGTTGTCGGTGATCGCCGTCAGGCCGGTTGCGATGAAGTACAGCACGGTCGGCTCGACGCCGACCAGCGTCCGCTGCAGCCACCACTGCTGGAAGCCGCCGAGCACGACCAGGCCGGCCAGGAAGAACGCGACCATCAGCCCCTCGCGCAGGATCAGCCGGTCCTGGTGTTCCGGGTAGGCCTCGGTGTAGCCGAGGAAGAACAGGAACAGCCCCATGAAGACGACCGGATGGTGCGCGAAGACGACGACGCCGGCGAGGAAGGCCAGGTGGATCGCCGATACCGTCGCCGGCACGCCGGCCGCGGCGGCGCCCTCCCCGGCCTGCGGACCGCGGGCGGCGATCTCCTTGCGGAACATCAGCGTGCAGGCCAGCGAACTGACGGCGATCGCGGTCGCCGCCTTCCAGCCGAAGTGGCTCAGCATGAACAGGCTGTCCCAGCCCCATTTGCCGGCGACCATCAGCACCGGCGGCGCGGCGAAATTGGTCAGCGTGCCGCCGATCGACACATTGACGAAGAGCAGACCGAGCGTCGCGTATTTCAGGCGGTCCGACAGGCCGCGCTGGTAGAAGCGGTCGCGCAGCATCAGCGCGGCCAGCGTCATCGCCGCCGGCTCGGTGATGAACGAACCCAGCATCGGAACAACGGCGACGCACAGGAAATACACGCCGAGCGCCCGCTGCACCGGCAGCAGCCGGGCGACCAGTTCGACGAAGGCGATCACGCTGTGCAGGATGGGCCGGCTGGCGGCGATCACCATGATCACGAACACGAACATCGGCTCGGCGAATTCGCGGCGATCCAGATAGTCGACCGCGGCGTCCTTGCCGGATAGCCAGAACAGGCTGACGATCAGCACGAAGGCCCAGAAGCCGAACACCGCCTCGACCTCGCCGAGCAGGTGCCAGAGACCGGCGTGCCGCGGCTGCAGGTGCGCCAGGTGGGCGAAGAACTTGGTCGAAAAGGTATGGACGATGGCCAGCGCGAAAATCGCCGCGGCGATCCATTCCGGCGCCGAGACGGACGGGGCGGCCTCGCCGGCGTGGGCGGACAGCGGCAGCAGCAGCCACAGGGGAAGCAGGCGGAACATGGGTTCTTTCTTCGGTGGGATTTTGGACAGCCCGGTATTGTCGCGGCCGGGCGGAACGATTTCAACGACGGTTTTCCCTTAGCGCTCAGTCATCGTCGATATCCTTGCGCGGCACGGTTTCGGGATCGGCGATGATGGGGCGGTAGATCTCGACCCGGTCGCCCGCCTTCAGCGCCGCGTCGAGCTTGACCAGCCGGCCGAAGACGCCGACCTTCTGGGTGCCCAGGTCGATGTGCGGGAACTGTTTCAGGATGCCGGAACGCTCGATCGCTTCGCGCGCGGTCGACGCGTCCGGGACTTCGATATTGAGCCAGACCTGCTGGCCCGGTTCGGAATAGGCGACACCGATCTGCATGGTCTTCTCCTCAGGCTGCGGCCGCCTGCGCAGCGGCGGCGCCGCGCTCGGCCAGCCGGCGTTCCATCGCCCGCTTGCCGGCGAGCAGGAAGCCGAGGATCGCGAAGCCGCCGGGCGGCAGGATCATCAGCAAGGCGCCGCCGTAGCCCGGCAGCTTCATTTCGAGAAAGGCGAAGGACGGCCCGAGCAGGTTGGACGCCTGCGCGAACAGCGTGCCGGTGCCGAGGAATTCGCGGATCAGGCCGATCGCGGTCAACGCGCCGGTGAAGCCCAGACCCATCGCCAGCCCGTCGACCGCCGACGCGACGATGCCGTTCTTCACGGCGAAGGCCTCGGCCCGGCCGAGGATGGCGCAATTGACGACGATCAGCGCGATGAACAGGCCGAGCACCTTGTACAGGTCGTGCAGCCAGGCGTTCATCGCCATATCGACGACGGTGACCAGCGTCGCGATCAGCACGACGAACACCGGGATGCGCACCTGCGAACTGACCGCATGCCGGATCGACGCGACCAGGATGTTGGAGACGACCAGTACCGCCGTCGTCGCCAGCCCCATGCCGAGGCCGTTGGTGCCGCTGGTCGTCACCGCCATCGTCGGGCACATCGCCAGCAATTGCGAGAAGACCACGTTCTGGTCCCACAGCCCGTCCTTGATGATGCTGCCGTAGTTGTCGCTCATCGCTGCCTCCTAGCTTCCGATTTCCGCCCGGTGGGCGGCGAAGAATTCCAGTCCGCCCCGGACGGCCTTGACGACCGCGCGCGGCGTGATGGTCGCGCCGGCGAACTGGTCGAACACGCCGCCGTCCTTCCGGACCGCCCATTGGTCCGGCCCGGGGTCGCCCAGCGAGCGGCCGTCGAAGCCCCTGATCCACGGGTCCTTCCTGACGTCGACCTTGTCGCCCAGGCCCGGCGTCTCGCTGTGCTTGAGCACGCGCACGCCGAGCGTCCGGCCGTCCATATCGACCGCCATCAGCACCTGGATGTCGCCGGCGTAACCGCGTTCGGCGACCTTGAACAGCGCCGCGCTGACCTGCCCGGCCCGGCGGGCGCGGTAGATGGTCACGGTTTTGCCGTCGCGGTCGAGGTCGACCGTGTCCTTCAGGAAATCGTTGTCGGCCAGCCCGGCCGGCAGCACCTCGGACAGCGAGTCGCGCAGGTCCTTGGCCTCGGCGGCGGCGATCGCCTCGCCGGTGGCGTTCGATGCCCAGGCCAGCGCACCGCTGGCGAGCAGCGCGAAGCTGCCGAGCAGCAGCGGCTGGTAGCCGATCTTCTCGCGGAATGATGCGAAGTCCATGTCAGGCTCCCTTGTCTTGCGGAATGTCGAGCGGCTTGCCCCGGCGGTCGCGGCCGAGGATGCGCGGCTTCATCGCGCGGTCGATGACCGGAGTCAGCGCGTTCATCAGCAGCACCGCGAAGGCCATGCCTTCCGGGTAGGCGCCGAAGGTCCGGATCACCCAGGTCAGCAGGCCGATGCCGAGGCCGAACACGATCTGCCCGGCGCCGGTGTTCGGCGAGGTCACGTAATCGGTCGCGATGAAGAAGGCGCCGAGCATCAGCGCCCCCGACAGCAGATGCGCCTCGGCGCCGAGAAAACGCGCCGGATCGACCGCATGCCCGATCGCCGCCGGAATCGCGACGCCGGCCAGCACGGCGAGCGGCGTGTGCCACGTGATGACGCGGGTCACCAGCAGGTAGAGGCCGCCGGCCAGAATCAGCAGCGAGGCCGCCTCCCCGAAGCTGCCGGC
The DNA here is from genome assembly GCA_028687035.1 of Dechloromonas sp. GTDB lineage: Bacteria > Pseudomonadota > Gammaproteobacteria > Burkholderiales > Rhodocyclaceae > Azonexus. The sequence continues at coordinate 275,206 of JAQUAX010000001.1, read as the reverse complement.
CCGCGTGCCGATCCACGACAGCAGCGCGCCGTGCTCGCCGGACAGCGAATGCAGCAGATCGATGCCGCGCGACAGCTCGGTCTTCGAGTAGCCGAGCAGCGAGGCGCTGGCCATCGCGTCCGGCACCGGCAGGCTGCCGAGGAAGATGCGCAGGCCATGCACGAAATCCGGCGCGGCCAGCGTCGTCGCCGGCAGCGGCGTCACCCACTGGGTCAGCGGCACCGGGAAGGAGACGAGCAGCGCGACGCGGGCGACCATCGCCGGGTTGAACACGTTCTGGCCGACGCCGCCGAACACCTGCTTGCCGATCACGATGGCGACGAAGCCGCCGACCACCGCGACCCACCACGGCGCCCACGGCGGCAGCGTCATCGCCAGCAGCCAGCCGGTCAGCAGCGCCGAGCCGTCGGCCAGCGTCGCCCGGATGCGCGTCGAGCCGGACAGCTTCAGCGACAGCGCCTCGAAACCTGCGCAGGACAGCACGCTCGCCAGCCACAGGAAGAAGGACGGCCAGCCGAACAGCCAGCAGCCGTACAGGGTCGCCGGCAGCAGCGCGAGCTGGACGCGGAACATCGTTCGCGACAGCGAACTGCCGCCGTGCGCATGCGGTGAGGCGACGGGTTGGGCGGTCAGCACGGCCGGGGTCATGCGCCTTCTCCCCTGCCGACGCCACCGCTCGCCGGACAGGCGGCGTGCGGTGCGGCGGCGCATTCGATACCGAAGGTCTGCTTCATGCGGATTCTCCCTGTTTTTCGCTGTTCACCGCGGCCGCCTCGGCTGCCGCCTTCGCTGCTGCGGCCGCTTCCCGCTCGGCCTTGCGCCGGGCGGCGGCCTCGGCCTTCTCGCGCGCCTCGCGTTCGAGGCGCTCCAGGCGCTGCACGGCGAGCTTCTTCGTCGCCTCGTTGCGCAGCCTGGTGCGATCCTGGGCCGCCAGTTCGCCCTTGGCATGCACGAAGTACTGGACCAGCGGAATCCGCGACGGGCAGACATAGGCGCAGCAGCCGCAGGCGATGCAGTCCTTCAGCCCGAAGTCGATCGCCTCGGCGTAGGCCGCGTTGCGGATGCGCGAACTCATCTCGAGCGGCAGCAGCCCCATCGGGCAGGCCCGGACGCAGCTGCCGCAACGGATGCACGGGCTGGCCTCCTGGTCCGCGACCTCGGTCCCGGCCAGGGCCAGCAGGCCGCTCGTCCCCTTGACCACCGGCACCCGCCAGTGGGGAATCTGCATGCCCATCATCGGCCCGCCCATGACCCGCCGGGCCAGGCCGAGTCCGTCGCCCTTCAGGCCGCCGGCGAAGGCGATGACGGCCTCGGCCAGCGTGCCGAGACGGACCTCGACGTTGCCCGGATCGGCCGCGCACTGGCCGTTGACCGTCAGCAGCCGCGAAATCAGCGGCCGCCCCTCGCGCACCGCGGCGCGCACCGCCAGCGCGGTGCCGACGTTATGGACGACGACGCCGACATCGGCTGGCCGGCCGTCGGCCGGCACCTCGATGCCAGTCAGCACCTGGATCAGCTGCTTTTCCGATCCCATCGGATAGCGCGCCGGCACCGGCCGGATTTCGACGTCGTCGCCGGCCGCCGCGCGCATCGCAGCGATCGCCTCCGGCTTGTTGTCCTCGATGCCGACCCGCGCGACGCGGGCGCCGCTGGCATGGCGCATGATCCGGATGCCGTCGACGATGTCGGCGGCGCGGTCGCGCATCAGGCGGTCGTCGCAGGACAGGTAGGGTTCGCATTCGCCGCCGTTGATGACCAGCGTCGTCACGCCGGCCCGGGCGGCACCGCCCAGCTTGACCGCCGACGGGAAGGCGGCGCCGCCGAGGCCGACGACGCCGGCCGCGGCGACCCGGCGGCCGATCTCGGCCGGGTCGAGCGCAAAGGGGTCGGCGCAGCCCGCGAGTTCGCACCAGGCGTCGTCGCCGTCGGCTTCCAGGATGATCGCCGGCAGCGTCAGTCCCGAAGGATGCGGCGCCGTGATCTCGCTGACCGCGACGACGGTGCCCGAGGTCGGCGCATGGATGGGCGCCGACACCATGCCCTGCGCCTCGGCCAGCACCTCGCCCTTGCGCACGTGCTGGCCGACCAGCACGACTGGCCGGGCCGGCGCACCGAGATGCTGCTGCAGCGGCAGATAGAGGCGCTCCGGCACCGGCATCACGCGCACCGCGCGGTCCGCCGCCGGCCGCTTGTGGTCGTCCGGATGGACGCCCCAGTCGTCGCCGGCGAAGCGGCTGAACAGATCCCTGAATCCCATCGTCTTCCTCACGCGGCCAGCGGTCTGGGCATGACCCAGTGTTGCAGGGTGACCGGAACCGGCTGCATCGCCAGCGCCTCGGTCGGACATTTCTCGATGCAGCTCGAACAGCCGGTACAGGCCTCGCGGAACACGTTGTGCACCTGCTTGGCGGCGCCGACGATCGCGTCGGTCGGGCAGACCTTGGCGCAGCGGCAGCAGCCGATGCACAGCTCCTCGGCGACGACGGCGATGCGCGGGCCGTCGTCGGCCATCGCGGACAGGTCGACCGCGAGGCCGAGCCGGGCGGCGATCGCCGAGGCCAGCGCCTTGCCGCCCGGCGGGCAGCAGGTCGGCGCCGCGCTGCCGTCGGCGATCGCGGCGGCGGCACCGGAGCAGCCGGGAAAACCGCATTGCCCGCAGTTCGAACCGGGCATCATCGCGATCAGTTCCTCGACCACGGGATTGCCCTCGACCTGCAGGAACTTGTTGGCGACCCCGAGCACGACGCCGAGCACGGCGCCGAGCAGGGTCAGGCTGAGGATGGCGGCAATCATGTCAGGCCTCCGGACGGATCGCCCCGGAGGAGGCGGACTGGCTGGGTGTGGAGTTCATTGGCAGCTCCCTTAGACGTTGAGACCGGAAAAACCCATGAAGGCGAGCGCCAGCAGGCTGATCGTCACGAAGGCGACCGGCGCGCCGGCGAAGGCGGCCGGGACCCGGGCCAGCGCGACGCGCTCGCGCAGGCCGGCGAAGATCAGCAGCACGATCGTGAAGCCGAGCGCCGAACCGAATCCGTAGAGCAGGCTCTTCAACAGGCTGAACTTCTGCTCGACGTTGAGTAGCGCGACGCCGAGCACCGCGCAGTTGGTGGTGATCAGCGGCAGGTAGATGCCGAGCGACTGGTACAGCCCGGGGCTGGCTTTCCGGATGAACATCTCGGTGAACTGGACGACGGCAGCGATCACCAGGATGAAGGTCAGGATGCGCAGGTAGCCCAGCCCGAGCGGCTGCAGCAGCCAGTTGTCGAGCATCCACGACGCGCCGGCGGCCAGCGTGATCACGAAGGTCGTCGCCAGCCCCATGCCGAGGGCGCTGTCGACGCTTTTCGACACGCCCATCACCGGGCACAGGCCGAGGAACTTGATCAGCACCACGTTGTTGACCAGCGCGGTGGATAACAGCAGTAGCAGGAAGTCGCTCATGTCGGGAATCGCGAATTGGTGACGGGCCGACCATCGCATAAGGCGTGCCAAGCGCCGGAAACCCCGTGAAACCCCATCGCGAGGCGGGTTTTAGGTCAAACACCCCAAGTTGGTGCGTTTTCCCGTATGCCCGATGTCGCAAACCCGACAGGAAGTTCGTCACATTCCCGCCGAAAGCCCGCCAGACGGTGAATTGCAGGCCTCCCCGGGCAAGGGGCACGGTTTCTGCTAGCGACAAACGGAAACATTGTCAGGAGACCTTCGATGCCGGTTGCCCAGCCAGCCCCCCCACCCGCCTCGCAGCTGCCGCCGGAGGCGTACCGCCAGGCGGTCGACCAGGCCGACCTGGCGATTTCGATCACCGACCCGCAGGCCAACATCCTGTTCGCCAACGAGGCCTTCACCCGCGTCACCGGCTACGGCTGCGACGAAATCGTCGGCTGCAACGAATCGGTGCTCTCCAACCACACGACGCCGCCGGAAACCTACCGGGCGCTGTGGTCCAACCTGGCGGCGCAGCGCCCGTGGTCGGGGCGCCTGCTCAACCGGCGCAAGGACGGCAGCCTGTACCTGGCCGAACTGAGCATTTCCCCGGTCGTCGACGAGCGCGGCCGGACCACGCATTTTCTCGGCATGCACCGCGACATCACCGAACTGCATCGCCTGGAGCGCGTCGTCCGCAACCAGAAGGAACTGATCGAGTCGGTCATCGATGCGGCGCCGATGGCCTTCGCACTGCTCGACCCGAACGGGCGCATCGTGCTCGACAACCAGGAATACAAGAAACTGGTCACCGACCTCCGGGTCAGCGAGCCGGCCCACGCGCTGCTCGACGGCCTGCTGCCTGAATGGCGCGACGCGCTGGCGACGCAGCCGGAACGCTGCGCCTTCGCCAGCCGCGAAACCCGTTTCGACCGGCCGGCCGGCCGGCCGCGCTGGCTGTCCGTGACCTCGTCGGTGATCGCGATGCACAGCGACTGCGCCGACAGCTATTTCTGCGCCGCCGGCCAGCCCGGCCTGCTGCTGGTCATTTCGGACGTCAGCAATCTGCGCGAGGAACAGGAGCGCGCCCGCGCCGCCGTGCTGCAGGCCGTGCTGGCCGAGGAGGAGCGCACCGCGGCGATCCGCGAGGGGCTGTCGGCCGCCCTCTTCCGGCTCGAGGAGCCGATGAACGTGATGGCCTCGGCGATCGCCGTGCTGCAGCGGCGTGATCCGGGCAGCGCGCGGATGCTGCAGGATGCGCTGAGCGCCAGCCGCGAGCACATGGAAACGCTGCGCCAGGTGATCCCGCAGAGCCCGCAGGAAATCGTCGTCCGGGTGAACATCAACGAAATCCTGCGCGACGTGCTCGAAGTCAGCACGCCCCGCCTGCTTGCCGCCGGCATCGTTGTCGACTGGCGGCCGGCGGCGACGCTGCCGCCCGTCCTCGGCCGGCCGCTGCAATTGCGCATGCTGTTCAAGGCGCTCGTCGACAACGCGATCGAGGCGATGAACGTCAAGGGCTGGAAACGCCGCGAGCTGACGCTGGTTTCCGCGGTCGACGCCGACTGCATCATCGTTTCCGTACTCGACACCGGCCCCGGCATTCCGCCCGAGTGGCGGTTGAAGGCCTTCGAACCCTTCTTCACCGCCAAGAACGGCAGCGGCCGGCACATCGGCACCGGCCTGTCGCGCGCCCAGCAGGTCGTCGCCGACCACGGCGGCATCATCGACCTCGACGACAGTCCGGGCGGCGGCTGTGCGGCGATCGTCGAATTCCGCGTCGACGGCGATCCGATCTGACAAGAAAAATCACGGGAACGGCATGCACGAACACCATCACCTCCACAACGCGAGCGACGAATGTCCGCCGACCGGCGGCTACTGCCGGACGCACGAACTGAACATCCTGCTGCTCGCCGCGCTCTACGCGGTCAGCCGGGTGCTCAGCCGCTCGCTGGCCTTCAACGACACGCTGCGCGACGTGCTGCGCGTGCTGCACGACGAGGCCGGACTGAGCCGCGGCCTGATCGGCGTCGTCGACGCCGAGAGCGGCAAGCTCGCGATCCACACCATCTACAACCCGGACGGCCCCGATTCCGACAACGCACAGTACGGACCGGGCGAAGGCATCATCGGCCTGATCCTCGAACGGCCGCGCAGCATCAAGCTGGCCCGCGTCGCCGACGAACCGCGCTTCCTGAACCGGATGCGCGTCTATGAACCCGAGCTGCCCTTCATCGCGGTGCCGATCAAGGTCGGCGGCAACCTGCAGGGCGTCCTCGCCGTGCAGCCCGAGGCGCCGGAGGACGGCCTGCTCGAGGAGCGCGCGCAATTCGTCGAGATGGTCGCCAACCTGATCGGCCAGAGCCTGAAGCTGTCGCTCGACGTGCAGCAGGAAAAATCGACGCTGCTCGAGGAGCGCGACTCGCTGCGCCGCACGGTCCGCCACCAGCACGGCTTCGACAGCATGGTCGGGCGGTCGGCGGTGATGCGCCGCGTTTTCGAGCAGGCGCGCCTGGTCGCCAAGTGGAACACCACCGTGCTGATCCGCGGCGAGACCGGCACCGGCAAGGAACTGATCGCCAACGCGATCCACTACAACTCGCCGCGCGCCCGCAACGCGCTGGTCAAGCTGAACTGCGCGGCGCTGCCGGAAAACCTGCTCGAATCCGAACTGTTCGGCCACGAGCGCGGCGCCTTCACCGGCGCCGTCGAGGCGCGCAAGGGGCGCTTCGAGCAGGCCAACGGCGGCACGCTGTTCCTCGACGAGATCGGCGAGGTGTCGCCGGCTTTCCAGGCCAAGCTGCTGCGCGTGCTGCAGGAAGGCGAATTCGAGCGCGTCGGCGGCAGCAAGACGGTCAAGGTCGATGTGCGGATCATCGCGGCGACCCATCGCGACCTCGAAACCGCCGTCGAGATGGGCGATTTCCGCGAGGACCTGTTCTACCGGCTGAACGTCATGCCGCTGTTCCTGCCGCCGCTGCGCGAGCGCATCGAGGACATCCCGGACATCGCCCGCCTCCTGCTGACCAAGATCGGTGCCGACCAGCGCCGCAAGCTGACGCTGACCGATCTGGCGCAGCGCCGGCTGGCCAGCCACGACTGGCCGGGCAACGTCCGCGAACTGGAAAACTGTCTGGAGCGCGCCGCCGTGCTGTCCGAGGAAGGCAGCATCGACGTCGACCTGATCCGCTTTCCGAGCGCCCGTGAGCGTCCGTCGCCGCGCCCACTGAAAACCGGCCCGGCCGCGGTCAACGCACCGGCAGCAGCCAATTCCGACGTCGATATCGACGATCCCTCGCTGTCGGAACGCGAGCGCGTGATCGCGGCACTCGAGCAGGCCGGCTGGGTCCAGGCCAAGGCCGCCCGCATCCTCGGCATGACCCCGCGCCAGATCGCCTACCGGATCCAGACGCTGAACATCGAGGTCAAGCAGTTCTGACGCGGATCAGGCCGGCTCGGCCAGACCGAGGTAACGCCGGGCCGCGACGATCCAGCGCCCGGCCAGCGCCGCGTCGATCGCCGGGAAATTCGCGGCCCCCCGTTTCTTGCGCAAGGCCATGTAGCGCTTGACGATCGTCTCGGCCGACAGCGTCGCGATCGCCTCGAAATCGAGGATTCCCGAATCGATCAGCAGCGTCGCGACCCGGCCGTCGACGCCGCGCAGCAGCATCAGCGCGGCCTGCTGCGCCCAGGTCGCCAGCTGCCTGCGCTCGACGCCGAGCAGGGCCTCGAGGTAGGCCTGGGCCCGGGCCCGGGTGGCGACCTGCAGGAATTCGCCGATCGAATAGATGCCGTTGGCCTCGAGCGCCCGGGCCTGCGCGGCGGTGACCCCGCTCAGCGCCGGGACGCCGAGTTCCGGCTGGAACAGCCCGGGCGACCAGACGCCGCTCAGGTCGCTGCGCGGCAGCGGGACGATTTCCATGGCCAGCCGCGACACCGCGGCGGCCTCGATGTCGTCGCCCGGCTGCACGAAGCGGTATTCGATGGTGCCGACCGGCGACACCTGGACGAAGACGCTGGCGTCCAGCTTCAGCTGCCGGACCGCGAAATTGGACGTGGCATTGCGCATGGTCGCCAGGCGCTGCTGCAATTCGTCGACCGACTGCTGCACGGCGCTGGCGAAATCGTCGGGCGCCGCCGGGCGCTGCGTCAGCACCGCGAGGCGTTCGCCGAGCGCCAGGTTTTCCTGCTGCAGCCGGGCGACTTCGCGCTTCAGCTGGTCGACGATGGCGAGCAGGTTCTTGCGCTCGTCGCTCCCCATCGCCTGGCTGTCGGCGCTGCCGATCGGGGTGAATACGCCCTGCACGCCGTCGATGCTGACGATGCGGTCGCTGCCGACGCGCTGCAGCTTGTCGAGCTTGAGGCTGGCGTCGATCGCCGCGGAATTGAGGTCGCCAAGGTTGGGCATGGTGGAAACTCAGCTTTCTTCGACAGGAACGGCCGCCGGCTGCGGCGCCAGGGTCAGCGACACCTTGAAGCCGCTGGCTGCCGCGTAGCCGAACAGGCTGACCGCGGCCGGATCGAGCAGCCGGCATTCGAGCCGGACGCCGGAATCGCCCGCCCCGGCCGCGACGCGGCTGACCCGGGCGGCCATTTCGAACTGCACGTTGAGTTCGTTGAAGGTGTACCACAGCGGCGGCAGCGTCACTTCGCCCTGCGGCGTCTCGAAATAGCCGGCGACCCGGCTTCCGGCGTCGGCGTCGAGCCGGCGCTGGGCCGCGACCAGGCCGTCGGCGACCTCGGCCAGCAGCGTGCCGAGGGCGGCCTGCCGGCCGGGCAGCGGAGGAAGCGGCAGGTCGGCCATGCTCAGAAGGTCAGCGTCGTGCTGTTGGAAACCAGGCCGAGCCGGGCCGACAGCACGACGTCCTGCGGCGAGGTGTCAGGCGCGGCGCCGACGAAGTCGCGCCGCAGCGTGATCGCCACCTGGCCTTCGGCATCGGTCTTCTCGGCGCCCGGCGTCGAGAAGGTCCACGGCGCGCCGTCGGTCTCGATCGAGATGCTCTTGTCGGCAATCGCCGTGCCGTCCTGCTTGCGCAGTTCGATCAGCGCCGACATCGTCCGGGCGACCAGCTTGCCGCCGTCCATGACGTCGGCGATCTCGCCGGCGACGACGCTCAGGCTCGGGCCGCGCACGACCTGGCGCGGCGCCGGCACACCGATGTCGCGCTTGGGCTGCAGCAACGCGCTGGCCCGGATGTGACCGTAGGAGCGGTCGCTGCTGGTATCGACGTTGCTGTTCGAACTGGTGCTCGACCAGCTGTCGCTCATCGCGCCGACCCCGAAAATGATGCCCAGGCCGGCATTTCCCATGCCTTCCGAACTGACGAAGCTGGAACTGCTATTTTCCTGGCTGGCGACGAATTCGGTGGCGTAGAACTGCCCCTGCAGCCGGACGGCGCTCCATTCGTAGAACACCGGATCGATGAAATTGATCAGCGGCAGCTTGCGGGTGAAGGTGCGCGACTCGTCGAGATTGCCCTCGTCGTCGTAGACGCTCTCCTGGACGGCGATCACGTCGACCTGGGTGGTCGCCAGCACGGACGCCATCGCGGCGCCGGTCTGGTTCAGCTTGAGCTGCGTGTCGGCGATCGCCTTGCCGGTGGTTTCGACCAGCTTGCCGAAACTCATGCCGGCGCGGCCGATCTCGTCGGTGACGTCGGCGGTGCCGGGCAGAGCGAGGGTGGAGCCGGCGGAAAGGATGCTGTTTGCCATGATGTCTCTCCTGGAGAACGGTCAGATGACGAGGTCGAACTGGCGGGCGATCTGGCCCAGGCGCACGGTGATCCGGCGCTTCACGGCCTGCCCGAAGCCGAAGACGATCTTGCGCTTCAGCGTGACCTTGCACTGCCCGTCGGAATTGGTCGTCGATCCGGTGAAGGGCGCGGTGGACGAGAACGAAGGCAGCAATCCGCCGGCATCGAGCTCGATGACCTTGCTGGGATTGGCCGCGCCGCTCGCCTTGCGGACGTTGATCAGCACGTCGATCGCCCGTTCGGTGACGACGCCGCCGACCTTGGTTTCGACGACACTGCCCTGGCTGACGAAAATCTGCGGCCCGATCGACACGCTGGCCGGCACCGGGAACTTGCCGGTCCGCCGCGGTCCCATCGTCGCGTCGAGCTGGATGACGCCGCTCGACCATTGGGCTTCGCGATGGCTGTTGGACATCATCGAGCGGTAGGTTTCACTGGTCGTCATGTAGCCGACGCCGACGAAGCCGAAGAACAGGCCGACCGATCCCATGCTGGTGCTCTTCTGCTTGACCTGATAGCTGACCCCGGTCTCGTCGTCCATCGCGCCGACCGACAGGTCCATCGACAGCGCGACATGCTTCCATTCATGGACGGTCGGCGTCACGAAATTCAGCACCGACAGTTCCTTGGTGACCAGCTGCGTCGCATCGGCATCGGGCAGGCCGTCGTCGTCGAGCTGCTCGACGACTTCGGTGACCACGGTGATCTTGGTATCCGACAACTGGCGTACGGTATCGATGACGCCGCGGTCGAGCGCCGCCTGCGAATTGGCGACGCCGAGGCCGACCGAGGCGAGCACGTTGCCGAAGGTCGGCGCGACGCTTTCGAGCTGGCCGGACGCATCGGCCGCCAGGCCGAGCAGGCTGCCGCCGCCACCGCCCGCGGCCAGCGTGCTGCCGGCACGGGGCACGATGCCGCCGGCGCGGGCCGGGCCGGTGCCCGCCGCGTTGCGGGTTCTGGTCTTGCTTTCGTTTGCCATGATGATCTCCTCGGATATCGCGTTGGCTGGAAAAAGGCGGCTGGCTCAGGGCTGCGGGCCCGCCGTCGCGTCGACGGCCCAGGCCAGCGCGAAGCGCTGCGGCCCGTCCATCACGTTGAAGCCCGAGACGCGCAGCAGGTAGCGCCCCTTCGGCAGATCGGAAAGATCGATGGATTCGACCGGATTGCAGCGGTCGACCGCGCCAGCGGCCGCCCCGGGCACGCCGCCGCGGGCCAGCACGGCGCCGTCCGGGCCGAGCAGGCTGAGGTCGATATCGTTGATCAGGCGTTCGCCGGGCGGGTCGTACCAGCACAGCACGGCGCGCAGCCGGGCCGGGCCGCTCAGGCGGACGACGGCGTCGCGCTGCCCGCCGGTATCGACGCGTTGGGCCGCCGAATCGCGCAGGCTGACGCGCCAGCCGGGCCGGGCCGCCAGCGCCGGCGGCAGCGCGCCGGCCACGTCGAGGCGGCCGAAACCGGACTCGGCGGCCGTCGCTGCACCACCGGCCCGGCCGCGCACCGGCAACGCGGCGAGCAGCAGCAGCGCCTTCAGCGCGGCGCCGGACGGCGTACGCCGGGCATGCCGGCGCCAGGCCTGGCGGATCAGCGCCAGCGCGCCGGTGACCAGCGGCGCCGCCATCGAGGTGCCGCCGTCGTACATGTAGAAAGGCAGCGGATCGGCCAGCCCCCAGCCGCGGTAGCCCGTCGCCCGCGACCGGGCAGCGACCAGGTTGGTGCCCGGCGCGCACAAATCGGGCTTCAGGCGGCCGTCGACGGTCGGCCCGCAGGAACTGAAGGGGGCGATCCGGTCCGCTTCGCCGGACACCGGGTCCTTGCGGTCCGCGCTCGCCGGCCAGCGCAGGCGCTCGGGATCGAGGTCGCCCCAGGTGGCGCGGCTGCCGCGCCCGGCCAGCGGCCCCTCGAGCGCGCCGACGGCGACCGTGTTCTTCGCGCAGGCCGGGGCGTACAGCGAACCGCCGTCGATCCGCCGGTTGCCGTCGCGGTCGGTCCCGTCATTGCCGGCCGCGCAGACGACGACCGCCGCCGGGTCCTCGCGCAGGAAAAGGTCGGTTTCGTAGCAGTCGTCAGTGTAGGCACCGCGCGTCGCGTCGCCCCAGCTGACGTTGTGCAGCCTGGCGCCGTGCGCCGCCGCCATCCGGTAGAGGTCGCGCAGGTCGGCCGGCCGGCCGGCGAGGTAGTAGCCGGAACTCAGCCGGCTGCCGGCCGCCGGGTCGATCTCGACTTGGCGTTCGATGGCCAGGAAGACGACTTCGCTGGCCGGCGCCAGCCCCCGGTGCAGGCCGCGACTTGCGGCGCCGGAACCGGCGGCGAGCCCGGCGACGTGCGTGCCGTGGCCGCTGGCGCGGTCGGCCGCATCGTCGTCGCGCGCCGTCGCGAAACTCGCCCACGCGGGATCCATCGGCAGGGAAATCAGCGCCCGGATGCGCCCGGCGAAATCCGGATGCATGTCCTTGCCCGCATCCCCGCTGTCCAGCCCGGTATCGCTGATCGCGACGACTTCGCCGGCACCGTCCAGGCCGGCCAGCTCAGGCATCCCGACCGCCACCCAGACTTCCGCGGCCGACAGCAGCGTCGGCAGGCGCACCGGGGCGACCAGCTTGACGCCGGGAAGATCGCGCAAGGCCGCAAGCGGCCCGCTCCAGCGCAGGCGCAGCTTGCAACTGCCGGCCGGTTCAGCGACGGCCCCGAGCGATTTCAGCGCCGCCGCGACGCGTTGCATGGCGTTGCGGTCGAAGCAGACGACGTCGATCAGGTCGTCGGTCGGCGCCGCCCCCGGCAGCGCAACCGAGGCGGAGCGAAGACATAATGATTCTTCATAGTCACAAGAAGCGCGAACAAAATCCAGCGCGAACAGGCGGTCAGGATCGCGTCGGATCGCGGCCGGCGCGTCGGCGCACAAGCCGTCGGGCGGACACCAGAAGCGCGGACGCAGCCCGGCGCCGCGCAATGCGGTCCGCCATTCCGGGCGGACCGGGCCGGCCAGGCGGAGCAGAATTCTGGGTGTCAGGCCGGCATGGCGCTCGCCCTCGACGAGTTCGACCGCGTTGCCATTGACCCATACCGTCTGCGAATCGCGATGCCGCATGCCAGCCCCTTCGGGAAGATGCCGGACGCGTACCCGGGGAACGCCGACCGACCCTGCTTGACACAACAATGCAAAATTGTGTCAACAAGGCTAAGCAGGCGGCATTCCGATGTCAATCAATTTGTCATCGGAACAAGACGCGGTCACCCCGCTCAGGCGCGCAGCCAGGCGGCGATTTCCTCCCGGCTGGGAATACGCCCCGAGCAGCGGACCTGCTCGTCGATGACCAGCGCGGGCGTCGTCATGACCGGATAGGCCATGATGTCATCCATCGCCCTGACATGTTCGAATTCTGCGGCGACACCCAGTTCGGCGACGACCTCGCGGGTCAGCTGTTCCAGCCGGTTGCACTTCGCACAACCGCTGCCGAGGATCTTGATCAGCATGATTTTCTCCTTCGCTTAAAGCGTCACGGGCTGGCGCCGTCCCAGCCAGCCGAGCACCACCACCAGCGTCGCGATGAACACCCCGAGCGCGGCAAGCAGCCCCCACGGCGACATGCCGTCGATCCACGCGCCGTAGGCCAGGCCGGCCAGCGTCGAGGCCAGGGCGACGAGACCGACATAGGTCCAGGCCTTCAGCTTGCCGATGATCGCCGACGTGATCAGGATGCTCTGCAGCGACAGTTCCGGATCGGCCATCAGGTAGGCGATCAGCGGCCCCGGGTGCATGCCCAGCGACAGGAACATCCTGGCGATCGGCACTTCGACCAGTGTCGGGAAATACATGAAGACGCCGAAGGCGACGCCGGCCAGATTGGCGAGCAGCGTGTTGCTGCCGGCCACGGCCTGGATCCAGGCCGGCTCGATGAAGATCCGGATGACGCCGACCGCGAACACGCCGACCACCAGCAGCGGAAAGATCTGGCGGACGAAGCGCCAGGTTTCCCACAGCCACTGCTGCATGTCCCACGACTCGAAACGCCGGGCCAGCGGCCACAGCAGGCCGCACAGCAGCGCCACGGCCAGGCTGCGCCCGGTCGCGACGACCTTCAGCCCGCCGTCGACGACCTCGACGCCGAGCGCGGCGACGACCAGCGTCAGCGCGGTCAGCGCGAGCGTGGCGAAACTCAGGCGGTTGTAGCCCTCATCGACCTTGCCCAGCCCGCGACAGGCCGTCGCGCCGATCGCCACCAGCAGGCCGATCAGCAACAGGCCGTGCAGGCTCAGCCCCTCGGCCCCGGTCGCCGCATCGACCGGCACCCAGCGCGCCAGCGTCGATTCGACGGCCGCCGCCCACGGCGCGGACAGCTCGATCCCGAACAGCGGCACCCGCAAGGGATCGACCTTCAGCGTCCCGGCGATCAGCAGCGCGACCAGCGTCGCAAGGAACAGCCAGGTCCGCGCCGGCACCCGGCCGTCGCCGCCCGCCGGAAGCGGCGAATCCGGGCGCCCGGCATCGTCCCGGTGGAAGATCACGCCCATGATCAGGCCGATCCCGATACCGAAGGACAGGGCCAGCACGATGCGGGCCACGGCGAAATCGGCCCCGAGCGCGACGCCGGTGTAGGACAGCGCCAGGATGTTGGCGGCCGGCGCGAAGAACAGGAAAGTGATCGCCGGCCCCAGCCCTGCCCCCTTGCGGTAGATACCGGCGAACAGCGGCTGCACGGTGCAGGAACACACGGCGAGCAGACTGCCGGCCCCGGCCGCGGCCGGATAGGACACCCATTTCGGCGCCTGCGGCCCGAGGAAACGGGTGATCGATTCCTGCGGCAGCAGCGCCGACAGCGCTCCGGCGACGAAAAAGGCCGGCACCAGGCACAGCAGTACATGGGCCGCGAGATAGGAAGCCAGGCTGGCGAGGCCGCCCTGCACCGCCGCGATGATCAAGTCCATGACAAATCTCCCGTTTTTCCCAGCCTCCGGAACCGCCTCATTCGGAGTCTCCCTGCGCCGTTCCGAGCGCGGCGCGCCGCTTGGCGACCGTGTCGCAAGCCGCGGTTTGCGGCAGGCAGACCGCCCCGGCGCAGCAATTGCGGGTCAGGAAGGCGATCAGGTCGTCGATGCCGTCGAAATCCGCCGAGTAGCGAATGAAGCGCCCGTCCCGCCGGCCCCGGATCAGTCCGACCCGAACCAGATGAGCCAGGTGGAAGGACAGGGTTGCAGCCGGCAACGCCAAGCGCTCGCCGATCGCACCGGCATGAATTCCGTCCGGCCCGGCCTCGACCAGCAGGCGGAAGATGTCCAGCCGGGACTCGTGACCCAGGGCGGCGAAGCGTTCGGCGGCGTTCAACATATCCATGTTTCCAGTATTGTCGAAACGTTGACCGCGGGCAAGCCGGATTTTCCGGCGACCGACCCTTTAGGTTGAAGCAATTAGTGAAAAATCCGCGCCAGAATGGTAGTCACCTCATCGGCCAAAACGGCCGTTGCCACATCAGTCGGAGTCGGGCCGCAATCTGCTACCTCAGCCGAAGTCAAAGGTAAGGCAATCCGCCTAGACTTCTTCAGGATCAGACTATTGAAACACAAACCTCCGGGATCAGGCCTTTGCGGTAACCCTAGAGGGCGATCCGCGCTTGGACATTGGCGTGCTCGCGGAGCAAGTACAGTAGCCCGCCTCCATCGATAAGTTCGATGGGTTTGTCCTTTGTGAAGTTATACGCGTCGGCCCCGTAACCACTCGTGCTTACAAGGATTCCCTTGTTGGCCCCTTCGTTGATCATAGTGCCGTATAGGTCTCTCACCGCACTGACACCCACGGTATCACGGTAACGTTTTGCCTGGATAACCACCTTTCCGCCCAAGACGGGACGAGTATCGAATGCGATCGCGTCAACGCCCCCGTCTCTTGATGCACGTGTGAGTTTTGTATCAAGGCCCATCTTGCCAAACAAGTTGGCGACAAGAACCTCAAATTCGGTGGGCGAGAGGTCCAACAGATTTGGACGAGACTCAAGCCCCGCCAACGCATCACCCTGTTCCACAAAGCGCTTATCCACCATGTCAAACTCGACGATCGGTTTGATGGCCTGTAATTCTTCTGGACGAGCCGAAACCTGCGCACCGAGATTTTTGAGACACACGGCCATGTCGACCCTGTCCAGACGGATCTGACTAAAGTCGGACTTGATTGCACGGACGGATACCAATGGAACGCGAATCTCTTGTCCATTTGCCGGATCGACCGTATCAACGATGCCTGTAAAGGTCACGACGTCGACACATTCTGCTTGGTCTGCCTCGGTAACTTCGTGAATTGTTCGAAGCGCGATGGATGCGACGAGACCTTGGTAAATCTGCCTTATTTCGGTGGACTTACGTGCCTTCGACTCGATGGCATCCTTCGACTTCACATAGCGGAACTCCGATTCAGTGGGTACGACACCAATCTCTGGCAGCTCGTACTCGATCACGAGTTCTGCAGAATCTGGGTTGTAAGCAATCCTGAAACGCTGAGGGAAACCCTCATCTGGGTACTCCGAACGCGTCAAAACCATTTCGTTGTACGCAACAATGGCATCAGGCTGCTTGTTACGGTATGCCGCCTCAAACTCGTCGACCTCTGCTCGCTTGCGGACAAACTCCGCTTCGTATTTAGCTTTCCGTTCGTCGTATTCCCTCTTGAGTTTGGCGAACTCGGCCCGCTTCTCGGACTCCTGTTGGGCAAAAAGCTTTAGATCTTTCTCGTGTGCCTCTTGCGCACGCATGACCGCCTGCTCGAACTTCGATTTGGCGCCTGGCAGGAACTTGCGAAGCCCAGTTGGTGGAGAAATCTCGGTCTGTACTGGCGGGGTACCCGGCGCCAGACGCGATGGGGGGATGAAGGGTTCAAGTGGCTCCATATGCCGGAGCTCGTCGAAGCTAATGCGGTCATCGACGGCAAGCGTGTGCGCCAAAATTCCTCGAAAAATCTCGAGGCGTTCGCTGAGTTCAGCGTTTAGGTCGTCGGTTTCAGCAATACGGTCTTCCAAATACTGCTGCTTGGCTGCCTTCTCGAATTCGCGTTGCTCACGGGCTTGCTGAACTCTCGCCATTCGCTCCTGTCGCTCTAGCTGACGTACAGCGGTAGCTTGAGCACGAATCGCCCGGTTATGCTCTCTCTGAGCAGCCGCAGATGCCCGGGCCGCCGCACGCAAAAAAGCATTAAAACCACCCCCACGTGCCATCGTTTCCTCCCATTTTGCATGTTCAACTATAACGACATATGGATGATTTGTGGAAGCGACGACCATCCATTACAAAATACGGAGCCATTTCGAGATGAAGACGAATACCGTGCGGATGGAGTCGACTGTTCGAGATTCGATGTGCAGGTAGTTAATCGATCTCTCGAACAACAAGAATTGCTCGGAAAAGGCTCAAACCGCCGCCTCCTTAATTCAGCACTGATCGGGCGACCGCTCTGGAATCTTCTGCCAGCATTGCGCGTAGATTGATGGCATCTGTCGATAGCTCTGCTGTCGGTCATTTACAGGAAGCTGCCATTGGCGGATCCATCCCTCAGATGATGACTCTGGCCGGAAAGCGGCCACACCTGCCGAGCTTCTGCCGCCAATCTCCCGCATCACCTCGCCGAACAACCTGTCGGATTTACACAACCGACTGCGTCAACCTGCAACCCGGCGCCCACCCGTCGTCTGTCGCGAATCCGACAGGCGTGCGACAAGGCGGATCGTTGATTTGAAAGGATTAACGCCTGGCACTTCCCTTGCATTGGCCGTTGCAGCAACCAAGGAGAATCCCATGCCCAAACCCAGCAAACACGTTCTCGTCTGCGCCCAGGGGCGCCCGCAGGGCCACCCGCGCGGCTCCTGCCAGGAAAAGGGCTGCGCCCGCACCTGGCAGGCCTTTTCGGACGAATTCGCCGCCCGCAACCTGTGGGCGACCGGCTTCCATCTGACCAACACCGGCTGCCTCGGGCCCTGCCACCTCGGCCCGAGCGTGCTGATCTACCCGGAGGGGGTGATGTACGTCGGCGTCACGCCGGAAGACGTCGGCACGATCATCGACGAGCACCTGCTGTTCGATCAGCCGGTCGAGCGCCTGAAGGCGCCGGCCGACGTGTGGGCGTGAGCATCATGGCCAGCGTCCAGTACGACATCGGCGACCTCGTCTTTGCGGCCGAGGACATCCTCAACGACGGCGGCATGCCCGGCATCGACGACGCGGAAGGCCTGATCGCGCCGGCCGGCGCGCGCGGCGTCGTCGTCCATTACGGCTACGCCGAACTCGACGACAGCCGGGAAATCTACCTGGTCCGCTTCGAGAGCGGCCCGGACGGACTGCTCGGCAACCCGGTCGGCTGCCTGCCCGAGGAGCTGACCCAGCAAGCCGCGGTCGACGCCTGAACATGGGCAAAATCGCCCTCTTCTTCGGGACCGACACCGGCCGCACGCGGCTGATCGCCAAGCAGATCGCCAGGAAGCTCGGCGACGCCGCGCTGGCACCGGTCAATATCGGGCGCACGACGCTGGCCGACTTCCTCGCCCACGACCGCCTGATCGTCGGCACCCCGACGCTGGGCGACGGTCAGCTGCCCGGCGAGTCGACCGGGCTGGCGCAGCCGAGCTGGGAGGAATTCCTGCCGCAACTCGCCGAAGCCGACCTCTCCGGCAAGACCATCGCGATCTTCGGACTCGGCGACCAGAAGAAGTACCCGGGCGAATTCGTCGACGCGATCGGCATCCTGCACGACGCCTTCGTCGACCGCGGCGCATCGGTGGTCGGCCGCTGGCCGGTCGCCGGCTACGAATTCACCGCCTCGCGAGCCGTCGACCGCGACGAGTTCCTCGGCCTGGCGCTCGACCAGCACCACCAGGCGATGCTGACCGAGACGCGCATCGATGCCTGGCTGGCGCAACTGGCCCGGGAGTTCCCGCGATAGGCACGAATCCCTGGGCCGCCCGCAAGGAACGCGCGCTGCGCCGCCTGCTGGTCTCGCTCGACGCGCTCCCCGGCGGGGTCTGCACCATCGCGCCGGACGACGGCGCCGACCCGCGCATCGTCACGCTGCGCCACGCCAAAATCGACCGGCTGCGCGCCCACATTTTCCTGCACGGTCAGCGCCCGGGCACCTACGGCCTTTTCCTGGAATACCCGCACCCGGTCCCCGGCGTTCCCGACACCGAGGAAAATCTTCCGCTGCAGAAGGCGCTGGCCAGCCTGGCGCTGCACTTCGCTCCCTGACGCTCGGCCGCCCGCCTGTCGGCTTGCCGACAACGCTGTATATTTTTTTACACATCGAAACCAGGAAACTGGCGTAAATCGGGCCAATGACCCGAATTTATGCCTGGCATCACCTTTGCTATGTCTGGTTCATCGTTATATACATCACTATATTTAAAGATGAACCGACCAGCCCATTGCCTCCGCAGGATGCACCTCGACGCCGGCCTGAATGCGGCGAGGAAACTCGCCAACGGCTGGAGCCGCCAGCTCCCGGCCGAGTGGCGCGATGCCGTCGAGCCGCCCCTGTATTTCGATCACTACAGCGAATACGAGATCGCCGCGCAGCGCTCGGTCGGCTACGACGCCGACGACCGCCCCTGCTTCACCGCCCACCGTTTCCAGCTGACCGAGCCGGCATCGGACGACGACGAGGAGTTCTACGAAATCGTCAGCCGCAGCGAGGAAATGGCCGCCTGGCGCCTGCGCGACGGACGCTGGCTGGTCTTCCGCCGGGAATGCGCCGGACCATGCCATCCGGCGCGCGGTTTCTACGCTTTCAGCACGGACATGCCGCGCTGACACCGGCCGGTTTTTGATCGTTTCAACCAGGGAGAACAACATGCACGAGAAACCACGTCCGCCCACCCGCTGCCAGCGGCTATGCGCGCTGCTCGCCGGAATCGGCGTCGCCGCCCCGCTGGCGGCGGCTGAAGCCCAGGTCTTCGCACTCGGCGAAATCCAGGTCGTCGCCACGCCGGCCGGCGAGGAAAGCCTGGGCGCCAGCCAGATCGAACTGGAGGACATCCGCCAGCACGACAAGCACACCGTCGGCACCGCGCTCGACCTGCTGCCCGGCGTCACCGGCGCGCGATTCGGGGCCCGCAACGAGCAGACGGCCAGCATCCGCGGCTTCGATCTCCGCCAGGTCCCGGTCTTCATCGACGGCATCCCGATTTACGTGCCGTACGACGGCTACGTCGATCTCGGTCGCTTCACGACCTTCGACCTGTCGCGCATCGAGGTCGCCCGCGGTTTCAGCTCGATGGTCTATGGCCCGAACACGCTGGGCGGCGCGATCAACCTGATCAGCCGCCGGCCGGCGGCCGCCTTCGAGGGCGAGATCGGCGGCGGTTTCGGATTCGACGACAACGGATCGGCCAACGGCTACCACAGCTACACCAACCTCGGCACCAACCAGGGCAACTGGTACGCCCAGATCGGCGCCTCCTACCTGGAACAGGACCACTACGCGCTGCCCGGCAGCTACGTGCCGAGCCCCGGCGACGCCGGCGGCCGCCGCGACAACAGCGACCACACCGACCGCAAGCTGAACCTGAAGCTCGGGCTGACGCCGAACGCGACCGACGAGTACGCGATCAACTTCATCAGCCAGCACGGCCAGAAGGGAACGCCGCCTTACGCCGGACGGGTCGCCGGCATCATGCCGCGCTACTGGCGCTGGCCGTACTGGGACAAGGACAGCGTTTACCTGCTGACCAACACCGCGATCGGCGAACACCGGCTGAAGTTCCGGGCCTACCACGACACCTTCAGGAATTCGCTGTTCTCGTACGACGACGCGACCTACACGACGCAGACGAAGAAATACGCCTTCCAGAGCTGGTACGACGACTACACCGACGGTTTCAGCGTCGAGGGCGAATTCAGGCTCGCCGACGGCAACCAGCTGAAAACCGCTTTTCACTACAAGGAGGACGTCCACCGCGAACACGACCGCGGCCAGCCGGTACGCCATTTCCGCGACCGGACGCAGTCGTTCAATCTCGAGGACAGCCAGCGCCTCGGCGAACGGCTGTCGCTGGTCGCCGGCCTCGGCTACGACACGCGCAAGACGCTGCAGGCCGAGGATTACAACAGCTCGACCGGGATCGTTTCGGATTTCGCCCGCGGCGACAAGGACGCGACCAACGCACAGATCGGCCTGCGCTACCGGCTCTCGCCGAGCGGACTGCTGTCGGCCAGCATCGCCCGCAAGAGCCGCTTTCCGACGATCAAGGAACGCTACTCCTACAAGCTCGGCAGCGCGATCCCGAACGCCGGCCTGGAATCCGAGGAAGCCACGCATTTCGAGGTCGGCTACAGCGACCGCCTGGGCAGCCGATGGACCGGCGAAGCCCTCGTGTTCTACAGCGACGTCGACAACCTGATCCAGTCGTCGGTGATCGCCGCCGGCGCCTGCAGCAATCCGAACCCGAACTGCACGCAGAACCAGAACGTCGCCCGCAGCAGCGCCGCCGGCCTCGAGTTCGGCGCCCACGGCGAGCTCCGGCGCAATCTCGAACTCGACGCGGCCTACAGCTTCCTCGACCGCCGCAACCGGGGCGACGACGGGCTGCAGCTGACCGACAGTCCGCGCCACAAGCTGTTTGCCGCGCTGATCTGGCGCCCCACCGGGCCGCTGACGCTGAGTTCCAGCGTCAATGCGATGTCGGGGCGCTACTCGTCGAGCGACGGCCGGCAGCGCGCACCCGGCTTCGCGGTGTTCAACCTGAAGGCCGGCTACCGCTTCGCCGGCGGTCTGCTGGTCGAGGCCGGCGTCTACAACCTGTTCGACCGCCTGTACACGATCAGCGAAGGCTACCCGGAAGCCGGCCGCGGCTATTTCACCCAATTCAACCTGCCCCTGTGAGGTCCGTGATGAACGACAATCCCGATTTTTCCGCGCTCCGCCGCCGACTGCTGCTCGCGCTCGGCGCCCTGCCCGCGGCCGGCCGCGCCGCACCGGCGGCCCCGTCCCGCCAGCCGGTCGTCGTCCTGACCAGCTACAACGACGAGGTCTTCTCCCGCTTCGAAGCGGCCTTCGAGAAAGCCTGGCCGCAATACCGGCTGCAGCTGGTCTGGCGCATGCCGCACGACGCGCTGCCCACGCTGCGCCAGCCCCGGCAATCCGGCATCGACGTCTACTGGAGCGCATCGCCGCGCAACTTCGCATCGCTCGCCGCCGAAGGCGCCTGGCAAGCGCTGGCGATCGACCGCGACGGCCTGCCCGGGCACGTCGGCCGCGCCCGGCTGGCCGACGCCGAAGGCTACTATGCAGCGACCGAGATGGCCGGCTACGGCTTCATCGTCAATCCGGCCGAACTGGCCCGCCTCGGCCTCGCCGTACCGCAGGACTGGTCCGAACTGGCGGCGCCGGCCTGGTCCGGCCGGATCGCGCTGCCCGACCCCGGCCGCGTCGGCTTCGCGCCGGTGATGGTCGACATCGTGCTCCAGGCCTACGGCTGGGAACGCGGCTGGGCGGTGTGGAGCGCGATCGCCGGCAATGCGGGCAGCGTCATGGAAGCCGGATCGACCTTCGTCACCGACGAGGTCGCCAGCGGCCGGTGCCCGCTCGGCCTGTCGATCGACTTCTTTTCGGCCGCGGCGATCGCCAACGGCGCACCGCTGCGTTTCGCCTACCCGGCGCACAGCGGCATCAACCCGGCGCACATCGCGATCTGCCGCGACGCGCCCAACCCGGACGGCGCCCGCGCCTTCGCGGACTTCGTGCTGTCGGCCGCCGGCCAGCGCCTGATCACGCACCGCGACATCCGCAAATTGCCGGTCCGCCCGGCCGTCTACCGCGAACTGCCGGCCGACTACTTCGATCCCTTCCGGGCGGCCGAACGGGGCGTCTTCGACTATGACGGCGACGCGACGCGCGACCGCCTCGGCCTGGTCGCCGCGCTGTTCGCCCAAACCCTGACCCGCGAGCACGGCGAACTGGCCGGACTGTGGCGGCGCGTGCACCGGGCGGAAGCGGCCGGGCGCGATGTCGGCGCGGTTCGCCGGCAGCTCGAGGCGCCGCCGCTTTCCGCCGCCGAGGCGGCCGACCCGGCACTGCTGGCGCCCTTCCGCGACCGCCGCGAGGCGGCGACGGCCCCGGCCGCCAACGCACTCGAAGCACAATGGCAGCAGGCCAGCCGCGCCCGGCGCGGCGACATCGCCCGCCGTCTCGATCGGATGGGAGCCTGAACATGCGCGCCCTGTGCCTGATTTTTGCGTTGTTCTGCCTGTCGACCGCAAACGCCCGCGCCGACGACGCGGCGGCGCTGCGCGAGGCCTACCTGCAGCCACTGCCCGGCCTCGACGACGCCGGCCGCGAACGTTTCTTCCGCGGCCGCAGCCTGTTCCGCCAGAGCTGGGTGATCGCCCCGGCCGACGACAAGGCGGCCGGACTCGGCCCGCTGTACAACCGGCTGGCCTGCATTTCCTGCCACCAGAAGAACGGCCGCGGCCGCGCGCCGGACGGGCCGGACGAACGCATGCTGTCGATGCTGGTCCGCCTGTCGGTTCCCGGCCGTGCCGCCGACGGCGGCCCGAAGCCGCATCCGGCCTACGGCGGCCAGCTGAACGAGGAAGGCGTCCCCGGCGTGCCCGGCGAAGGCCGGGCCGCGCTGTCCTGGATCGAACTGCCGGCGGTCACCCTGGCCGGCGGCGAGAAAGTCGCGCAGCGCCGGCCGCAGGTCGAATTCGTCGATCTCGCCTATGGCGACCTGCACGGCAGCCTGCATTCGCTGCGCGTCGGCCAGCCGGTCTATGGCCTCGGCCTGCTCGAGGCGGTACCGGCCGCGACGCTGCTCCGCCTGGCACGCGAGGCCAAGCCGGATGGCGTGCGCGGCCGGGTCAACCGGGTGCGCGATGTGGCGACCGGGCGCGACGTCGTCGGCCGCTTCGGCTTCAAGGCCAACATGCCCAACCTGCGCCAGCAGATCGCCGGTGCCTTCGTCGGCGATCTCGGCATCACGTCGCCGCTGTTCCCGAGCGAGAACTGCACGGCGGCCCAGGCCGCCTGCCGGGTAGCGCCGTCGGCCGCCCACCCCGAGCTGCCGGCGGCCGACCTCGACGCGATCGAGTTCTACCTCGCCCACGTCGCGCCACCGCCGCAACGCGACGCCGACGCCCCGCAGGTCCGGGACGGCGCTGCACTGTTCGAGCGGATCGGCTGCACCGCCTGCCACCGGCCGGAACTGCGGACCGGCCCGGCGCCGCGCTTCCCGCTGACGGCCGGCCGGCACATCGCGCCCTACACCGACCTGCTGCTGCACGACCTGGGGCCGGGCCTGGCCGACGGCCGGCCGGACTACCGGGCCGGCCCGCGGCAGTGGCGGACGCCGCCGCTGTGGGGAATCGGCCTGGTACCGAGGATCAACGAACACAGCCAGTACCTGCACGACGGGCGCGCCCGCAACCTGCAGGAGGCGGTGGTCTGGCACGACGGCGAGGCGGCGGCGGCCCGCCGGCGCTATGTCGAACTGGCGCCCGAGGCGCGGCGGGCATTGCTCGCCTTCCTCGAATCGCTGTAACGGGGGCGCGCGGCGTAGCGCCGCGCGCTATCATTCCATCCTTTTCCAAACGGCATCGCCCATGACCGACGCCCCGCCCCGCATCGCCGCCCTGGTTGCACCCCGTTCCGGCGAGGCCGACGCGCTGCTCGCCGGGTTCGCCGCGGACCGGCGCCGGGCCGGCCGGCGCATCCGCGGCCTGCTGCAGGAAATGCGCGACTGTGACAACGGCTGCCAGGTCGTACTGGTCGATCTCGACGACGGCAGCCTCTACCCGATCACCCAGGATCTCGGCGCCGGCTCCGAATCCTGCGCCCTCGACCCGGGCCTGCTCGCCGAGGCGAGCGTCGTGCTGCGGCGGATCGCCGCCGAAGGGGCGGAGCTCGCGGTGTTCAACCGCTACAGCAATCTGGAAGCCGAAGGCGGCGGTTTCGCCGCCGAGATGCTCGACCTGATGAGCCGCGGCATCCCGGTACTGACCATCGTGCCGGAACGGCGCCTGGCCGACTGGCACCGCTTCACCGGCGGATTCGCGGTCGATCTGCCGGTCGACCGCGCGGCGCTCGACGCCTGGTTCGACAGCCTGCCCCGGACGGGCGGCTGACGCGCGATCAGGCCGGCACGCCGAGGATGACGTGGCTGGCCTTGATCAGCGCCGTCGCGGCGACGCCTTCCTTCAGTCCCAGCTCCATCACCGCCTCGTTGGTGACCACCGCGTAGACGAGGCTGCCGCCGGGCAATTCGACGCCGACCTCGGTGTTGACCGCACCCTTGTGCAGCACGGCGACCTTGCCGGACAGCTGGTTGCGCGCCGAGAAGCGGGCTTCTTGCGGGCCAGCCAGCAGCATCACCCACGGCGCCTTGACGTAGGCGACCGCGTCGCCGCCGACGGCCAGGCCGAGCGACCTGACGCTGCCCTCTGTCACGATTGCGACAATCTTGTCGCCCCCGGGCAGGCTCAGTTCGACCTCGGCATTGACCGCGCCATCGACCAGAGCGCTGATTTTTCCCTTGAATACATTGCGTGCGCTGACGTTCATTGCTGTTCTCCTGAATGATTGACCGACCTGGCCCGCTTCTCGCTATATAGGTTCGTAATCAGCGAATTCTGTCGGGTTGACCGCACTGTAGGGCCGACCGATCGATTCATGCAACCATAGCGCCGGCCGGTTTCGCCGGAAATTGAAGCTGCGTTATATTGACGGCTATATAGACAAACGAGCAACGACCATGGACAGTCTCCTGCACCGCCTGCGCGGCAAACTCGAAGTCGATTCCGAATTCGGCACCTTCCTCGGCGATACCCGGATCCGCCTGCTCGAAGCCATCGATCAGCACGGCTCGATCTCGCAGGCAGCAAAAGCCGTGCCGCTGTCGTACAAGGCGGCCTGGGACGCGGTCGATGCGATGAACAACCTGGCCGAGCAGCCGCTGGTGCTGCGCTCGACCGGCGGCCGGAACGGCGGCGGCACGCAGATGACCGAGTACGGGCGCAAGGTCGTCGCGCTGTACCGGGCGCTCGAGGCCGAATACCAGGCCGCGCTCGACCGCCTGACGGCCAGCATGAACGACGGCGAGGCCGGCGATTTTCAGCAGTTCCGCCAGCTGTTGAAGCGGCTGTCGATGAAGACCAGCGCGCGCAACCAGTTCGCCGGCCACATCGTCGGGCTGCGCGAGGGCCACGTCGATTTCGAGGTGCGCCTGAAGCTGGATGACGACAACGAGATCGTCGCGGTGATCACCCGCGACTCGGCCGACGCCCTCGGCCTGACGATAGGCGGCGAGATCAGCGCGCTGGTCAAGTCGTCGTCGGTGCTGCTGCTCAACGACCCGAACATCCGGACCACCGCGCGCAACCACCTGTGGGGCGAGATCACCCGCATCCACGAAGGCCCGGTCAATTCCGAAGTCACGCTGATGATGAAGAGCGGCAAGTCGGTGTGCGCCGTGGTCACCCACGAGAGCGTCGGCAAGCTCGGCCTCGCCGTCGGCGGCCAGGCCTGCGCGGTGTTCAAGGCTTCCGCCGTGATCCTCTGCAAATACGCCTGAAAGGAGCCCGCGATGCGCCCGCCTCCCCCCGCCCCCGCCGACCCGGCGCCGGCGATCCCGCCGGGCGCCGCGCTGGCCCACGCCTGCTGCGGCGGCGGAGTGAAACTTGCCGTCCCCGGTCCGGCCGCCTGCTGCGGCAAGCGGGCCGCGCCGGACGAGGCGGCGCCGGATGCGCCGGCCGCCCCGGAGCAACGGCCGTGATCCGCCGTCTTCTGATGCTGGCGCTGATGCTGCTCGGCGGCACGGCCGCCGCCGACGACGTCCAGGTCGCCGTCGCCGCCAATTTCACCGGGCCGATGCAGAAGATCGCCCGGCTGTTCGAGGAGCGTACCGGCCACCGCGCGCTGCTCGCCTTCGGCTCGGTCGGCAAGTTTCACGCGCAGATCGTCAATGGCGCCCCGTTCGAGGTCTTCGTGTCGGCCGACGAGGAGACCCCGCGCCGCCTCGAACAGCAGGGACTGGCCCGGCCCGGCACGCGCTTCACCTATGCCTACGGCCGCCTGGTGCTGTGGCGGCCGCAGCCCGGGCCGGTCGACGCGGCGATGCTCGAACGCGGCGAATTCCGCCACCTCGCCGTTTCCCACCCGAAACTGACCGTCTACGGCGCCGCGGCGCACGAGGTGCTGCGCAAGCTCGGCCTGCTCGAACGCCTGGTGCCGCGCCTGCTGCAGGGCGAGACGATCACTCAGGCCTACCAGTACGTCGCCAGCGGCAACGCCGAACTCGGCTTCGTCGCGCTGTCCCAGGTCTGGCAGGACGGCGCGCTGCGCGAAGGCGCCGTCTGGATCGTCCCCGACAGCCTGTGCCCGCCGATCCGCCAGGATGCCGTGCTGCTCGCCCGGGGCGCCGCCAACCCGGCGGCCGCTGCCCTGCTCGACTTCCTGCGCAGCCGCGAAGCGCAGGACGTCATCCGTTCCCACGGCTATTCCCTTTGACCCCTCTCACGGAGAAACCCACCATGAAACGCCTCGCCGCCCTGACCCTCGCCCTGCTCGCCGCCGTCGCCGCCCGCGCCGACGACGTCCAGGTTGCCGTCGCCGCCAACTTCACCGGACCGATGCAGGTGATCGCCGCGCTGTTCGAGCGCGATACCGGCCACAAGGCCCGGCTGTCCTTCGGCGCAACCGGCAAGTTCTACGCGCAGATCGCCAATGGCGCCCCGTTCGAGGTGCTGCTCGCCGCCGATGACGAAACGCCGGCCCGGCTGGTCACGGAAGGCCACGGCGTCGCCGGCACCCCCTTCACCTACGCGATCGGCAAGCTGGTGCTGTGGTCTGCGAAACCGGACCTAGTCGATGCCCAGGGCGACATCCTGAAGAAGGGCGGCTTCAGACACCTTGCGCTGGCCAATCCGAAAACCGCGCCCTACGGCGCCGCCGCGATGCAGGCGATGGGCCGGCTCGGCGTCGCCGAAACGCTGAAGCCGCTGTTCGTGCAGGGCGAGAACATTGCGCAGACGCAGCAGTTCGTTTCCACCGGTGCCGCCGAGCTCGGCTTCGTCGCCTACTCGCAGGTCATCAGGAACGGGGCGATCGGCAACGGCTCCGGCTGGCTGGTTCCGGAAAACCTGTACGACCCGATCCGCCAGGACGCCGTGATCCTCGCCAGGGGCAAGGACAAGCCGGCCGCTGCCGCGCTGCTCGCCTTCCTGAAGGGCGACAAGGCGAAGGAGGTGATCCGCTCCTTCGGCTACGGGCTGCGCTGAGCGATGAGCCCGTACCGGCTGGCCGATCCCGAACTCGAGGCGCTGCTGCGCGACGATGCCCCGTGCGGCGACGCAACGACCTTCGCGCTGGGCATCGCCGGGCGCCCGGGGCGGATGGTTTTCCGCGCACGTTCCGACATGGTGCTGTGCGGCAGCGAGGAGGCCGTCCGCATGGGCGAACTGCGCGGCCTGGCCGCGCTCGGCCCGGTGCGCGCCAGCGGCGAGCGGCTGGCCGCCGGCGACGGCATCCTGACGCTGGCCGGCCCGGCCGGCGCGCTGCACCAGGTCTGGAAGACGGCGCAGACGCTGGTCGAGTACCTGTCCGGGATCGCCAGCTGCGCCGCCGACATCGTCGCCGCGGCGCGCCGCGCTGATCCGGACGCCGGCGTCGCCTGCACGCGCAAGAATTTTCCCGGCACCAAGGCGGCGGCGCTGAAGGCCGTGCTGTGCGCCGGTGCCAGCCCGCACCGACTCGGCCTGTCGGAAACCCTGCTCGTCTTCGCCGAGCACCGCGCCTTCCTGGCCGGCGAGGCGCCGGCCGCGACCGTCGCCCGGCTGCGCCGCCGGTGGCCGGAACGTCCGGTCGTCGTCGAAGTCGGCGACGAAGCCGAAGCGCTCAACTGGCTGGCAGCCGGCGCCGACGTGCTGCAACTGGAAAAATGGCCGGTGGACGCGGTCGACCGCCTGCGCCGGGCGATTCCCGCCGGATCGCGGACCCGGCTGGCCGCGGCCGGCGGCATCCATCCGGCCAACGCGGAAAGCTATGCGCGGGCCGGCGCCGGCATCCTGGTGACCTCGGCTCCGTACTTCGCCCCGCCGCGCGACGTCGCGGTTTCGCTGACCTCCGATTGAAGGAAAGCCGATGAAAATCGCCATCGCCACCCGGGATTTTTCCGCCGTCAGCGGCCACGCCGGACAAGCCCGGCAATGGCTGCTCTACGACCTGTCGCAGCACCGCGCCGGCCGGCTGCTGCCGGCGCCGCGCCGCGTCGAACTGGCCAAGGACGAGGTGCTGCACGTCTTCGCCGACGACCGGGCGCACCCGCTCGACGGCATCGACATCGCGGTCGCCGCCAGCGCCGGCGACGGCTTCGTCCGCCACATGAAGCAGCGCGGTTGCGCGGTGCTGCTGACCGGCGAGAGCGACCCGGCGCTGGCGATCACCCGCATGCTGGCCGGCGAGGCGCTGCCCGATCCGCGCTTCGACATCACGACGACGCTGTGTAAACTGCGCGACCTGTTCTCCCGACACTGAAAGGCCGCATGGGCAATCCGGATCTCGCCGCCGTCTGGCTGACGCTGAAGCTGGCCACCGTCGTCACCGCGCTGCTGCTGATTGTTGGTACGCCGATCGCGTGGTGGCTGGCGCGCACGCGCTCGGCGCTGAAGGGCGTCGTCGGCGCCGTCGTCGCGCTGCCGCTGGTGCTGCCGCCGACCGTGCTCGGCTTCTACCTGCTGATCACGATGGGCCCGCACGGTCCGGTCGGCCGGCTGACCGAGGCGCTCGGCCTCGGCCTGCTGCCCTTCACCTTCCCCGGCCTGGTCATCGCGTCGGTGTTCTATTCGCTGCCCTTCGTCGTGCAGCCGATCCAGAACGCCTTCGAGGCGATCGGCGAGCGCCCGCTGGAAGCCGCCGCGACGCTGCGCGCCGGGCCGTGGGACGCCTTCTGGTCGGTCGCCGTGCCGATGGCGAAACCCGGCTTCCTGTCCGGCGCCATCCTCGGCTTCGCGCACACGGTCGGCGAATTCGGCATCGTGCTGATGATCGGCGGCAACATCCCCGACAAGACCCGCGTCGTCTCGGTGCAGATCTACGACCACGTCGAGGCGCTGGAATACGCCGAAGCCCACTGGCTGGCCGGCGGCATGGTCGCCTTCAGCTTCCTCGTGCTGCTCGCGCTGTACACCTTCAACCCGGCCCGGAGGCAACGCAATGTCCGGTGAAATCCGCGCCCGTTTCCGCGTCGACCGCGGCGAATTCGCGCTCGACGTCGACCTGACCCTGCCCGGCCGCGGCGTCAGCGCGCTGTTCGGCCATTCCGGCTCGGGCAAGACAACCTGCCTGCGCGCGCTGGCCGGCCTCGAGCGGGCGCCCGGCGGCTACTGCGCGATCGGCGACGAAGTCTGGCAAGACGAAGCGCGCGGGCTGTTCGTTCCGGCGCACCGCCGCGCGCTCGGCGTCGTCTTCCAGGAAGCCAGCCTGTTCCCGCACCTGTCGGTGCGCCGCAACATGGAATTCGGGCAGAAAAGGACGTCGACCGCGGAGCGCCGCTTCGCGCTGCCCGACGTCGCCGAACTGCTCGGCATCGGCCACCTGCTCGAACGCCGGCCGGACCAGCTGTCGGGCGGCGAACGGCAGCGCGTCGCGATCGCCCGCGCGCTGCTCGCGGCGCCGCGCATCCTGCTGATGGACGAGCCGCTGGCCGCGCTCGACCTGAAGCGCAAGCACGAGATCCTGCCCTATCTCGAACGCCTGCACCGCGAACTCGAGCTGCCGGTCGTTTATGTCAGCCACGCGCCGGACGAGGTCGCCCGGCTGGCCGACCACCTGGTGCTGCTCGACGCCGGCCGCGTGGTGGCCAGCGGCCCGCTCAACGACGTGCTGGCCCGCCTCGACCTGCCGGCCGCCTTCGCCGACGATGCCGGCGTCGTCGTCGAAACGACGGTCGCCGCGCACGAGGCCGACGACCTGACCCGGCTCGACTTCGCCGGCGGCGCGATCTACGTGTCGCGCCACCCGGAGGCCGTCGGCACGCCGCTGCGCTGCCGCATCCACGCCCGCGACGTCAGCCTGGCGCTGGCCCCGGCCGAACAGAGCAGCATCCTGAACTGCGTGCCGGCCGGCGTCGTCGATCTGGCGCCGACCGACACGCCGGGCCACGTGCTGGTCCGCCTCGACGCCGGCGGCACGCCGCTGCTGGCGCGGATCACGAAGCGTTCGGCCGAGCGCCTGGCGATCCGCCCCGGGCTCGCGCTGCACGCCCAGATCAAGTCGGTGGCGCTGGTCGGCTAGTCGGCCAGCTCGATCTGGCCGGACACCGTCGTCGTCAGCAGGCTCTCGCCGCCTTCGAGCGGCACCGGCGCGGCCTCGGCGGCCATCGCCTTCATCGCCCGGAAGACCGGCACCGGCGCCTGGTGGCCGTGGCCGATGTTCAGCTGGCGAATCTGCCAGGTCTTGCCCAGCTGCCCGGCGACCAGCGCCGCCCGGGCCTGGAAGGCGCGGATCGCATCGCGCGTCGTTTCGTCCTCGACCTGGCGGCGGGTTTCCGGCGACGGCAACTGGCTGACCTCGCCGACCGCCAGGCGCATCTGCTGCAGTTCGCCGAGCAGTTCGGAAATCGCCGCCGTGTCGCGCGTTTCCAGTACCAGTTCGCTGCGCAGGCGCCAGCCGTCGATCTTCTGCTCGCGGCCATAGACCGGCCAGGTCGACTGGGCGCCGCTCTTCACCGAGATGCCGGCCCGGGCGCGGATCAGCTTCAGCGCCTCGGCGACGTCGCGATTGACGCGGCGGGCCAGTTCGGCCGGATTGGCGCCGCTCGCCTCGCTATAGACGCGGGCGCGGACCTGGTCGTTGGCGGCAGGGCGCGACGCCTCGGCAGACAGATCGACAAGGGTGCCGGCGCCGGCACCGGCGGCGGCAAGACAGAGGACGAGTGCGGTCGACAGGCGCAGCATGCGGAATTCTCCTTCGGGAAAGGTCTTCCGATCTTACCCGAGGCCGGCCGCATTCCGCCGCGCGGGCGGCGAACGCTCAGCGCCAGGCCATCCGGTTCAGCCGGGGCTGGAGCTTGAGCCAGGCCTCGGCCAGCGACATCGTCGGGAAAACCCGGGTTTCCCAGGCCGTATGGAAGGGGTGGGCGGTCAGTGCCGCGACGAAATCCCGGATGCTTTCGTCGGTAGAGACATACAGCACGCGCAGGTTCGGCGTGCTGAGGCTCGCTCCCATCCGCATCACGCCGACGTATTCGGCGACCGCGTCGCAGAGGCCGTGACCGGTGACCTCGGTGAAGTCGTTGATGATGTAGCGGGCGCGGTCGATGTCCGGATGCGAAAAGCTGGCATCGGCCGAATCCATGAACTCCTCGGCGCTGACATAGCCGCCGAAGCGCTTGAGCAGCCCGCTACCGTCCCAGCAAAGAGCGAATGACATTGTTTTCCTCGTACAGAAGGGGGAACGGAGCGGCCCTATCCCGCGTTCCAGTCGGCATCGGCGGCTCCCAGGAGGGTCCATGCGTACATCAGGCTGCCCTCGCCGAACTCGAGACGCGTCTCGCAATCCCGCCAGCGGGGCTGCCCGCGGCCGTCCAGGCCGAGGTACTGCCAGCGGCGGCGCTCGCCGCTGCACAGCTCTATCGCGTACACGGTGCCGACTTCCAGATCGTCCATCGTCGCTTCTCCCCGGGGGCGCGAATATTGCACCGCAGTCCCGGGGCTGGCTATCGCCCATCGGAACTAGTCAATCCGCCGGGGCCCGCCCGGGAAGCCCGCTGCGTTACTGCAGCCGCTCGGCCAGGAAATCCATCAGCACGCGGACGCGCTGCGGCACGTGGCGGTTGCCCGGCAGCATCGCGTAGATGCCCAGTTCGGGCACCGGGTAGTCGGCCAGGATGGCCTCGACGCGGCCGGCGGCAAGTGCCGCCTCGACGATGAAGTCGGGCTGGCAGGTGATGCCCAGGCCCTGGGCCGCGGCGTCGGTCAGCACCTCGCCGTTGTTGGCGGCGACCCGGCTGCGCGGATGCAGGGTTTCGAGCTGGCCGTCGACGATGAACTGCCAGGGCATCGTGCTGCCGGCCTGGCTGTAGCCCAGGCATTCGTGGTGCGCGAGTTCGCCGGGATGCCGCGGTCGACCGTGGCGGGCGAGATAATCCGGCGCGGCGACGACGAGCAGCCGGCTGGTGCCGAGCCGGCGGGCGACATCGCCCGCTTCGAGCCGGCGGGTGATGCGAACCGACAGGTCGACGCCCTCCTCGATCAGGTTCACGCGACGGTCGCTGTAATCCATGTCGAGCGCCACTTCGGGGTAGCGCTGCGAGAATTCCAGCAGCAGCGGCGCCAGGCGCTTCAGGCCGAAGCTGAGCGGCAGGCTGAGCCGGATCTGGCCGCGCGGCGTCAGCCGCTCGGCGGCGACGTCGCCTTCGGCCGCCTCGACCAGGTTCAGGATGACCCGGCATTTTTCCAGGTAGGCTGAACCGGCCGAGGTCAGCGCCAGCCGGCGCGTGCTGCGCGCCATCAGCTTGACGCCGAGGTGCGCTTCGAGGCCGGCGATCTGCCGCGTCACCACCGAGCGGGCGACGCCCATCTGCTGCGCGACCGCGGCAAAACTGCCCAGTTCGGCCACGCGGACGAAAAGCTGCATCGCATCGAGTCGGTCCATTGTTGCATTCCTGGCAACTAAGATTTGCGCATTGTCGTCTATTTCGATCATCCGAGGGCGTCTAAAGTACGGCCATCACCCCGCGAGAACCGCCATGACCGCTCCCCTGCCCTCCCTCTTCGTCCCGCACGGCGCCCCGACCTTCGCGCTGCGCCCCGGTGCCGCCGGCGCCGCGCTGAGCGCGCTGGCCGGCCGGCTGCCGCGGCCGCGCGCCATCGTCGTGGTCAGCGCGCACTGGGATACCGAAGCGCCGACCGTCGGCTTCGCCGATCGGCCGGAGACCATCCACGATTTCTGGGGTTTCCCGGAAGAACTCTACGCCATCCGCTACCCGGCCACCGGCTGCCGAGAGGCGGCCGACGAGGTCGCCGCCGCGATCGCCGCGGCCGGCCTGCCCGTCGAACGCGACGCCGGCCGCGGCCTCGACCACGGCGCCTGGGTGCCGCTGCGCCTGATGTTCCCGGATGCCGAAGTCCCGGTGATCCCGCTGTCGATCCAGAGCACGGGCGGCCCCCGCCAGGCCTGGACGCTCGGCCGGGCGCTGGCGCCGCTGGCGGCGCGCGGCTTCCTGATCGTCGCCTCGGGCAACGTCACGCACAACCTGCGCGACTACCAGCTGGCCTGGCGCGATAACGGCCGTACGCCGGACTACGTGCGCGAATTTTCCGACTGGATCGCCGACCGGCTGGCCGCAGCCGACATCGAATCGCTGCTCGACTACCGCCGGCTGGCCCCGGACGGCGCCCGCGCCCACCCGAGCGATGAACATTTGCTGCCGCTCTTTGTCGCACTCGGTGCGGGCGGCGAGGCCGCCGCCGCCGAGCGCTTCCATGCCGGCATCGACGATTACGTGATCGCGATGGATGCCTACGCCTTTTCCCGTCCGCAAGGAGGTCGACCGTGAGCCTTTCCTACACCCGGACCGCCAAGGCCCTGCACTGGATCATGGCCGTGCTGCTCTGCGGCCTGCTCGGCCTCGGCTTCTACATGCAGGGGCTGCCGCTGTCGCCGCAGAAGCTGCAGTTCTATTCGTGGCACAAGTGGGCCGGCGTCAGCGCCTTCGTGCTCGTCGTGTTCCGCCTCGCGTGGCGCGCCGGGCATCCGCCGCCCGCCCTGCCGGCGCAGATGAGCCCGCCCCTGCGCTTCGCCGCCCAAGCCGGCCACGCGCTGCTCTACCTGCTGATGCTCGCGATTCCGCTGTCCGGCTGGCTGATGAGTTCGGCCAAGGGCTTCCAGACCGTGTGGTTCGGCATCCTGCCGCTGCCCGACCTGGTCGCCAAGGACAAGGCGCTCGGCGACCTGCTGCAGACGGTGCACGCCGGATTGAACCTGTTTTTCGTCGCCGTGATCGCCGGCCACGTCGGCGCCGCCCTGAAACATCACTTCATCGACAAGGACGACATCCTGACCCGGATGCTGCCGCGTCACCGCCCAGGAGATTCCCAATGAACCGACTCGCTTTCGCCCTCGCGCTGGCCGCCGCGCTGCCCGCCGCCCAGGCCGTCGAATACGGCACGGTCCGCCCCGAACGCAGCGCGATCGGCTTCGCCTACCAGCAGATGGGCGTCCGGATGGACGGCCGCTTCCGCAAATTCACCGCCCAGCTGAGTTTCGACCCGGCCCGCCCGGCCGCCGCCCGGGCGACGATCGACGTCGAACTGGCCAGCATCGACACCGGTTCCGCCGAAGGCGACCAGGAAGTGGCCGGCAAGCCGTGGTTCGACAGCCGCAACTTCCCGACCGCACGCTTCGTCTCCACCGGCGTCAAGGCGCTCGGCGACAACCGCTACGAAGTCGCCGGCCAGCTGACGATCAAGGGCCGCACGCAGGCGGTCGTCGTCCCGGCCAGCTTCACCGCCCAGGGCAAGGACGGCGTGTTCGCCGGCAGCCTGAGCATCCGCCGCGGCGACTTCGCGATCGGCGAAGGCGCCTGGGCCAAGTTCGACATCGTCGCCAACGACGTCCGCATCGATTTCAAGATTGCCGCCAGCGGCAAGTAATCCCCCAACCCCACGGAGAAAACACCATGAAGAAACAGATCGCCACCCTCGTCCTCGCCCTCGCAGCCGCCGCCCCGGCGCTGGCCGCACCGGAAACCTACGTGCTCGACGGCACGCACAGCTTCCCGCGCTTCTCGTACAGCCACTTCGGCTACTCGACCCAGCTGTCGCGCTTCGACAAAACGACCGGCAAGATCGTCTTCGACAAGGCCGCGAAGACCGGCGCGGTCGACATCGTGATCGACACCAAATCGGTGAATACCGGCTATGCGACCTTCAACGAGCACATCCAGGGCGAGGATTTCCTGGACACCGCGAAGTACCCGACCGCCACCTTCAAGTCGACCAAGGTCGTGTTCGACGGCGACAAGCCGGTCGCCGTCGAGGGCAACCTGACGCTGAAGGGCGTGACCCGTCCGGTGACGCTGACCGTGACCTCCTTCCAGGCGATGCCGCACCCGATGCTGAAGAAGGACGCGATCGGCGCCAACGCCCACGTCGTCGTCAAGCGCTCGGAGTTCAACGCCGGCAAGTACGCGCCCTACGTCGGCGACGAAGTGCGCATCGATGTGGCCGTCGAG
The DNA here is from genome assembly GCA_028687035.1 of Dechloromonas sp. Classification (GTDB taxonomy): domain Bacteria; phylum Pseudomonadota; class Gammaproteobacteria; order Burkholderiales; family Rhodocyclaceae; genus Azonexus. The sequence continues at coordinate 239,835 of JAQUAX010000001.1, read as the reverse complement.
GCGATCAAGGAGTAAGTTGACGCCTTTCCGGCCGTCAGGCAGAGTCGCGGTTTCGCAACCCGGCTCTGCCTTTGGTAATAACCCGGCCATGATCAACGTGTACGCATTGGACCGCAAGCTGAACGAGGAAGACCAACCTGCCGAAGGCACGCGCCGCCTGTTCGACGGCGAGGAACGCGTGTTCTACGACGGCTACTGGATCAAGACCTATCCGGTGCCGGCCGACACCCTCGAAGCCAAGAAGCGGCTGATCGACGCGCTGACGCGCCGCCTGTTCAACCACACCGAACACGGACTGAACATCCCGGGCACCCGGCTGGCCGAAGCCCGCGAAAAATACCTCGCCGAGACCGATCCGACGCGCAAGCGGATCAAGGGCGCGATGCTGGCCGGCGCACTGTTCAACCGGGCCGCCGACATCTTCCGCAAGCTGGTCGAACTGCAGGCCTGCGGCGTCGAGATCAACAGCGACAACCCGCTGATGCGCGAATGCGGCGGCTGCCTGCTCGAGGCCATGGAACTCGGGCGCTGCGTACTGCACCGCAGCGGCGAGGAAGGCATCGACGAGCTGTGGGGCGAACCCTTCCGCGCTTTCTCGATCCCGCTCGAAGACTTCTACGAAAGCCGCTACATCAAGATCGGCCAGACGATGCGCGACATCGACCGGATCGCCCGCACGATGATCGCCAACCTGGCCAGCCTGCCCGCCTTCGCCGGCATCGAGCCGGCCATCGTCGACCTCGCCAACGCGGCCCGGATCAAGACCGAAACGCTGCGCACCGACCCCGACATCTTCGACGTCTGGGCGATCATGGTCACTGCCGGCGAACGCCTGGCCACCCTGACGCCGCACCCGGTGTCGACCGACGAGACGCCGGTCGCCCACAACATCGCGGACGGTCTGCAGCTGATCCGCCAGGGCCGCGACCTGATCTTCTACGTGACGCGCGCCCGCACCCCGATGCCGAAAAGCCTGCGCGAGTACATCGAGCGCTGCGAAACCTACTTCGCAACCGGCAGCGCGCCGTTCATGCCGAGCTACCTGCCGGACTGATCCGGCACCGGCCGCCGCCCAAGGCGGCGCCCGGGTTCAGCGCCGCTTGCGGCCGCCCTTCTCGAACAGGCCGGAGATCGCCCAGTAGTCGATCTTGCCGACGCTGGCCGCCAGTTTCAGGCGGGCGTTGTGCCAGTTCGACAGCGTCTTCACGCGCTGCTGCAGCGCCTTGGCCAGCGTCGCCTGGACGTTGAGCAGTTCGACGATGCTGCCCACCCCTTCCTTGTAGCGGCCGCGCGCCACTTCGAAGGACTTGCGGGCGTTGCCGAGCAGATCCTGCGTGGTGTCCAGGTTCTGCGTCTCGGCACCGAGCACCTGGTAGCCTTTCCAGACTTCCAGCATCACCTGCTTCTCGGTCGCGGCGTATTCCGCCTCCTTGGCCTCGACCTGGCTCTTCGCCGACTGCACCTTGTAGGAACGGGAGAAGCCCTCGAACAGCGGGATGTTGATCTGGACGCCGATCGCGCTGTTGCGGTTGTTGATGTCGGTCGGCTGGTAGCCGGCGCTGGGCAGCTGGTTTTCCTGGCTGGTCCGCACGGCCTCGGCCGACAGCACGACGCTGGGCCGCCCCTCGGCACGCATCGCGCTGACGCCGGCCTCGGCCGCATCGACCTCGGAGCGCAGCGACAGCAGCCTGGGATGGGCGCTGCGCGCCTCGTCGATCAACTCGTCGGCGGATTTCACGAAACTGGTATCGTGCAGCAGCGCGTCGGCCTTCTCGAGATCGAGCGCGCCACCGACGCGAACCCCGATGGCGATCGCAATGTTGCCGAGGGCGCTCTGGTAATCGCTCTCGGCAGCGACGCGTTCGAGCTTGGCCTGCGCATAGGCCGTACTGGCCTGCAACTGGTCGGTCAGCGAACTGACTCCGCCCTTGACCCGCCCCTCGGCGACCAGCAGGCTCTCGCGCGCCAGCTTTTCGACCTCGCGCGTCGCATCGAGCACCGCCTGGGCGGCCAGCGCATCGAAGTAAGCCTGCGTGGCCCGCAGGAAGGCCGCCTGGATCGCGGTGTCGTGCGCCGAATTGGCGGCCTCCAGCATGGCCCGGGCCTGCCGGACGTTGGAGCGCGTCATGTTGAAATCGGTCAGCACCCAGGTCATTTTCAGACCGCCGCTGTAGATGCTCGGTTTCGAATCGGAATTGAGCACCGAGAATTTGCCGGCGTAGCGGGCGTGATTGCTCTGCTGGCCGGCATTCAGCGTCGCGCTCAGCGTCGGCAGGTAGGCGCCCTGGCGCACGCCGAGCACCGCCGCCTGGTATTTGGCCTGGGCCCATGCCTGGCGAACCTGCGGATCCTGGCACAGCGAGCGTTCGACGACCTCGAGCAGGTCGAGCACCTTGGGCAGCGGCCCGAAATCGCAGGGATCGTAGTCTTCGTCGGCCAGCGCCCCCTCGCGCGGCAAGGCGGCCTTGACCGGGCGCCGGGCGACGTCCCGGAAGACCAGGAAGGGGTCGATGGTCAGCGCGGCGGCCGGTGGCACGGCCAGCGAGGACGCCAGCAGGCTGGCAATGACGAGGCGCTTCATGGCGGGCATCGGAATCAAGCGGGCTGCGCCTTGCTGTCGGAAACGATCTTGCCGTCCGAGAGGACGATCACGCGATCGGCGGCGGCAATGGTTTCCGGACGGTGGGCGACGACGACCCGGGTCAGGTTCAGCGACTTGATGCTGGAATTGACCAGGCTTTCGCGCGTCGTGTCGAGATGGCTGGTCGCCTCGTCGAGCAGCAGGATGCGCGGCTGCTTGTACAGCGCACGGGCGAGCAGCACGCGCTGCTTCTGGCCGCCGGACAGCGCCGTTCCCATGTCGCCGATCAGCGTCGCGTAGCCCATCGGCATCGCGACGATTTCCTCGTGGATCGCAGCCAGCTTCGCGCAAGCCTCGACCCGCTCGTGATCGACCTTGTTGTCGAAGAAGCTGATGTTGTCGGTGATCGATCCGGCGAACAGCGAATCGTCCTGCATCACGGTGCCGATCATGCCGCGCAAGGTCTCGAAACCCATCTGCTTGACGCTGTAGCCGCCGATCATCACCTCGCCTTCGACCGGCGGGCGGATGCCGAGGATCGCATTGACCAGCGTCGTCTTGCCGCAACCGGACGGACCGACGATGGCGACCGACTCGCCGGCCTCGATGTCGAGGTCGATGCCGTCGAGCACCCAGGGTTCCTGGTCGGCATAGCGGAATCGCAAGCCGCGGACGGCGATGCTCGCCTCGACCTCGGCCGGCTCGAGCTGGACCGTCGCCTGTTGCGTATCCTCGGCTTCGGCCAGCACGATGTCGGCCAGACGCTCGCCCTGCAGGCGCAGCATCTTGATCTCGACGGCCTTGTCGATCAGCGAGGCGACGCGGCTGTCGAACTGGTCCTTGTACGCGATGAAGGCGGTCAGCACGCCGATCGTGAAATTGCCGTCGAGCACCAGGCTGGCGCCCAGCCAGATGATCAGGATGCGCTCGACGCCGAACAGGATGCCGTTGAGCAGACGGAACGCGACGTGCAGCTTCTGGGTGCGCAGGTCGGCGTTGATCTGGTCGACGAGCAGCGTCAGCCAGGTCGCCCGGCGCTCGTCCTGACGCAGGAACAGCTTGATCGTCTTGACGCCGCGGATGGTTTCCAGGAAATGGCTCTGCTGCTTCGCGGCGTGGATGATCTGCTCCTCGGTCGCGGCGCGCAGCGGGCTGTACCACGCCCAGCGCCCGATCCCGTAGAGCACCATCGCGCCGACCGCGATCCAGGCCAGCTTCGGGCTGTAGACGAACATCATCACCAGCGTGACCAGCGTCATGATGCCGTCGAGGATAGCCTCGACGAAGGACGAGGTCAGCGTGCGCTGGATCAGGTCGATCGATCCGAAGCGCGACACCACGTCGCCGAGGTGGCGCTTCTCGAAATACTGGACCGGCAGGTTCAGCAGATGGGTGAAGACGTTGGCCCGCCACTGCACGTTCAGCGTCGTTGCCATGTGCATGATGACCCACGAACGCAGCGTCATGACCAGTTGCTGCATCAGCATCAGCAGGCCGAAGCCGAGCGCGAGCGTGGTCAACAGGTCGCGATCGGCCGAAACGATGACGTTGTCGATAACCCACTGCAGGAAAAAGGGCGAGACCAGCGCGAAGACCTCGAGCGAGATCGCCAGCAGCAGCACCTGGGACAGCGAACGGAACAGCCCGGTCACGTTGCCCATCAGTTCGCGCAGGCTGAGGCGCTGCTTGTAGGTCACCTTGCGGAAACCGGTGTTCGGCCACAGCTCCAGCGCGACGCCGGTGAAGGTCTCGGAGACTTCCTCGAAAGTCATCCGGCGGATGCCGATCGCCGGATCGTGGATCACCACGCCCTTCTTGGTGACTTCCTTCAGGACGACGAAATGGTTGAAATTCCAGTGCAGGATGCAGGGCATCCTGAGCTGCGGCAGATCCTCGAGGTCAAGCTTGACCGGGCGCGTGTTCATCTGCAGCGCGTGCGCCATCTGGATCAGGTGACCGAGCGTCGTTCCCTTGATCGACACCAGGAAAAGCCGGCGCATCGAGGAAATATCGGTCTGGAAGCCATGATAGCCGGCGACCATCGCCAGCGAAGCGAGGCCGCACTCGGCCGCCTCCGTCTGCAACATCAGCGGCAGCTTGCGACCGAAGCCGAACGACAGGTTTTCAAGAAATGACATGCGTTTTTTGCGCCAGGTAAAAAGCCGGAAAAAGACCCGTCTAGAGTTTGCCGGTCAGGCTGTACAGCGGTTCCAGGACCCATTCGATCAGGCGGCGGGTTTCCTGCAGCAGATCGGCCTCGACCAGCATGCCCGCCTGCAGCGGCTGCGGCTGGCCGTAGGCCATGATGGTCTGGGATTCGAGTTCGGCGACCACCCGGTACAGGGGTTCGTTGTTCTGCGGATTGCCGGATGCCGAGTTGCCCAGCCATGAAATCTCGTTGCCCGGCAAGGCCGTCTTCGCGACCGAGATCACCTTGCCGCGGGCATGCCCGAACTTCTGGTAGGGATAGGCCTGGTAACGCAACAGCACCGCGTCGCCGGGACGGACGAAGCCGATCGCCCGGCTCGGCGCATACAGCTGCGCCTGCAGCGTGGCTCCCTTGGGCATGATGCTGACCAGCGGACGATTGCCGTCGACGGCCTGTCCAACCTCGGCGAACAGCGCGGTGGCGATGCCACCCTCGGGGGCGACCACGGTAACCTGGCGCTTCGCCTCGCTCTCGGTCAACTCCTGATCCGTGCTCGAAATGCCGCGCTCGATCTGGGAAAGCTGCGTCTGGTGCTTGATATCCAGACCGGAAAGTTCGTTGCGCCGAGCCGCCAGTTCGCGCAGCACGCTGATCCGTTCCCGCTCGAGGGCCTGCAGCCTGGCCTTCTGGTCGAGCAGTTCGGCCTCCTTCTGCTGCAGCTGGTCGCGCGCAATGTAATCCTTGGCCAGCAGGTTGCGATAGCGGACCGCTGTTTCATCGCCCAGCGCGACACGGGCCGACTGGACCTCGATCTGGTTGGCGAGATTGCTGCCCTCGGCGGACAGGCCGTCGATCCGCTTGGCGAGCGCATCGCGCTCCTCGCGCTGCAGGCGACGCGTCTTCTCGAGTTCCTCGATCAGCGACTGGCGACGGGACTGCACCTGCTGGCTGATCGCCGCCTGGATCGCCCCCTGGGCACCACTCTGCCGCTCACTGGACAGAACGTACAGCGGATCGCCCTTTTTGACTTCCTGCCCCTCGACGACCAGCTTCTGTGCAACGACGGCCAACTGGGGGGTATAGACCTTGACCACGCCGATGTCGGGCAACAACTGCCCGATCACCGTACTGCGCTTCGTGTAGCTCCCCCAGATCAGGAAGATCACGACCAGCAGCGCGCAGGCGGCGGCGACCCAGGTCAGGATCGTATAGCTCAGGGGACGGACAAGGATGATGTTGCCCAGCCACTTGGGCTTCTGGGCATTCAGCGCCGCAGCGCGGAAAAGCGGTTGGTCGGCCATTCAGTACCCGATACCAGGAAGCCTGACGGCGGCGGGGTCGCAAACGCATACCGGGCAAACCAGCCCCGGAACCGATTGCATCACCCCAGCACCCATCGAGAACCCCATTCTCATTGAACCCGGCCAGATAATTTTATTAAATATGGCCGCCCTACTGCAAATAACAACAAAGCACAATATTTAACAAATCAATCCAGACCAAACAAACAGCCATGAATCGAATGCTAAACACTGTGACGCAGGAGAATAGCACGCAACCTTAAGTAATAACAAGAAATAGCAAGGAAAGGGCTTCCCTATTTTCCAATTTTGGAAACAAACCAGCTTCAGATATTTTGAACAAAAATTCAAAACAAAATTATAAATACACACGAAATCAACAACCGAATGCCGAATTTCGCGATGGCGACCGAGAAAAGCACACACTTGGAATCTATGGATAATTTCGACTTACGCTGTGGAATTCGATATTTTCAAGGCACTGACTTTTTGCATACACATTGTTTCCGAATTGAATCAAGAAGCCTTTTGTTTTTAAAAAACTGTGCTAGGATGCCCCCTAATCGAAGTGAATAGGCAGGCGCCGAGCAGCCCGCAACGGCAAATTCGACCGGCGAATGCAGGACGCTTCGAACCCTTTCCCGGTAAGGGAATCAAGTGCCGCTTGGCGGTTATTTTTTACTCAAAGGAGTTAGCGTTATGGCAATTCGCGAATTGAATCAGGAAGAAATCGGTGCTGTTTCCGGCGGTCTGGACCTGGGTGGCCTGCTCACCGGCATCCTGACCCCGGTTCTGAGCCTGCTGAGCCCGGTCCTGAACCTGGTCAGCGGCCTGCTGAGCACCGTCGTTGGCCTGGTCAGCGGCCTGCTGGGCGGCCTGCTCGGCTCCGCCGAATAATAATATTGCTCAAGGAGGTCATTGATCATGGCTATTCGTGAACTGAATCAGCAAGAAGTTGAAACCGTCGCCGGCGGCCTGAGCCTGGGCGTTTCGCTGAACCTCGGCGGCCTGCTCGACACCGTTAGCGGCCTGCTCGGCACGGTCACCGGCCTGGTCGGCACCGTCGTGTCCACCGCCACCGGCCTGCTGGGCGGCGTGCTGGGTACCGTCACCGGTCTGGTTGGCGGCCTGCTCGGCGTCGTGAACGTCTCCGCCAGCTGCGACTAAGCGTGACGAAAGCGCTGCCGGCATCCTGAACACCGGCAGGGCTGACGCACGGTGTGCTCGCACACTGCACCGGGTTGCATTCATCGAATGCGGCCCGGTTTGTTTTTGGGGCGTCGCAAACTGCCTGCGGCGACTGGGGTAAGATTCGGTCCGCCGGACCGCCAGCCCCTCCACACCCCGCCGCAATGAATCCTTCCGCTCCCGCCCGCGTCCTGTCGGTGATTCCGCCGATGACGCAACTCAATACCCCCTATCCGTCGACGGCCTACCTGACGGGTTTCCTGCGCTCCCGCGGAATCGTCGCCGAACAGGTCGACCTGGCGCTGGATCTGGTCCTCGGCCTGCTGTCCCCGGACGGCTTGCGGGACATCCGGCAGTGCGCCGAAGCGATGACCGGCCGGCGTCCCGCGGCAACCCGGCACTTCCTGCATCACTTCGAACGTTACCTGGCGACCATCGGCCCGGCAGTCGCCTTCCTGCAGGGACGCGACACGTCGATCGCCCACCGCATCTGCAGCCGCAGCTTCCTGCCCGAAGGCGCCCGCTTCAAGTCGCTCGACGTCTATATCGACGAGGACGGCGGCGACCCGCTGGCCTGGGCGTTCGGCGCCCTCGGGGTTCAGGACCGGGCGCGCCACCTGGCCACGCTGTACCTGAACGACCTGGCCGACATCATCCGCGAAACCGTCGATCCGCGCTTCGAGTTCGTCCGCTACGCCGAATCGCTGGCGATGAGCCAGCCGAGCTTCGATCCGCTGGCCGAGGCGCTGGCCGCTCCGCCGACGCTGATCGACCGGGAGCTGGAAAAACGGGCGCTGGCCGCGGTCGACCGCGAACAGCCCGACCTCGTGCTGGTCTCGGTGCCCTTCCCCGGTTCCGTCTACGCGGCCTTCCGGATCGCCCAGGCCATCAAGGCCGAACGCCCCGGCGTGATCACCGTGCTCGGCGGCGGCTACGTCAATACCGAGCTGCGCGAACTCGCCGAACCGCGGGTCTTCGATTTCTTCGACTACGTGACGCTCGATGCCGGCGAGCGCCCGCTGCTCGCGCTGCTCGAGCACCTGCGGGAAGGCGCTCCGCGGCTCAACCTGGTCCGCAGCTTTGCCCGGATCGACGGGCAGGTCCGCTATTTCAACGCCCAGACGCCGGACCTGCCGTTCGACGAAGTCGGCACGCCGACCTGGGACGGACTCCCGCTCGACCGCTACCTGTCGCTGCTCGACATGCTGAACCCGATGCACCGCCTGTGGTCGGACGGCCGCTGGAACAAGCTGACGGTCGCCCACGGCTGCTACTGGAAGAAATGCAGTTTCTGCGACGTCAGCCTCGACTACATCTCGCGCTACGACGCGGCCAGCGCGACGACGCTGGTCGACCGCATCGACGCCATCGTCGCCGAGACCGGCCAGACCGGCTTCCATTTCGTCGACGAAGCCGCGCCGCCGAAGGCGCTGAAGGCGATGGCGGACGAACTGCTGCGCCGCAACCGGGCAATTTCGTGGTGGGGCAACATCCGCTTCGAGAAATCCTTCACGCCGGAACTTTGCGAACAACTCGCCGACAGCGGCTGCATCGCGGTCTCCGGCGGCCTCGAGGTCGCCTCCGACCGGCTGCTGAAGCTGATGAAGAAAGGCGTCTCGGTCGAACAGGTCGCCCGCGTCACGCGCGCCTTCACCGATGCCGGCATCCTGGTCCACGCCTACCTGATGTACGGTTTCCCGACGCAGACCGTCCAGGACACCGTCGATGCGCTCGAATACGTGCGTCAGCTGTTCGCCGAAAGCTGCATCCAGTCCGGCTATTTCCACCGCTTCGCCTGCACCGTGCATTCGCCGGTCGGCCTGCACCCGGAGGAATACGGCATCCGGCTGCGCCCACTCCCCTTCCGGGGCTTCGGCAGGAACGACGTCGCCTTCGACGACCCGACCGGCGTCGACCACGCCCGGCTCGGCAAGGCGCTGAACAAGGCGCTGTACAACTACATGCACGGCATCGGGCTGGACGAGGACGTGCGCGCCTGGTTTGACGACCGGGTGCCGAAGCCGCGCGTCGGTCGGCATTTCATCGCCCGGGCGCTGGCCGGGCGGGACGGCGGCTAGCCGATGACGCCGATCACGTTCAGGAAGATCAGCACGATCGCAACCGGCGACACGTAGCGCAGCACGCCGTACCACAGCCCGAAGGCGCGCCCGCCCAGGCCGATTTCCGACTCGACGTGCGCCCGCTGCATGACCCGGGCCGTGAACAGCGCGATCAGCAGGCCGGCCAGCGGCATCATGATCTTGCTGGTCAGCGTGTCGAGCAGGTCGAAGAGGCCCAGGCCGAACACCTTGAAACCGCTCCAGTCGTTGAACGACAGCGCGACGGCGACGCCGAGCAGCCAGACCAGCAGCGACACCAGCAGCACCGCAGCCCGCCGGCCGAGGCTGAAATGCTCGACGAGATACGCGGTCGCCGGCTCGATCAGGGAAATCGACGAGGTCCAGGCGGCGAAGACGACCAGCACGAAGAAGAGCAGGCCGACGACGTCGCCGAACGGCATCGTCGAGAAGGCCAGCGGCAGCGTCTGCAGGATCAGGCCCGGGCCGGCCGCCGGTTCCAGCCCCTGCGCGAACACGAAGGAAAAGATCGCCAGGCCGGCGAGCAGCGCGACCAGCGTGTCGGCCGTCGCGACGACCAGGCTGGTCCGGGCGATCGAGATTTCCCGCCCGAGGTAGGAACCGTAGGTCATGATCGCGCCCATGCCCAGGCTCAGCGTGAAGAAAGCGTGCCCCATCGCGGCCAGCACGACCTGCGCGTCGATCGCCTTCGGCTCGAAATGGAACAGGAAACGGAAGGCCGCCGGCAGGTCGGCGGCGACCGCGCCGTAGCCGAGCAGCACGAGCAGGATCGCGAACAGCCCCGGCATCATGATCTTGTTGGCGCGCTCGATGCCGGCGGTCACCCCGCCCAGCACGACGCCGGCCGACAAGGCCATGAACACGGTGTGCCACGCGACCAGGCGCAGCGGATCGGCGAGCAGCCCGGCGAAAACCTCGCCCAGCATCGCCTTGTCCATGCCCTGGAAGCCGCCGACGGCGCGGACCGTGTATTCGAGTATCCAGCCGGCGACGACGCTGTAGAAGGACAGGATCAGCAAGGCGCCGACGATGCCGATATAGCCGATCGCCAGCCACAGCCGGCTCGCCCCGGCCTCGCGCGCCAGGCTGCGCATCGCGTCGACCGGGTCGCCCTGGCCGCGCCGGCCGAGCATCGCCTCGGCCATCAGCAAGGGCACGCCGATGCCGACGACGCAGGCCAGATAGACCAGCACGAAGGCGCTGCCGCCGTTGGTCCCGGTCATGAACGGGAATTTCCAGATGTTGCCGAGGCCGACCGCCGAGCCGACGGTGACCAGGATGAAGGCCCAGCGGCTGGACCAGTGGCTGCGTTTCGAGGAATCCATGCGCGGATTGTATCGCTCCGACGCCGGCGCCGTGCCGTTTGCGCGGGAAGGCGGGCGGCAAATCGGTTAACATCGCGCTCGCTTGCCTAACCCCCGATCGCCATGACCGACCAGCTGAACCTTTTCGCCCAGAATTCCATCCCCCAGGACGAGACCCCGCCGCCGCCGCTGCCGCCGGCGGCCAGCGCCCCGGCCGAGGACATCCCGTCGCCGGCCGACTACGCCGCCCGCCGCTACCTCGAATACGCGATGAGCGTCGTCACCGGCCGCGCGCTGCCATCCAACGCCGACGGCCAGAAGCCGGTGCAGCGCCGCATCCTCTACGCGATGCACCGGATGGGCCTGTACAAGAGCCCGAAGCACGTCAAATCGGCGCGCGTCGTCGGCGACGTCATCGGCAAGTACCACCCGCACGGCGATTCGTCTGTCTACGACGCGATGGTGCGCATGGCGCAGGACTGGAGCCTGCGCTACCCGATCGTCGACGGCCAGGGCAACTTCGGCTCGCGCGACGGCGACAACGCGGCGGCGATGCGCTACACCGAAACCCGGCTGACGCCGATCGCCGAACTGCTGCTCGCCGAACTCGACGAGGGCACCGTCGACTGGAAGCCGAATTACGACGGCGTCAACGACGAACCCTGCCTGCTGCCGGCGCGGCTGCCCTTCTGCCTGCTCAACGGCGCCTCCGGCATCGCGGTCGGCATGGCGACCGAGATCCCGTCGCACAACCTGCGCGAAATCGCCCGTGCCGCGGTCAACCTGGTCAGGAACCCGGATTTCACCGAGGACGAGGTGCTGGCGCTGGTGCCCGGCCCCGACTACCCGGGCGGCGCGCAGATCATCTCGACGCCCGAGGAAATCGCCGCGACCTACCGGACCGGCCGCGGCAGCCTGCGCGTGCGCGCCAAATGGAAGATCGAGGCCCTGGCGCGCGGCCAGTGGCGCCTGGTCGTCACCGAACTGCCGCCGGGCGTTTCCACGGCGACGGTGATGTCCGAGATCGAAGCCTGCTCCAACCCGGTCGCCAAGGAAAAGGCCGGCAAGAAGGTGTTCACCCCGGAACAGCTGAACCTGAAGGCCGCCTTCCTGTCGGCCATCTCCGAATCCGGCGTGCGCGACGAATCGGGCAAGGAACACGACGTCCGGCTGGTCATCGAGCCGGCCAGCTCGCGCCAGGGCCAGGACGACCTGGTCCGCCTGCTGCTCGCCCACACCAGCCTCGAAACCAATGCGCCGATCAACCTGACGCTGCTCGGCCTGACCGGCTCGCCGCGCCAGGGCACGCTGTACGACATGATCGCCGAATGGTGCCGCTTCCGGCTGGCTACCGTGGAGCGGCGCACCCGCTACCGTCTGGCCGCCGCCGAGAAGCGCATCCACATCCTCGAAGGCCGGCAGGCGATCCTGCTCGACATCGACCGCGTGATCAAGGTCATCCGCGAATCGGACGACCCCAAGGCCGACCTGATGGCGCATTTCAGGCTGTCGGAAATCCAGGCCGAGGACATTCTGGAAATCCGCCTGCGCCAGCTGGCCCGGCTCGAAGGCATCAAGATCGGCGAGGAACTGGCCAAGCTGCGCGAGGAAGCCGCCGGCCTGAACAAGCTGCTCGATTCCGAAGCTGAACTGCGCGCCTGCGTCGCCGCCGAGATCGAGGCCGACGCGAAGAAATACGGCGACGACCGGCGGACGCTGATCGAGGCCGCCGAGCGCGTGACGCTGTCCGACGCCAAGAACGTGTCGATTCCCGACGAGCCGACCACGCTGATCGTCTCGAAGCACGGCTGGCTGCGCTCGCGCACCGGCCACAACGTCGATCCGGTGACGCTCGCCTTCCGCTCCGGCGACAGCCTGCTCGCCTGCCTGCCCTGCCGCACCGTCGACCAGCTGGTGCTGCTCGATGCCAACGGCCGCGCCTACTCGATCCCGGCCGCCGACATCCCCGGCGGCAAGGGCGACGGCGTGCCGGCCGCGTCGCTGGTCGATTTCGTCGGCGGCGGCAAGACCGTGCTCGCCCAGGCGATCACCGCCGACAGGCTGTACCTGGTCGCCGGCGAAGGCGGCTACGGCTTCCGCGTCAAGGGCGAGGACCTGATCTCGCGCGGCAAGGCCGGCAAGGCCTTCCTGACGCTCGACGACGGCGAGGCGCCGGCGGTCTTCCAGCCGGCGCCGGCCGGCGGCGACATCGCGGTATTCACCCGGGACGGCCGCGCGCTGGTCTTCGCGCTGGACGAACTGCGCCAGCTGCCCAAGGGCCGCGGCCTCAAGCTGATCGATGCGGCGCCCGGCAAGACCGCGCTCGACGCGATCGAGCCGGTGATCGACGGTACCGCCGGCAAGCTCAAGGGCGAACGCCTGGAAAGCTGCCGCGGCAACCGCGGCGGCAAGGGCAAGCCGGTCAGGGCGTCGCGCAAGTGAACGTCCGCGGTCGACGGCCGGTTTCCGGCAAAAACCGCCCGTCGACCGCAAGCGCCCGGCCATGAGCCTGTACCGCACGCTCGCCGAGGACACCGCGCAACTGATCCTGGCCGGCACCCTGCGCCCCGGCGAACGCCTGCCGTCGATCCGCGAAACCTGCCGCACGCGCGGCGTCAGCCCGATCACGGTCAGCCAGGCCTACGCGCTGCTCGAGAGCCGCGGCCTCGTCGAAGCCCGGCCGAAATCCGGCCACTTCGTGCGCGCCCGCTCGGGCAGCCGCCTGCCCGAGCCGGACATCTCGCGCCCGGCCGGCGGCTCGACCGAGCTGCAGGTCAGCGACTTCATCTTCCGGATTCTCGACAGCGTCCGCGATCCCGACGTCGTGCCGCTCGGTTCGAGTTTTCCCGACCCAGCGCTGTTTCCGCTCGATGCGCTCGGCCGCCACCTGGCGCGCGCCGCCCGCCGCTTCGACCCGCGGGCGACGCTGACCGACCTGTCGCCGGGCAACGAGGAACTGCGCCGGCAGATCGCGTTGCGCTACCTGGCCCGCGGTGCCCGGGTCAACCCGCAGGAGATCGTCGTCACCGCCGGCGCAATGGAAGGCCTCAACCTCTGCCTGCAGGCGGTGACCCGGCCGGGCGACCTGATCGCCGTCGAGGCGCCGACCTTCTACGCCGGGCTGCAGGCCAGCGAGCGGCTCGGCCTGAAAGTCGTCGAGATCCCCAGCCATCCGCGCGCCGGCCTCGATCTCGCCGCGCTCGGCGACATCCTCGAGCGCCACCCGGTCAAGGCCTGCCTGCTGATGCTCAATTTCGCCAACCCGACCGGCAGCCTGGTCGCCGCCGAACCCCGGCGGCAGCTGCTCGACCTGCTGCGCCGGCACCAGGTAGCGCTGATCGAAGACGACGTCTACCACGAACTCCACTTCGGCCCGGAAGCGCCGCCGTGCAGCAAGGCGCTCGACGACGACGGCCTGGTGCTGCACGTGTCGTCCTTTTCCAAGTGCCTGGCTCCCGGCTACCGCATCGGCTGGGTTGCCGCCGGCCGCCATGCCGAGGCGGTGCGCCGCCTGAAGCTGTCGACCAGCCTGGCGACCAGCATCCCGCCACAGATCGCCCTCGCCGACTACCTGCGCCAGGGGGGCTACGACCGCCATCTGCGCCAGTTGCGCCAGCGCCTGGCCGCGCAGGAGGCGACGCTGGTCGCCGCCGTCGAAGCGCATTTCCCGCCGGGGACCCGGCTGGCGCGGCCGGGCGGCGGCTATTTCCTGTGGCTGGAGCTGCCGGCCGGCGTCGACGCAGTCGCCCTGCACGAGGCGGCGCTGGCCCGCGGCATCAGCACCGCCCCCGGCCCGATCTTCTCGGCCAAGCGCGAGTTCGCCCACTTCCTGCGGCTCAATTTCGGCCATCCGGTCGCCGCAGCCGCCGTCGCCGAACTCGGGTCGCTGCTCCGGCAGCAGCTGGCCGCCCCATCTGTACCTATCCGATTTCCGACCGACTGAATCTGTTCCGGTCGCCTGCCGGCTGGTTTACTCGCGCCCATCATCAATGCGAGGAGCGCCACCATGCAGCCAGCTGCCAGAAAACTGCGGGAACACCGCCTGACCTTCCAGAAGACGAAGGGAAAGATCCACGCCCGGGCCGTGTCCGGCCGCTTCAACACCTGGCGCTGGGCGATGGTCTGGCTGACGCAGATCGTCTTCTACGGCGCCTGCTGGCTACAGTGGCCGGGCGCCGACGGTCCGCGCCAGGCACTGTGGCTGGACATCGCGCATGAGAAATTCCACCTGTTCGGTCTCGTGCTGTGGCCACAGGATGCCCTGCTCGCCGTGTTCGCGCTGGTTTTCGCGGCAACCGGGCTGTTCTACGTCACCGCGCTGAGCGGCCGCCTGTTCTGCGGCTTCGCGTGCCCGCAGACGATCTACACGATGATCTTCACGTGGATCGAGGCGCGGGTCGAAGGCGACCACCTCGCCCGGATGAAGCTCGACAGCCAGCCGGCCGGCCCGCGCAAGCTCGCACTGAAGCTGGTCAAGCACGCGCTGTGGGCGGCCGTCGCGGCGTGGACGGCGATCACCTTCGTCGGCTACTTCACGCCGATCCGCGAGCTGCTGCCGGCCATCGGCGCGTTCGCCACCGGCCCGTGGGAAAGCTTCTGGCTGCTCTTCTACGCGCTGTTCACCTACGTCCAGGCCGGCCTGGCGCGCGAGGCGGTGTGCCAGCACATGTGCCCGTACTCGCGTTTCCAGGGCGTGATGTTCGATCCGTGGACGAAGAACGTCGCCTACGACGCGGCCCGGGGCGAGCCGCGCCGGCCGGGGCGGTCGCGCGAAGCCGGCGCCGGCGACTGCATCGACTGCGGCATCTGCGTCCAGGTCTGCCCGACCGGCATCGACATCCGCGACGGCCTGCAATACCAGTGCATCAACTGCGGCCTGTGCATCGACGCCTGCGACCAGGTCATGGCGCGCACCGGCATGCCGGCCGGTCTGATCCGCTTCGCGCCGGAAGCGGCCGGCACGCCGGGCGGCGCCGCCCCGGGGCCGGCGGCCCGGCCGCGCCTGCTGCTTTACCTGGCGCTGCTCGTCGTTTCGTGCGCCCTCGCCGCCTGGACGCTCGCCCGGCGCCCGCCCTTCCTCGTCGACGTGCTGCGCGACCGCGGGGCGCTGTCGCGGGAAGGGAGCGACGGCCGGATCGAGAACGCCTACACGGTCAAGCTGGTCAATCTCGGCGACGCCCGCCGGGATTTCGTCATCGATGCCAGCGGGCAGCCCGGGCTCGACGTCGTCGGCGAACGCCGGTTCAGCGTCGACGCCGGCAGCATCCGGCCGGTGGCGCTGACCCTGGCGATGCCGGCCGACGGCGGCCCGGCGGGCGCCCTGCCGATCCGCCTGCACATCCGCAGCCGGCAGGCGCCGGCCGGCGAAATCGTCGAAACCAGCCGTTTCATCCTGCCCGCCGCCGCGCGATGAAGGCCGTCAATCCCCTCGACCCCGCGCTGCCGGTCTGGCAAACCGCCGACGGCAGTGCCATCGCCTGCATCGAGAAAATCAGGGTGCTCAACGAGAACTGCCGCGAATTCCGCCAGGTCGCGTTCGACCTGCTCGAGGACGGCGTGCTGCTCGGTTGCACCGAGACCCAGCTGAAGGACGCGCTGTTCGCGATCGTCGCCGGGCTGCGGGTCTTTGCCGACTGAACGGCGGCCGGCAGCCGTGCTCGGTCCTGGCTCAGGACTCCAGCCAGACCAGCGTCGCCATCCGGCCGGTGACGCCGTCGCGCCGGTACGAGAAATAGCTTGCGGGATCGGCGTAGGTGCAGATTTCTCCGCCGCCGGTCCAGCCGACGCCGGCCGCCTGCAGGCGGCGCCGGGCGAGTTGCGGCAGGTCGGCCAGCCATTTGCCCGGCGCATGCGCCGCGAACGCGGCGGCGGCTTCCGGATCGCCGGCGACGAAGGCGGCGCGCACCTCGTCGCCGACCTCGAAGGCCGCCGGCCCGATCGCCGGGCCGAGCCAGGCCAGCAATTCTCCGGGCGACACGCCGAGCGCGGCGACCGTGGCCTCGAGCACGCCGGCGGCCAGCCCGCGCCAGCCGGCATGGGCGGCCGCGACGACGCTGCCGGCCCGGTCGCAGAACAGCACCGGCAGGCAGTCGGCGGTCATCACCGCACAGACGACGCCCGGCCGCCGGGCGAAAGCGGCGTCGGCCTCGGCGTTTTCGGGGCAAATTGCGGCGTCCACCGCAACCGTGCCATGCACCTGGCGCAGCCAGACCGGCCCGGCCGGCAGCCTGCGGCGCAGCGCCGCGCGGTTCGCCGCGACGCGTGCCGGATCGTCGCCGACATGGTCGCCGAGATTGAAGCTGTCCCACGGCGCCGGACTGCAGCCGCCGCCGCGCAGCGTCTGCAGCGCGCGAACCCGGGGCGGCGCCGGCCAGTCCGGCGTCAGCAGGCCGGGTTCAGGCATAACGCAGCTGCTCGAGCAGGTCGCGCATGTCCTGCGGCATCGGCACTTCCCACTGCATCTTCAGGCCGCTCTTCGGATGCACCAGGCCGAGCCGGGTCGCGTGCAGCGCCTGGCGGTGGAATTCGGGCAGGCGCGGATCGCGCTTGCCATAGACCGGATCGCCGACCAGCGGATGGCCGATCGACGCCATATGCACGCGGATCTGGTGGGTGCGCCCGGTTTCCAGCGCGCATTCGACCAGCGTGCAGTGGGAGAATTTTTCCAGGATGCGGTACCAGGTCAGCGCCGGCTTGCCGCCGCGGCTTTCCGGAACGACCGCCATCTTGGTGCGCTGCACCGGATGGCGGCCGATCGGCGCGTCGACGCCGTTGTCGCGCTTGACCTGGCCGGCGGCCAGCGCCAGGTACTGGCGCTTGACGGTGCGCGCCTGCAGCTGGCGGACGAGGTCGGTCTGCGCTTCCAGCGTCTTGGCGACGACCAGCAGGCCGCTGGTGTCCTTGTCCAGGCGGTGCACGATGCCGGCGCGCGGAATCTGCTCGATGCCCGGCACGTGGTGCAGCAGCGCGTTCATCAGCGTGCCGCTCCAGTTGCCGCTGCCCGGATGGACGACCAGCCCGGGCGGCTTGTTGATGACGAGCAGCGTGTCGTCCTCGAACACGATGTCGAGCGGGATGTCCTCCGGCGCCTCGGCCTGCTCGCGCGCGTCGGCCGGCGGCGCCAGCCGCAGCGTCTCGCCGCCGAGCAGCTTGCGCTTGGGCTCGTCTTCCGTCTTTCCGTCGATCTGCACGCAGCCGGACTTGACCCAGCCCTGCAGCCGGTTGCGCGAATGCTGCGGCAATAATTCGGCCAGCACCTGATCGAGGCGGCGACCGCCGCAGGATGCCGGAACAGTCAGGCACAGCGGCCCGCTTGGGCTATAATCGCCCGAGTTTTCCATAGGATCGTTCATGATGCGAAGTTTAGCCGGATTCACCGGGTTCACCGCGTTCTCGCGCCTGCTGATGGCGTTTTTCGTCGTCGCCACCGTCGCCGGCTGCAGCGGCATGGGTGAAACCAAGGACGAGACGACCGGCTGGTCGGCCGGCCGCCTGTATTCGGAAGCCAAGGAAGCCCAGGCCGACGGCGCCTGGGACAAGGCCGCCAAGTACATGGAAAAGCTCGAGGCCCGCTATCCCTACGGCCGCTACGCGCAGCAGGCCCAGCTCGAACTCGGCTACATCTACTGGAAGGGCAACGAACCGGGCTCGGCGCTGGCCGCCTGCGACCGCTTCATCAAGCTGCACCCCAACCACCCGGCCGTCGATTACGTGTATTACCTGAAGGGCCTGATCAACTTCAACGAGGACCTCGGCTACGCCGCCTACTTCGGCACGCAGGACCCGACCGAGCGCGATCCGAAGGCGGCCCGCGAAGCTTTCGACACCTTCCGCGAACTGGCGACCCGCTTCCCGAACAGCAAATACACGCCGGACGCGATCAAGCGCATGGAATACCTGGTCAATGCGCTGGCCTCGCTGGAAGTCCACGTCGCCCGCTACTATTACAAACGCGGCGCCTACGTCGCCGCGATCAACCGGGCGCAGACCGCGATCAAGACCTATCCGCAGGCCCCGGCGATCGAGGAAGCGATGTACATCATGGTCATCGCCTACGACCAGCTCGGCATGACCGACCTGCGCGACGACGCCGGCCGCGTGTTCAAGAAGAATTTCCCGGACAGCCGCTTCGCCCGCGACGGCCTGGACCGCAAGAAGGGCTGGTGGCAGCTCTGGTAAGTCCGCCGGCCGCCGCGCCTTGCCTGCGATGCCCGCCGCCCGGCGGGCATCGTCGTTTCAGCTCCCCTGCTTGATCGCCAGGATGGCCTGGTTGCGCAGCGTGCGCAGCAGCTGCAGTTCCTTTTCCGGAAGCGAGATGCCGCCGGCCTCGTCGCGGTCGGCGTAGATCAGCGCGACCGGGCTGCCCTTGATGTTCAGCGGCAGCAGCACGAAGGAACGCGCCGGCACCGCCTGCCGGTACCAGTCCGGGATGCGCCCGGCGATCTTCGGATCGCCGATGTCGCTGATCAGGATATCGACGCCCTTCGCCGTCGCCGCGTGGAAGATGTCCGGCGTGAAGCTCAGCGGAAAACGGAAGGCGCGCGCCGCCTCCGCCGCTTCCGGCCCGAAGCCGAAGCGACCCTGCATCGTGTTGGCCTTGGCGTCGCGAACGCAGAGGATCACGCGGCGGAAACCCATCGCCCGGTACATGGTTTCCAGGATGATGCGCAGGATGTCGTTGAGCTTGCAGCCCTCGACCAGCGCATTGCTGATGTCCTGGATGCCGGCGGTCAGCACCGACTGCGGGTCGGCCGGCACCGCGTCGGGCAGCGTCGAATCGAGCAGCGTCGCGTCGGTGAAATCGCCCTCCCCGCCGTCGTCCACCGCGTCCGCCCCGGCCGCGCCCTGGACGAACTGCCGCATCTGCTTGCCGATCGCCGTCTGCGCGAGGTTCAGCTGGATCACGCGGGCGAATTCCCCGAGCTCGTCGACCGCCTTATGCACGGTCTGGCGCATCGTCCGCTCGTCGACCGGCAGCGCGTCGGCAAAGCGGGCCATCACCTTGCGCAGTTCGCGCTCGCGGTTCTCCGGACTCGCCCGGGCGATCAGGTCGCAGACCTCGTTGGCGCAGGAAGACAGCATCCGGAGGCGCCCCTCCGGGCCGTTGGTCGCGCGCACCGGGCCGGCCGGCAGGTGGCGCATCGAGCCGACGATCAGCGGTGGCAGCCCCCATTGCCGGGCGATGGCGACGCCCATGTCCTCGAACGACAGGCCGAGCACCTGCAGCGCCGCCTGTTCCTCGCCGAGGGACTTCTGGTCCATCAGCCGGCGGATTTCGTCGAACTCTTCCGGAAAGTAGTATTGCGCCAGCAGCCGGCCACAGGTTGTGGAACAGCGCGCAGATGAAGGACTGCTCGAGGTCGCGCAGCTTCGCGGCGGCGCCGAGGTCGCGCGCCAGCACGCCGGCCAGGCTGGCGCGCAGGAATTCCTCCTTGAGCAGCCGGGCGTTGTTCTTGTTCTGCAGGTGCTCGAACAGCAGCACGGTGATCGCGATGTTGCGCACCGCCTCGAAGCCGAGCACGACGACGGCGCGCGACACGGTGCTGATCGTTCCGCCGCCGGCCGGCCGGTAGTAGGCCGAATTGACCAGGCGCAGCAGCTTGTTGGTCAGCGCGAAGTCCTTCAGGATGGTGTTCGACAGCTTGTCGATGCTCTCGGTCTCGCTGTTGGCGATCTTGTTGATCGCCCCGACCGACTCCGACAGCGCCGGGAAATCGCTCTTGTGGCGCATCCGGCGCATCAGGAAATCGAGGGTCGCCGGCTGCCCGCCGCCGGCGACTTCGTCCTCCGGATCAAGGTAATGGTCGAGCGCCTCGGCGAACTGCGCGGCGCTGCGGTAGCGCAGCGCCGGGTCGCGGGCCAGCGCCTTGTACAGAATGGCCGCCAGCGCGTCGTCGACCGCGGCGTTGCCGGGAAGACGCAGGTCCTCGCCGGCCAGCCGGCGCATGCAGGCCGCCGGGTCGCGCTCGCCGACGGCCGGCCGCCCGGCCAGCATCTCGTACAGCAGCAGGCCGGCCGAGAAGACGTCCGAGGCCTCGCCGTATTCGCGGCGCAGGACGTACTCCGGCGCCATGTAGGCGGGCGTGCCGGTATAGCCGCGTCCGGCCGGATCGGCCGCATCGACCCGGGCCGCGATGCCGAAATCCATGACCCGCGGCATGCCGTCCTCGTCGAGCAGCACGTTGGACGGCTTCAGGTCGCGGTGGATCAGGCCCTGCGCGTGCGCATGCCCGATCGCGTCGAGCACCGGGCGCAGCAGCGACACCGCCTTGACCGCCGACAGCGCGCCGCTCTGGCGCAGGAAATCGGCGAGGTTCTTGCCCGGCACGTACTCGAACACCAGGTAGGGGTCGCCGCCGGTCTCGCCGACGTCGAAGATCGGCACGATCTGCGGATGGCGCAGCTGGGCGCTGCTGCGCGCCTCCTCGAGCAGGCGCCGGTTGCGGGCCGGATCGGCGCCGCCGAAATGCAGCGTCTTGATCGCGACCTGGCGCTGCAGCTGCGGATCGAAAGCGAGATAGACGGTGCTCTGCGCGCCGCGACCGAGTTCGCCGCGGATTTCGTAGCGGCCGATTTTGCTAGACATCATCCTGTTCTTCTATCCAGAGCAGCCGCGGCACGCCATCGGCGCCGCCGCATACCACCGCATTCTGGCCGTAATCGGCACCCAGCGCGAGCGCGTCGTCGGCGCTCAGGCCGGGCACGAAGCAGCCCGGTTCGACCGGCCAGTCGCCGGCGTCGGCCAGGTGTTCGGCGCCGAACGGCCGGTAGCCCGCGTCGAGCAGGTCGCATTCGAGCTCGGCCTGGCGCCGCGCGTTGTCGGCCGGGGTCGCCGGCCGGCTGCCCGGGTTGCACGCGGTCAACAGCGCGAAGGCGGCGAAATCGCCGGCGGCCAGCCAGTCGGCCAGGTGCGGCGAGGCCCGGTCGATGCGCAGGTCGAGAAAACCGTCGGGCATGAACACCCGGTAGGTCGTCGCCCGGTAGGCGGCGTCCAGCTCAGGCGTCTTCGCCATCGAAATCCGCCGTGCCGATCAGCCGATCCGCGTCGCCCGCCGGCAGCGCCTCGACGTCCTTCAGACGGCGCGACAGCTGGCGCGTCCTTGTTTCCGCCCGGGCGATACTGTTGCTCGCCTCGTCGAGCTTTTTCCGGGTGTGCGCGAGCGCCTCGCCGAACTTGCCGAACTCGGTCTTGACGGCGCCGAGCACAGCCCAGACCTCGGCCGAACGCTGCTCGATGGCCAGCGTCCGGAAGCCCATCTGCAGGCTGTTCAGCATCGCCGCCAGCGTCGTCGGGCCGGCCAGGCTGACCCGGAAATCGCGCTGCAGCGACTCGGCCAGCCCCGGCCGGCGCAGCGCCTCGGCGTACAGCCCCTCGACCGGCAGGTAGAGAATCGCGAAATCGGTGGTGTGCGGCGGCTCGACGTACTTGTCGCGGATGCTCCTGGCCTCGCTCTTCAGCCGCGTCTCGATCGCCTTCGCCGCCTCCTCGGCGGCGGCCGGCTCGCTCGCATCGAGCAGGCGCTGGTAATCCTCGACCGGGAACTTGGCGTCGATCGGCAGCCAGACCTCGGCGCCGTCGTCTCGCCCGGGCAGGCGGATCGCGAAATCGACGCGCTCGGCACTGCCCGGCCGCGTCGGCACGTTGGCGGCGAACTGGCCGGCGGTCAGCAGCTGCTCGAGCAGCGCGGCGAGCTGCACCTCGCCCCAGGTGCCGCGCGTCTTGACGTTGGTCAGCACGCGCTTCAGGTCGCCGACGCCGGCAGCCAGCGTCTGCATTTCGCCGAGGCCGCGGTGCACCTGCTCGAGGCGCTCGCTGACCAGCCGGAAGGATTCGCCGAGGCGCTGTTCCAGCGTCGCGTGCAGTTTCTCGTCGACGGTGCGGCGCATTTCGTCGAGCTTGGCCGCGTTGTCGGCCTGGATCGCGGTCAACCGTCCCTCGACGGCGGTTTTCAGGCGCTCGAAGCGTTCGTCCAGCCCCTGCGAGAAACGGTTCAGTTCGCGCGCGAAGGCTTCCAGGCGCTCGCCCTGCAGGCTGCCCAGCTGGCCGACCTGGGTGCCCAGCGCCTGGGCCAGCCGGGTCGACGACTGGGCCCGTTCCTCGCGGTCGCGGAAGGATTCCTCGGCATCCTCGCGCCGGCCGCGCGCCATTTCCTCGCGCAGTTCGCGCTCGAGCCGGGCGAGCCCGCGCTCCTGGGCCTCGGCCAGCGCCTGCAGCCGCCCCGCGTCGTCCGGCCGGCCGCGCAGCAGCAGCGCGGCCTGGAGCAGGATGACGACGACCACGCCGGCGACCAGCGCCAGCCCCATCGCTTCCCCCATGCGCCCTTACCTCAGCGAGAAGTCGACGCGGTTGCCCTTCGCCTTGTCGTCCGGCGCAGTCTCCGGCGGCAGCAGGAACAGGCGCTCGAGCGGCACCTTGCCGTTCTCGACCAGCCAGGCCTGCACGGTCTCGGCGCGGCGCTGGGCGAGCGCCCGGACCTCGTCGTCGCCGGCCGGCAGGTTGGCCAGCATCAGCTTTTCCATCTCCTCGACCGGCAGGTCCTTCTGCAGGCCGATCATGTTGCGCGGCTTCGGGAACTTGGCGGCCTTGTAGGCGCGGGTCAGGTAGGTCTCGTACTCGGCCGGCGGGATCGCGATGCTGTCGACCGAAACGCCCTCGCCGCCCTTCTTCAGCATGTCCTTGAGCTTCTCGGCCTGCATCGCGCGCTCGATTGCGACGCGCTTGATGCCTTCCTTGTCGGCGACCGGATCGGCGCGGCCAGTGATTTCGAGCTTCAGCGACGCGCGCTCGGTCAGCGCCTTGGCCAGCGCCTCGAGCTTCTGGGTGGCCGCCGCGTCGATCGTCGACCGCCCCGGACCGAACTCGACGTTGGACAGTTCCTCGCCGCCGCCGAACATCGAACCGAGCAGCGCGAACGGCGACGTCACGGCCTTGACGAACAGGTTGACGATGACCTTGACGATCAGCCCGCCGACCGAGAACTGCGGATCCTCCAGCGAGCCGGAGATCGGCAGGTTCAGGTCGATCTCGCCGCGGTTGTTCTTCAGCAGCGAGATCGCCAGGTTGACCGGCAGCTTGGTCGCGTCCGGGCTCTCGATGCGGTCGCCGAACGTGAACTGGTCGATGAACAGCCGGTTCTCGGCGCTCAGCTGGCGGTTCTCCAGCTTGTAGGCGACATTCATCGACAGCTTGCCCTTCTCGATCGCGTAGCCGGCGTACTTGCCGGAATACGGCGAGAAGCCGACCAGATCGACGCCGGTGACCTCGGCCTTGAGGTCGAGGTAGGACTTGGCGGCCAGCGGGTTCAGCTTGGCGACGATCTGCACCGGCGCCGAATTCGCGTAGCTGCCGCGCAGTTCGAGGTCGGCGACGGTATCGTCCTTCGACGACAGGCCGGTGACGCGGCCGCCGAGCTTGGTCAGATTGACCGAGTAGTTGGGCTGCACGAAGAAGTCGGAGAAATTGACCGTGCCGTTCTGCAGCGTGATCTTGCCGATCCGGATCGGCGGCGGCGCCTTGGCCGGCTCGGCAGCCGCCGTTTTAGTGTCGGCAGTTTTGGCGGCGTCCGGCGGCGCGGCCGCATCGTCCTTCCGGACCAGGTCGGCCAGATTCAGGCGGCCTTCCTTGTTCAGGATCAGGCGGGAATAGAAGTCGCTGAGCGCGATCTCGCCGACCGCGACGGACAGCGGATCGAGCCGGAAATCGATGCCGCCGAGGTAGAGCGACTTCCACTTCAGGAAATCGGCGCTGTTCAGCCGGTCGACCGCGAGCAGGTCGCCCAGCGTCAGCGAGCCCTTGTACGCGGCCTTCAACTGGTCACGCTCGAGCTTGACGCTGGCTTCGCCCCGGTTCGACACCTGGCCGCGGGTCAGCGCGACGTTCAGGTACTGGCCGAAATAGGGCTGCAGCGGCAGCAGCGGCACGGCAACCGTCTCGACCTTCAGCGCCAGGTCGAGCGGCTGCGCCTGGACGCTGCCTTCGACCTTCAGGCTGCCCTTCTTGTTGACCTTGCCTTCGAGCCGCAGGCTGCCGTGCTTGCCCGGCTCGTTGCCCAGCCCCTCGCCGCTCAGGCTGAAGCCTTCCAGCTCCTGGACCGCGGCGGGCCGCAGCGAGCGGTCCTCGAAGCGGAAGGCGATGTCGTCCATCTTCAGCTTGTCCAGGCGGGCGATCCACGGTTTGGCTGCCGGCGCCTTGCCGCCCTTGGCCGCGGGTTTGGCCGGGCCGGCCGCCAGGGCCGGCGGGGTCAGCCAGACAAGCTGGCCGTCGCGCTCGCGCAGCATCCGGCCGCGCATGCCGGACGTCGCGAACTCGCCGATATCGGCGCGCTGGGCCGCGAGGTCGACGCGGATGCGATGCAGCGCCAGGCGGTCGACATGCAGCGCATCGCCGAAATCGAGCAGGCCGGACACCTCGCCGATTTCGAGCGGCGCGGCCAGGCGGCTGTCGAGCTTGCCGACATGGACCTTCAGCTGGCGCAACTCGCCGGCCACCGGGCGGGCGCCGGATTCGTCCTGCCAGCGCAGCCGGCCGTCGCTCAGCGCGAACTCGCCGAGCGACCAGGCGAACGGGGCTGCCGCCGGCGCTGCCGCTACCGGCGCGGCTGGCGCCTTGCCGCCCGCGGCCGCGGCACGCTCGGCGACGCGCAGCCAGTTCAGGCCGCCCTTGCGGTCGACCGCCAGATTGACGTCGATTCCGTCGAGCGCGACCCGCTTGACGTCGGCCTTGCGGTTCAGCGGATCGAGGCTGTCGAGCTCGACATCCAGGCGCTTCCAGCCGAGCAGCGCCGCGCCGCCGCGTTCGGTCAGCGCCAGTCCGTCGATGTGGGCGGCGCCGACCACGGTCAGCGAATAGACCTGGTCGGCGGTTTCCTGGAATACCGCTTTCAGTTCGGAATCGAGCCGGCCGGCGGCGATGGCCAGCGGCACGCCGTCCGGCAGGTAGGGCTGCAGGCTGGCCAGGTCGAAACGGTCGAGGTCGAGATCGAGCTCGCTGCGATGGGTTTCCAGGAAAGGCGTGCTGCGCCCCTTCAGGGCCAGCGTCGAACCGTCGATCGCCGCCGAGAAGCTCGGTTCGACGAAGATCTCGGCCTGGTAGGGCAGGCTGGACACGAAGGGCAGCGCGAAATCGAGTCCGCTGACCGTATGCACCTTGCCCTTGGGCTGGTCGTCGAACACGATGCGGCCGCCGGCGACCTGGATGTTGTTGACCGAGAAGCGCGGCGTGCCGGACTCCGGCTCGTCCTTCGGCTGCATCCATTTGTCGAGCAGGTCGGAAATGTCGTAGCGCCCGTCGGCGACGCGCGCCACCGCGACGCGCGGTCCCTGCAGCCGGAATTCATCGACGACCGCGGCGAACTTGAACAGCGAGGCCGACGACAGGTTGACGAACAGTTCGTCGAAACCGACCACCTCGTGGCCGTCCGCGGCCTTCACCGACAAGCCGGCGACGCGCGCCGACAGCGCGTAGGGGCTGATGTCGATGCGCTCGATCGACACCTCGCGCTGCAGTTCCGCCGACAGCTGCTTCAGCAGCACCGACTTGAGCAGCGGCGGCGCCGCGAAATAGCCGAACAGGCCGAAGGCGAGCAGCAAGCCGCCGAACCACAGGCCTAAATGCCGGGTGCGCGGGGCCCGGACCAGCGCGTCGAGACGCGATGCCATTTGGGTTGTCTTTGACTCTGCCATGTTCATCTGCCGCCGGAGAAGATATATTGCGCGAATTTAGCACATCGGAACCGCATACCATCGTGCAGAAACTGGTGCAGGAAATCGCCAAGGAGATCGCCGATGCGATCGCCCAGCTCAAGCGCTGGCAAACCTGGACGGCCCTCGGGCTGATCGCCCTCTTCGTGCTGCTCGCCTACCTGGTCGGCAGCCTGGCGCTGAAGACCGACAGCGTCGTCAATTTCCTGCGCCATACGGCGAGCAGTTGCCGCCAGATGGGCAATGCCTCTGTCATCTTCCTGTTCTGCGGGATGATTTTCTTCGTCTTCGCTGCCGTGCTGACGCTCGGCGAATATCAGCAATACCTGTCGCACCGCCAGCACAACGCCCTGCGCCAGGCCCGCCGCTCGCTTTACTGGGGCCTGGGCTGGGCCGGCCTCGCCATCGCCATCGCGGTGGCCGCGCTGATCTTCTTCAACC
This sequence comes from Dechloromonas sp., assembly GCA_028687035.1. Lineage (GTDB taxonomy): Bacteria > Pseudomonadota > Gammaproteobacteria > Burkholderiales > Rhodocyclaceae > Azonexus. The sequence goes on along the minus strand of JAQUAX010000001.1, from coordinate 213,073 downwards.
TCTACTGCCGCTAGGCGCCGGAACCGGCCTGCCACCATGAAGATACTGATCGTCGAGGACAGCCGCTCCAGCCTGCTGCTGCTGTCGCAATACATCGAAGCCTTCGGCGCCCGGGCCGTACCGGCCGCCAGCGGCGAGGCGGCGGTGGCCGCCTTCGCCGCCGAACAGCCCGATCTGGTACTGCTCGACGTCGTGCTGCCCGACATCGACGGGCACGAGGTCGCACGGCGCATCCGGGCGATCGAGGGCGAGGAGCGCTGGGTGCCGATCATCTTCCTGTCGTCGATGGCCGGCGACGAGGACATCGAGAAGGGCATCGCGGCCGGCGGCGACGATTACCTGATCAAGCCGGTCAGCGAAATCGTGCTCGGCGCCAAGATCCGCGCGATGCAGCGCATCGTCCGGATGCGCGCCGCGCTGGTCGACCTGACGCGCCGCCTCGACGCCGCCAACAACGAGCTGAAGCGCCTGTCGGCGATCGACGGCCTGACCGGCATCGCCAACCGCCGGCAGTTCGACGAGCGGCTCGACCAGGAATGGCGCCGCGCCCGCCGGGCCGGCGGCTCGGTCGCGCTGCTGATGTGCGACATCGACTATTTCAAGCAGTACAACGACCGCTACGGCCACCAGGCCGGCGACGACTGCCTGCGCCGGGTCGCCGCGGCGATCGCCCAGACCATGGAGCGCGGCGCCGACCTGGCCGCCCGCTACGGCGGCGAGGAATTCTCGGCGATCCTGCCGGACACGCCGCTCGGCGGCGCGCTGTTCGTCGCCGAGAAGATACGCCACGCGGTGCACCAGCTGAACCAGCCGCACGCCGGTTCGCCGCTCGGCCGGGTCACGCTGAGCATCGGCGTCGCCAGCCTGCCGGCCGACGCCGGGCAGACCTGCGAGGCGCTGATCCAGGCCGCCGACCAGGCGCTGTACCGGGCCAAGCACGAAGGACGCGACCGGGTCTGCCGGGCCGAAACGGCGGTCGCCTGAGGACCGCTCCGGCGACGATTCAGAACACGTTGCGCCAGGCGCGCAGCGCGGCGAAAACGGCAGTCGGCGAACGGTCGACCGCGCCGTGCGCCAAGGCCGCGTCGACGACGGCCGGTTCGGCGCAGCGCAGGAAGGGATTGCTCGCCTTCTCGTCGGCCAGCGTCGACGGCACGCTCGGCTGCCCGGCCGCGCGCAACGCCGCGACCCGGGCGACGCGCTCGCGGACCGCCGGATTGTCCGGCTCGACGGCCAGCGCGAAGCGCAGGTTCATCTCGGTGTATTCGTGGGCGCAATGGATCGCCGTATCGTCGGGCAGCGCGGCGATCGCCGCCAGCGACGCCGCCATCTGTGCCGGCGTCCCCTCGAACAGGCGGCCGCAGCCGGCGCCGAACAGCGTGTCGCCGCAGAACAGCCGGCCCGGCGCGCGATAGGCGAGATGGCCCAGCGTGTGCCCGGGCACCGCGATCACTTCGACCGGCGTGCCGAGCACGTCGATGCGCTCGCCGCCCGACAGGGGACGGGTACAGCCTGTGATAGACTCGCTGGCCGGTGCGAAGACCTGTGCGGCATGGCGTTCGACCAGTTCGGCGACGCCGCCCTGGTGATCGGCGTGGTGATGGGTGACCAGGATGGATTCCAGCGTCAGCCCGTCGGCCCGCAGCCGTTCGAGCACCGGGGCCGCGTCGCCCGGATCGACGACGGCGGCGCGCTGGCCGCGGGTCAGCAGCCAGATGTAATTGTCCTTGAACGCGGGAATGAGGGAAACGAGAAACATGGCCGAACTATCGGGCGACGCGCACCGGATGTCAATTCCGGGTCTCGACGCCTGGCTCGCCTCCGCGCAGGGACGCTACGTGCTCGGCTGGGAACAGCGCGAACTCGACGCCGCGGTCGCCGACGTCTTCGGCTTCAACGCGCTGCAGCTCGGCCTGCCGCAATGCGACTTCCTGCGCGCCAACCGCATCCCGCTGCGCCGCAAGGCGGGCGGGACCGGCCCGATCGACGTCGCCTGCGAGCTGACCGCCCTGCCCTTCGCGTCGCAGAGCACCGACCTGATCGTGCTGCCGCACGTCCTCGAATTCGCCGACGACCCGCACCAGATCCTGCGCGAGGTCGAGCGCGTGCTGATCCCCGAGGGCCAGCTGATCGTCGTCGGCTTCAACCCGTTCTCGCTGTGGGGCCTGAAGCGGCGCCGCGACGCCGGCTTCCCGTGGAACGGCGGCTACCTGCCGCAGGTCCGCGTCCGGGACTGGCTGAAACTGCTCGGCTTCGAGGTCGACCGCGGCCGCCACGGCTGCTACGCCCCGCCCTGCGAACAGCCGCAGCGCCACTGGCACTGGCTGGAAAACGCCGGCCGCCGCTGGTGGCCGTTCTGCGGCGGCATCTACATACTGCGCGCGATCAAGCGCACCCACGCGATGCGGCTGATCGCCCCGGCCTGGCGCCGCAAGCCGCTGCGCGCCAAGGCGCTGCGCCCGATCGCCAACAAGGAAGGCCATGGCCACTGAACTCGAAATATTCACCGACGGCGCCTGCAAGGGCAACCCCGGCCCCGGCGGCTGGGGCGCGATCCTGCGCTTCGGCGCCCAGGAAAAGGAACTGTGGGGCGGCGAAGCCGACACCACCAACAACCGGATGGAACTGACCGCGGCGATCCGCGGCCTGGAGGCGCTGAAGCGCCCGGTGAGCGCCCGCGTCTACACCGACTCGCAATACGTGCTGAAGGGCATCAGCGAGTGGATCCACGGCTGGAAACGCAACGGCTGGAAGACCTCGGACAAGAAGCCGGTCAAGAACGCCGACCTGTGGCAGCAGCTCGACGCGCTGGCCCGCCAGCACAAGCTCGAGTGGATCTGGGTCAAGGGCCACGCCGGCCACCCCGAGAACGAGCGCGCCGACGCGCTGGCCAACCGCGGCATCGACGAATTGAAGAACAGGCGGGCGGCATGAGACAGATCGTCCTCGACACCGAAACCACCGGCCTCGACCCGCGCCAGGGCCACCGGATCATCGAAGTCGCCGGCATCGAGCTGGTCAACCGCCGGCTGACCGGCCGCCACCTGCACAAGTACGTGCACCCGGAACGCGACATCGACGCCGGGGCGCAGGCGGTGCACGGCATCACGCTCGAATTCCTGGCCGACAAGCCGAAATTCGCCGACATCGTCGACGAGTTCCTGGAATTCATCAGCGGCGCCGAACTGGTCATCCACAACGCCCCGTTCGACATCGGCTTCCTGAACGCCGAACTGTCCCGCCTCGACCGCGTGCCGGTCGATACCGTGTGCAGCGGCGTCGTCGACACGCTGCGCATGGCCAAGGACCTGCATCCGGGCAAGCGCAACAGCCTGGACGCGCTGTGCGAACGCTACGAGATCGACAACTCGTCGCGCACGCTGCACGGCGCGCTGCTCGACACCGAGCTGCTGGCCGAGGTCTATCTGGCGATGACGCGCGGCCAGAACTCGCTGATGATCGAACCGGACGAAGCGCCGCGCCCGCAGCTGGGCGCCGACGGCATGGTCCGCCAGCGCAAGCCGCTGATCGTCCGCCGCGCCGACCCGGCCGAGCTCGAGCACCACGCCCGCGTGCTGGCCGCAATCGACAAGGAATCGAAGGGCGCCTGCCTGTGGCTGCCCAAGCCGGAAGCCGAAGGGGCCTGACCATGCTGCCCGTCGCGCTGCTGCTCTGGCTCGCCGCCGAGATCGCCACCTGGCTGGCGATCGGCCGCCTCGGTTTCGGGGCGTCGTGGCCCTATGCGGTCGCCGGCGCGCTCGGCGGCCTGCTCGGCCTGCGCGCCGGGCTGAACATGATCACCTGGCTGTTCGGCATGGCCTTCGCGTCGCCGGCGCCGCGCCTCGGCGTCCGGGCGACGGCGCGGCTGATGCTGGACGAGTACCTCGCCTACCTGCTGAGCTTCGTGCTGGTCATTCCCTTCGAGCGCCTGTGGCTGCCCGCCGACCGCCTGCGTCCGGGCCCGCGCCCGCTGCTGCTGGTGCACGGCTACGGCTGCAGCCGCGGCGTCTGGTGGCTGCTCCGCCGCCGGCTGGAAGCGGCCGGCCATGTCGTCGCGACGGTCAGCCTGACGCCGCCCTTCACCAGCATCGGCAAGCTGGTCCCGCAGCTGAACCGGCGCATCGAGGAAGTCTGCGCGGCGACCGGAGCCCAGCAGGTCGTGCTCGTCGCGCACAGCATGGGCGGCCTGGTCTGCCGCTCCTACCTGGCCCGGCACGGCATCGCCCGCGTCGCCCGGCTGCTCACGCTGGCGACGCCACATGCCGGCAGCGAGCTGGCCCGGCTCGGCGCCGGCCAGAACGCCCGGGAAATGGAGCCCGGCTCGCTGTGGCTGCGCGACATGGCGGCCGAGCCGCTGCGCGTGCCGGCCGTCGCGCTGCGCAACGCCTACGACAATTACGCGATGCCGCAGGACAACCAGCGCCTGCCCGGCGCCGCCGACATCGAACTGCCGCCGGTCGGCCACCTCGCGATGCTGACCGACCGCCGCGTCGCCGACCTGCTGATCCAGACCCTCGCCGAGAATACCCCATGAACATCCCGGACACCGCCCGCGCCCAGGCGCAGGACCTGCTCGACTTCATCGACGCCAGCCCCAGCCCCTGGCACGCCGTCGCGACCTGCGAGGCGCGCCTGCAGGCAGCCGGTTTTTCCCGCCTGGACGAGGTCGACCGCTGGTCGCTGCAGCCGGGCGGCCGCCACTACGTCGTGCGCGGCGGCTCGGCGATCGTCGCCTTCACGGTCGGCCGCGCACCGCTCGCCGAACGCGGCCTGGTCATCGTCGGCGCCCATACCGACTCGCCCGGACTGCGCATCAAGCCGAAGCCGGCCGACGAGGCGAGCGGCCTGGTCCGGCTCGGCGTCGAGGTCTATGGCGGCCCGATTCTCGCGACCTTCGCCGACCGCGACCTCGGACTGGCCGGCCGCGTCGCGGTACGCAGCGGCAACGGCGTCGAATTGCGCCTGGTCCATCTCGACGAGCCGCTGCTGCGCCTGCCCAACCTGGCGATCCACATGAACCGGGAGGTCAACGAGAACGGCCTGAAGTTCAACAAGCAGACTGAACTGCCGCTGCTGCTCGGCATCGCCGACGGCGAACCGGCCGACCGGCGCTTCCGCGCCCCGCTCGCCGAACGCCTGGGCGTCGATGCAGACGCGCTGCTGACCTGGGAGCTCGCCGCCTGCGACACGCAAAAAGGCAGTTTCTGGGGCGTCGACCGCGAATTCGTCGCCAACGGCCAGCTCGACAACCTGGCTTCCTGCCACGCCACGCTCGGCGCGCTGCTGGCGACGCCCGAGCCGGAAGCGACCTGCGTCGTCGCGCTGTTCGACCACGAGGAAGTCGGCTCGGAAAGCGCCGTCGGCGCCGGCGGCAGCCTGGTCGGCGACCTGCTCGCCCGGCTCGCCGCCAGCCAGCGCCTCGACGCCGAAGACCAGAAGCGCATGCTGGCGCGGAGCTTTTTCGTCAGCGCCGACATGGCGCACGCCTGGCACCCGAACTTCCCGGCCGCCTACGAACCCTGCCACCGCGTGCTGGTCAATGCCGGCCCGGTCATCAAGAGCAACGCCAACCAGCGCTACTGTACCGACGCGGCCAGCGCCGCCCGCTTCATCGGCTTCTGCGAGCGGGCCGGCGTGCCCTGCCAGCAGTACGCGCACCGCACCGACCTCGGCTGCGGCAGCACGATCGGCCCGATCGTCGCCGCCCGCCTGGGCATCCCGGCCGTCGACGTCGGCTCGCCGATGTGGGCGATGCACAGCGTCCGCGAAAGCGCCGGCGTGCTCGACCACGCCTACATGACCGCCGCCCTCGGCGCCGCCTTCCATGGTTGAGTTCCTGTCCGATCCCGCCGCCTTCGCCGCCGGCAGCGCACTGCTCGGCTGGACCTCGCGCAAGCCGCTGAGCCGTCCCGGCAGCCACGGCTTCTACCGCTTCTTCGCGTGGGAGGCCATCCTCGGCCTAGTCGTGCTGAACCGCGCGACCTGGGGCATCGACCCGCCGTCGCTGCACCGCTACGCCGGCGCCGCGCTGCTCGCGGTCAGCGTGCTGCTCGTCGCCGCCGGGCTGCTGACCCTGCGCCGGCACGGCCGGGCCGACGCCGAACGCGGCGACCAGGCGCTGTTCGGTTTCGAGAAGACGACGCAGCTGGTGACCTCCGGCATCTACCGCCACATCCGCCACCCGATGTACGCATCGCTGCTGGCGCTGGCCTGGGGCGCGCAGCTGCAGGACCCGACGCTGGCCGGCGCCGCGCTGGCCGCCGTCGCCAGCCTCTTCCTGTGGCTGACCGCGCGCACCGACGAGCGCGAATGCCTGGCCTATTTCGGCCCGGTCTACGCCGACTACATGCAGCGTACCCGGCGCTTCGTGCCCGGCCTGTTCTGACCGCCTGCGGCGGATTGTCGCAGGCGACCGCCGGCCGGACAAAAAGCCGCGGGCATCGCGCATAATTCGGCCCCATGCTGTGGACTTCCTGCGTCGATGACGATGCCGACTACCTGATCAACCTGCGCCGACTGGTCGCCAGCCGCTGGCTGGTGCTCGGCCTGACCGCGCTGGCCGTCGTCGCCGCGCCCGCGCTGATCGACATCGAACTGCCGCGCGCCGCACTGTTCGGCATCCTGGCCGTGACCGCGGCGCTCAACGCCGTGCTGCACTGGCGGCTGACCCGGCAGACCCGGGCCAGCGCCTACGAACTGCTCAGCCAGCTGCTGACCGACATCGGCTGCCTGAGCGCCATCGTGTTCTTCAGCGGCGGCGCGACCAATCCGCTGGTCTCGCTGCTGCTGCCGCCGGTCGCCATCGCCGCGCTGACCCTGCCCGCCCGCTGCGTGGCCGCCGTCGGCTCGGCGGCGATCGTCGCCTACTCGGCGCTGATGGTCTATTACCTGCCGCTGCCGATCGCCGACGCCGGCCGGGCGACCCGCCTGCACCTGATCGGCATGTGGCTGACCTTCGCGGTGTCGGCAGTGATGATCGGCTGGCTGATCGTCCGGATGACGCAGCTGATCCGCGAACGCGACGCCGAACTGGCCGCCGCCCGCGAACAGGCGCTGCGCGACCAGCAGGTGATGGCGATGGGCACGCTGGCCGCCGGCGCGGCGCACGAGCTGGGCACGCCGCTGGCAACGATGGCGCTGCTCGCCGGCGAACTGGCCGCCGAGCCGGGACTGTCCCCGGCCGCGCGCGACGACGTGGCGCTGCTCCGCCAGCAGATCGGCGTCTGCAAGGACATCATCACCGGGCTGTCCCGGCGGGCCGGCGCCGAACGCCTGGAAAAATCGCCGCGCCAGCCGGTCGACCGCTGGCTGGAGACGCTGCGTCAGCACTGGCACGCGGTCCGCCCGCAGGCGGGCAGCCGCCTGGTCGTCGGCAGCGACGGCCCGGCGCCGTCCATCGTCGCCGACCCGCGCCTCGAGCAGGCGGTGCTGAACCTGCTGAACAACGCGGCCAACGCGACACCCCGGCCGCTCGACATCCGGCTCGACTGGAGTTCGGACAGCCTGTGCATCGCGATCCGCGACCACGGCCCCGGCTTCCCGCCGGCCGTGCTCGAACAGGGCGGCATCAGCAGCTTCCCGGCGCACGCCCGCGGCAGCGGCGTCGGCCTGATGCTGACGCGCAGCGCGATCGAGCAGCTGGGCGGCTCGCTCGCGCTGTCCAATCCCGACGATGGCGGCGCCCTCGCCCGCATCGAACTTCCGCTGAGGTCCGCATGAACGAAACGACCCTGGTCATCGACGACGACCCGAATTTCAACGCCATCCTGGTCCGCACGCTGGAACGGCGCGGCTACCCGGCGCACGGCGTGCTCGACGCCGAGTCGGCGCTGGCCGCGGCCCGCGAATCGGCGCCGGCCCGCGTCGTGCTCGACCTGAACCTGAACGGCAGTTCCGGGCTGGTGCTGATCCCGCAGCTGCTGGCCCTCAACCCGGACGCCCACATCGTCGTGCTGACCGGCTACGCCAGCATCGCGACCGCCGTCGACGCGGTGAAGCTGGGCGCCATCCAGTACCTCGCCAAACCGGTCGAGATCGAGGCCATCCTGAGCGCCTTCGACGACGACGGCATCCCGGACTTCGATCCGGCGGCGCCCGACGAGCCGCTGTCGGTCGACCGGCTGGAATGGGAACACATCCAGCGCGTGCTCAACGAGAACGACGGCAACATCTCGGCCACCGCCCGCGCGCTGAAGATGCATCGCCGGACGCTGCAGCGCAAGCTGGCGAAACGCCCGGTCCGGACCTGAAGCGCCGCCGGCAACGCCCTTTTCGCCACAGCCGGCACGACGAATGCCGCGCCGGGTAGCACCCTGTCCGGCGCATTGCGCTATGCTTAGCCAAGGGCGGCCGCTGCCGCCCTCCCGGTCCGACCAGACAGGAGCATCGCGGTGTCGCAGGCAGATTCCCCGAACGGAGCCGTCAGGACGTACGACGCGCTGGCACGTGTCTTCGAACACGCGCAGGTCGGCCTGCTGCTGACCGACGCCGACAACACCATCGTCGACTGCAACGGCGCGCTGTGCCGGATCAGCGGTTTCCGGCGCGACGAACTGCTCGGCCTGCGGCCGTCGATGTTCAAGTCGGGCCAGCACGACGAGGGCTTCTATGACCGGATGTGGTCCGAACTGCTCGCCCGCGATTTCTGGAACGGCACGCTGTGCAACCGCCGCCGCGACGGAAGCCTGTACCAGGCCAGCCTGTCGCTGCGCGTGCTGCGCGACGCCGAGGGACGCATCACGCACCATGTCGGCCTGATCAGCGACGTCGCGCCGCTGGCGGTCGGCGACGGCGCACCGGCGCGCCACGGCGTGATCCATTTCGACGTGCTGACCGGGCTGCCCAACCGCTTCCTGCTCGGCGACCGCATCGAGCAGGCGGTCGCGCGCAACAAGCGGGCCGGATCGCTGCTCGCCGTCTGCTTCATCGATCTCGACGGCTTCAAGCTGGTCAACGACAACTTCGGCCACGACGCCGGCGACCTGCTGCTCAAGGAAGTCGCCAGCCGGCTGCTGCGCACACTGCGCGCCAGCGACACCGTCGCACGGCTCGGCGGCGACGAATTCGTCGTGCTGCTGTCCGGGCTGGCCGGCGAGAACGAATGCTGCCAGACGCTGGACCGGCTGCTTGCCGCGATCGCCGAACCCTACGCGCTGCCCGACCGGCGCCATGCCGAGATCAGCGCCAGCATCGGCGTCACGCTGTACCCGGCCGACGACGGCGACGCCGACCTGCTGCTGCACCATGCGGACCAGGCGATGTACGCCGCCAAGCAGGCCGGCCGCAACCGCTACCAGCTGTTCGACGCCCGGATGGAACAGCGCATCCAGGCCCGCAACGACACCTTGCGCCGGCTCGACCGTTCGCTGCGCGCCGACCAGTTCGAACTGCATTACCAGCCGACGGTCGACGTCCGCCGCGGCCGGGTGATCAGCCTCGAAGCCCTGCTCCGCTGGCGCCACCCGGTGCTCGGCATGCTCGGCCCCGGCGAGTTCATCCCGCTGATCGAGGACGACGAACTGGCGCTCGGCATCGGCACCTGGGTCTTCCGGGCCGCGCTGACGCAGGCCCGCACCTGGCACGCGCAGGGCATCGAAACGCCGCTCAGCATCAACACCTTCCCGCGCCAGCTGGTGCGCAGCGATTTCTCGGCCCAGCTCGGCGACCTGGTGCACGAAATCTGGCCGGACATGCCGGCCGGCCGGCTGCAGCTCGAAATCCTCGAATCGAGCCGGCCGCACTCGGCCGAGCCGATCCGCCGCAACCTGCAGACCTGCCGCAGCTTCGGCATCCGCGTGTCGCTCGACGATTTCGGCAGCGGCACCTCATCGCTCAGCGGGCTGCGCCAGATGGCCCTCGACGAGGTCAAGATCTACCAGGCCTTCGTCCGGGAATTGCCGGGCAGCCTGCCGATGATCAAGGGCATCATCGCGCTCGGCCGCGCCTTCGGTATCCGCGTCGTCGCCGAAGGGGTCGAAACCCGGGAACAGGTCGAGCAGCTGCTCGAACTCGGCTGCGACGCGATGCAGGGCTACGCCATCGCCCGCCCGATGCCGGCGGACGCAGTCGCCGGCTGGCTGGCCGATTTCGGCCGGGGCCCCGGGCCGGAGCCGGGCGCATGAGCGAACTTCCCCTCGTCTGGAGCGACGCGCTGGCCATCGGCATACCCGAAATCGACCGCCAGCACCGCTACCTGGTCGAATCGATCGCCGAAGCGCGGCGGACGCTGCCCGAGCAGCCGCCGCCCGAACTGGTCGAGCAGCTGACGCGCGACCTGCTGGCCTACGCGATCTACCATTTCGAGACCGAGGAAATCCTGATGCAGCGGCACGCTTACGGCGATGCCGACCGGCACCGGCAGCAGCACCGCGACTTCTCGGCCCGGGTCATCGCCCTGCGCGACGAACTGCGCGCCGGCCGCCCGGTGTCGCGCGCCGAGCTGCTCGATTTTCTGGGCGACTGGCTACGCCATCACATCATGCACACCGACCGCGGCCTCGGCGAATTCCTCCGCGAAAAGGACGGCCCTTGAGCCGTCCACCGCGGATGCGGCTCAGTGGTGGTGATGGTGGGCGCCGGCCATCGGATTGACGACGCGGGCATCGACCCGCTTGCTGCTGCCGTCGTCGAAACCGAGCGTGATCGGCACGATCTCGCCTTCCTTCAGCGGCGCCTTCAGGTCGATCAGCATCACGTGCAGGCCGCCCGGCTTGAGCACCGCCTCGCCGCCGGCCTTGATCTCGACGGCCGGGACCGGGCGCATCTTCATGACGCCGCCCTCGTTCAGGTGGGTATGCAGTTCGGTGACGCGCGACGCCGGATTGTCGGCGCGGACCAGGCGGACATCCCTGGCGCCGGTGTTGCGCAGCACCATGAACGCGGCGCTGGCCGGCGCGTTGGGCGGCGCCAGGCGGACATAGGGTTCGTGGACGGACACCGTATCGGCGGCGCCGGCGAAAACGGCGGCCGAGCACAGCAGGCCGGCGGCGAACAGGATCGGATGCTTCATGGACGACATCTCCTTCAGGGTGGGTTCAGTGACTGGCGGATCGCCGCAGCCACCTGTTCCGGCGGCGTCGCATGGGCGATGCGGCCGGCCAGGCGGCCGTCCGGCGCGACCAGGTAGGTATCGGAGGAATGGTCGACGACATAGCCGCCGCCGGCGGTCGCCGCCTTCTGGATCGCATACGAAACGCCGTAACGGCGGGCCACGTCGGCAATTTCGGCGGGCGTGCCGGTGACGCCGACGATGGCCGGATGGAAGAAGGCGACGTAGTCCTTCAGGCGGGCCGGGGTATCGCGCTCCGGATCGACCGACACGAAGATCACCGCGACCCGGGCCAGTTCGTCCGCCGACAGGCGGCGCAGGCCCTCGGCGGTCGCCGCCAGCGAGGTCGGACAGATGTCCGGGCAATAGGTGTAGCCGAAATAGAGGAGCACCAGTTTGCCGCGCAACGCGGCCAGCGACACCGGGCCGTCGGCCGAGGCCAGCGTGAAGTCGCCGCCCTGCGGAGCGGCCGGGCGCGGCACCGACATCGCCGGCGGTTCGGGCGACCACCACAGCAGCAGCGCGACGATCAGGCAGGCCAGTGCGCCGGCGACCGCCAGCAGCAGACGTTCGCCCGTCTTCATTGCGCTTCGCCCGACGTGAAGCGGTAGGGAACCGCGATGCGCGTGGCGCCGCTATCGACCAGCACCGTCGCCTGCCAGACCATGCGGCCGGTCACGCAGACCGGCAGCGTCGCATCGCCGGCGAAACGGCCGTCGCCGCGGGCGGCGAGTTGCGGACGGTTGAAGCCCATTTCCATGTCGACGCCGGAGAAATCGACCTCGACCCGCTCGGCCGCCAGCCCCCGGGTCCGGACTTCGAGCGGGAAGGACTTGACCAGCGGAATCGGCCGCGTGCCGACCGACAGCTCGACCGTGCCGCCGTCCGGCAGACGGACGGCGCAATCCTCGCGCTGCAGGTTGCAGGCCGGATCGGGTTCGACCACCAGGTCGGCCCGCGGCAGCAGCATCGGCGACAGCTTGTAGCCGACGACGACGACCAGGGCGATCAGCTCGAGGCCGATCAGGTCGATCAGTATCTTCTTGTTCACTCGCAGGGGCGCCGGGTCATCGGGAAGGAGGCGGTGATTTTCCCACACTCCGCCGAAGCGGCCACCTGCGGCGAATTGTCGCAGTCAGCGCGGGTCGACCGCGAGCGGCCGAAAGCGCCCGTCGCGGATCTCGTTGAAGAAGACCTTGCGCTGGGTATCGCCGTTGGCGTCGAAGGCGATCCGCTGCTGCAGGCCCTGGTAGGGCCCGTAGTTCAGCACCGCGGCCTTGACCGGTTCGTCGCCGCGCCGGCGGCGCAGGGCCTCGAACAGCACCGTCGCCGCATCGTAGGCCGAGATCGAGCTGTAGCCGGGATCGCGCTGGAAACGCCGGTAATAGGCCTCGCGGAATTCGACGAAGCGCGGCGACTCGTCGTCGCCGTCGAAATTGAGCACGATCAGCAGGCCATCGACCATATGTCCGCCGAGGTCGAGCAACTGCTCGGTCGCCGCCCATTCCGAGGCGCCGATCGGCAGTCCGGGCGCCTGCGCCCGCGCTTCCTTGGCCAGCCGCGCGACGTCGATCGCGCCGGAAATGAAGAACAGTCCGTCCGGGTGCTCCTTCAGCATCGCGCGGACGACGCCGGCGAAATCGGCATCCGGCTGCGAATGGTAGGGCACCTCCCCGGCCAGGCGGCCGCCCGCGGCGGCATAGGCCTGCCGGAACTCGGCCAGCCAGGACTCGGTGAATTTCAGGTTGCGCGTATCGTAGGCGACCGCCACCCGGCGCTGGCCGCGGGCGAACATCACGCGGGCGTAGTCGGTCGCGTTGTCGCGGGTCGTCCGGTTGATGCGCACCAGATTGTCGTCCTTGCCGTAGTAGTCCATCGCGGTCAACGTCGGGCTGATGTTCAGAATGCCCGCCTTGGCCGTGACCGGCAGGATCGCGGCAGCCATGCCGCTGGTGAACGGGCCGATCACCGCCTCGACGCCGGCCGCCGCCAGTTCGCCGGCCGAACGGGCGGCCACCGTGGGGTCCTGCGCATCGTCGCGCGAGACCAGTTCGACCAGCCGGCCGTTGATGCCGCCGGCCCGGTTGATCCGTTCGACCGCCAGCTGGACGCCGCGCTCGCCGGACTGGCCGACATCGGAATTGCGGTCGCTGAGGCCGCCGATGAAGCCGATGCGGATCGGCTCCCCGGCGCCGCAGGCGACCAGGCCGGCGCAGGCGATCAGCGCCAGGCCGCGTTTGAATCCGGACATGTCATTTCCTCGGTACAATACGCAATAAATTGCAATTCTGCTAAAATTGTAAAACAATTTTGGCTGCCTCCCAAGAGCTCCGATCGCCCCGATGCGCGCCCCCTCCCTGTTCAAGCGCCAACCTGCCCCAACCGGCCGGCCGTTGCGCAGTTACCTGCTGAAGCTGGCGCTGAGCCCGCTGCTCGTCGCCTTCCCGCTGATCCTCGGCGTGCTGGTCGTCGTCGGCGGCGCCCGTTTCGACGCACTGGTCGAATCCAACGCGCGGACCCACCTGGCCAGCGCCCACAACTTCATCGAGCAGCAGCGCGGGCTGGTCGAACGCCACCTGAGCTATCTCGCCCATACCGACCACCTGTCGTCGCTGCTCGCCGCCGGCGAGAGCGAGGCGACGCTGCGCCAGATCCTGGCAACGCGGGCCGACGCGGCCCGCCTGGATTTCCTGGTCATCGCCGACCAGCAGGGCCGGGTCGTCGCATCGAGCGCCGGGATGCCGCGCGGCACCCCGCTGCCCGACAGCTTCCTGCTCAAGCAGGCAATCACCGGCGTGCTGGCCTCCGGCCTCGAACGCTTCACCGGCAACGAGCAGGCGGCGCTGGCCGCCGATCTGCCGCTGCGCGCCCGCATCGCCGACAGCTCGCCCGAGAACTCCGCGGGCCAATCCACGGACGGCCTGTTCCTCGGCGCCGCCGTGCATTTCCCGCTCGACAACGCCTACCCGGACAGCGTGCTGTACGGCGGCCTGCTGCTCAACAACAACCAGGCGATGATCGACCGGCTGCGCGACATCGTCTTCCCGATCCGCAGCAGCCGCGACGAAATCGGCGGCAGCACCGCGCTGTTCATCGACGATTCGTCGATCGCCGGCAACCTCAGCATCGACGGCCGCCGGGCCAGCCACCTGCGGGCCGCTCCCGGCGTCGCCAGCGCGGTGCTCGAGCATGGCGAACACTGGATCGGGCCGAGCACCCTCGGCGGCAACCGCCTGTATTCCGGCTACCAGCCCCTGCTCGACGGCCAGGGGCGGCGCATCGGCATGCTCTATGCCGGCTTCCCGGAAGCCCCGTTCACCCGCGAGAAATGGCTGGTCCTCGGCAGCATCGCCGCGCTGCTGGCCGGCAGCATGCTCGCCCTGTCCGTCGTCTTTCTGCGCGGCACCCGCGACCCGGTCCGTCGCCTCGGCCGGATCACCGAGACGATGCGCACGGTACGCGCCGTCCAGCCGGACGTCCGCGTCGAACTGGCCGGCCCCGGCGACGAGATCGACGAACTCGGCCGCGACCTCAACGAACTGCTCGACGCGCTGAACGCCCGCGCCGCGGCGCAGGCTGCCGCCCAGCGCGAAGTCGAGGAGGCGGCCTCGCGCCGCCGCGCGCTGTTCGACAATGCCCGCGACGGCGTCGCCGTGCTGCGCAGCGACGGCAGCGTTTTCGAGGCCAATCCGCAATTCGCCGCGATGCTCGGCTACCGCCCCGAGGAAATGAAGCACCTGCACATCCGCGACTGGGAAACCGGGATCGACGGCGGGCAGTCGCCGGGCTGGCTGCGCACGCTGGAAGCCGGCGGCCGGCTGTACGAGACCCGCCACCGCCGCCGGGACGGCAGCACCTACGAGGCGGAAGTGGCGATCAGCCGGGTCGAATGGGGCGGCCAGGCCTACGTGATGGCGCTGCACCGCAACATCTCCGAGCGCAAGCGCCTGGATCGCGAACTGGCCAGGCACCGCGAGCATCTCGAGGAACTGGTCGCGATGCGCACCCAGGAACTGGCGCTGGCGCTCGACCAGGCGGAAAGCGCCAACCGGGCCAAGAGCACCTTCCTGGCCAACATGAGCCACGAACTGCGGACGCCGATGAACGCGATCATCGGCCTGTCCCACCTGCTCGGCCGGGAGACGCTGACGCCGGCCCAGCTCGACCGCATCGACAAGATCAACGCGTCGGCCGAGCACCTGCTGCGCATCATCAACGACATCCTGGACCTGTCGAAGATCGAGGCCGACAAGATCACGCTGGAGTCGATCGACCTCGACCTGCCCCGCGTCGTCGAGGAAGCCGAGGGACTGCTGCACGAATCGGCCCGGGCCAAGGGCCTGCCGCTGATCCACGAGATCGATCCGGCGCTGCCCGCCGGCCTGCGCGGCGATCCGATGCGCGTCCGGCAGATCCTGATCAATTTCATCGGCAATGCAATCAAGTTCTCCGAACGCGGCGAGGTGCTGACCCGGATACTGGTCGTCGACACCGACGAAACGCACTGCCGCGTGCGCTGCGAAGTCATCGACCGCGGCATCGGTCTCAGCGAGGCGCAGCAGCGCGGCATCTTCGAGGCCTTCACGCAGGCCGACGGCTCGACCACGCGCAAGTACGGCGGCACCGGGCTCGGCCTCGCGATCTGCAAGCGCCTGTGCCGCCTGATGTGCGGCGAAATCGGCCTGAGCAGCACGCCGGGCGCCGGCAGCACCTTCTGGGTCGAACTCCCGCTGCTGCGCCGCCCGGAGGCTGCCGGCCCCGCTCCGCTGCCGCCCGCGGCGGACGGGATCGCCGATCCGGCGGCGCAGCTGCGCGCAACGCGGGCCGGCCGGCGCATCCTGCTGGTCGAGGACAATCCGCTGAACCAGGAAGTCGCCCGGGCGCTGCTCCGGAAGGTCGGGCTGGTCGTCGATGTCGCCGAAAACGGCGCCCGCGCCCTCGAAATGCTCGACCGCCAGTGCTACGATCTGGCCCTCATGGATCTGAGCATGCCGGTCATGGGCGGCCTCGAAGCCACCGCCGCGATCCGCGCCCGCCCGGCCTTCGACTCGCTGCCCATCGTCGCGATCACCGCCAACGCGTTCGACGAGGATCGCAGCGCCTGTCTGGCCGCCGGCATGAACGACCATGTCGCCAAGCCCTTCAACCCGGAATCGCTGTACCGCTGCCTGCTCGAGTGGTTGCCGACGACTCCCCGGAACGCTCCCGAGACATCGTGACCAAGACCCTGACCGCCCTCGTCCTCGCCGTCGCCGCCGCCACCTGCGCGGCGGAAGCGCCGTCCTCCGCCCCGCTGTTCGCGGCCACGCTGCGCGACCTCCAGGACCGGCCGGCAGCCCTGTCGCGCTACCAGGGACGCCCGCTGGTGGTCAATTTCTGGGCCCGCTGGTGCGCCCCCTGCCGCGCCGAGATTCCGGAACT
Source organism: Dechloromonas sp. (assembly GCA_028687035.1). Taxonomy (GTDB): domain Bacteria; phylum Pseudomonadota; class Gammaproteobacteria; order Burkholderiales; family Rhodocyclaceae; genus Azonexus. The sequence continues at coordinate 196,605 of JAQUAX010000001.1, read as the reverse complement.
GCTGCGTTTCCGCCAGGCCCACAAGGGCAAGATCGAGGTCATCGGGATCGGCATCGAGGACCAGGCCGATGCGGCGCGCGAATTCGCCCGGGCGAACAACATGGACTACCCGGTGCTGGTCGCCGGCGATCAGGGCATTCCGCTGATGCAGGCCCTCGGCAACACCCGGGGCGGCCTGCCCTACACGCTGTTCATCGACGCCCGCGGCCAGGTCGTCGGGAGCAAGCTCGGCCTGATCCGCCAGGCCGATCTCGACGCAGCAGCCAGCCGCCTGCTCGGCCGCTGAGCCCGCTCGCCGGCCGCGGCCGGAATTCGCGATGCGTGAATTGATTTATTTGCCAAATTCATGGACGTAGGCACCATGGCGGTGCATAATTTGCGGGCTCGTTGGCACCCGTTTTGGTGCAAGCCGCCGTCCTGACCGTCAGCCCGCGGCTCGCCTCCCCCGACCGCTCGGGAACGTCCCCAGAACCCCGGCCCGGATCCGTCACCATCGAAACCACCGATCGCACTCCTCCCGTCGTCGCCCACGGCTCGCGCCAGCTCTGGCTGCGCCTGCTGCTGCCGCTGCTGGCCCTGTCGCTGATCATTGCGGCGATCGGCGCGGTCGCCTACGCCTACCTGAGCGAACAGATCCGCCGGGACAACCAGCGCACGCTGGTGGTCATCGCCGAACAGAAGCGCGAACAGATCGAACGGAACTTCAGCGAAGCGAAGATCGACGCCGAACTGTACTTCTCCCGGCATTCCCAGCTCGAGCAGCTGTTCGACCGCTGGCGGCGCGACGGCGGCCGCGATTCCGCCGCGCTCGGCCGGATGCGGACCCTGCTCGAGGAAGTCGCCCGGCTGCGCGGCTGGGACGGCGTCGCGCTGCTCGGCATCGACGGCCGGCCGCTGCTCGCCGTCGGCGAGGCCGAAACGCGCGTCGATCCGGCGCTGATCGCCCGGCTGCTAAGCCAGCCGCGCATCGAACTCGTCGACCTGCACCGCGACGCCGACGGCGCGCCCCGTTACGGCATGCTGGCGCCGATCGGCGCCGCCGGCCAGCCGCCGATCGGCATTGCCTACCTGAGCTGGCGGGCCGAACGGAGCCTGTACCCGCAGGTCGTTTCGTGGCCGGTCCCGACCCGGACCGCGGAAACCTACCTGGTCCGCCGCGATCCGGCCGGCGTCCGCTTCCTGACGCCACTGCGCCACCAGCCGAACGCCGCGCTCGAACTGACCCGGTCGCTCGCGCTGGCCGACCTGCCGGCCGCCCGCGCCGCGCAGGGCGAGCACGGCATCCTGGCCGGCGGCCGCGACTACCGCGGCGTCCCGGTGCTGGCCTACGCCTCCCCGGTCGCCGGCACGCCCTGGCTGATGCTGGCCGAAATCGACGAAGTCGAGGCCTACGCCGGCATCCGGACGGTGACCTGGGCGACCGCGCTGGTCACCGGCGTCGGCCTGCTCTTCGTCTATTGGGCGGCCTACCTGCTGTGGCGGCGGGGGCTCGAACGCCGCGAACTGACCACGCTGCGCGCCCGGCGCGCCGCCGAGGCGCGCTTCCGCGTCGTCTTCGAGCAGGCGCCGCTCGGCATCGTGCTGGTCGATTCGCGCAGCAGCCGGATCACCGAGGTCAACCGGCGCTTCTGCGAAATCATCGGCCTGCCGCCGGAAGCGCTGGCCGGACGCGATCCGATCAGCTTCACCCATCCGGACGACGCCGCCGCCAACCTGGCCTGGATCGCGCAACTGAATGCCGGCGAAATCGCCGGCTACCGGATCAACAAACGCTACCTGCGGCCCGACGGCACGACCGTATGGGTCAGCGTGACCTGCGCCCCGGTCCAGGTCGATGCCGAGGACACGCCCCGCTACCTGGCCATCGTCGAGGACATCACCGCCCGCCGGCAGATGGAGGAACGCCTGCGGATCAGCGAGGAACGCCACCGGCTGCTCGCCGACAACGCGCTCGACGTGATCCTGACCCTGGATCTCGACGGCCGCTTCTCCTACGTCAGCCCGTCGGTCGAGAAGCTGCTCGGCGTCACGCCGTCCGAGGCGCTGCGCCAGACGATGGCCGAGGTGCTGACGCCGGACTCGCGGGTCGCGGTCGACGCCTATTTCGCCCAGCTGCGCGCCGGCCTGGCGGACGGCCGGCCGCTCGAGCCCTTCCGCGGTGAACTCGAACTGCAGCGCCGAAACGGCACGACGGTGTGGACCGAACTCAACGCCAGCCCGCTGCTCGGTTCGGACGGCCGCTTCGTCGAGATTCTCGGGGTCGTCCGCGACATCGGCGAACGCAAGCGCCACGAACGCGAGCTGCACCGGGCCTACGACGCGGCCGAAGCGGCGAACGCGGCGAAGAGCGAATTCCTCGCCCACATGAGCCACGAGATCCGCACCCCGATGAACGCGGTGCTCGGGCTTGCCCAGGTCCTGGCGCGCGAGCCGCTGCCCGCCCACCAGCGCGACATGATCGAACGCATCCGCAGCGCCGGCCAGTCGCTGCTCGCGCTGCTCAACGACGTGCTCGACTTGTCGAAGATCGAGGCCGGCCAGCTGCGCATCGAACGGCGCCCCTTCGACCTCGGCGTGCTGCTCGCCAACCTCGACAGCCTGATGGGCCAGACCGCCCGCAGCAAGGGCCTGCTGCTGCGCATCGACGCGCCGGCGACGATCCCGGGCACGCTGCTCGGCGACGGCCTGCGCATCGAGCAGGTGCTGTTCAACCTGACCGGCAACGCGATCAAATTCACCGAGCGCGGCGAAGTCGCGGTCCGCGTCGAACTGCTCGACGCCGACGCCGCGCAGCTGCGGCTGCGCTTCGAGGTCCGCGACACCGGGATCGGCATCGCCGCCGACGCGCTGGCCCGGCTGTTCGCTCCCTTCACCCAGGCCGACGCCGGCATCGGCCGGCGCTTCGGCGGCACCGGCCTCGGCCTGTCGATCTGCAAGCGGCTGGTCGAGCTGATGGACGGCCAGATCGGCGTCAGCAGCGAGCCCGGCGTCGGCAGCCGCTTCTGGTTCGAGCTGCCGCTGGCCCGCGGCGAAGCCCCGGCCGAACCGGTACGGCTGGCCGCACCGGCGCCCGGCGCCCGCGGACCGCGGCTGGCCGGCACCCACCTGCTGGTCGTCGACGACAGCGCGATGAACCGCGACCTGGTCGAACGCGCGCTGGCGCTGGAGGGCGCCGGCAGCACGCTGGCCGCCGACGGGCAGCAGGCGCTGCAGATCCTGAAGACCCGCCCCGAAGGTTTCGACGCGGTGCTGATGGATGTCCAGATGCCGGTCATGGACGGCCTCAGCGCGACCCGTGCGATCCGCCAGGAACTCGGGCTGACCGAACTGCCGATCATCGCCTTCACCGCCGGCGTCCGCGACGACCAGCAGCGCGCCGCGCGCGAGGCGGGCGCCGACGACATCCTGGCCAAGCCGATGGACCTCGACGAGATGACCGACCTGCTGGTCCGCTGGATCGGCCCGCGCCCGCCCGAGGCGGCGGCCGACGAAATCCCGGCCGGGCCCCCCGCCGGCGGTTTTCCGGACATTCCGGGCGTCGACCGCGAACTCGCCGCGCAGCGCCTGGGCGGCGACCGGGACATGTTCCTCAGCCTGCTCGAACTGTTCATCGAGGACAACGCCGATGCCGTCGGGCGCGCCCGCGCCTATCTGGCCGACGGCGACCGCGAAGCGGCGGGACGCTGCATGCACACGCTGGGCAGCAATGCAGGCTTCATCGGCGCGCTCGACGTGATGGCCGCGGCCCGCGCGATCGAGGCGACGATCGATGCCGGCAGCGAGCCGGCGGAAACCGCGCTGGACGGACTCGCCGCGCTGATCGGCGGCCTCGTCGACGCGAGCGCCCCATGGCGCCCGGCGTCCCGCACGGCAGGCTGATCCGGGGAATTTTGGGTAGCGGAAAAATAATGTTTGCCATTACCGGAAATTACGGGCATAGTGCCGTCCAGCGATCTTCAAGTAGTGTGTTGTTCTGTTGGTATTAGTACCCGCGCCCAGCGCGGAGCAATTCCCCCAAATTCACCTCGCCGTCTTGATATTCGCCCCACCCTCGGGGCTCAGCCCCGTCAAAATTTTTTCGGAGTTTCAAGATATGGCAACTGGTACCGTCAAGTGGTTCAACGATTCCAAGGGTTTCGGCTTCATTTCCCCGGACCAAGGCGGTGAAGACCTCTTCGCCCACTTTTCCGCGATTCAAAGCCAGGGTTTCAAGACCCTGACCGAAGGTCAGCGTGTCAGCTTTGACATCACGACCGGCCCGAAGGGCAAGCAAGCCAGCAACATCCAGCCGGCCTAATTACGGCCTGGCAGGCGGCATGATTCGATCATGCCGCGGCTGAAAATAGGCCCGGCCCATGCCGGGCCGTTTTTTTTCCCCTTATGCCAGAGGTCATTGATGGCTAAAGAAGAACTACTCGAGATGCAGGGAGTGGTTGCCGAGGTGCTGCCCGACTCCCGTTTTCTGGTCACGCTGGACAACGGTCACCAACTCGTCGCCTACACCGCCGGTAAGATGCGCAAGCACCACATCCGCATCATCGCTGGCGACAAGGTCACGCTCGAACTGTCGCCCTACGATTTGAGCAAGGGTCGCATCACCTTCCGCCACATCGAAAACCGCGGCCCCGCCCCGGTTCGCCAGCAACGTCGCTGAGCGTCAGCTGCGCAGCGCGGCCAGGAAGGCCTCCCGGGCCCCGGCCAGCCGCTCGCGCCCGCCTGCATCCGTCACCTCGACGGCACAGGTATAGAAGCTCTCAAAAGCCGCCACGACACGCGCCCGGTCCAGCCCGGTTTTGCCGGCGCTGCCCCGGTCGACCGCGGGCACATCGAGCGGCTTCAGCGTCGCGTAGCGCGGAATCACGCGCTGCCCCCCCTGCTCCGAAGACGCGGTCAACGGCCCGGTCTTCACGTAAACGATTCCCTCGTATTCGAAACGGGCGCCGATGGCGAGATGCTGCAGCTTCATGCGATGAATCCGGTGGTTTCTCGAAGGCCGCCAGCTTACCGCATCGGGCCGGCGGCTGACGCCGGCTACAGGACGAAGTCGCTCTGTTCCGGTTCGCCGAACACGCGCAGCGTGTTGCGCCCGGCCGACTTGGCCGCGTACATCGCGATGTCGGCCCGCTTCAGCACCTCGTCCACATTCGCCTCGCGGCCGTCGAACAGGCACAGCCCGATGCTGGGCGTGCTGGCGTAGGCCATGTCGCCGAGGCGGTAAGGCGCATTCAGCGCCGCTCGGATCTTCTCGCCGATGTTGCGGGCCGCGCCGAGCGCCGCTTCCGGCGTGCCGGAAAAGCGGTCGAGCATGACGACGAATTCGTCACCGCCGAAACGGGCGACCGTATCCTGCTCGCGGACGCACTGCTGCAGCCGGGCGGCGACCTGGACCAGCAACTGGTCGCCCATCGCGTGGCCGTAGGTGTCGTTGAGTTGCTTGAAGCGGTCCATGTCGAGGAACATCAGCACGCCGAAGCCGCCGTGGCGCTTGTTGGCGAGCCAGCTCTGCTGCAGGCGGTCGGTCAGCAGCCGGCGGTTGGGCAGCCCGGTCAGCGGATCGTAGAAGGCCAGGCGGTGGATTTCCGCCTCCTTCAGCTTCAGTTCGTCGATGTTCTTCACGCAGCCGACCATGCGCCGCGGCCGTCCTTCGGCGTCGCGGCGCACGACGTCGCCGCGGTCGGAAACCCAGACGTAGCCGCCGTCGCCGTGGCGCATCCGGTGTTCGCTGGCATACGGCGCCGATCCGGCGAGGCAGGCCTCGATCGACTCCCTGACGGCCGGCAGGTCGTCCGGATGGACGAGGCTCTCGAAGGTCGCCACCGGATGCCTGAGCAGGCTCTCCTCCAGGCCGAGCACCCGGCACCAGGCATGGTTGTGCGACACCATCCCGGAATCGATGTCCCAGTCCCAGATGCCGTCGCCGGTCGCTTCCATCACGTAGCGCAGGCGCTCCTCGCTGTCGGCCAGTTCGCGGTTCAGGCGGGCCAGCTGCAGGATGTTGCGGATGCGCTGGCGGACCAGGTCGATGCGGAAGGGCTTGGCGATGTATTCGACCGCGCCGACGTTCAGGCCGGCGAGTTCGCTGCCGAAATCGGCCAGCGCGGTGATGAAGATCACCGGGATGTCGCGCAGCGCCGGATCGGCCTTCAGCCGCCGGCAGGTCTCGATGCCGTCGAGCTCCGGCATCATCACGTCGAGCAGGATCAGGTCGGGTACGACCCGGGCCGCCGTCGCCAGGCCTTCGCTGCCGGAGGCGGCGATCCGCAGGTCGAACTCGCCGGCCAGCGCGGCGCCCAGCATCATCAGGTTGGCCGGCGTGTCGTCGATGGCGAGGATGGTGGGTTTTTCCGGATTCATGTCAGCTCTCCTGTCCCGTGCTGGCGGCCAGCTCGCGCAACTGCGCCAGGGCCTGCGGGAACTGGAAGGCCGCCAGCAGGCGGCCGATTTCATCGACCCAGGGCTCGATCCGCGTCCCGCGGGCGAATTCGCGCAAGCCACGGAAGCGGCCCAGCGCGTCGAACTGCTGGCTGGCCAGCATCGGCTCCAGTTCGGCGATCCACGCGCGCAACTGCGCCGTATCGATTTCGGGCACCGCGACCTGCCCGCCGGCCGACGGCAGCCAGTGCCCGATCACCGCGGCCAGTTCGTCGAACAGCACCGGCTTGGCCAGGAAATCGTCCATGCCGGCGTCCAGGCAGCGCTGGCGGTCGCTGTCGAAGGCGCCTGCCGTCAGCGCGATCACCGGCAACCCGGCGCATCCCGGCAGTCGGCGCAGTTCGGCCGTCGCCTGATAACCGTCGAGCACCGGCATCTGGCAATCCATCAGCACGAGGTCCGGCGGCGCGTTCGCTGCCAGCCAGTCGAGCGCCTGCCGGCCGTCGCCGACCACACTGACGTCGAGCCCCAGTTTGACCAGCAGCGCCGATACCACGCTGCGTTCGAGCGGATGATCATCGACGAACAGAACCCGCCCGGAAAAACGTGCGGCAACCGCCTCGCCGGGCGTCGCGGGGACGGCCGGCGACTCCACCGCCGCCGCGTCGGCGACGGCAGCGGGAATGCGGAACCAGAAGCGCGATCCCCGGCCGGCCGTGCTGCTGAAGCCGGCGTCGCCGCCCATCCGGCGCGCCAGGCTGCGCACGATCGACAGACCGAGCCCGGTCCCCGCGTAGTGCCGCGAGATCGAGCCGTCGGCCTGGGAAAAGGGCTCGAAAATCCTCGCCTGGCTGCTTTCCGGGATGCCGATGCCGCTGTCCTCAACCGCAAATTCGAGCTGCCGCCCGCCCGATTCGCCGGCGATTTCCCCGGCTTCGACGCGAATCGCGCCGTGCTCGGTGAATTTGACGGCATTGGACAGCAGATTGACCAGCATCTGGCGCAGGCGATGGCGATCCGCGACATAGGCCCGCCCCGCCGGCCCCGACCAGTCGACGCTCAGGCTCAGCCCCTTCTGCCGGGCCGGCTCGTCGAACAGGCCCTTCAGTTCGGCCAGCAGGTCCGCCGCGACGAAAGCCTGCTCGTCCAGTTCGAGCCTCCCCGACTCCACCTTGGCCAGGTCGAGCATGTCGTTGAGCAGCGCGAGCAGGCTCTGCCCGGCGCCGAGCAGGGTCCGCGCGTATTCGAGACGCTGCTGCTCGGCCAGTTTCGGCATCGACAGGATCTGCGCCATGCCGAGGATGCCGTTCATCGGCGTCCGGATCTCGTGGCTCATCGTCGCCAGGAACTGGCTCTTCGCCCGGCTGGCCGCCTCGGCCGCCTCCTTGGCGCGGACCAGTTCGCTGATATCGACGCGGAAGCCGACGATGTGGCCGAGCGGCGTGCGCCGTTCGCGTATCTTCAGCCAGCGCCCGTCGTCGAGATGCTGGATGATTTCGGCGTTGCCCTGACGGTGTACCGCGACCCGCTCGGCCAGCCAGGCCTCCTGGCGGCCGGCGGCATCCGGGAACTGGCCGAGCGCCAGCCCGTGGCGCAGGATTTCCTCGAACGGCCGCCCGATCTCGATGAACGGCGCCAGCCGCGGGAAGGAGGCGCGGTATTCCTCGTTGCAGAAAACCAGCCGGTCGTCGGCGTCATAGACGACGAAGCCCTCGCCGATCGCCTCGATCGACGAACGCAGGAGCTGTTCGCTTTCCCGCGCCTGGCGCTGGGCCTCGCGCAGTTCGGTGGCGTCGATCTGGATGCCGACGAAATGCGACACCCGGCCGCGCCGGTCGCGCAGCGGCGAAATGCTGGTCAGCGTCACGTATTCGCCGCCGTCCCGGCAACGATTGACCAGTTCGCCTTCCCAGACCTCGCCCCGGGCCAGCGTCTGGCGCACCGCCCGCCGGACCGCGGCATCGACCCGGCCCGACATCAGCAGGCGCGCATGGCGGCCGACCGCCTCGTCGGCCGCATAGCCGGTCAAGGCCGTGAAGGCCGGATTGACGTACTCGACGAGGCCGGCCGTATCGGCGATCACGATCGCGTTCGGACTCTGCTCGACGACCTGGGAAAGGCGCCGGAAGCCCTCCTCCGCCCGGTAGCGCGCCGTCACGTCGCGAGACAGCACGATGAACACCGAATCCTCGGCCGGCCCGGCCGAGCGGCGAGCAACCGCAAGCTCGAACCATGACTCGCCCTTGTCGAGCGGCAGCCGGATCAGCCGGCCGTAGTCGCTGCCCCGCTCCTTCGCCGCCTCCAGCGCCTCCATGACGATCCGCGCGGCCTCGGGCGGCAGCACGTCGCGGACGTTGCGCCCCAGCAGATCGCTCTTCGGATGAGCCAGCAGCTCATCCTGCGACTTGCGCACGCGCAGGTAGTTGCCCTGCCCATCCAGCTCGAAGATCAGGTCGGGAATCGCCCGCAACGCCGCCGACAGATCGGCCTCGCTGCGCTGCAAGCGACGGTTCAGGCGCACCGCATGCACGGCGACGCCGCCGGCCACGGCGGCCAGCGCCATCGCGAGCGCCAGATAGGCGTTCATCCGGCGCAGTTCGTCGATCAGATGGCCGGACTGAGCAACGGATGCCTCGGCACGCGGGGCGGTCGCCGGCCACGCGGTGAACGGCCCCAGCAGCAGGAAAATGGCAAGAACGAACCGCACGCTTAGATATTTTTAACAGTGATGATAGGTTTGCCATATATATTAAATGACGGGTAAAAATAAATCCAGCCCCTTCGCATAATCTGCGCAGCAGGCTGGACGGAGAAAACAGGGAGAACGGCCGCTACCGCGGGACCGGAAAGCGGCCGAAAAGGCCGCAGGAAAGGGCTAGAGCCCCGGCGGCAGCTTGTGCTGCATCATCGCCCGGCGGTCGATCCGCTCGCCGTCGACGATGAAGCTGCCGTCGCCGACGGCATGACAGGTCCGGGTTTCGCGGCGGGATTCGTTGCGATGGGCGGCAAGGCCCTCCAGCACGACGATGTTGTGCCGCTCGACGATGTCGATGACCCGGCACTCGATATTGGCCAGGCACTCGCCGATCAGCGGCGCCCGCACGCGCTGCGCCCGAAGCGGCGTCAGGCCGAAGCGCGCGAACTTGTCGGTATCCGCGCCGGAGCAGGTTCCCACCCCGACCACGGTATCGATCAGATCGGCGCCGGGAATCGCGATCACGCACTCCCGCGACTTTTCCAGCGCCGCGTACGAGTAATTCCACGGGCCGGTCGTGATCGCGAACTTCGGCGTGAAATCGACGACCAGGGTCCAGGAAATGGTCATCACGTTGTTCGCTTCACCGTCGCAGGTCGTCACCAGCACGACAGGGCCGGATTCGATCAGCGTGAAAGCCCGGGCGAGAGGCAGCGGAGTCATGTGCTTGCGGTGCGCTCAGCGCGGCATCAGGGCGAACACGCCCCAGCCCAGGTATTCCCGCGTATGCGCCGCGTAGCGCGCGGGTTCCGAGTGCAACAGGGCGCGAACCTCGCTGGCAAGTTCGTCGCCGGGGTTCGCTTCGAGCCATCGGCGCATGGTCAGCCATTTGGCCGCCTCGTACCTGTCCCAACCGTCCTGGTCGGCCAGCACCATTTCAACGATGTCGTAGCCGAGGCCGCCGAAAGACGCGAGCAGGTCCGGAAGCGTCAGGAAGTCGGCGATCGATCCGGCCAGGCAGCCCGTGGCCACCTCTTCCGTCGGCGGCAACTGCCGCCAGTAAGGCTCGCCGATCAGGATGATGCCGCCGCTGCGCAGGCTGCGCGCCAGCAGCGCTATCGTGCCGGCGACACCGCCGCCGATCCAGGTGGCACCGAGGCACGCGGCCACGCCGACCTTCTCGTCGGAAACATGACCGGCCGCATCGCCGTGGATGAAGCTGACCCGACCGGCGACGCCGAGTTCTTCGGCCCGGCGCCTCGCCTGCTCGGTGAACAAGCGGCTCAAATCGACGCCGGTACCGACGACGCCATGATCGCGCGCCCAGGTGCACAACATTTCCCCCGACCCGCTGCCGAGATCGAGCACCCGTTCCCCCGCTTCCAGCCGCAGCGCCGCACCGAGCGTGGCGAGCTTTTCGGGCGTGATCGGGTTATGGATGCGGTGAGCACTCTCGGTGATGTTGAATATTCGGGGAATGTCCATTTCGGCTAATTCCTGGCGGTCCAGTTGAAGAGAGCTTAGGCCTCTTCAAGCTCCTTGAGCGACTTGCCACTTGCATCTTTCCAAGCAGTAAGGCCATTGGCGCCCCCACCATGAATTACAGCGGCAGCGGCGCTCGGACTGTCGAATTCTGTATCTTTGGCGAATACCAAAAAACCATCCTTTTCGACGAGCGTTCCATCTTGAACAAGCTTCTTGCGAAGGGCGACAACAAACGGGTGTTGTGTTTCAGCAGATGGTCGTTCGGCAACCACTGCCGTCGAGTCCTTAAACACGACGAAGCCGCCTTCTGTTCGCCGACCACGCGCAACTGCACCTTTGTTCCTGCAGAAAAGCTCCTTCTGTGGCTTGGCAGTCTTGAGCGACCCCGAAATCGGAGTTAGCAGGTCGGAGCCGAGCACGGGAAGAACTTGTTGAATGCGGGACAGGAAAACCTCCATGTCCTCGCGGTCCGATTCAGGAAGTTTAGGATTGCTGCTGTTTGAATTCTCCAAGCGATAGCGACCAGCTAGTTTCGCCTCTTGGAGTAGGCGATTCTCAAGAAATCGGATATGTGCCTTCGTTAAGTTCTCGTCCTTGCTTACGAAAACAACTACGGCGTTCCAGAAATCTTTCGCTTTGTGCTGTTTCAGGCGCTCGCGGATTACTTCAGCTTCGCCGATGTAGGCTAGGGCATCTCCGCTCTCTGGATCTGAGCCAAAGAGGAAGTAGACGCCTGCGCTTTCTGCTTCTTCGCGGAGAAGGAGGTCGTCAAGCTCTGTTCTCGGGGCTGCGAGTGCTTTTCCCGTCCAGTTTGAGACTTCACCGACACGCAACCGCTTTGCGTCGCCGTGAGGGAGAAAGAGTTTGATGGTGGCAGATGTCATGCGAGGACTAACTTTAAGTCGATGACCGAATGTCGTTGAACGCAGATCGATCAGTTGCGCAACGCGCTGAACACAAGGCACGACAGCATACGAAGCGAGGACAATTATGTCCATCAGATAAGAACATTCATCCGTCTTAACGGTTTGCGCCATCCGCAGGAAATGGGCGAACGCGAGGTCACGGCCTACCTGTCGCACCTTGCCACTAAGCCATAGAAAAAACGGGAACCTGCAGCCCTGAGCCGCAGGTTCCCGCCATCAAACAAATGTCCCGGCCAGCGGCCGGCGCGGTTCAGAACAGTTCGTCGCCCATCCCGGCCAGCGCCGCATCCCCTGCCATCACCGTTTCCGCATAGGCCGCCGCCTGCGGCAGCAACTGGTCGGCGTAGAAGCGGGCGGTGGCGATCTTGGCGCGGCAGAAGGCGGCGTCGCTGTCGCCTTCGGCGAGGCGGCGGGCGGCGGCGAGCGCGGACTGGCCCATCAGCCAGCCGCCGCAGACGGTGACCGCCAGGTGCAGGTAGGGCACCGCCGCGGTCAACACGCCGGCAAGGCCGGTTTTGGCGTTGGCGGCGAGCCATTCGGTAGCGCCGGTCCAGGCTTTCAGCGCGGCGCCCAGCTTGCCGGCGATCGCCTGCAGTTCGGGCTGGCCGCTGGCGGCCAGCGCCTTGGCGGTGGCATGCACCTCGCCGAAGACCACGCGGGCGGTGGCGCCCTGGTCACGCATCAGCTTGCGGAACAAGAGGTCGTTGGCCTGGATGCCGGTCGTGCCTTCGTAGATGGTGGTGATGCGCGCGTCGCGCCAGTGCTGGGCGGCGCCGGTTTCCTCGATGAAGCCCATGCCGCCGTGGATCTGGATGCCGAGCGAGGTTACGTCGATGCCCATTTCGGTGCCGCCGCCCTTGACGATGGGGATCATGAATTCGGCCAGCCACAGGTGCTTTTTGGCGCTTTCCGGGTCGTCCACCGCGTGCGCCCGGTCGAGCAGGCCGGAGGTGTAGTAGGCCATCGCCCGGCAGGCTTCGACGCGCGCCTTCATCAGCATCAGCATGCGGCGGATGTCCGGGTGGCGGTCGATGCTGACCAGCGCCTCGCCGGTCAGCGCGTCGCGCCCCTGCTTGCGATCGCGGGCGTAGGCCAGCGCCTGCTGGTAGGCGCGCTCGCCGAGCGCGATGCCCTGCAGGCCGACGCCCAGGCGCGCCTCGTTCATCATGATGAACATGTATTCGAGGCCGCGGTTGGCTTCGCCGAGCAGCCAGCCGGTGGCACCGCCGTTGTCGCCATAAGCCATCACGCAGGTCGGGCTGGCGTGGATGCCGAGCTTGTGCTCGATCGAGACGCAGTGCGCGTCGTTGCGCGCGCCGAGCGAGCCGTCGGCATTGACCAGGAATTTCGGCACCAGGAACATCGAGATGCCCTTCACGCCGGCCGGCGCGTCCGGCAGTCGGGCGAGCACAAGATGCACGATGTTGTCGGTCATGTCGTGGTCGCCATAGGTGATGAAGATCTTCTGGCCGAACACCTTGTAGCTGCCGTCGGCCTGCGGCTCGGCGCGCGAGCGGATCAGCGCGAGGTCGGAGCCGGCCTGCGGCTCGGTCAGGTTCATCGTGCCGGTCCATTCGCCGGAGATCATCTTTTCCAGGTAGATCGCCTTCAGTTCGTCGCTGGCGCAGGTCAGCAGCGCCTCGACGGCGCCGGTGGTGAGCAGCGGGCCGAGCGAGAACGACAGGTTGGCCGAGCAGACCATTTCCTTGACGGCGATGCCGAGCGCGTCGGGCAGCCCCTGGCCGCCGTAGTCGACGGGCGACGCGATGCCGTTCCAGCCGGCATCGCAGAAGGCCCGGTAGGCGTCCTTCCAGCCCGGAGGCGTGACCACGCCGGCCGGGCCGAGCGTGCAGCCGGCCTGGTCGCCGACGCGGTTGAGCGGCGCCAGCACCTCGCCGGTGAATTTGGCGGCCTCGTCGAGAATCGCATCGACGACGTCGGGCGTCGCCTCTTCGTAGCCGGGCAGCCGGCTGATTTCGGGTAGCTTGGCGATCTCGTCGATGACGAAACGCATGTCCTTGACCGGGGCGATGTAATCGCTCATGGCTGTTGTCTCCTGTTATGGTTTTCGGATCGGATCAGAAGCGGGTGCTGCACAGCGCCGCTTTCGCGCTGCGGTATTCGTCCTGCAGGCGGGCGACGACCTCGGCGGCGGGCAGGATCTCGTCGATCGCGCCGACGCCCTGCCCGGCCCCCCAGATGTCCTTCCAGGCCTTGGCGCCGTTGCTGTCGGCGGCGGCCGCGCCGAAGTCCATCGCGCTCTTGTCGCGGGCCGGCAGGTTGGCCGGGTCGAGGCCGGCGGCGACGATGCTCTGCTTCAGGTAGTTGCCGTGCACGCCGGTGAAGTACGGCGTATAGACGATGTCGCCGGCCGCGGCGTCGACCAGCGCCTGCTTGTAGGCGGCGACGGCGTTGGCCTCGCGGGTGGCGATGAAGCGCGTGCCGATGTAGGCGAAGTCGGCCCCCATCGCCTGCGCGGCGAGGATGGAACTGCCGCTGGCAATGGCGCCGGAGAGCGCGATCGGGCCGTCCCAGAACTTGCGGATTTCGCCGACCAGCGCGAACGGGCTGAGCGTGCCGGCATGGCCGCCGGCGCCGGCGCAGACCAGGATCAGCCCGTCGACGCCGGCCTCGATCGCCTTCTGCGCGTGGCGGACGCTGATCACGTCATGGAAGACCAGGCCGCCGTAGGCATGCACCTGCGGCACGATGGCGGTCGGCGCCGACAGGCTGGTGATGAGCAGCGGCACCTCGTGCTTCACGCAGAGCGCCATGTCGTGCTCGAGGCGGGCGTTCGACGGGTGGATGATCTGGTTGACCGCGAACGGCGCCGCCTGCGGGTCGGCCGCCAGTTCGCGCCTGATGCGCAGCAGCCAGTCGTCGAGCATCTCCATCGGCCGGGCGTTGAGCGCCGGAAAGGAGCCGACGACGCCGCTCCGGCACTGGGCAATCACCAGGTCCGGGTTGGAGACGATGAACATCGGCGCGCAGATCACCGGCAGCTTGAGGTTGCGCTCGAGTTGGGCGGGAATCGCCATCAGCCTTGCTCCTTGAGGGCGCGACGCAGGATCTTGCCGACGTTGGTGCGCGGCAGGTCGTCGCGGAATTCGACATGTTTGGGAATCTTGTAGCCGGTCAGCACGCCGCGGCAGTGCTCGATCAGCATCTGCTCGGTCAGGCGCGGATCCTTGCGCACGACGAAAATCTTCACCGCCTCGCCGGAATGTTCGTCGGCGACGCCGATCGCCGCGACATCGACGACCCCCGGATGCATCGCGACGGCTTCCTCGACCTCGTTCGGATACACGTTGAAGCCGGAGACCAGGATCATGTCCTTCTTGCGGTCGACCAGGAAAACGAAGCCTTTTTTATCGACGTAGCCCATGTCGCCGGTGCGCAGGAAGCCGTCCGGGTAGAAGACGTTGGCGGTTTCGTCCGGGCGCTGCCAGTAGCCCTTCATCACCTGCGGGCCGCGGATGCAGATTTCGCCGACCTGGCCCTGCGGCACCTCGATGCCGTCGTCGTCGCGGATCGACACCGCGGTGGAGGAAATCGGCAGCCCGATCGCGCCGTTGAACTCGTGCATGTCGAGCGGGTTGATCGTCGCCGCCGGGCTGGTTTCGGTCAGGCCGTAGGCCTGCAGCAGCGGTACGCCGGTCACTTTCAGCCAGCGTTCGGCGACCGGGCCCTGCACCGCCATGCCGCCGCCCAGCGTGACGCGCATGGTCGAGAAATCGAGCTTGCCGAAGTCCGGGTTGTTGAGCAGCGCGTTGAACAGCGTATTGACGCCGGTGACGACGGTGACCGGGTACTTGCCCCATTCCTTGACGAATCCCGGAATGTCGCGCGGGTTGGCGATCAGCAGGTTGCGCGCGCCGATCATCAGGAAGGTCAGGCAGTTCGCGGTCAGCGCGAAGATGTGATAGAGCGGCAGCGCGGTGATGATGAATTCCTCGCCGTCGCGGATCACCGGCTTGATCCAGGCGTGCGCCTGGGTCACGTTGGAGGCGATGTTGGCGTGCGTCAGCATCGCGCCCTTGGACACGCCGGTCGTGCCGCCGGTGTATTGCAGGAAGGCGACGTCGTCCTGGCCGAGCGGCACCGGCTGCCAGCCGTGCCGGCGGCCGGCGGCGAGCGCCGCGTTGAAGCGGATGGCGCCCGGCAGATGCCAGGCCGGCACCAGTTTCTTGACGCGGCGGACGACGAAATTGACCAGCGAACCCTTCAGCCCGCCGAGCATTTCGCCCATCGGCGTGACGATGACGTGGCGGATCGCGGTGTGGGCGATCGCCTGCTGCAGCGTGTGCGCGAAGTTCTCGACGATGACGATGGCCGTCGCGCCGGAGTCCTTCAGCTGGTGCTCGAGTTCGCGCGGCGTGTACAACGGATTGCAATTGACCACGACGCAGCCGGCGCGCAGCGTGCCGAACAGCGCGACCGGGTATTGCAGCAGGTTGGGCATCATCAGCGCGACGCGGTCGCCCTTCTTCATGCCGATCGACTGCAGCCAGCCGGCGAAGGCGCGGCTCGCCTCGTCCAGCTCGCGGTAGGTCATCGCCTTGCCCATGCTGAGGTAGGCGACCTTGTCGGCATAGGTCGCGCAGGCCGTTTCGAGCAGCGCGACCAGCGACGGGATGTGCTCGATGTCGATGTCGGCCGGTACGCCGGCCGGGTAGCTTTGCAGCCAGATCCTGTCCATGTTCGTCTCCTCCTCAGTTGCCCAGCAGCGCCTTCTTCAGCGAGGCGTCCGCCGGCCTGTCGCCCAGCCAGACCCGCAGCAGCGCTTTCGCGAAGCCCGGCCCGGCCACCTTGCCGCGGCCTTCCCCGTTCAGCCCGACGGCGATGCCGTCGGCGGTGAAGTCGATGGCGATGGTATCCCCTTCCCTGACCTGGCCGATAGCCTTCATCAGGGCGCCGAGCTGCGCCGCCTGGGGCTGCAGCGCGGCCAGTTCGGCCGGTGCCAGGTTGTTGCGCAGGCCCTCGTCGAGCGCCGCGTGCAGCGATTCGGCGTCGAGGTCGCGCATCAGGCGCAGGCTGATCCGGCGCGGCGCCGGGCTGTCGTAGATCGCCGCCGGCGTCGCCATCCTGCGGTCGACGTACAGCGCGCCGACATAGACCTTCAGGAACAGCTTGCTGCGCAGGCCGGCGCCGTTCAGCACCAGGTCGGCATTGCCGACGCGGGCGGTGTCGGGCACCTGGACGCCGGCCACTTCGGCGGCGTGCAGCCCGGGTGCGGCGAGCAGCGCGGCAACCAGGGCGGCGCGCTGCAGTCGGGTGGATTGAATCATTGGTCTCCTCCAGCTTTCTTTTGCCGGTAGTAATTCTTTTCTGCGATATAGACGGTGCGTTCGACGACGGTATGCACGACGCCGTCGCCATCCTTCAGTTCGACCGAGAAAGTCCGCTCAAGCTCCGGGAATTCGGCCAGCGCGGCGCGGATCTCGGCCAGTTCGCCGTCGTCGAGCCGGAAATCGGCGTACAGCGTCGAGTAGCCGGGCTTGCGGTAGCGGATGCTGGCCGCCTTGTCCCAGACGATGTAGCCGTCGCCGAGCGCCGCCATCAGCATCATCGGGTGCGCGCCGTCGGTGATCGCGAACAGCGAGCCGCCGTACAGCGAGCCGACGATGTTCTTCGTCCGCCAGGTCAGCGGCAGCCGGATGCGGATATGGCGCAGGTCGCGCGCCACATGCTCGACGCGCCCGCCGGTGCCGCGGAAGGCCGGATGCAGGTTGAACCCCATCCGCACCATCCGCGCCCGCCAGGCGGGCGGCAATTTGGCGATCCAGGCCGGTTTCACGGTTTCTTCCGCGGTCGACCGTCAGATCCGCTCGAAAATGCCGGCGGCGCCCATGCCGGTGCCGATGCACATGGTCACCATGCCGTACTTGCCGCCGGTCCGCTGCAGGCCGTGCACCACGGTCGCCGTGCGGATCGCGCCGGTCGCGCCGAGCGGGTGGCCGAGCGCGATGGCACCGCCCAGCGGGTTGACCTTCGCCGGATCGAGGCCGAGTTCGCGGATCACCGCCAGCGACTGCGCGGCGAAGGCTTCGTTGAGTTCGATCCAGTCGAGCTGATCCTGCGTGATGCCGGCCTGCGCCAGCACCTTGGGAATCGCCGCCAGCGGGCCGACGCCCATGATTTCCGGGGCGACGCCGCCGACCGCGTAGCCGGCGAAGCGGGCGAGCGGCGTCAGCTTGTGCTCCTTCAACACCTTTTCCGAGACCAGCAGCACCGCGCCGGCGCCGTCCGACATCTGCGACGAGTTGCCGGCGGTCACCGAACCGCGCGCGTGGAACACCGGCTTCAATTTGGCCAGCTTGTCCGGCGCCGAATCCGGGCGCGGCCCTTCGTCGGTGTCGGCGACGAATTCGCGGACCCGCACCTGGCCGCTGGCGAGGTCCGGCAGGTTCTCGCGCACCGTGAAGGGCGAAATCTCGGCGCGGAAATGCCCAGCGGCGATCGCCGCGCAGGCCTTCCGGTGCGATTCGACGGCGAAGGCGTCCTGGTCGTCGCGCGAGATCTGCCACTGCTTCGCCACCTTCTCGGCGGTCAGGCCCATGCCGTAGGCGATGCCGACATGCTCGTCGGTGAAGATCGCCGGGTTCATCGCCATCTTGTTGCCCATCATCTGCGGCATGATGGTCATCGACTCGGTGCCGGCGGCGATCATCACATCGGCCAGGCCGAGGCGGATCTGGCTGGCGGCGTCGGCCACCGCCTGCACGCCGGACGAGCAGAAGCGGTTGATCGTCATGCCCGGCACGGTATTGGGCAGGCCGGCCAGCAGCAGGCCGATGCGGGCGACGTTCATGCCCTGCTCGGCTTCCGGCATCGCGCAGCCGACGATGACGTCGCCGATGCGCGCCGGATCGAGCCCCGGCGCCTGCGCGACGACCGAGCGGATGGCATGGGCCAGCATGTCGTCGGGCCGCACATGGCGGAACATGCCGTTTTTCTTGGCGACCGGCAGGCGGGTCGCGGCGACGATGTAGGCGTCCTGGATTTGTTTGCTCATTTGTCTTGTCTCCTCGTCCCGGTCAATTGCGCAGCGGCTTGCCGGTGTCCAGCATGTGTTTGATGCGCGCCTGGGTCAGCGGATTTTTCAGCAGTTCGACGAACAGCCGGCGCTCGACGGTGAGCAGCCATTCCTCGTCGACCTGGCTGCCGGTCTCGACCTCGCCGCCGCACAGCGCGACGGCGGCGGCGCGGGCGACCTGATAGTCGTGCGCCGAGATCATGCCGCCCTCCTTCATGTTGACCAGCATCATCTCGAAGGTCGCGATGCCGGTGCGGCCGGCGACCGGAATGGCGCGCGCGGTCGGCGGCGGCGCCCAGCCGGCCTCGGCCAGCGCGCGCGCTTCGCGCAGCGCGACGAAGAGCAGTTCGTGGGCGTTGAACAGGATGGTGTCCGACGGCTTCGCGAAACCGAACTCGACGGCCTGCTGTGCGCTCTTGGCGACCTTGGCCATGGCGATGGTCTGGAAGGCCGGCTGCAGGAAGTTGAAGACCTCGCCCGGCGTCGCCGATTGCGCGGCCCATTCGGCGGCGCGCACGGCGAACTCCTTGCAGCCGCCGCCGGCCGGGATCAGCCCGACCCCGGCCTCGACCAGGCCGACGTAGCTTTCCAGCGCCAGCACCCGCTTCGCCGCGTGCATGACGAATTCGCAGCCGCCACCGAGCGCCATGCCCTGCACCGCGGCAACCACCGGCACCTGCGAATATTTCAGCGCCTGCGAGGCGCGCTGGAACTTCTCGACGGTTGCTTCGAGCACGTCGAACTGCCCGGCGGCGATGGCCTCGGAAACCTGCGCCAGGTTGGCGCCGACCGCGAACGGCGCCTCGTGCCAGACGACGACGCCGTCGAGCGTCGTTTCGGCCTGGCGCAGCGCGCTCAGCACGCCGTCGAGCACCTCGTCGCCGACGGTGTGCATCTTGGACTTGAAGGAAAGGATGCCGATCCCGGCGTCGACCGC
Organism: Dechloromonas sp.; assembly: GCA_028687035.1. GTDB lineage: Bacteria > Pseudomonadota > Gammaproteobacteria > Burkholderiales > Rhodocyclaceae > Azonexus. The sequence goes on along the minus strand of JAQUAX010000001.1, from coordinate 177,154 downwards.
GGGCAGACGCCACAGGCGGACGCCGTCGTTCTCGTACAGCGTCTCGCCGGATTTTTCCGGGCGCGAAGCGCCTTCGCCGAGCACGCTTTCCGGGAACAGCTGGCGCTCGTAGACCGGCAAGGCCGAGCGGGCGACATAAGCCGACTTGCGCGCCGACCACGAACCGAAGGCGCCATGCACGCCGTCACGGCCGGCTTCGAGCGCCCAGGCCGGCAGCGGCGCGGCGCTCATCGCCTTGCCGGCGGCGATGTCGGCGGCGATCGCCTGGGCGATTTCAGCCCAGCCGGCGGCCTGCCAGGTTTCGAACGGCCCCTGCGCCCAGCCGAAGCCCCAGCGCATCGCGAAATCGACGTCGCGCGCGTTGTCGGCGATGTGTTCGAGCTGCACCGCGCAGTAGTGGAAGACGTCGCGGAAGATCGCCCACAGGAACTGCGCCTGCGGGTGGGTCGAGGCGCGCAGCGCGGCGAACTTCTCGGCCGGCGACTTGATCTTCAGGATGGACGCGACCTCGTCGGCAACTTCGCCGGCCGAAGTGCGGTAGTCGCGGGCGGCCAGGTCGAGCACCTGGATTTCCTTGCCCTGCTTGCGGAAGATGCCGCAGCGCGTCTTCTGGCCGAGGGCGCCCTGGCCGATCAGCGCGGCCAGCCATTCCGGCACGAGGAAGTGGGCGTGCCACGGGTCGGCCGGCAGCGTGTCCTGCATGGTTTTGACGACATGCGCCAGGGTGTCGAGGCCGACCACGTCGGCGGTGCGGTAGGTGGCGCTCTTCGGGCGGCCGATTTTCGGGCCGGTCAGCGCGTCGACCGTGTCGAAGCCGAGGCCGAAGGCGGCGGTATGGTGCATCACCGCGAGGATGGAGAAGACGCCGATGCGGTTGGCGACGAAGTTCGGCGTATCGAGCGCGCGGATGACGCCCTTGCCGAGGCGCGAGGTCAGCCAGGTTTCCAGCAGGTCGAGCGTCGCCGCGTCGGTGCTGCGCGTGGCGATGATCTCGACCAGGTGCATGTAGCGCGGCGGGTTGAAGAAGTGGATGCCGCAGAAACGCGGCCGCGCGCTTTCCGGCAGGCCCTGGGCCAGCGCGTCGATAGCCAGGCCGGAGGTGTTCGATGCGACGATCGCGGTCGACGCCAGATGCGGGGCGATTTTGGCGTAGAGCGCGTTCTTCCAGTCCATGCGCTCGGCGATCGCCTCGATCACCAGGTCGCACTCGGCCAGGCGGCCCAGGTGCTCGTCGTAGTTGGCGGCCTCGATCAGCGCCAGCGCGCCGCGCCCGGCGAGCGGCGCCGGATCGAGTTTCTTCAGCCCGGCCAGGGCCTTGCTGGCGACGGCATTCTTGTCGCCCTCCTTGGCCGGCAGGTCGTACAACAGCACCGGCACGCCGGCATTGGCAAGGTGCGCCGCGATCTGCGCCCCCATCACGCCGGCACCGAGCACGGCGGCTTTCCTGACGATCAGCTTGCTCAAAGCATGTCTCCTTTATGTTCTTGTGCGCTTCGTTAAAAAATAAAACGAACGTTTGAATTATAGATTTCCGGCCTTCGCGGTCAACTGTTTTTTCGCGGCATTTTCAAAAAAAATCCCCGGACTGGCCGGGGATCAAAAACGCAGGGAACGATGGAAAAATCAGAAGGCCAGCGAGTACTGGACGCCGAAGATGTGCGCGTGCGAATCGTAGTTGCCGGCCAGCAGGCCGCGCGTCAGCGTGCTGTCGGTGTTGTTGATCTTCGTGTCCTTGACGATCAGGTGGGCATAGCCGACATCCAGCGTGGAATCCTTGGCCGGCCGGTACTGCACGCCGAACGAAATCCACGTGCGGTCGTTGTCGGGCAGCGAAGCCGGGCGATGTTCCTCGTCGGGCACCGGCGACTGGTCCCAGGCCAGGCCCGCCTTCAGCTTCCAGGCGTCGCTGACCTTGTAGTTGGCGCCGAGGGCGACGCGCCAGGTGTCGCGGAATTTCAGCGTCAGCTGGTCGGACTGGCCGCTGCCGTTGGTGATCACCAGTTTCGGGATGCTGCTCCAGCCGGTCCACGAGACGTCGGCCAGCAGTTCCCAGCGATCGTTGAGCTGGTGCCAGGCGCTGAGCACCAGGGTATCCGGCAGCTTGACGTCGGCCTTCGCGGTGTTATCGACGTTCAGGCCGTCGCGCAGCGTCTGGGTGCCCTCGGCATGGTGCATGATCGCCGAGCGGTACGACACGCCGAAGCGGGTGTCGGCCCGCGGCTGCAGCGTTGCGCCGACGTTCCAGCCCCAGGCGTCGGATTCGAGCTCGTTGGTCGCCAGCGGCGTGAAGATGCCCACATTCGGGACCGGCACCACGGCCCGCTTGATGTACTCGGCCTCGATGCGCTGCCAGCTGACGCCGGCACCGACCGACAGCATGTCGTTGACCTTGTAGGCGACCGACGGGTTGATGTTGTAGGTCTTGATGTCGAACTTGATCGAGTGGAAACGGCCGACCCAGCCCGGCTCGTACTCGGTCTTCAGCCCGAACGGGGCGCCGAAGCCGACGCCGACGAACCAGCGGTCGTCGAGCTGCCACGACAGGTAGCCGTTGGGCAGCGGCGACCATTCGCCGGCCGCGTCGCCGCCGTTGCCGCCGGTCGCTGCGCCTCCACCCAAAGCTGTCGGATTTGTTGAACCGCTATCAGTGAAGGTGAAGCTCGGCCGGATCGCGTTGATGCCGGCCGACACGTTGCGTCCGGGCAGCTGCGTCATGCCGGCCGGGTTGTAGAAGATGGTGCTGGCGTTCTCGGCCAGCGCCGCCGAGCCGGCGTAGGAACTGCCGAGGCCGCTGGCGTTCTGTTCCAGCAGCTGGAAACCGGCCGCGGCGGCGGTCCCGGAAAAGGCGACGGCCAGCAGGGCCGGCACCAGGCGGGGAATGAAGGGTTGTTGCATTGTCTTGTCTCCTGTCTCGTTGTGTGTGGGTACTGCAAAAATTCAGATGGCCCGCCCTCCCGTGCGGCGATGGTTCAACGGCCCGCCGGTAAAGGGGGCGAAACCGGTGCCAAATATTACGCCGGCATCGGCCAGGTCGGCGTCGGCGACGATGCCGGCATCGACCAGCGCCTGCGTGCGGTCGACCAGCGGCCTGACCAGCTTTTCGGCCAGGCCTGCCGGCACCGCGCCGGCGGCGGCCTTGGCCGGCTTGCCCGACGACCAGTCGTAGAAGCCGCGCCCGCTCTTCTTGCCGAGCTGGCCGGCGGCGACGCGCTCGGCCAGGCAGCGCGGCGCCTCGGCCCCGTCGGCCAGCTGCCGGCCGGCGGCCAGCGCGACGTCGAGGCCGACCGTATCGACCAGCTCGACCGGTCCCATCGGCATGCCGAAGGCGAGCAGCGCCGCATCCACCGTTTCCGGCGCAATGCCGTCGTCGACCGCGCGCAGCGCGGCCAGCATGTAGGGCGCCAGCACCGCATTGACCAGGAAGCCGGGCGCGCTCTTCACCGGCAGCGGCAGCTTGTCGATCTGCCGGACGAAGGCGCAGGCGGCCTGCAGCGCGGCCGGGTCGGCGCCCTCGGCGGCGACCACCTCGACCAGCGGCATCATCGCCACCGGGTTGAAGAAGTGGATGCCGACCAGGCGTTGCGGCCGCTGCAGCACCGTCCGCAGGTCTTCGAGTTTCAGGCTGGAGGTGTTGCTGGCGAGCACCGCGCCCGGCTTCAGGCGCGGTTCGAGCTGGCGGAACAGCGCGTGCTTGGCATCGAGGTTCTCGAAAATCGCCTCGATGACGACGTCGGCATGGGCGACGCCCTGCCCTTCGGGGTCGGGAATCAGGCGGTCGAAGGCGGCGCGGGCGAGCAGCGGGTCGCGCAGCTTCCTGGCGAACAGTTTGGCGGCGCGCTGGATGGCCGGCGCGATGCGGCCGATCTCCTGATCCTGCAGCGTCACGCGCAGGCCGCGCAGCGCGCACCAGGCGGCGATGTCGCCGCCCATCACGCCGGCGCCGATGACGTGCACGTGCTTTGCCGTGAAATCACCGTCCTTGCCGAAGCCCTTCAGGCGCTCCTGCAGCCGGAAGACGCGCAGCAGGTTGCGCGCGGTCGGCGAGGCGATGATGCGGTCGACGATCTCCGGCGCCGCCAGCGCGTTGCCGCCGTGCTTCTGCCACAGCTCGATGATCGCGTAGGGCGCCGGGTAATGCTCGGGACGCGCCTTCTTCGCGACCTGCTGGCGGGCGCCACGGGCGACGACGCCCTTCAGCGGCCCGCCGAGCAGGCGCTGGACCAGCGGCAGCGGCCGGCGCGGCTGCCCGGAGAGCAGCAGCTGGCGGGCCGCGGCGTCCATCACGCGCGGCGGCACGCAATCGTCGGCCAGGCCCATTTTCCGCGCCCGCTGCGCGTCGACCGTGCGCCCGGTCAGCATCAGGTCGAGCGCGGCGCCCGGACCGACCCGCTGCGGCAGGCGCAGCATGCCGCCCCAGCCGGGGAAGATGCCGAGCATCACCTCGGGCAGACCGAGCCGGGTGCCCGGCTCATCGACCGCCAAGAGGTAGCGGCAAGCCAGCGCCAGCTCCAGCCCGCCGCCCAGGCAATGGCCGCGGACCAGCGCCAGCGTCGGGTAAGGCACGGCGGCCAGGCGGTTGAACAGCTCCCAGCCGCGCGCGACCAGCGCCCTGCCCCTGGCCGGCGTGTCGAGTTGCGAGAACTCGTCGATGTCGGCGCCGGCGATGAAACCGGCCGGCTTGGCCGAGCGGAAGATCAGGCCCTTGGGTGGCTGCCGGTCGAGGCGGTCGAGCAGTTCGCCGAGTTCGGCCATCACCTCGGCCGACAGCGCGTTGGCCGATTCGCCGGCGCGGTCGAGCGTCGCGACGGCGATGCCGCCCTGTTCGTGTTCCAGTGTCCAGTGTTTCATCAGCAGGCCTCCACCAGCATCGCACCGCCCAGGCCGCCGCCGATGCAGATCGTCGCGATGCCGCGCTTCGCGTGATTGCGGCGCAGCACGTGCAGCAGGTGCAGCACGATGCGCGCGCCCGAGGCGCCGACCGGGTGGCCGATCGCCACGGCGCCGCCGTCGACGTTGAGCCGCGCCGGGTCGACCGCGCCGAGCGCGCCGGGCAGGCCGAGCTGTTCGCGGCAGTAGGTCTCGTCACGCCAGGCGGCGACGCAGGCCAGCACCTGCGCGGCGAAGGCTTCGTTGAGTTCCCAGTAGTCGATGTCGGCCAGTCCCAGGCCGTGGCGCTGCAGCAGCGGCGTCGACGCATGCACCGGGCCGAGGCCCATCTGCTCGGGTTCCAGCCCCGACCACTGGCTATCGACGATCTTGCCGATCGGCTGCAGATTCCACTTCTGCACCGCTTCTTCCGAGGCGAGCAGCAGCCAGGCGGCGCCGTCGGTGATCTGCGAACTGTTGGCGGCGGTGATCCGGCCGTACTTGCGGTCGAAGAAGGGTTTCGGCTTGGCCATGCCCTCGGGGCTGGCGTCGGCGCGCACGCCGTCGTCTTCGGCATAAACCTGGCCGGCGGCATCGACCAGCGGCACGATTTCGGCGAAATGGCCGGCAGCGCGCGCGGCGATCGCCCGCCGGTGGCTATCGACCGAGAAGGCGTCCATCGCGGCGCGGCCGATGCCGAATTTCCAGGCCAGGTTTTCGGCGGTCTGCCCCATCAAGAGGCCGACCACCGGGTCGGTCAGGCCCTTCATCAGGCCGATCACCGGCGTCAGCAGCGCGGCCGGGCGCAGCTTGAGGAAATGCCTCGCCTTGGCGAGCGGCGTGCGCAGGTTCATCAGGCCGGCGAACCAGCGCACCATCGCGTCCGAATAGAGCAGCGGCGCGCGCGACAGCGCATCGACGCCGCCGGCCAGCACCAGGTTGGCCCGCCCGCACTGGATATTGGCGATCGCCGAATCGATCGCCTGCATGCCGGAGGCGCAGTTGCGCATCACGGTCCAGCCCGGCACCTGGTTGCCGCAGCCCATGCGCAGCGCGACCATGCGCCCGATGTTGGTTTCGTCCGGCGACGGCGCGGCGCAGCCGAGGATGACCTCGTCGAGGTCGGACGGTTCGAACGGCTGGCGCAGCAGCAAGGCGCGCCCGGCCTGCGTCGCCAGGTCGGAAGCCGCGAACGGCCCCGGCCCTTTCTGCGCCTTCAGGAAAGGCGTGCGCGCGCCGTCGATGATGTAGATCGGCTTCATCACGCCGCCATCCGCGGTTCGGCCGGCTTGTTGGCGGTCGCCACGCCATAGTCGAAGGGGAAGTCATCGACGCGCACGACGATGTCGCGCAGGTGGTTGCGCCGGCGCATGATCTCGGCCTCGGCAGCGGTGATGACGCCGCATTCGGCGGCGACCGTCGCGATGTCGCGGACGTTGGCGCGCGGGTTGCCGTCGAAGCGCCCGGCCTTCTCGGCCTCGCGGATCTTCGCCTCGATCGGTTCGGCCTGCAGCGTCGCGGCGAGCGCCAGTTCGATGGCGCCGACCGGCTCGTTCTCGTCGAGCGGCACGTAGCATTCGGCGGTCAAGCGCTCGCGGGTCGGCGACGGCGCGATCAGCAGCCTGGCGACCTGGTGGCCGACCTCGTCCGAAGGCACGACGTAGGGATGGCCCCACGGGAAGATGGAACGGTGCAGGAAGGCGGCGATGAAGCGGTTCGGGAAGTTGGCGATGACGCCGTCGAAAGCCTGCTGCGCCTTGTACATGGCGTCCCAGATCGCCCAGTGGGCGAGCGGCGCGTCGGCCGGCTGGCGGCCTTCAGCCTCGTAGCGCTTCAGCGTGCAGGAGATCAGGTACATCTGGGCGAGGATGTCGCCGAGGCGCGCCGACAGCTTTTCGCGACGCTTGACGCTGCCGCCGAGCACCAGCAGCGAGATGTCGGACAGGAAGGCGAAGGCGGCCGAGAAGCGGGTCAGCTGCTGGTAGTAGCGGCGCATTTCCGGCGCCACGTCGGTATTCACCGTGACGAAGTGCGAACCGGTCAGGCCCTGGCGCAATGCCCGGAAGCCGTTGCGGATGGTGAAGCCGATGTGGCCGAACAGCGCCTTGTCGAAGGCGACCAGGCCGCGCGCCGGGTCGGCGTCCTGCGCCGCCTGCATTTCGGCGAGCAGCCAGGGATGGCAGCGGATGGCGCCCTGCCCGAAGATGATCAGCGAGCGGGTCAGGATGTTGGCGCCCTCGACGGTGATGCCGATCGGCACCTGCTGGTAGGCGCGGCCGAGGAAGTTGGAGGGGCCGAGGCAGATGCCCTTGCCGCCGATCACGTCCATGCCGTCATTGACCACCTGGCGGGCGCGCTCGGTGACGTGGTACTTGGCGATCGCCGACACCACCGACGGCTTTTCGCCGAGATCGACGGCGCCGGCGGTCATCGTGCGCACCGCGTCCATCATGTAGGTGTAGGCGCCGATCCGGGTCAGCGCTTCTTCCACGCCCTCGAACTTGCCGACCGCCATCTTGAATTGCGAGCGGACGCGGGCGTAGCCGCCGACGGCGCGCGCCGTCATCTGCGCCATGCCGGTGTTCGACGACGGCAGCGAGATCGAGCGGCCGGCCGCCAGGCACTCCATCAGCATGCGCCAGCCCTGGCCGGCCATCTTCGGTCCGCCGATGATGAAGTCGAGCGGCATGAAGACCTCCTTGCCGCGGGTCGGGCCGTTCATGAACATCGCGTTGAGCGGGAAATGGCGGCGGCCGGTATCGACGCCCGGATGGTCGTAGGGAACCAGCGCGCAGGTGATGCCGATATCCTTCCGGTCGCCGAGCAGGCCGTCCGGGTCGTACAGCCGGAAGGCCAGGCCGAGCAGCGTGCACACCGGCGCCAGCGTGATGTAGCGCTTGTCCCAGGTGACGCGCATGCCGAGCACTTCGCGCCCCTGGTAGATGCCCTTGCAGACGATGCCGTGATCGGGAATCGACGCCGCGTCGGAACCGGCCCACGGACTGGTCAACGCGAAGGCCGGCACCTCGATGCCCTTGGCGAGGCGCGGCAGGTAGTGGTTCTTCTGTTCCTCGGTGCCGTAGTGCAGCAGCAGTTCGGCCGGGCCGAGCGAATTGGGCACCATCACCGACACGGCGAGCGCCGACGAGCGGGTCGACAGCCGGGTCACCACCTCGGAGTGCGCGTAGGCCGAGAATTCCAGGCCGCCGTACTGCTTCGGGATGATCATGCCGAGGAAGCCCTGCGCCTTGATGTAGCGCCAGGCGGCGTGCGGCAGGTCGTACAGTTCGTGCGTCACCTGCCAGTCGTCGACCAGGCGGCAGGCTTCGACCACCGGGCCGTCCATGAAGGCGCGCTCCTCGGCGCTCAGCTTCGGTTGCGGGTAGGCGTGCAGCTTCTGCCAGTCGGGCCGGCCGCGGAACAGCTCGCCCTCCCACCAGACGCTGCCGGCTTCGAGCGCGTCGCGCTCGGTGTCGGACATCTGCGGCAGCACCTTGCGGTAGGCGGAAAAAATCGGCCGGGTGAGCAGCGCCCGGCGGAGCGGCCGGACGACGAGCGTCGCCGCCAGCGCCAGGCCGGCCGCCGCCAGCACGAGAATCAGGGTTTGCATGCTTTGTCTCCTTTTATGTCTTTTGTGGTTTTGGCCGTTTTTCAGCGGTCGACCGCCGCATCCGGGAACTGGGGCAGCTGGGCACGCAGGCCGCCGATCAGGAACGACATCAGCCGCGGCAGCAGCCGGTCCAGCCGGTCGACCGAATCCTCCGGTTCGATCTGCCAGTCGGTGACCAGGCGCAGCGCGTCGGTCCCGGCGATCGCGTAGGACGTGGCGCCGAGCATGAAATGGAAACGCCAGACGATTTCGGCCTTCGGCACGTCGGGCAGCGCCTTGAACAGCGCCTCCTTGTAGCGGTCGACGACCGTCTTGTATTCGTGCGCCAGGAAGCCGCGGATGAATTCCGACGGCTCGGCCAGCGTGCGGCCGAGCAGGCGCAGGAAGGTCATGCCACCGCGCGATTCGTCCTCGGCCATGCGCAGCATCGTGCCGAAGAAGGCATCGACGATCTGCGACGGCTTCAGCGGCTGCCCCGCCGCTTCGCGCTCGAGTTCGTCGAGCACGCGCAGGCGCTCCTCGTTGAGCCAGTCGAGCCGGCGCCGGAACACTTCCTGGATCAGGGTTTCCTTGGAACCGAAGTGGTAATTGACGGCGGCCAGGTTGACCCCGGCCTCGCCGGTGATCTGGCGCATCGACGTGCCTTCGTAGCCGTGCGCCATGAACAGGCGCTCGGCGGCGTCGAGGATGCGTTCGCGGGTATCGTTGTTGCGTGCTTCGACCATGCTGACTTCCTATGATTCATACGTTCGTTTGAATCATAGGAAAAACGCCCGGACGAGGCAAGCGTTTTTTGTCGGGGTTTTCGACGGGTCGGGCAAGCCCTTGCCGGGCGGGCGGTCCGGATTGCCCGTGGCCTGGCAAAGAGCCGGCCCGTCGCGCTGAACGGGCAGGCCCTGGGGCTGCCTCCCTGCGCTCAGCCGTTGCGCTGGCGGATGAAGTCGACGGCCTGGTCGGCCGGCAGCGGCTTGCTGAACAGGTAGCCCTGGACCAGATCGCAGCCGCGGCCGCGCAGGTAGTCGAGCTGCTCTTCGGTTTCGACGCCCTCGGCGATCAGCTTCAGGCCGAGGTTGTGGGCCAGGCCGATGGTGGCGTCGCAGATCACCTGCCCGTCGGCATCCTGGCCGATTTCCTGGACGAAGGAGCGGTCCAGCTTCAGGTGGTTCAGCGCGAACATCCGCAGGTAGCTGAGCGACGAATAGCCGGTGCCGAAATCGTCGAGCGCCAGCGTGACGCCCATGTCGTGCAGGATGTCGAGGATGCGCACGGTTTCTTCCGGCTGCTGCATCGCGACCGACTCGGTGATCTCGAAGATCAGGTCGCCCGGCTCGAGGTCGTAGGCCTCGATCGCGCCGCGCGTCAGCACGTCGAGATTGCCGTTGCGCATCTGGATCGCCGAGATGTTCAGGCTCATCTTGACGTCACGGATGCCGATCCGGCGGAATTCGGCCAGCTGGCGGCAGGCGGCCCAGAAGACCCAGTCGCCGAGCGGCATGATCAGTCCGGTTTCCTCGGCGACGCCGATGAAGGTGCCCGGGAACAGCAGGCCGCGCTCCGGGTGCTGCCAGCGGACCAGCGCCTCGAGACCGGCGACCCGGCCGCTGCGGACATCGACGATGGGCTGGAAATGCAGCAGGAACTCGTCGCGGCCCAGGCCCTGGCGCAGGCTGTTCTCGATCTTCAGGCGCTCGAGCGACGCCTCGTTCATCCGCGCGTCGAAGAACTGGAAGTTGTTCCGGCCGGCGTTCTTCGCGTGATACATCGCGGCGTCGGCATTCTTCATCAGCGTTTCGCCGTCCGGGCCGTCGGTCGGGAAAATCGCGATGCCGATGCTCGGCGACGTGTAGAGCTGGTGCACGCCAACCTGGTAGGGGTCGTTGACCTCGCTGACCAGCTTCTCGGCGATCATCGCGACGGTGCTGCTGTGCTCGACGCCGGTCAGCATGATGACGAACTCGTCGCCGCCCAGCCGCGCGACGACGTCGCTTTCGCGGACGCAGGAACGCAGGCGCCGGCCGACCTGGATCAGCAGCTCGTCGCCGACATGGTGGCCGAGCGTGTCGTTGATGACCTTGAAGCGGTCGAGGTCGATGAAGAGCAGCGCGATCTTCGCATTTTCCCGGCGGGCGACCGCCAGCCCGTGGTCGAGGCGCTCCTTCAGGCTGGCCCGGTTGTACAGCCCGGTCAGCACGTCGTGGTGGGCCATGTGGTGCAGCCGGGCTTCCGCGGCGCGTTCGGACGACACGTCGGTGAAATGGGCGATGTAGTAGCGGACGGCGCCTTCCTCGTCGCGGATCACCGAGATCGACAGCCATTTCGGGTAGATGCCGCCGTCCTTGCGGCGATCCCAGATCTCGCCCTGCCAGAAGCCGTTTTCCCGCAATCCCTGCCACATCCGCTGGTAGTCCGCCGGCGTGTTGCGCCCGGCCGACAGGATGCGCGGATTGCGGCCGATCACGTCTTCCTTGGTATAGCCGGTCAGGCGCGTGAAGGCCGGATTGACCAGCACGATGTTGTTGTCGCAGTCGGTGATCACGATCGCCTCGCCACCGTGCTGGAACGCGCTGCCGAGCAGTTCCATCTGCGATTCCAACTGGCGGATGCCGGTCATGTCCTGGGCCGTGCCGATCGAGCGCAGCGGCGTGCCGTCGTCGGCATAGACGGTCTCGCCGCATTCGCGGACCAGCTTGACGCGGCCGTCCGCCATGATCATCCGGTGCTCGACCTCGTACGGCTCGTGGCGTTCGACCGACTGCCGGTAGGCGCGGTCGACCCGGTCGCGGTCGTCGGCATGAACGCGGGCGAGGAACTGCTCGTAGGTCGCCGGCGCCTCCTGCGGATCGAGTTCGAGGATGCGGTACAGCTCGTCCGACCACGACAGGCGGTTGTCGACGATGTCGAACTCCCAGCTGCCGATCTGCGCCAGCCGTTGCGCCTCGCGCAACTGGCGGCGGTGGCGCTCGAGCTTCTCGACCGCCTTCGATTCGCGGTGCTGGACGCGGGCCAGCCACAGCAGCACGAAGCACAGGCTCAGGAACAGCACGATGCCCAGCATGCCGACCGTGCTGGCGCGCTGGCGCCAGACCGCCATCACGTCCTCCTGGTCGAGCCCGGCCATCACGTAGAAGGGATAATCCTTCAGCGTCCGGAAGGCCCAGACGCGGACGACGTCGCCGTCCTCGCCGTCGCGCTCGAAAACGCCGGCCGTCTCCCCGCCGGCCATGCGCCAGCGCACCGGATGACTGGCCGGCAGCACCGCCGGCACTTCCGAGGCATGGCTCTGGACGACCAGGTCGTGCGTGGAACTGCGCCGGATCGCGATGACGCCGTGCGGCCCGACGCGGATCGCATCGAGCAGTTCACCGAAATGTTCGAGTTCGATCGCCGAGCTGACGATGCCGAGGAAACGCCCCGCCTCGTCGCGGACCGGCTTCGCCGCGACGACGGTCTTCCGCCCGGTGATCCGCGACTGCACGACCTCGGAAAACACGATCGGCGTCGCCGGCGCGGCCTGGAGTTCGCGGAAATAGGAACGCTCGGCGAGGTTGACGTAGTCGCCGCCGCCGGCCAGGTAGAGCACGTCGCCCTGCGCGTCGATGACGCGGAATCCGGCGACTTCCGGGAAACTGCGGCGCATGCGGTCGATCTGGGCTTCCAGCGCCGGCCTGAACTCAGCGGCCCGGGACTTGTCCATCGCTTCGCGCGGCAGGCGGAAGGCGAGATCATCGAGGCTGGCGTCGACGCGGCGCAGCGTCGCATCGAACTGCGCCTCGAGCCGATCGACCTGGCTTTGCGCGGTCAACCGCGCCTCGACCCAGATTTCGCGGTGCGCCGACCACACCACGTAGCTCATCAGCAGGAAGCCGCCGAAGGCGAGCGCGATCAACGCCTTCCACAGATGGCGTCCGGCGCTGAGGGCATTCCGGGTCTTGGACATGGTCGGGATATGGATTGTCGTTTTCGGCAAATGCGGGATTTTGCTGGCTACGCGGCCAAAGCGCAAATCACGTTGGCATGAGCGGTGGCTGGAGCGGCCGGTAATCGACGAAACGGCACAAAATTTCCCGGCCGCTGCGGCGCTCCGGCAGCAGGCGCGACGTCTCCGCGGCGACCTGCCAGGCGGCCAGCGGGATGCTGGCCGGGAACAGCGTGTCGCCGTCGAAATCGGCCTCGATCCGGGTCAGCAGGAAGCGGTGGCAGTAGGGCCAGGCAGCTTCGTAAACCGAGGCGCCGCCGATCACGAAAACCGGCTTGCCGGTCGCCAGCGCACCGCGCAGCCCGGCTTCGACCGAATCGACCGCGCAGCAGCCGGGACGCAGCGCCCTGCCCGCCTGGCGCGTGACGACGAAGGAATCGACGGGCACGACGTCCATCGACTCGTAGGTCAGCCGGCCGACGACCAGCGCTGCGCCGGCCACGGTCCGCTCGAAATAGGCCAGTTCCTCCGGAATGTCCCAGGGCAGCCAGTTGTCGAGTCCGAGCACGCCGTTGCGCGCGACCGCGCCGATCGCCGTGATCATCGCCGCCGGCCCTCCCATTGCTCGCGGTTCATGCGCAGCGAGATGGCCGGCGTGCCCTGGCCGTTGTAGACGTGCGGCTTGTGCATCGAAACAAAGGCCGCGGTAACGACCGGCATCGAGAAAATCGCATCCATGACCTCGAGAATGCTCGATTCCAGGCATTCGCAATGCGCGTTGGCTTCGAGGCGGCGGATGGCCAGGAAGATCACCTCGTAATCGACGACCTGCCGGATGTCGTGCGGATCGGCGATCGCGTCCATCGGCGCCCAGGCGTCGGCGTGAACGATCACCGCCTGCGGGCCGTGCTTTTCCAGCGGATTGCATCCGGTCCGCAGCTGGATGCTTGCATCGACCGAGGCGCACCAGTGATTTTCCAGCAATTGCTTCCTCCTGCCGCAGCGGGCAAAAATCGCAAAGATATCAGACTGGAGCGCCGGCGCCATCCGCCGGCATGATCCTCCCGGCCCTGCCGGGCCGTTCAGGCCGTGACGTTGACCCGGGTCCCGGTCGTTTCGCCGTAGGCATTGACGACGGCCGCGGGGGGCGCTTGCTCCGCATCGGCCAGCACTTCGCCGATCTGGGTCCGCAGGGCGCTGAAACCGGCCTGCACCTCGCCGATCGAACCGATCGCCGACAGGCTGCGCCGCGCCTGCTCGGCCTCGCCCTGGGCCTGGGTGGACTGCTGTTTCAGCGAACGCGCATTTTCCTGCGCGCGGTCGGCCTCGCCCTGGGCCTGGCGGGCCTGAGACTGCAGGGCTCTCGCCCGCTGTTCGGCCTGCACCGCGTTGCGCTCGGCGAACTGTTGCTGAATCTGGGACCACAAGCCGCCACCGGCCTGCAGATCGACTGAGGAAAGCGCCATGGGCTGCTCCCCGTTCGCTGGCTCAGGCAGTGACGTTGATCAGCGTTCCGGTCTGCTGACCCTGGGCATTGACGACCGGACGCTGGGGTTCCTCGGTGCGCTCGACGCGTTCCTCGGGACGTGGCTCGCGCGTCTCGACGGTCCGGGATGCCTCGCCGCCCTGCTGTGTCTGGCCCGGCTGCAGGCCCGGCATCATGTAGGCGCTGAGGCTGGAAGTGACTGATTCGATGGCCATGACCCGTCCTCCGTGAAATGGGGTGCTGATTCAACTCTACACCAAGCGGCGGGATATTCCAGCCCGCCGCGTCGCTGCGTCCTTTTGCCGCATTCCATGCGCATCCGGCGACGTCTAAGATGCCGGCGCGTCAAGGCCGGGCAAGGTGCCGGGCGACGCCCGACTCCCATGGACAGCACGCCGAATTTTCCTCCGCAGCAGGCAGACATCGAGGCGCTCTACGAGCTGCATTTCGACGAACTCGTGCGCTTCCTGGGCCAGCGCACCCATTGCCGCGACCTCGCGGTCGACCTCGTCCAGGAACTGTTTTTGCGCCTGCTGTCCCGGGGCACGACGATCGCCGGCGTCCGTCATGCGCGCGGCTTCCTGTTCTGCGCCGCCCGCCACCTGGCGATCGAGGCGCTGTCGTCGCCGCGCTGGCAGGTCGCCGCCGGCGATGGCGACGCCCCGGAGGAAGCCGGGAACGACGATGCCCCCGAGGCCAGGATGGCCGGCATCGAGGCTGCCGACTGCCTGCGCGACGCCATCGACCGGCTCGCCCCGCGCTGTCGCGAAGCCTTTCTGCTGCACCGCCTCGACGGGCTGTCGCAGGCCGAGGTCGCGAAGCGGATGGGGATCTCGGTCAGCAGCGTCGAAAAACACGTGATGCGCGCGCTGGCGCTGTGCCGGGAACGTCTGGCTCAGCGCGACAGGCCGTAGTGCGTGTTGAAATAGGCGACGATGCGCGCCGTGTCCTCGGGGCTCAGCGCGCCGGCGCCGCGGATGTCGCGGTAGGCGTGCATGCGGACGATGCTCGGCGTCCAGTCGCTGCGCCTTGACAGCAGCAGCCGGCGGGCATCGTGGCAGGCCAGGCATTTGTCCTCGACCAGCTTCTCGGTGCCCTGCCCGTCCGGCTTGAAGCGGCCGCTGCGCACTTCGGCGGCGCGTTTTTCGTCCATCTCGGCCTTGGCAGCGATGCGCGCCGCAAAGCGGACGTAGCAGACCTCGCCCTCGCGCACCTCGCGGACGTCCTTGCGCTCGTCGACGTTGACCAGGTGCTCGACGTAGTCGCCGGCGCGGGTCAGGCGGTTGATGTTGTAGTTGTAGAACTCGGAGAAGACGACCTCGCCCCGGCGGGTCACCAGCACCGCCATCGTCTGGTCGTCGGCGCGGCGTTCGAGGTAGCTCAGCTTGCCGTCGCGGTCGACGCGCCCCAGGCGGCCTTTTTCGTCGCCGGAAAACCACAGGCTGCCGTCCGGCGCCGCCGCCAGTTGCTGGATATAGGTGCCGGCCGGCAGCGTCTGCTCGACGAGGCGGCCGCGCCCGTCGACGCGGCCGACGACGCCGCGGCAATGGTCCGAATAGGCGGGACGCCCGTTCGCCTGCAGCGTCAGGTTGCCCGGGCAGCTGTTGTCCCAGGCGGCGACCGGCGTCCATTTGCCGGCGCGGTCCAGGCGCAGCAGCTTGCCGCGCGGCCGCTCGCCCGGCACCAGCACGCTGACCCAGGCCCGGTCGTCGCCGCGCGCAAAGGCGATCGATGTCGGCCAGCCCTCGGCCAGCCGGTAGTCGTGCATCTTGCCGGCGGCATCGATGCGCCCGACCTTGGCGACCATCGCGCTGCCGTGCCCGGCGTGCGGATCGGTGCTCGCCTCGTGGCCGGCCATCTGCGTGAACCACGCGTCGCCGCGCGCATCCACCGCGATAGTGCCGGGATGGCCGTCGGTGGTCGGGAATTCGGTGATCCGCCCGCTGCGGTCGAGGCGGCCGATCCTGCCGCCTTCCATCTCGACGAACCACAGCTTGCCGGCGCGGTCGAGCGCCAGCGAACTCGGCTCGGCGTTCGGCGTCGGCAGCTTGTGCGCGGTGACGCTGCCGTCCGGCGCCAGGCGCGACACCGCGTTGTTGTCGCCCTCGGTGAACCAGAGGCCGCCGGCCGCATCCTCGACGAACTGGTAGGAGCCGAAGGGGCGGCAGGCTTCGGCGGGCAGCGCCAGCGCGGCGGCCAGACAGGCAAGGGACAGCAGGCGGTAGGACATGGTTGATCTCCAGCGGCAATCAGAAATGCAGCACGAACTCGCCGCGCAGCGTGCGCGGCTCGCCGTGCCAGAAGAATCCGGTCACGTAATCGCGGTCGAAGGCGTTGTCGAGGGCCAGCGTGAATTCGCTGGCCGGGCCGCGCCAGGTCGCGGCCAGGTCGAGCACGCTGTAGGCGCGCTTCTTCCAGCGATAGCCGGCGGCATCGACGCGGGTGTTGGTCTCGTCGGTCCAGGCGCTGCCGACGTGGCGCAGCCGGGCGCGCGCCGAAAAATCGTCGGCCGGCGCCCAGTCCAGCGCCAGGTTGGCCTTCAGGCGCGGCATGTCGGGCAGTTCCTTGCCGACCAGCGCCGGGTCGGCAAGATCCTGATCGATGCGGGTGCGGCTCCAGGTCGCGTTGGCGCTGACCGACCAGGCCTCGGCGAAACGCCCGGACCACTGCGCCTCGACACCCTGCGCCGACGAGCGGCCGACGTTCTGCGGCTGCTGCACGACCGGCATGCCGTAATCGACGATGCGCACGGCGATCTTGTCCTGCCAGCGCGTCGCGAACAGCGTCAGGCTCCATTCGCCGAAGGCGCCGGAACGGCTCAGCGCGAGGTCGGCGGTCGCCGAGCGCTCGGGCTTCAGGCCGGGATTGGCCAGCGTCACCGAGCCGGCGCCGAGGTAGCCGTTGTACAGCTGGCTCGCTGGCGGCGGCGAGAAGCCGGTGCCCAGGCTGCCGCGCAGCCGGTAGCCGGCGCCGAGCGGCCAGCCGAGCGCGAGCTTCGGGCTGAGCGCCGACTTGGCGACGCCGCCGCCGGTGCTGACCGCATCCGGCGCGGTGAACATCCGCGCCGACACGTATTCCTGGCGGTCGTGGCGCAGGCCGAATTCGAGCCGGCCGGCGGCAACCGGCAGTTCGCCGGCGACGAACACCGCCTGCTTGCGGATCAGCGAATCGGCGCTCAGCGCCGGCTGGCGGGTCGCATAGTCGGCGTTGATGAAGCTTTCGTCGAGCTCGGCCAGATTGACGCCGACGCGCCCCTGCCAGTCGCCGATGCTGCGCACCAGCGCGGCGCTCGCCTCGCGCTGGCGCGACTTCTGGCTCAGCCAGTATTCCGGCGCCAGGCCCGCCGCGTCGGTGCCGGTGCCGCGGTCGCGCACGCCGGCCAGCGTCGAGCGCTCCTCGCCGAGCGCCGCCTCGAGCGCCAGGCCGTCGGCCAGCCGCCAGCTGGCCTGGCCGCGCAGGTTGTCGGTCAGGCCGTCAAAGGACCAGTTCGGCCGCCCCAGATACGACCAGTCGTCGCTGCGCTTGGCGTTCACCGACAGCTCCAGGCGTTCGTCGCGCCAGCCGAGCTTGGCGTCGAACAGCCGGGTTGTCGAGCGCTCGGGATCGACGGTGATCTGGTACGGGAAAGGCGAGCGCGGCACGGTGCGGAAGCCCTCGACCACGCGGTCCTCGGCGAGCAGCGACCAGCCCAGCCCGGCGCGCTCGCCGTGGCCGCCGAGGCGGGTGTAATGGCCGCGGCGCGAATCGAGGCCGGCGGTCAGCGTCGCCTCGGCGGCGCGCTGGCGGCCGGCCCGGAAGGTGGTGACGGCGATCGCGCCGCCCATCGCCTCGGCGCCGAAGCGGGCCGACGCGCCGCCGCGCAGGATCTCGATCTTCTCGACCTGCTCCGGCTTCAGCGCCTTCAATTCGGCAACCGACGACACGAAGCCGTCAACGACGATGGCGATGCCCTTGACCCCGCGCATCGTGATCACGCTGTTGTTCTCGTCGAGCCCGACCCGGCTGCGCAGCAGCGCGACCAGGTCGACCGGCTTCTCGCGGGCGATGTCGGCGGCGGTGATCGGCGCGAGGTCGGCTTCGTCGGCCTGCGCCGCGAAAGCCAGCAACAGCAACAAGCAGGCAATCTGCCTCACAAGCTCATCAGAACAGCGTCTTCAGGCCGACCCAGAAATTGCGGCGGTCGGCGTATTCGCGATAGGTCTCGCCGAGGCCGGCGGCGTAACCCTTCTGCTCGACGTAATCCCGGTCGAACAGGTTGTTCACCGCGAAGGACAGTTCGGCGCTGCGCGCCAGCGTGCCCAGTTCGACGCGCCGGCTGATCTTGAAGTCGGCGACGAAATAGGCCGGTGCCCGCGAATCCGCGCTGTTGGTCATCGTGCCGTCGAAGTAGCGGTCGCCGACGTAGCGCCCGCTCAGCCGGGCGGTCAGCTCGCGCGACGGCGCATAGAGCACGCCGACGTTGAACTTGTGGCGCGCCGTCCAGTTCAGGCGCTTGCCTTCGGCGTCCGGGTTGGCCGGGTTGTCGGTGATCTTCGCGTCGGTGAAGCTGTAGTTCGCGTACGGCCGCCAGGCCGATGCGAAGCGGCCCTCGACACCGAGCTCCAGGCCGTCCACTTTCACCGATCCGACATTCAGGTATTGCGTGCAGAACTGCTGCTGCCGGGTCTCGATCTTGTCCTGGTAGTCGGTGTGGAACACGGCGCCGCGCAGCGCGAGCGCGGTCCACTCGTGGTTGAAGCCGATTTCGTACGAGGTCGAGCGTTCCGGGTCGAGGTCCGGGCTGTTGCACGCAGGATTCGAGCGGTAGCGCAGCCCGTTCAGCGCCGGCAGGTAGGCGGTGCCGTAGGACGCGTAGACCGACGTGCGCTCGGCCAGCTTGTGGCGGACACCCAGGCGCGGATTGAACACGCCGTCGGACGAGTCGGGATCGCGGCGCAGGTTGTCGGTGCCGTAGTTGTCCCAGTCGTAGGTGTTGTTGCCGAACTGCCGGAAGCGGTCGTAACGGCCGCCGACGACCAGCCGGGTCGCTTCCGACAGCGCGATCTCGTCCTGCGCGAACAGGCCGAGCACGCGGGTGTTGGCCTTGACCTCGTTGTACGTGAAGTAATCCCAGGCCGGGATCGCCCAGGCCTCGTTCTCGACCTGGCGCCCGGCGCTGTCCGAAACGCCGACGGTCACCCGGTGCGCGGCGCCGATCCTGACATTGGCCTGCGCCTCGAGCAGGTCGCCGTACTGGTTGCGGCGGCCGGCGGCGTATTGCGTGAAATCGGACGGATCGCCGAGCATCAGGCCATCCCACGACAGACGTTCCTTGATCGTCGTCGACAGGTACTTGATCCGGAAATCGCCGACTTCGCCCAGCTGCAGCTTGTAGCCGACGTCCCACAACGTGCCTTCGCGCTCCCAGCGGTAGTTCGGCCGGCCGCCGATGAAGGCCGAGTCGGTGCGGTAGCTGCGCACGCCGACGCGGATTTCCTGGTCTTCGGTCGGATGCAGGCCGACCGAGACGCCGAACTTGTCCTGGCGCCAGTCGCGCCCCTTCAGATCCTGCTGCTGCCAGGCGTAGGGGCGGCGCTCGGCGACGTAGCCGTCGGTGTCGAATTCGCTGGCGTAGAGCCGGAAATCGACCTTGTCGTAGCCGCCCGAGAGGACCGCCCGCGAAGTCCGGGTGTTGTGCGAGCCCGCGCCGACCTCGATCTCGCCGGCCAGCCCGGCGGCCGGACGCCGGGTCAGCACGTTGACCACGCCGCCCATCGCGCTCGGCCCGTACAGCGCGGCGGCCGGGCCACGGACGACCTCGATGCGATCGACGTCGCCCAGATCGGCAAAATCGAAGGCGGCGCCCTTCGGGGCCAGCACCACCGGCTCGACCGCCATGCCGTCGACCAGCACCTGCGTCGTCTGGCCGGCGAAGCTGCCGCCCAGGCCGCGCAGGCTGACCATGCTGACGGTGCCGCCGGCCTGGTTCTTGACATCGACGCCCTCGAGATTGCGCAGCAGGTCCTCGGTCTTGACGACCTGCTGGCTTGCGATCTCCTTCGCATTGAGCACCGACACGCTGGCCGGCACCTCGTCGAGGCGGCGTTCGGTCCGGGTCGCGGTGACCGTGACCTCGGCCATCGCCTGGATTTCCTCCGGCGCGGGCTGCCCGGCCGCGTCGGCGGCGAGCAGCGGCGAGGCGCCGGCCAGTCCGACGACGGCAAAACAGAGAACCGAGCGGCTGCCGGCGGCAGCCCTGCGCTTGCGGTGCGACATGTTGTTTTCCCCCTGGAACGACGGCCGTCAAGCGCGGCCTGTCCGCAGAAGAGGGATCGGAGGGGGTCTATCCTCAGGTGACAAATTGCCGCACCCGGCCCGCCGCGCGGCGGAGCGCTCCGCAGAAAGCGGCCGGTTTTCGCGGTCGACCGCGTCCGCCTTGCCAATTCCGGAGGGAGGCCGCATAGTGCGCGCCGCCCCCGGCCACCGTGAATGCCGACCGACGATCCGCGCCATGTCCCCGACCCTGACCCGCATTTCCTCCCACCTGCGCCGTTTCCGGCGCATCGCCGCATGAGCGCGCCGGCCGGCCTGCGCGTCGAGGCGCTCGGTCCCGACTGGGCGGCGGCCGCCGCCGAACTGGCGTCCCGCCTCGGCCTGCCGCTCGGCGGCGACGCCGACTGCGCGCTGCAGGTCGGCGAGCCCGGCCTGCAACTGCAGGAACTGGGGCCGGATGCGGCCGGACCGGTGCGCGTCGATTTCGTCGAGGGCGCCCTCGCCCATCGCCGGCTGCAGGGCGGCGGCAGCGGCCAGATGATCGCCAGGGCGGTCGGCATCCAGCCCGGTGTGCGGCCGGCCGTGCTCGACGCGACCGCCGGACTCGGCCGCGACGCCTTCGTGCTGGCCCAGCTCGGCTGCACGGTGACGCTGATCGAGCGCCAGCCGGCGATCGCCGCGCTGCTCGCCGACGGGATGCGGCGCGGCCGGCTCGATGCCGAGGTGGCACCGATCATCGAGCGCATGCGCCTGCTCGAAGGCAACGCCATCGAACACCTGCGCGCCTGGGCGGACGAGGCGCCGCAGGTCGTCTATCTCGATCCGATGTTTCCGCACCGGACCAAGGCCTCGCTGGTCAAGAAGGAAATGCGCGTCTTCCGGCCGCTGGTCGGCGACGACGACGACGCGCCCGAACTGCTCGCCGCGGCGCTGGCGCTGGCCAGCCACCGCGTCGTCGTCAAGCGCCCGCGCAAGGCGCCGGCGATCGCCGGGCCACGTCCGGGCTACACGCTGGAAGGCAAATCCAGCCGCTACGACATCTACCCGAAGCGCAGTTTCCGGCCGGCCGGCTGAGCGCCGCCGGGTGCCGGGTTCAGGCCGGCTTCTGCAGCAGGTCGACGCGCTGCGGCGGGTAGAAGGTCACGCCGGCCGGCGTCAGCTGGGCCGCGAAACGCGCCTGCACTTCGGCGTACAGTTCGGGCGACAGCCGGTGGTCGGTGTGGGTGACGCGGATCATCCGGGCGTCGAACTGCGCGAAATCGTCGAAATGGCTGCGCGTGTTGAAGAACAGCTGGCGGACCAGGCGCAGGCTGCCCCCCTCGACGGCGCGGCACACCGCCGCGAAGGCCGCTTCGCGGACGGTCTTCTCGTCGTGGAACAGGCGCATCACGTCGTTCAGGTCGCCGGCGTAGACCGGTTCCGAAATCCACGCCAGGCCGCCCGGGCGGAGTACCCGCGCGATCTCGGCGAGCGCGCGGTCCATCAGTTCGACCGGCACGTGATGCAGCGACTTCAGCATCAGCACGATATCGACGCTGCCGTCGGCCGCCGGGATCGCCTCGGCGCCACCCCGGTGGAAACGGATGCCGGGCAGTTCGCCGAGTTCCAGGTTGCGCGCGTGCTGCACCGCGTCGACCTCGAGCGCGAGGATTTCCCGCGGCCGCCCGGTCGCCGCCAGCATCCGGGTCTTCTCGGCCCGGCCGCAGCCGAGTTCGAGCACGCGGGCGCCGTCGAAAGGCAGTTCGTCCTGCATCAGCCGGACTTCGTTGCAGACGTCGGTGCAGGCGGGATCGGCAATTTTCATCGGGCGCATTCCTGGAAATCGGGGGCCGAATATTAGCAGACGACGATGCTTTAGGGCGTCTCAGGCCGCCAGCCAGCGCAGCAATTCGCGGTACAGGCGTTCCGGCGTGATCGGCTTGCTGATGAAATCGTTCATGCCGGCCTCCTGGCAGCGCTGCTTGTCCTCGACGAAGGCATTGGCCGTCATCGCGACGATCGGCGCCTTCGCCGACGCGCCGCCGGCGCGGATCCGGCGCGTCGCCTCGAGGCCGTCCATGCGCGGCATCTGCATGTCCATCAGGATCAGGTCGTAGGCCTGCGCGGCAGCCCGCTCGACGGCCTCGACGCCATCGTCGGCTGCTTCGACGATCAGCCCGAGGTCGGCGAGCAACTCCAGCGCCACCTCGCGGTTGATCGGCTCGTCCTCGACGACCAGGATGCGCCGCCCGGCGAAGCGGGCCCGGATGTCGGCTTCCAGGTCGCTGTCCGGCGCCGGCGGAAGTACGGCGTCGAGGGACTCGCCCTTGCGCAGCCGCGCGGTGAACCAGAACGTGGCGCCGATTTCCGGATTGTTGGCGGCCCCGGCTTCGCCGTGCATGGCCTGCGCGATCGAACGCGTGATGGCCAGGCCGAGCCCGGTGCCGCCGTACTTGCGGGTGGTCGAGTTGTCGGCCTGCTCGAAGGCGCCGAACAGCCGGTCGATCGCCGCCGGGTCGATGCCGATCCCTGTATCGACGACCGCGAAGCGCAGGCAGACCGCGTCGTCGCCGTCCTCCAGCCGTTCGGCGCGCAGCGTCACGCTGCCGGCCTCGGTGAACTTGATCGCGTTGCCGACGTAGTTGATCAGCGCCTGCTGCAGCCGGGTCGGGTCGCCGATCAGCAGGTGGTCGAGCGCGAAGGGTTCGACGACCAGGCGCAGGCCCCGGGCCTCGGCGCGCTCGAGCAGCATCGAGCGGACGTTGGCGAAGACGGTCTCGATCCGGAACGGGGTTTCCTCGAGCGCGAACTTGCCGGCCTCGATCTTCGACAGGTCGAGTACCGCATTGATGGTTTCCAGCAGGTGCCGGCCCGCCGCATCGAGCTTGTCGAGGCGTTCGTGCTGTTCCGGGCTCACTCCGCTGCGCCGGATCAGTACCGACATGCCGCTGATCGCGTTGAGCGGCGTCCGGATCTCGTGGCTCATGTTGGCCAGGAAGGCGCTCTTCGCGTGATTGGCCTGGTCGGCGGCCTCCTTGGCCCGGCGCAGGTCGGCCGTGCGCTCGGCGACGGTCTCCTCGAGCCCGTCGCGCTGCCGGGCCAGCGCCCTTTCGCGGGCGACGACGCTGTCCGCCATGTCGTTGAAGGTGTGCGCCAGTTCGGCGAGCTCGTCGTCGCCCCCGGCGTCGACGCGGAAATCGCCGCTGCCGGCGGCCAGCTGCGTTGCGCCGCGGCGCAGCAATTCGAGCCGGCGCAACACCAGGCGGTCGACGAGCAGGCCGACGACGACGAAGATCAGGAAATAGGTCTGCAGGTTGCGCCACACCCGGCTCTGCCACTGATCCGCGAGCGCCGCCTCGTAGCGGTCCAGCGGCAGCTTGATGCTCATCACGCCACGCAGTTCGCCCAGCTGGTAGCCGTAGGCGTCCGGGTACTGGCGGCGGATGCTCTCCGGCGCATCCTCCGGCCGGCCGTGGCACATCAGGCAGTAGGACTCGATCCGGATCGGCGCGGTGTAATGGAACCAGCCCCGCCCCTGGTCGTCCCGGATCGGCAGCATCCGGTCCTTGGCCTCGGGATTGGCGCGGAAGAAGGCCATCGCGTCGAGTTCGAAGCGGTCGGCCCGGTTCTGCGGATTGCGCGGCCGGTCGGACACGTTGTTGAACTTGTAGCCGTTGTCCGACCAGTGCGCGTAATCCTCGGAAATCCGCGACATCGCGTGGGCCGGCAGGAAGCCGATGGTCTGGTCGGTGACCGGCAGGCCGCTGGCGATGAACTGCTGGTGATAGACCCGGCGGGTCGCCATGAGCAGCGCGCGGATGGCCTGGACGTCGAATTCCTGCTCGCGGCGCTGTTCGGTCTGGATGCGCTGCCAGGCAATCGTCATGTCGAGGGCGAACACGGCGGCCAGCACCAGCCCGAGCGACAGCCACATCTTCAGATGCAGCTTCACCCCGGCCTCCGGGCGAGTGCCGCCCGCGGCCGCAGCACGCGGGGGCAGCGCAGGAAATTGGCAGCAGGCATCGTCAACTCCGGTCGGGACGGCGCTCGCCGGCGAAAGGTGCCGGGGCCTCCTGCGGCAATTCTATCGTCATCCGGCGAAACGCGCTTCCCGAAAGAGGCCGCCGTCCGAACGGACTAGTCCGGCTCGGCGAGGACTAGTTCCTTCACGGCCGCGACCGGCCGCCCGGACGTAATCCCTACAGCCAGCGCGGGCACTCCTTCTGCCTCCCGGCCGATCTACTTACGGGGAATATTGCGCCGGCCGGCAAATCCTTAGTCTTCGCCTGTCCGGGAAAACCCTTTCCCGAGCCCGTTTGAGGACTTCCATGGCAAGCAGGAAAACCCAGCAGATGTCGGTTCTGTTCATGAGCACCCTGGCCTTCACGGTGTGCTTCATGATCTGGATGATGTTCGCGGTGATCGGCATCCCGATCAAGCAGCAGCTCGGCCTCAACGAGACCGAATTCGGCATCCTCGCCGCAATGCCGGTGCTGACGGGTTCGCTGGTCCGCCTGCCGCTCGGCATGATGACCGACCGTTTCGGTGGCCGCCCGGTGTTCTTCACGATCATGATGCTGACCGTGATCCCGATCTGGCTGATCGGCCACGCCACCGCCTACTGGCAGATGCTGGTCGCCGGCCTGTTCGTCGGCATCGCCGGCGGCTCGTTCTCGGTCGGCATCGCCTACTGCGCCCGCTGGTTCGAAAAGCAGAACCAGGGTTTCGCGATGGGCGTGTTTGGCGCCGGCAACGCGGGCGCCGCGGTGACCAAGATCGTCGCCCCGTCGATCGTCGTCGGCTGGGGCTGGACGATGGTGCCGACGGTTTACGCGGTGCTGATGCTGTGCACCGCGCTCGCCTTCCTGCTCCTCACCTACAGCGACCCGGCGCACCGCGTCGAATCGCACGTCACCGCCGGCGAACAGCTGAAGGCGCTGAAGGACCCGAACGTCTGGAAGATCTGCCAGTACTACTCGATCGTCTTCGGGGGCTACGTCGCGCTGTCGCTGTGGATGACCAAGTACTACGTTCAGGAATACGGCTTCGACCTGAAGAGCGCCGCCTTCCTGGCCGCCTGCTTCTCGCTGCCGGGCGGCGTGCTGCGCGCGCTGGGCGGCTGGTTCTCCGACAGGTTCGGCGCCCACAAGGTCACCTGGTGGGTGCTCTGGGTGTGCTGGATCTGCCTGTTCATCCTTTCCTACCCGCAGACCGAGTTCACCGTGAAGACGGTCAACGGCCCGCAGACCTACCAGATCTACCTGAACGAGGTCGTGTTCACCGTGCTGATGTTCGTCGTCGGCGTCGCCATGGCGGTCGGCAAGGCCTCGGTGTTCAAGTACATCTCCGACGACTACCCGAAGAACATCGGCGTGATCTCCGGCATCGTCGGCCTGGCCGGCGGCCTCGGCGGCTTCCTGTTGCCGATCATGTTCGGCGCGCTGGTCGACCTGACCGGCATCCGCTCGTCGTGCTTCATGTTGATGTACGGCGTCGTCTGGGTCTCGCTGATCTGGATGTACTGGACCGAGGTGCGCGACGCCGACGTGATGCGCGGCCGCCACGAGCTGGTCGCGGCCGACAGCCTGGAATGATTTCGAAACCCGAGGGAGCAACAACAATGAGTGCCAACAACCCCGCCGTGCGCCCTGCCGGCCCGGCGGAAATCGTCGAGTGGCAGCCGGAGGACGAGCGTTTCTGGAACGCCACCGGCCGCCGCATCGCCTACCGCAACCTGTGGATTTCCATTCCCGCGCTGCTCTGCGGCTTCGCGATCTGGCTGATGTGGGGAATCATCTCCGTCCAGATGCTGAACCTGGGCTTCCCGTTCACCAAGGACGAGCTGTTCACGCTGACCGCAATCTCCGGCCTTTCCGGCGCGACGATGCGCATCCCGTCGTCCTTCTTCATCCGGCTGGCCGGCGGCCGCAACACCATCTTCCTGACCACCGCGATGCTGCTGTCGCCGGCCATCGGCACCGGCATCGCGCTGCAGCACCCGGAATGGCCGCTGTGGGTCTTCCAGATGCTGGCGCTGTGGTCCGGCGTCGGCGGCGGCAATTTCGCCAGCTCGATGTCCAACATCAGCACCTTCTTCCCGAAGCGCCTGCAGGGCACCGCGCTCGGCCTGAACGCCGGGCTCGGCAACTTCGGCGTCACGACGATGCAGATCCTGATCCCGCTGCTGATGACCATGGGCGTGTTCGGCGCCTTCGGCGGCGAGCCGATGACGCTGGTCAAGGACAGCGGCTGGCTGTTCGGCAAGATCCCGGCCGGCACCCCGACCTTCGTCCAGAACGCCGGTTTCGCCTGGGTCCTCGGCCTGGTGCCGATCTCGATCGCAGCCTGGTTCGGCATGAACAACCTGCCCACCGTGTCGCCGGAAACCGGCAGCACGCTGGGCGCTTTCGGCAAGATCACCTGGCTGTACACGCTGGCCTTCATTCCCTCCATCGTCGGCATCTACCTGTACCTGCCGGCCCCGACCGGGCTGGGCGTCATCAACGCCTGGGTCCTGATGCCGCTGGACATCGCCGCCGCGCTGCTGGTCATGAAGCTCGCCGCCTTCGGCAGCATGAAGGCCAACGTCGCCAAGCAGTTCGCGATCTTCTCGAACAAGCACACCTGGTCGATGACGGCGCTCTACGTCGTGACCTTCGGCTCCTTCATCGGCTTCTCGATGGCGCTGCCGCTGTCGATCACCGTGATCTTCGGCGAGAAGCACCTGCTCGACGCGGCGACCGGCGCCTGGACCCACGTCAAGAACCCGAATGCCCCGTCGGCGCTGACCTACGCGTGGATCGGCCCCTTCGTCGGCGCCGCGGTACGCCCGCTCGGCGGCTGGATTTCCGACAAGCTCGGCGGCTCCATCGTGACCCAGTTCATTTCGCTGGTGCTCGTCGTCGCATCGGCCGCCGCCGGCTACGTGATGTTCCTCGCCTACCACTCGGCAACGCCTGAGCAGTACTTCTTCGTTTTCATGGCGATCTTCGTCGTGCTCTTCCTCGCCTCGGGGATCGGCAACGGCTCAACCTTCCGCTCGGTCGGCTTCATCTTCGATCGCGAGCAGGCCGGCCCGGCGCTGGGCTGGACCTCGGCGGTCGCCGGCTACGGCTCCTTCATCGCCCCGGCGGTGATCGGCCAGCAGATCAAGGCCGGCACGCCGGAATACGCGATGTACGGCTTCGCCGCCTTCTACGCCGTGTGCCTGGTGGTGAACTGGTGGTTCTACCTGCGCAAGAACGCCTACATCAAGAATCCCTGATTCCCCATCCATTCATCCAGACCCATCGGAAAAACAGTAACGCGGCCGGTCTTCCCCGCCGCACATCTAGGAGCAAGCAATGAGTCACTTTCTTGACCGACTGAAATTCCTGAGTAAAACCCAGAGCACTTTCGCCGACGGTCACGGCGTCGTCACCAACGAGGACCGCCAGTGGGAGGACGCCTACCGCAACCGCTGGCGCCACGACAAGGTGGTCCGTTCGACGCACGGCGTGAACTGCACCGGCGGCTGTTCGTGGAAGATCTTCGTCAAGAACGGCCTGGTCGCCTTCGAGATGCAGCAGACCGACTACCCGCGCACCCGCGAGGACCTGCCCAACCACGAACCGCGCGGCTGCCAGCGCGGCGCCTCGTTCTCGTGGTACCTGTACTCGCCGCACCGGATCAAGCACCCGATGATCCGCGGCCGCCTGCTCGAGTTGTACCGCGCCGAACGCAAGACCGGCAAGGACCCGGTCGAAGCCTGGGCGGCGATCCAGGCCGACGACAACAAGCGCCAGAAGTACGTCGGCGTCCGCGGCCTGGGCGGCTTCCTGCGCACCAGCTGGGACGAGGTCACCGAGATCATCGCCGCGGCCAACGTCTACACGATCAAGAAATGGGGCCCGGACCGCATCTACGGTTTCTCGCCGATCCCCGCGATGTCGATGATTTCCTACGCCGCCGGCTCGCGCTACCTGTCGCTGATCGGCGCCCCCTGCGGTTCCTTCTACGACTGGTACTGCGACCTGCCGGCCGCGTCGCCGCAGACCTGGGGCGAGCAGACCGACGTCCCGGAATCGGCCGACTGGTACAACTCGACCTACCTGATCATCACCGGCGCCAACCTGCCGATGACCCGGACGCCGGACGCCCACTTCGCGACCGAAGTCCGCTACAAGGGCACCAAGGTCGTCTCGATGGCGCCGGACTACGCCGAGTACGTCAAGTTCGCCGACCTGTGGATGCCGGTCCGCCAGGGCACCGACGCTGCCGCCTTCCTGGCCATGGGCCACGTCGCGCTGAAGGAATTCTTCATCGACCGCCAGGAACCCTACTTCCAGGAATACGCCCGCAAGTACACCGACCTGCCGATGCAGGTGCTGCTCAGGAAGCACGGCGACGGCTACGTCACCGACCGCAACCTGCGCGCCACCGATTTCGCCGGCAACCTCGGCGAAGCGAACAACCCGGAATGGAAGACCGTCGTCTATGACCGCAAGAGCGGCGCCTTCGTCGCCCCCAACGGTTCGATCGGCTTCCGCTGGGGCGAGGACGGCAAGTGGAACCTGCTCGAGAAGGCCGGCGCCGACCAGCGCGAGACCGAGGCCGAACTGTCGTGCATCGACGCCCGCGACGGCGTCGTCTCGGTCGGTTTCCCGCACTTCACGCCGGGCGAGGACGAACTGCTCTACCGCAACGTGCCGGTCCGCAAGCTGACGCTGGCTTCCGGCGAGGAAGCCTTCATCGCGTCCGTGTTCGACCTGCAGATCGCGCAGTACGGCATCGACCGCGGGCTGGGCGGCGGCAACGTCGCCAGGTCGTACGACGACGCCGCGGTCGCCTACACCCCGGCCTGGGCCGCCAAGGTCACCGGCGTCAAGGCCGCCGACATCGAGCGCACCGGCCGCGAATTCGCCGACAACGCCGCCAAGACCAAGGGCAAGTCCATGGTCATCATGGGCGCCGCGATCAACCACTGGTACCACAACGACCTCGCCTACCGGTCGATCATGAACCTGCTGCACATGTGCGGCTGCGTCGGCCAGACCGGCGGCGGCTGGGCGCACTACGTCGGCCAGGAAAAGCTGCGCCCGCAGGCCGGCTGGGCGCCGATCGCCTTCGCCGGCGACTGGCACCGTCCGCCCCGCCAGCAGAACTCGACGTCCTACTGGTACTTCCACACCGACCAGTGGCGCTACGAGACCGTCGATGCCGACGCGCTGCTGTCGCCGGCCGGCAAGAACCGCAACAAGGGCGACACGCTGGCCGACTACAACGTCAAGGCGACGCGGATGGGCTGGCTGCCGTCGGCGCCGCACTTCAACCGCAACCCGCTCGATATCGTCGCCGAAGCCGAAAAGGCCGGCGCCACCGACGAAGCCGGGATTTCGAAGCACGTCGTCGAACAGCTGAAGTCGGGCAAGCTCGACGTCGCCTTCGCCGACCCGGACAACCCGGTCAACTGGCCGCGCAACCTGATCGTCTGGCGCTCCAACCTGATCGGCACCTCGGCCAAGGGCCACGAATACTTCCTGAAGCACCTGCTCGGCGCCCAGAACGGCGTCATGCAGGAAGGCGGCGCCGGCAGGAACTGCAAGGAAGTGAAGTGGCACGAGGAAGGCCCGACCGGCAAGCTGGACCTGATGGTCGACATCAATTTCCGCCTCAATTCCACCGGCGCCTACTCGGACATCATCCTGCCGACGGCGACCTGGTACGAGAAGAACGACCTCAACACCACCGACATGCACCCCTTCATCCACCCGCTGGGCGAAGCCGTGACGCCGGGCTGGGAATCGAAGTCGGACTGGCAGATCTTCAGGACGCTGGCCAAGACCTTCTCCGGCCTGGCCGCCAAGCACCTGGGCACCAAGCGCGACCTGGTTGCGCTACCGATGCAGCACGACTCGGCGATGGAACTGGCCCAGCCCTACGGCGAGGTCAAGGACTGGAAGAAGGGCGAGTGCGAGCCGATCCCGGGCAAGACGATGTCGATCCTCAAGGTCGTCGAACGCGACTACGGCCAGACCTACAACAAGTACATCGCGCTCGGCCCGCTGCTGACCAAGCTCGGCAACAACGTCAAGGGCATCGACTGGAACACCGAGCAGGAATACAAGGAACTCGGCATCCTCAACCGCACCGTCACCGAGCCCGGCGTGTCCAAAGGCATGCCCTCGCTCGAGGAGGACATCGCAGTCTGCGACTCGGTGATGCGCCTGGCGCCGGAAACCAACGGCGAAGTCGCCCACAAGTCGTGGAGCGCGCTGTCCAAGAAGACCGGCATCGACCACCACCACCTGTACGCCGGCCGCCACGAGGACAAGATCACCTTCCGCGACATCGTCGCCCAGCCGCGCAAGATCATCACCGCGCCGACCTGGTCCGGCATCGAGTCGGAGACCGTGTCCTACACCGCCGGCTACACCAACATCCACGAGCACATCCCGTTCCGCACGCTGACCGGCCGCGCCCACTTCTACCAGGACCACGAGTGGTTCCTCGACTTCGGCGAAGGCTTCTGCGCCTTCAAGCCGCCGATCGACCTGAAGGCGCACGAGACGGTGCCGGACAGCGTCAGGAAGAAGCCGCACCTGACGCTGTCGTGGATCACGCCGCACTCCAAGTGGGGCATCCACTCCAGCTACCAGGACAACCTGCGGATGCTGACGCTGTTCCGCGGCGGCCCGTACATCTGGGTCTCCGAGGACGACGCGAAGTCGGTCGGCATCGCCGACAACGACTGGGTCGAGGCGATCAACGGCAACGGCACGACGATGGCCCGCGCGGTCGTCTCGCAGCGCGTGCCGCGCGGCATGGCGCTGATGTACCACGCGCAGGAGAAGAACGTGAATGTCCCGGGCTCGCCGTCGTCGGGCAAGCGCGGCGGCATCCTGAACTCGGTGACCCGCGTCGTCGTCAAGCCGACCAACATGGTCGGCGGCTACGCCCAGCTCGCATACGGCTTCAACTACTACGGCACCGTCGGCTGCAACCGCGACGAGCAGGTCGTGCTGCACAAGGTCGAGGACAAGGACATCGACTGGCTGGAGCGCCCGCTGACGCCGGAGCGCGAGGCCCAGCGCAATCCCAAGGGCATCGGCAAGAAGTAATCGCGAACGACAACGCAATTCAGGAGATAACTATGAAAATTCGCGCGCAATTCGCGATGGTCTTCAACCTCGACAAGTGCATCGGCTGCCACACCTGCTCGGTGACCTGCAAGAACGTCTGGTCCAACCGCAAGGGCATCGAGTACGCCTGGTTCAACAACGTCGAATCGAAGCCGGGCATCGGCTACCCGAAGAACTGGGAAGACCAGGACAAGTGGCAGGGCGGCTGGACCAAGCTCAACGGCAAGCTGGAGCTTAAGGCCGGCGGCAAGCTGAAGAAGATCGTGCAGATCTTCGCCAACCCCAACATGCCGCAGATCGACGACTACTACGAGCCCTTCACCTACGACTACGCCCGCCTGCAGAACGCGCCGCTGTCCGAGGCGGCACCGACCGCCCGCCCGGTGTCGCAGATCACCGGCGAGAAGATGGACAAGATCACCTGGGGCCCGAACTGGGAAGACGACCTGGCCGGAGAATTCGAGAAGCGCTCGAAGGACACCAACTTCTCCAACATGGAGAAGGAGATGTACAAGCAGTTCGAGAACACCTTCCACATGTACCTGCCGCGCATCTGCAACCACTGCATCAACCCGGCCTGCGTCGCCTCCTGTCCGTCCGGCGCGATGTACAAGCGCGAGGAGGACGGCATCGTGATCGCCGACCAGGACCGCTGCCGCGGCTGGCGCATGTGCATCTCGGGCTGCCCGTACAAGAAGGTCTTCTTCAACTGGGAATCGTCGAAGGCCGAGAAGTGCATCGGCTGCTACCCGCGCGTCGAGTCCGGCCTGCCGACCGTGTGCTCGGAATCCTGCGTCGGTCGCATCCGCTACAACGGCATCATCCTGTACGACGCCGACAAGCTGCTCGACGCCGCCAGCACCGACAACGAGCAGGACCTGTACAAGGCCCACCTCGACCTCTTCGTCGATCCCAACGACCCGAAGATCATCGAGCAGGCGCTGGCCGACGGGGTGCCGCAGTCGTGGATCGACGCGGCGCAGAAGTCGCCGATCTACAAGATGGCCGTCGAGTGGAAGATCGCCTTCCCGCTGCACCCGGAATTCCGCACGCTGCCGATGATCTGGTACGTGCCGCCGCTGTCGCCGGTGCAGGCCCAGATCGATCAGAAGAACCTGCCGACCGAATCCGACGGCGTGATCCCCAAGGCCTCGGCGATGCGCCTGCCGGTCAAGTACCTGGCCAACCTGCTGACCGCCGGCAAGGAGGACTACATCGTGTCGGCCTTGAACCGGCTGATCGCGATGCGCTCCTACATGCGCTCGATCAACGTCGAGGGCAAGCCGGACACCCGCGCGCTGACCGCGGCCGGCATCGACGAGGACACCGCGAAGTCGATGTACCGCTACCTGGCGATCGCCAATTACGAGGACCGCTTCGTGATCCCGACCTCGCACCAGGAAATCCAGCTCGACGACTACCACGGCTTCCAGGGCCAGAACGGCTTCAGCTTCGGCAACGACTCCGGCGGCTCGCCGAAGACGCTGTTCCCGGAGCGCCGCAAGGAAAGCATGGAACCCCGCGAACCGGCGCCGCAGGCCGGCCCGCGCGGCAAGTGAGGAGACGGCCATGCGTGTATTCAAACTGCTTTCCGCACTGATCGACTATCCCTCGGACGAGCTGCTCGGCGAATTGCGCCGGGCGGTCGCCGAGGCCGGCGTGGCCCGCGTGCTGGTCGATGAACTCGACCCCGGGCAGATTTTTTCCGTCGAGGAGCGCCAGGTCATCGCGCATTTCGTCGAAAAGCTGCTCGCCGAGGCGTCGACCGCGGCGCAGGCGCGCTACGTGCAGACCTTCGACCTGACGGCCGAACACAGCCTGCACCTGACGCACCACATCTTCGGCGAGGAGAAGACGCGCGGTCCCGCGCTGATCGACCTGACCGAGTACCTGAAGGGCTACGGCTTCGCGCACGACGAGAAGGAGTTGCCGGATTACCTGCCGCTGCTGCTCGAGTTCGTGTCCGAACTGCGCGAGGACGAGGCCAGGGTCTTCCTCGGCGACGCCGGCAAGGTGCTGAAGGTCATCGCCGACAACCTGGAGAAGTCGGGCAGCGATTACGCCCCCTTGATCCGCATCATCGACAACCACGGCTCGCTGGTCAAACTGGCGGCCTGAACAGGGAACGAACATGAACCTGCAGAAATTCATCTTCGCGGTCTACCCGTACATCGCGCTGACGGTGTTCTTCATCGGCAGCTGGATCCGCTACGACCACGAGCAATACACCTGGAAGACCGACTCCTCGCAGCTGCTGTCGAAGCGTCACATGCTGTTCGCCAGCAACTTCTTCCACATCGGCATCCTGGCCATCTTCGGCGGTCACTTCGCCGGCCTGGTGCTGCCGCACGGGCTGTGGCTGGCGCTCGGCGTTTCCGACATGCAGCACCAGTGGCTGGCGATCGCCGCCGGCTCGGTGTTCGGCCTGATGTGCCTGGCCGGCGGCCTGGTCCTCTGGCTGCGCCGCGCCTTCAACCCGCGGGTGCGTGCCGCCGGCCGCTCGATGGACCTGTTCATCCTGTCCTGGCTGATGGTCACGCTGCTGCTCGGCCTGTCCACGATCCCGTTCTCGGTCGGCCACGCCAGCCACGACAACCCCGAGGTGATGCTGGCGCTGTCCGGCTGGGTGCAGAGCATCCTGACGCTGAACCCGCAGCCGGAACTGCTCGACCAGGTCGATCCGGTGTTCAAGACCCACATGTTCTTCGGCATGACGGTCTTCCTGATCTTCCCCTTCACCCGCCTGGTCCACATCCTGACGGCGCCGTTCAACTACCTCGGCCGCGCCTACCAGATCGTCCGCGCCAAGCGCCGAGCCTGAGCGCCCGCCAGTGTCTCCGGGTGGACTCGACCTGCCTCACCCCCGCCCCGTGCGGGGGTTTTCTGCCTGGGGACGCGCCATGAACGACACCCGCCCGCACAGCTTCCCGGTCGACGTGCATCGCCGGCTGTCCAGCAAGATCGTCGCGCTGCTGATGCTGTTCTTCGCCGCCGCCGTCGTCGCCATCGGCACCACGCTGTATGTTTCCTGGCAGCTGGAAGGCAGCGGGGCGACGATCAACGATGCCGGCAGCCAGCGCATGCGGGCCTTCCATCTCGGCCTGCTGGCCGCCGGCGCCGCGGTCGACGGTCGCGAAACGCTGGAAATCGCGGTCGAGATCGAGCGCTTCGAGGAATTCATGGATCACCTCGAACGCGGCCACCCGGAGCGGCGCATCGCCCCGCCCCGCGACGCCGAGACGATCTCGCGCATCGCCGGAATCCGCGACGAATGGCGGGACAACGGGCGACCGCTGCTCGACGCCTTCCTGGCCGCCCGCGAGACGGACGCGCGGGTCGATGCGGTGGCGCGCTACCGGCGCTGGGTCGCCGGCTTCGTTCCGGAAATCGACGGCCTGGTCCGCCAGCTCGAACGGCAGAACGCCTTCGCGACCACGCTGCTGCGCAGCGCCCAGGTCGCGCTGCTGGCGCTGGCGATCCTCGGCACCGCGGTGCTGATCCGCTTCTTCTTCGTGCTGGTGATCCGTCCGCTCGACCAGCTGTACGCCGGCATGCGCCGGATCGCCGGCGACGATTTCTCGGTCCGCCTCGCCACCGGGAGCAATGACGAATTCGGCGTCGTCGCCAGCGGCTTCAACCGGATGGCGACCCACCTGCAACAGCTTTACCACCGCCTCGAGGACATGGTCGCCGCGAAGACCAGCAGCCTTGCCGAACGCAACCGCGAACTGGGGCTGCTCTACGAGGTCACCGCCTTCCTGAACCAGCCGGCGACCAGCGTCGAGGCGCTGTGCCAGGGCTTCCTGAAGCGCGTGCAGGCGGCGACCGGCGCGAACGCTTCGTCGGTCCGACT
Organism: Dechloromonas sp.; assembly: GCA_028687035.1. GTDB lineage: Bacteria > Pseudomonadota > Gammaproteobacteria > Burkholderiales > Rhodocyclaceae > Azonexus. Next base: position 142,072 of record JAQUAX010000001.1, on the reverse strand, counting down.
GTCCTCCGGCCAGGACGACGAGATCTTCCTGGTCGCCTACGACGGCCTGTCGCCCCGTTTCGTCGATTGCGAGCAGGCGCTGCGCAGCGGCGAATGCGCCTGCGGCCACGCGATGAACAGCGGCACCCCGATCATCCTCGACACCCGCCGCCGGTCGCCGATGATGACCCGGAACAGCTGCCTCAACGAAGGGTTGCGCACGGTCTCCGCCTTCACGGTCAGCCACAACCAGGAAGCGGTCGGGCTGTTCAACCTGTACTTCAACGACGAGCGGAGCATTCCCGAACCGGAGCAATGCCTGCTCGAGACGCTCGGCCAGCATCTCGGCGTCGCCATCGAGAACCTGCGGCTGCGCTCGCGCGACCGCGAGCTGGCGATCGCCGAGGAAAGGAACCTGCTGGCCCAGGAACTGCACGACTCGATCGCCCAGGGCCTGGCCTTCCTGAACATCCAGGTCCAGCTGCTGCAGGATTCGCTGGACCACGGGCGCGACGACGAAATCCAGGCCACCGTCGACCAGATCCGCGAGGGCGTGCGCGAAAGCTACGAGGACATCCGCGAACTGCTGGTCCATTTCCGGACCCGCGTCGGGCACGGCGACCTCGATGCGGTGATTCGCGCCTGCCTGGAGCGCTTCGAACTGCAGACCGGGATTCCAACCTCCTTCCGCTCATCCGGCAAGCGTGCCGCGCTGGCGCCGGACGAACAGGTCCAGGTCATCCATATCGTCCAGGAATCGCTGTCCAACGTCCGCAAGCACGCGCAGGCCTCGCGGGTCGATGTCGATATCCGCAAGAACATCGAGCGCACGCAGATCGAGATCGCCGACGACGGAATCGGCTTCGCGCCGGACGCCGTGCCGAGCGGCGGCGAACGCCACATCGGACTGAAGATCATGCAGGAGCGCTGCCGGCGCATCGGCGGCGAATGCCGCATCGACTCGTCCCCCGGCCGGGGGACCCGGGTCACGCTGACCCTTTGAGCCCAGGGAGAAACGCCATGACGAGCCCGAACCCGATCCGCGTGCTGATCGTCGACGACCACGCGCTGTTCCGCAGCGGCATCCGTTCGCTGCTCCGCCGCCATACCGAATTCGAGGTCATCGACGACATCGCGGACGGGCTGGAGGGAATCAAGCGCGCCCGTTCGCTGCGACCTGACGTGGTGCTGCTCGACATCCACATGCCCGGCCTGTCCGGGCGGGAAGCGTTGCGCTGCATCGTCGAATCGGTGCCGCGGGTCCGGGTGCTGATGCTGACCGTCTCGGAAGACATCAACGACCTGCTCGACTGCCTGGAAGCCGGCGCCGCCGGCTACCTGCTGAAGAACATCGGCACCGCGACGCTGGTCGATGCGCTGCACCGCGTCATGCGCGGTGAGTCGATCGTCAGCCCGCAGATGACCGCGCTGCTGATCGAACGCTGCCGCCGCCCCGGCGCCGAGGAACAGCCGCCGGCCCGGGAAGAGGCGGTCCGGCTGACCGGACGGGAGCGCGAGGTCCTCGGGCGCCTGGCGGCCGGCGACAGCAACCGGGAAATCGCCGAAAACCTCGGACTGGCCGAGAGCACGGTCAAGATCCACCTGCAGAGCATCTTCCGGAAATTCAACCTGGGCAGCCGGACCCAGGCGGTCGTCTATGCGGCCGAACACGGCCTGCTTGACGCACCGCCGGCCGGCCGCTACGCGGCGGCTACAGCCCCTGGTATTTCTTCAGCGAGGAAACGCTAGGCACGACGATGCGTCGGCCGTTGATCTCGAGCAGGCGCAAGGCCTCGAGGTCGTGCAGGATGCGCGAGAAATGCTCCTGCGTCAGGTTGAGCCGGGAGGCGATCACGCCTTTCGGGATGTCGAGATCGATCACCGTCGATTCGCCGGTCTCGCCCGCCTCCTCCAGTTCGCCGAGCAGGTAGCGGATGATGCGCTGCGCGCCGTTGTGCAGCGTGAAGGATTCGAGGTCCAGCATCAGCTGGTGATAGCCGGTCGCGACGCCGCCCAGCATCTGCTGGACGAAGCGGTGGTCGCGCCCGAGTTCCTCGAGGACCGAGCGCTTGGAGACGTGCAGCAGCAGGGAATCGGCCATCGCCTGCGAGAAGAAGACGTAGGGCGCTTCCATGAACAGCATGGCTTCGCAGAAGCTCTGCCCTTCCTTGATCACCTGGACCACCTTCTCGGTCCCCTGCGGCGACGTGAAGGCCAGCTTGACCCGGCCGCAGACCAGCACGTAGAAGCCGGAGCAATGGTCGCCGCGCTGGAAGATCACCTGGTTTTTCCGGGCGACGATCTGCGACGTTCCGCGGGCGAGGATCGCCAGCTCCTCCGCCTCCAGGCCGTCGCAGATCGGCACCCGGTTCAGCAAGGTCTCGACATCGATAGGATGGTGGTCCCGCATGGTCAGTCTCCCCAATTGAACCGGTGACGGCCGATGGATACAGGAAAGGCGCGGATGCGCCGCGTCATGACGTCGCGATTTGCGACAACCGGCAAAGACGATATCACACTGGCGGGCGAATTGATAATTGTCAAATTTATGTCACAAGCCACGCCAAAATCGACGACGCGGTAGACGAATTCCGCTGGATCGGCGACACTAGTAAGTAACTTATTACTTGCAACGAGGCACCGATGGCCGCGACTCCTCCCCGCCAACCGACCGCCGCCCGCCAGGCGGAAATCGTCGGTACGCTGCTGCAGCTGGCCGCCGAACGCAGCGCGCTGGAAATCACGACCACCGACATCGCCCGTGCGATGAACGTTTCCCAGGGCGCGCTGTTCCGGCATTTCCCGACCAAGGAGGCGATCCGCCTGGCCGTCGTCGACTGGATCGAGACTTCGCTGATGCAGCGGCTCGACGCGGCGCGGGAACAGGCCGCGACGCCGGTCGAGGCGCTGCGCGGCATGTTCCGGGCCCACGTCCGGTTTTTCATGGAATATCCGGGTGCACCGCGCTTCGTGTTCGGCGAGCTGCAGCATCCCAGCGAAACGCCGGTCAAGGAACGCGTCTGCCGCCTGATGCGGCATTACCGCGAACGGCTCGGCGGCGTGCTCGAACAGGCCGCCGGCCGCGGCCTGCTGCGGCCCGGTCTCGACCACGACGCCGCCGCCTCCCTGTTCCTCGGCGCAATCCAGGGACTGGTCATCCAGTCGATGGTCACCGGCGATCCTTCCCGGCTCGAAACGCAGGCACCGGCGCTGTTCGAGCTGTACCTGAGCGGTCTCGAGGTCCGGTCGTGAGGCGCCCGCCGATTTCCCGGCGCCACGTCGGGCTCGCCGCGCTGGGCCTGTTCCTGCTGGTCGGCTTCGGGCTGGTCGTCGCCCGCAGCGGTCCGCTGGCGCCGGTCCGCGTCACCGTGGCCCGGGTCGAAACGTCCAGCGTCACGCCTTCGCTGTTCGGCATCGGCCTGGTCGAAGCGCGCCGTTCCTACTTCATCGGGCCGACCGCCGCCGGCCGGGTGCGCACCGTCGCGGTCGATGTCGGCGACCGCGTGACGGCCGGCCAGCTCCTCGCCGAGATGGACCCGGTCGACCTCGACGACCGGCTGCTTTCGCTCGACGCCGTCCGCGCCCGGGCGCACAGCGCCGTTGCGGCAGCCGAGGCCCAGCAGCGGGATGCCGCCGCGCGCCGGGAACTCGCCGCACTCAACGACAAACGCTATCGCGAACTCGGCGACCGACGCTTCGTCAGCCCGAGCGCAGTCGAGGGCCGCCGGCAGGAACTGACTTCGGCCGCTGCCGCGCTGGACAGCGCCGAGGCCAACCTCCGGGGAAGCCGCGAGGAGCTCCGCCGGCTGGCGGCCGATCGCGCCGGCCTCGCCCGCCAGCGGCAGACGCTGCGCCTGCTCGCCCCGGCGGCGGGCATCGTGACCAGTCGCGACGCCGAGCCCGGATCGACCGTCGTCGCCGGCCAGGCGGTCGTCCGGCTGGTCGATCCGGACAGCCTGTGGTTCCGGGTCCGGATCGACCAGGGCCGTTCCCGCGGCCTGGCCGAAGGCCTCCCCGCCGATGTGGTGCTGCGCTCCCATCCCGGCCTCCGGCTCGCCGGCCGCGTGGTCCGGGTCGAACCGGTCAGCGACGGCATCACCGAGGAGCGCATCGCCTTCGTCGCCCTCGACCGCCCCTTCCCCGAACTGAGCATCGGCGAACTGGCCGAGGTCACGCTGCGCGGGACGGCTTCGGCGGCGCTGCCGACGCTGGACAACGCCGCCGTCAAGCACACCGCACAGGGCGCCGGGGTCTGGGCCCTGCGCAACGGCCGGCCGGAATTCGTCCCGGTCGTTCCGGGCGAAGCCGGTCTCGACGGCCGCGTGCAAATCGTCGAGGGCCTGCGTGCCGGCGACGAGGTGATCGTCTTCAGCGAGAAGGCGCTGAGCGCCGGCACCCGGATCGCGATCGTCGATCATCTGGCCGGGGGGCGCCCGTGATCAGCCTGGCCGGCCGCGACATCCTGCATTCCTGGTCGAGGTTCGTGCTGACCGGATTCGGGCTCGGCCTGCTGATCGGCGTCACGCTGACGATGGCCGGCGTCTACCGGGGCATGGTCGATGACGCCCGGGCCCTGTTGAACAACAGCGGCGCCGACCTGTGGGTGGTGCAGAAAGACACGCTCGGCCCCTACGCCGAACCGTCCAGCCTGCGCGACGACGTCTATCGGGTGCTGCTCGGCTTGCCCGGCGTGGCCCGGGCGGCCAACGTGACCTACCTGACGATGCAGGTGCGGCACGGCGACAGCGACCTGCGGGCGATGGTCGTCGGCTTCGAACCGGGACAGCCCGGCCAGCCCGAGTACCTGCTGGCCGGACGGCAGGTGACGCGCAGCCACTACGAGGCCGTGGCCGACGAGAAGACGGGATTGCGGCCGGGCGACACGATCCGCATCCGCCGCCACGATTTCCGCGTCGTCGGCCTGACCCGGCGCATGGTTTCCTCCGGCGGCGACCCGATGATCTTCATCCCGCTGAAGGATGCCCAGGAAGCCCAGTTCCTGAAGGACAACGACGCGATTCTCAACGAACGCGCCCGGACGGCGGCCAACCCCGCACTCAACCGCCCCGGCGTGCCGGGCCTGCTCGAAGCCGTCCAGGCCGCGCAGAACGCCAGCCGCAGCGTCAACGCGGTACTCGTCCAGGTGGCGCCGGGCACGCCGCCCGAAAGCGTCGGCGCCGGCATCCGGCGCTGGAAGCACCTGCAGGCCTACACCCGCGACCAGATGGAAGAGATCCTGGTCGCCAAGCTGATCGCCACGTCGGCCCGGCAGATCGCGATGTTCCTGGTCATCCTGGCCGTGGTCAGCGCGGCGATCGTCGCCTTCATCATCTACACGATGACGCTCGGAAAGCTGCGCGAAATCGCCGTCCTGAAGCTGATCGGCACCCGCAACCGGACGATCGCCGGCATGATCCTGCAGCAGGCGCTCGGCCTCGGCGTCATCGGCTTCCTGGTCGGCAAGACCGCCGCCACCCTGTGGGCGCCGGTCTTTCCGAAATACGTGCTGCTCGAACCCGGGGACGCCGCCCGCGGCTTCGTCGTGGTCATGGTGATCTGCACGCTGGCCAGCACGCTGGCCATTCGCGCCGCGCTGCGCATCGATCCGGCGACGGCGATCGGAGGTTGAAATGAATGGTCTGGGCATCCGCATCGAAGGCCTGCACAAGCGCTACGGTTCGGGCGATACCGCGGTCGACGCGCTGAAGGAGGTCGAAATGACCGTCGCCCCGGGCGAAGTGGTCGGCCTGATCGGACCGTCCGGTTCCGGCAAGAGCACGCTGCTGAAATGCCTGGGCGCGGTGATCGACCCCAGCGGCGGCCGGATGAGCATCGGCGACGAAGTCATCTACGACGACGGCTGGAAGACGCCGGACCTCAGGTCCCTGCGCCGCGACCGGATCGGTTTCGTATTCCAGGCCCCGTACCTGATCCCCTTTCTCGACGTCACCGACAACGTCGCCCTGCTCCCGATGCTGGCCGGCCGCCCGAACCCCGAGGCGAGGCAGCGGGCACGCGAACTGCTCGACGCGCTGGACGTCGGGCACCGCGCCGGCGCCCGCCCGAGCCAGCTGTCCGGCGGCGAACAGCAGCGCGTGGCGATCGCCCGGGCGCTCGCCAACCAGCCCCCGGTGATCCTGGCCGACGAACCGACCGCCCCCCTCGACAGCGAACGCGCGCTCGGCGTCGTCCGCCTGCTGAACCGGATGGCGCGCCAGTTCCGCACCGCGATCATCGTCGTCACCCACGACGAGAAAATCATCCCGACCTTCGAGCGCATCTACCACATCCGCGACGGCCGGACCTACGAGGAGGCCGGCCAGGGCAAAGCCCCGGACTAGGCCGCAAGCAAAATCAGGACTTCAGGCAGTTGCTCGCCGAGAGATCCGTCCCGAGCAGGTGCCTCCTCAGGTATCCGGATACCGTTCCCAGACGTTCTGACCGAGAATTTCCTGACAGCCAACGCCGAGCAGCTGTTCGGCTCGCCGATTGACGTAGGCGTAGCGCCAGTCGGCATCGAAAATGACGAAGCCGTCGCCGATGCCCTCGAGGGCGGAAACCCCCTGCCGCGGACGGGATGTCCCGGGGGCGGCCCCCGCCCCCAGGCTGAGCCATCAAGCCCGGGCTATTTTCTCCACTTCGCCCAGGGGTCGGAACTGCCTTGAACCGGCGTGCCCGGATGATTCGACGCCCGCCTGTTCGAGCCGTTGCGATGGCCGGCATCCCGGTCGTGCGCAGCGGCTTTCCTGGCACGTTTTTCCCGCAATCTCTCGGCATCCTCCAGGCTCAATTCGGCCGGCTGGCCCGGCTTCTGGTCCAGGGGAACGATGCGGTCCCTGGGCGGCAACTCGAACTGCTCGGCGGACGCGCGCGGCAGATTCTTGAATTGGTACAGGTAGAAGGCTTCAACCTTTTCCCGCGCCCAATCGGTCTTTTTAAGGAACTTCACGCTGGCATCAACGCTGGGATTGCTGTTGAAGCAATTGAGATTCAAATACGCGTAGAGAATTTTGAAGCCGTAATGCTCGACGATTTCCGTCAGAAGCTGCTTCAGGCTGACGCCGTGCAGCGGGTTGTTCTTGTAATCGATGTCGGTATTCATGGGCCGGGATTGCGGTGGATGGCGGTTGTAAAAAGGGACGAAAACGACGAACATGCCGCCCCCCTTTGTTATACCCGAATTTTCCCCACGCCATGGCCTTCAAGAACAGCCCGTTTCATTTCCAGATGGTCGATGTCTCAATGGTCGATCCCGACCCCGGACATATCCGCCAAAGCATCGGCGAGGAGGCGCTCAAGGGCCTGACGAATGCGGTCCGCAAGCTGGGCATCATCCATCCCGTCATCGTCCGCCCCGGCTCCGGTGACCGCTTTGTGGTCATCGCCGGCGAGCGGCGGCGCCAGGCAGCGATTCAGGCAGGCGAAACCCAGCTGCCGGTCATCGTTCGCTCGTGCACCGATGAGGAAGCGCTGGAGGTACGGGTTTTCGAAAATATCGGCTTGGGCGTTCGCTCGGCACTCGAGCCGCGCGACATGGCCACGGCCATCCAGGCGATTGCGCAACGATTCGAATCGCCGGAAGAAGCCGCCCAATACTTCGGCCGCGCGCCGACGTGGCTGGCTCAGGCGACGGCAGCCGCGAAGCTGTCGGAAAAGGTCAGCGCACTGCTCGACGCGGGGAAGATCGCCAGCACCAGCGCCGCGGTGCACCTTGAAAAACTGGCCAAAAAGGACGAAGCCAAGGCGGAATCGCTGATCGAGCAGATCGAGCAGTTGCCGGACGGCGAGAAGATGTCGAAGAAGGATCTGGACGAAGTCCTTTCCGAAGTCCCCGTTCGGCCCGAACCGACCGCAGCGGCCGAGCCCCCCGCGCCGCCGGCGGTGGAAGCCAGCCAACCCGAGCCGGTGGCGGCTTCCTCTGCCGGGGACACCCCGCCCTGGGAAGCTGTTCCGGCCGACGCGCCGCCCCCTCCCCGGGCCAAGGTCAATCCGGGAAAGGTCAAGCTGGTGGCGGAACTCCTCGGCTTGAGCGAGGAAGACGAGGAAACGATCCTGGCACGGCTGATCGATGAGTTCCTGGCGCTGAGGCGTTCGTAAAGCCACAGAAGGGACCAGGCAGGAATGGAAGAATCCGCCATGGCCGAGCCGGGCGACGGCGCGAGGAAGCGAAACGGATTTTTCCTCGAAGCTGACGGGCCTCACTTGACCAAAGGACGAATGCTGGAAAATCCGCCGTCGAGCGACCAGATCTGGCCGGTCACCCTGGCCGCGGCATCGGACAGCAGCCAGGTCATCAAGCCTGCCAACTCATCTGCCGAGCCGATGCCGGGTAACGGATACTGCCGGGCCGCTGCGTCGCGCGCGGCAGGACTGGCGATCACCCCTGCCGAAGCCGGCGTTTCCATGATTCCCGGTGCCACGGCATTGACGCGGATACGGTTCGCGGCATAGGTCGCGGCAGCACCGCGCACCAACCCTTCCAGTCCGGCCTTGGCGGCAGCCACAGCCTCGTGGTTGGGTGTCCCGACACGCGCAGCCGCGGACGAGACGAGCACTGCGGCCCCCTCGCTGCGCGTCTCGCGGAGGGCCCCGATAAACGCCGCCAGGGTGTGGAAGGCGCCAGGAAGAGGCCATGCCCCGATCGCAGTCGATTCCGTAACCTTCACACGCTCGAAATTATGACACACCGAACTCGAACGAAACAATATTTGTCCTAGACAAAAATGGGAATTCGCTCTATCGTTCATTTGCCGGCAACGATGCAACAGGTCGTCATGAGCTTCACCGATCCCGGCGAGTCGCGAGCTCCCCCGGATCCCTCTGCGGCCGCCCACAACCTTCTTCCGATCCACCGAGTCCTTGCGGCCAACAGGTAGCTACGTCCATGAGCCACTGCCCCCTGTGTGAACGCCCCCTGTCATTCGCCGGCGCCTACCTGGCCAGCGCCGACTATGCGGGACAGTGGTTCACATTTCCGATCTGTGTCGCCTGTCGCCTGCGTCAGGCTTGCCTGCCCAAGCGCGCGAGGCAGCGGCAGGATGTGATCGCCGCGAACAAGGTCATCAAGCGCCCGGAAAGGTATGAAGTCAGCGTCTGGAGCACCAGTGACGAGGCCAAGCTGTATGCGCGGCTATCCGCAGATGAAATGAGACGGGACACCGGGAGCAGAGCCGGCAAGATGCAAGCCCGTTCAAGCTGAGCACCGCACGCTGGCGCCCGCGCTGAACCGCCTTGGCCCAGGCCGGTGCGGGCATGGACGGCCGCCATCGATCGGGCAGATTTCAGGTGATGGCGCGCATCAGACCGGCGACATCCGCCCGCCCCCCGAGCTTTGCCGCCAGCAGATAGAGCCCGGCGACTTTCCGGTGGAGGAACAACGCATCGGCGGGCGGGGTGTGCCAGAAATCGCGATCCATCCCCAATGCCATACCGGCATCGCGGATGCGGGCCGCCAGATCGGACCGGCCAAAGTCGTAAGCGCCGCGGTGACGCAATGGCTCGCAGGCGATTTCAAAAATATCGAGCACGGCCTCGCGGTGATCGTCACGAATGTCGGCCTGGAAATAGCCAACGGCCTCCGCGGCATCGCTGATGCCGGCGCGGTCGCCGCCGGCCGCCGATTCGAGCAGGCGGCGATAGGCGACGACGGCGCCCGGGGCATAAGCCCGTGAGGCACCGAAGTCGAGCAGGATCAAGCGCCCCGCTGCCGCGTCGTAGCGGTAATTGGCGAAATTCGGGTCGGTCTGCACCAGACCGAATTCAAAAATCTCGCGGAACAGCAATTCGAAAAGCCGGGCGACCACCCGATCCCGCTCGGCCTGGGGCGCATTCAGCAAGCTCTCGACCGGCTCGCCTTCGACGTGGCTCATCGCGAGGATATTTCCGTTGGTCAGCGATTCCTCGACTTCCGGCAACAGGAAGTCCGGGGAGTCTGCCAGCAGGGCACGGAAATGCATCAGGTGGGCGGCCTCGGCGCGGTAATCGGCCTCTTCGTGCAATTGACGCTTGGCTTCATCGAGCAGCGGCTGGATATCGAGGGTTTTCGGCAACAGCCCGGAAAGGCGGAGCAGGCTGGCGACATTGTCGACATCGCTGGAAATGCTCTGGCGAACCCCGGGGTACTGGACCTTGATGGCCAGCCGACGACCGTTGCGGTGTTCTGCGGCATGGACCTGGCCAATCGACGCCGCCGCCATCGGGCTGAAGGAAAAGCGGCTGAAATGCCTGTCCCAGCCCTCCCCCCAATGCGCATTCAGCACTGCGACCAGCTGGCTCATCGGCATCGGCCGGGCATCGGCGCGCAGGCGAGCCAGGATTTCGCTCAACTCCGGCGGCAGCAGATCGCCGGCATCCATCGACAGCAGCTGCCCCACCTTCATCGCCGCACCACGCAACTGGGCGAGCTGCTCGGCGACCCGCCGGGCATTGGCCGGCGTCAGCAGCAGGTCCGACATTTTCGGCCGGCGGCCCTGAGCCCACTGTTTCGCCCCCTCGGCCAGCATGTTGCCGGCGACGCCCGAAGCCAGCGAACCAAGGCGGACCAGCCGGGACAGGCGGCTGGCAGGGACGGCATGCGGATCAATTCCCGGCTTCACCGACCCAGGCTCCCTTCCGCTTCGTCCTTCTCGACCAGCGGATAGGCATCGGCCACATAAGCGGGGCCTTTCATGACCATCACGATGAATGCGGCAATGCCGACGGTCAGCAATACCGTCCAGTGCAGGATCACCAGGCTGGCGACGTAGATATCCGTCGTCAGCAGCAGCGTCCCCACGTCCCTGCCCGGCTGCCACTCTAGCCACAGGCGAAGCAGCAAGGCAGGCAGGCAGAGCAGCAGGCTGCCGCGCCAGAAAAGTCGCGGCAGAAGGCGGAGGACATCGCGCTCCCGGCCCGACGGTGTCAGTGGAAACCCGGGCAGCTTGTTGAACAGTCGGGACATGGGAATTCCTGGCGGATGGGTCGGATATACGGCAAAGCTCAGCGGACATGACTTTTGTCAGTCTGTTGATATTACAATTCAAACCAAATTTGTCCAGGACAAAATATGAAAAACAAACCAGGCACCCCGATCATCGGCGCAAGAGCCTCCGCCTCGTGCCGCGCCATCGAATTGCAGCAGGCCCGGCTGCCGGGCCGTTCGCCCGGGCAGCCGGTCGCTATCGCTTTCAGGCCGGACTGAGCGGGCATGTCCTACGGCGTCGTCTGGTTCAAGCGCGACCTGCGCGTTGCCGATCATGCAGCGCTGGCAGCGGCGGCCCGGAACGGACCGGTACTCTGCCTTTATGTCGTCGAACCTTCCTTGTGGGCGCAACCCGATGCCGCCCGCCAGCACTACGAATTCATCATCGAAAGCCTGCGCGATGTGTATCGGGACCTGCGCAAGCTGGGCGGCCGGCTGCATGTCGTCACCGGCGAAGTGATCGACGTCCTGAGCCGGCTTCACGCCGCCAAGCCCTTCACGGCGATCTACGCCCACGAGGAAACCGGCAACCGCCATACCTACGCCCGCGACCTGGCCGTCGGCCGGTGGTGTGCGAGGCGTGGCGTGGGCTGGCATGAATACCCGCAGTTCGGGGTGGTCCGCCGCCTCGCCGACCGCGACCGATGGCAAGGCCTTTGGGAAAACTTCATCGCCCAGCCCCAGGTCGCACTACCCGCCGACATCGTGTTCGCCCCCCTCCCCTGGCCGGACGAACCGCCGCCCCACGCCCAAGCGCTCGGACTGGACGACTGGCAACCGCCTGGCCGCCAGGCCGGCGGCCGTGCAGCCGGACTCTCCGTGCTTGCCGAATTCCTCGACGAGCGTAGCGGGCAATATCGTGGCGGCATCTCATCGCCCTTGTCGGCCCCCAATGCCTGTTCGCGGCTCTCCCCCTACCTGGCTTACGGCTGCCTCGGCTTGCGCGAGGTGGTTCAGGCCACGCGCCTGCGCAAAGCGCAATTGCCCGCCGGGGACCGACGCGTGGCCGGTCTGACGGCCTTCATCAGCCGCCTCCACTGGCACTGCCATTTCATACAGAAACTCGAGAGCGAACCGGGGCTGGAATACGCCAATCTTCACCGGGGCTACGACGGCCTGCGTGAAGACGGCTGGAACGCCGAACGTTTCGCCGCGCTGGTCGCCGGCCGCACCGGCTGGCCGCTGGTCGATGCCTGCGTCGCCATGTTGCGGGAAAACGGCTGGCTCAATTTCCGCATGCGGGCCATGCTGGTCTCGGTCGCAGCCTATCCGCTCTGGCTGCATTGGCGGCCGGTCGGCCTGTGGCTCGCTCGCCAGTTTCTTGACTACGAGCCCGGCATCCACTGGAGCCAGATGCAAATGCAATCCGGCACCACCGGCATCAACGTTCCGCGCATCTACAACCCCTTGAAACAGGCTAGAGACCACGACCCCAAGGGCGTTTTCGTCCGCCGCTGGCTGCCGCACCTGCGCCGCGTGCCCGAAGCGTGGATCTTCGAGCCCTGGCGCATGCCGGCCGACCTGCGGACACGGCATGGCCTGGCCGATACCGATTTACCCACGCCGCTGGTTGATCTGGAGAGCGCCACCCGCGAGGCCAAAACCCGCCTTTTCGCGCTGCGGGCCCGCCCGGAAATCAAGGCCGCCAAGGCGGCCATCGTCACACGCCACGGCTCGCGCAAGCGCAGCACGAGCGCTGGGAAAAAAGCCAAAGAACAGCACGACCAGCTTTCCCTGGATTTCTGACTGCACGCTGGCCGAGGGCTGGACGATTCCCCGGGCAGAATCGGGCGGTAGTAAGCCCGGGAAGGAATCAAGCCAGGGGCGGCAGGAGCCTCGCCACCATGGTTCGCAGTTCGGCCACTTCCTCCTCCAGTCGCGCCACCCGCTTCTCCAAATCCAGCGTGCCCGCCTGGGATATCGTCTCCACAACGGCTGCCGGGCCAGCGGGGAGTTCGCCGCAAAGCAGGTGGGCCCAGCGATGCTCTCGGGACCCCGGTTGTTTCGGCAGGCGGACTGCCATGGCCCCTTCCGGCCTGGCGGCAAGTTCCTCCAGGTAGCCTTCCACAGAAGATGAATCGGCGAAGCGATGGAGGCGGTCGCAATTGGCGCGCAGTTCGCTCACCGTCTGCGGCCCCCGCAGCATCAGTACGGCAAGCAAGACCACGGCTCCGCCGGGGAGCTGGTAGCTCCTGCCAAAGTTGTGGGCGTAGCGCATAACCCGGCCGGAGGTCTCCAACACCAGGAGGCGGCTGTGCAACTCCTCCAGAGCAGCCTGGATTTCGCCTTCGGAAAGGCTCATCACCGGATCACGGGAGGTCTTTTGGTTGCACCCGGCGGTGAGGCTATTGACGCTGAGGGGATAGACGTCCGGCGTGGTCTTTTCCTTCTCGATGAGGACCCCGAGGATGCGGGCTTCGACGGGGGAGAGAAGTTGGGGTATTGCGGACATGGCGGTGTCTCCGGCAGCAGAATGGACTGGGCCGTTATTCTAGCCGCAGCGGTACGAGGCGATTTTTCGATGCAATGCCACTTTATTCCAGGAGGGCATCCCATTGCCGATGGGGAAGCACAGTAGTCGGCCAGGAATATACGTAGCCCCCGGACAGCCGACAGGCATCAAGGCCGGCAGCTTATCCGGGACCCGCTTCTCGCTATCGCCGCAGGCGTGACCAGACACGGCGCAAAAGGCCTGGCGATGCAGGTGGAGAAAGGGTTTTCTCCGGCGCCACTCCCGGCTGCGGCTTGAGCGAGACGGCTCCTTCCACTTGCAGCCAGGCCCGATACACCCGTAACGCCACTTGTGCATCGTTCGCGGCATACAGCATCTGCTGCTCGGTTAAGCGCCGATTTGACCAGTTCGTCGTCGAGATTTTCTTGGACTTCTGCAAGCGCTGCCCAAAAAATCTCACGACGGCCGTTTTGGCGCCGACATCGTTACGTTTTTCTTGACGCAGGGCGACTGCCAGATCGACGACGTGTTCGGCACCGATTCCCAGCTTGGTTTGAAGGCGCCGCAGATCGTCGCGAAGGCCGAAGCCGACTTTCAGTACCTTGGGCGACTCGAGAACGGCCCTCAGGACATCCGATGCCGGACCGCGAGCAATTGGAAACAAATATGCTTTGTCATCAGTGGCCAACTGAACCAGGTGCGGACCGTCAGAGACTTCTCCCTTGGCAAAGGTCGGCTTCGATTCGGTATCGAAGCCGATGGCATCAGCGGCCATCAAAGCCTTGAGGGCGGCAGCCTCTTCTGCCGGCGACTGGACAAGGTGCACATCTTCCAGCCGGATACCTTGGTAGAGCGGCAGTGCTGAAGGATCGTGTGCAATCACGGTCGGCACCACACTTGCTGGCGAACGGGGGAGATCGATTGGTCGTCCCGATTTGGTGAGCGTTCGACTTCGATAGTCATTGCTGCGTATCGGGCTGCAACAGTGCCATCACCTCCGGCTGAACACGCTCAAACTCGGCGAGCACGTCCGGCGGCACCCTGTCGTTATCGACGAAGTCCTCGGCGTCAGTGGCCGAAGAACGAGGCGACGCATCCTCAAGGATGAAATCGAACTCTTTATCCAGACTTGTCGTAAACAACCAGTCCGTTTTTCCATCGAGATTAATGCGTACCACCACGTCTCTATAGTCTTCTGCGTCGTTGGCGACAGAAACCTGTGTCTTCTTGGTCATGATTGCATCCTTTCGCCTGGCGACATGGTTCAAAGGCTTAGTTTACATGAGCCCACCTGTAGCGGTTCCTGGCAGGCAGAAATCGGCCGCAACCAGAGGGGCAGGCCGTTTCAGTGGCTCCCATTCAACGGTCCGCCCCGCTCGGAAAGCTGCCAGATCGCCAATCCGCAATCAGCTGCCGCTCAACCGCTGTTAGGCTCAAAGCCTTCGCAATTTTCCGTTTTCTCCAACGGTTAGGTCCGCACTTTGGTCAAAAACAGTCCAGAAATGCCCTTTAAAGTTGGTTTCCTTCTGAGCCAATAGTTCAGGATCACACCAAGCTGCGCAATCTAACGACGTTTCAATCAAGGTAACAACAATGGCCACCAAATTGGGGACTTGAATTGTGCCGCGTAATTCAAGGTTTTTGATTTTACCGAATCCATCCGCAGGGCAATCCACTTCCGTTTTACCAAACACATCTTTTCCAATATGGAACTCACGTTTATGCATGAGTACCAATAAACTCAAAATCAGTTTGTCTGACTGCTTTTTGAATTCGCCCTGATCGTTGATTAGGCCAAGATTATTAAGAGATTGATAAAATCCATCTACGATTTCGTCGCAACTAAACAGGGGCTGTATTTTTATGAAGCTTGATGCCTCGTTAACTATGTTTGCCAAATCTTGGTTTGCGACCTTTCCGAGTCTATATATGTCGTTGTCCTCGGTAAAGAATGACTTAAAAACCCTCTTGGCTTCCTTTCGGCTAAATCCATATTTTTTCTTCAAAACATGGCTTTCAATTTCATCTAACTGAAAGAGAACAAAATCATAGAACCACTTCTCTATTGGCCTACTAAGGTCAAGCTGCTTCTTGTGGTACTGAAATTCACCGTAAGCCCTCATTCGGCAGTAAACCTTGTAAAGGGAAAGAAAGGTTAGGCCTGAGTCCCGCTTGTGATGCGCAATGAAATGGGATATCTCTCTAAAGATGCTCTTTGCGTCTACGTATTCTCTAAGTCGGATAAGTAGCAATTCAATATCATCTTCAGAAAATAAGCCTTGCTCAATTTTTTTAACGATTCCCTTCGCTTTTAATTCGATTGCTTTAGGTAGCATCAAAGCTCCCTTCTGCCCCGCGTGAAGTGGACGGCATATTTGCAGTACAAACTGGCGACGCGACGTATGTTCTGGAAACAGCTTCAGCTTGGATGGCGCACTCAGCCTGCCTTTCAACCGAACTTAAGCGATGTTTTTGTGAGTAGATGGCAGTCATATGCGGCACAGGTGAAATTGAGGGCATATTTTGCCTACGTGAATTGCATCTGTCATTGTCAATTCAAAGAAGTTGATCGCTTACGGCAGCTTTGGGAAAGGCCTTCCACGGTCTGCTTGTGGCCGGTATAGGACGTAGTCCCCCCTTGCCGGAAAGCCGCCATCCATAGGTGGCGGCAGCGAAAGGCGGCCGGTCTCTAGGCCGAGGCCGTGGCCCACAGGGGCCGGCCGGTGATTTCGAGGTGGCTCAGGTAAATGCGCAAATCGAGTTCGACTTGATGGTAGTTCGGTTCCATATGCCGGCAGAGCTGATAAAAGGCCTTGTCATGCGCCCGTTCCTTCATGTGGGCGACCTCGTGCACGACGATCATGCGCAGAAACTCGGGCGGCATGTCCCTGAAGATCGACGCAATGCGGATCTCGCGCTTCGCCTGCAGCTTGGCGCCCTGTATCCGCGAAATGCTGGTGTGCGTCCCCAAGGCATGCTGGATTACCTGCAGCCGGCTATCGAACATCACCTTGCTCACTTGCCCGGCGTTGCGCAGGTAGGTGTTCTTGATTTCCGAGACGTAGTCGTACAACGCCCTGTCGGTACGTACGCCGTGAGCGGCCGGGTATTTCTGCAGCAATACGGTTTCCAGCCGGTCTTGCCCGATCAGCTGACATACCTGTTCCACCAGCGCCGGTGGGTAACCAGCCAGATATTTGGGCGGAATTTTGGGGGGCATGGCGGTAGTTCGGGACAGCGCAGTGGGAGCGAATTCTATCAATCACCGTCTCGTTGATACGAGAGAGTCTCGGGCGGCCATATTCTTCGTGCGGGCCATTTGACCGATGACCGGAAGCCCGACAAACACAAAGCCCGGCAATTGCCAGGCCTTGTTCATCTACCGTCCGACAGGCTTCGTTCCCGCCCGACAGACTTTATTGCTTCCGCTCAAATCACTACCAGTTCGGCTCCCGCTCCGGCGTCGCGGTGATCTTGTGGATGCTGAGGTCGGCGCCGTTGTATTCCTCTTCCTGGTCGAGGCGCAGGCCGAGCGTCAGCTTCAGCAGGCCATAGACGGCCGCCCCGCCGGCCAGCGCGATGACGATGGCCAGGCCGGTCATGATCAGCTGCGGCATGAAGGCGACGCCGCCGGCACCGCCAAGCGCCTTGCTGCCGAAGATGCCGGCCGCGATGCCGCCCCAGGCGCCGCACAGGCCGTGCAGCGGCCAGACACCGAGCACGTCGTCGATCTTCCAGCGGTTCTGGGTCAGCGTGAACATCACGACGAACAGCGCGCCGGCAATGCCGCCGACGACCAGCGCCCCGATCGGGTGCATCAGATCGGAACCGGCGCAGACGGCGACCAGCCCGGCCAGCGGGCCGTTATGCACGAAGCCCGGGTCGTTCTTGCCCAGCACGAGGGCAACCAGCGTGCCGCCGACCATCGCCATCAGCGAATTCAGCGCGACCAGGCCGGAAATCTTGTCCAGCGTCTGCGCGCTCATCACGTTGAAGCCGAACCAGCCGACGGTCAGGATCCAGGCGCCGAGCGCCAGGAAGGGAATCGACGACGGCGGGTGGGCGGACATCCGGCCGTCCTTGGTGTAGCGGCCGTAGCGGGCGCCGAGCAGCAGCACGGCGGGCAGCGCGATCCAGCCGCCCATCGCATGCACGACGACGGAGCCGGCGAAATCGTGGAATTCCTCGCCGAAGCTGGCCTTCAGCCAGGCCTGGACGCCGAAGTGCTGGTTCCACGCGATGCCCTCGAAGAAGGGATAGACGAAGCCGACCAGCAGGAAGGTCGCCATCAGCTGCGGATGGAATTTCGCGCGCTCGGCGATGCCGCCGGAAATGATCGCCGGGATCGCCGCGGCGAAGGTCAGCAGGAAGAAGAACTTGGTCAGTTCGAAGCCGCTCTTCTCCATCAGCGTGTCGACGCCGGAGAAGAAATGCACGCCGTAGGCGACGCCGTAGCCGACGAAGAAGTAGGCCACGGTCGACACGCCGAAATCGCTCAGAATCTTGACCAGCGCGTTGACCTGGTTCTTCTTGCGGACGGTGCCGACCTCGAGAAAGGCGAAGCCCGCATGCATGGCCAGCACCATGATGGCGCCGAGAAGGATGAACAGCACGTTGCTGCCGGATTGATACGCTTCCATGGAACCCCCGTAATATGGATGGGGGCGGAGAAAGCAAGCACCATTCCAGTGCGTCAATCCCGTTTCAAATCAGTGCGTTATTCTTTGTCATACGCCACAGCCCGCACAACAACGGTGCAAAAACAACAGGGCGCGCCATGGATTGGTGCGCCCTGCGCCTCAACGGGGTGCGGCTTCCGGCGGCAGCAGCACCCACATCCGGCCCGACTGCTTCATGCGCCCGGCCTGCTCGCCGGCCTCCTTGCCGAAGCCCCAGAAGAAGTCGGCGCGCACCGCGCCCTTGATCGCGCCGCCGGTATCCTGCGCCATCACCAGGCGGTTCATCGGCTGCGCCGAATTGGGGCGCGTCGTCGCCAGGAAGACCGGCGCGCCGAGCGGCACCGAGCGCGGGTCGACGGCGATGCTGCGCTCCGCGGTCAGCGGCACGCCGAGGGCGCCGACCGGGCCGCCCTTGCTGTCCGGCACCTCGCGGAAGAAGACGTAGCTCGGGTTGCTGTTCAGCAGCTCGTCGAGCCGTGCCGGGTTGGCCCGCGCCCAGGCCTGGATGCCCTGCATCGACGCCTCTTCCAGCTTCAGTTCGCCGCGGTCGACCAGCACGCGGCCGATGGACTGGTAAGGATGGCCGTTCTGGTCGCCGTAATTCAGGCGGACCAGGCTGCCGTCCGGCAGCTTGACGCGGCCGGAGCCCTGCACCTGCAGGAAGAACAGTTCGACCGGGTCGTCGACGTAGAGCAGCGTGCGCGCCGGCAGGCGCTCGCCGCGCGCGGCGATCTCGGCGCGCGACCAGTACGGGACGACCTTGTTGCCCTCGAGCCGGCCGCGCACGCGCTTGTCCTTGAGTTCCGGGAAAACGGCCGACAGGTCGATGGTCAGCAGGTCGTCCGGCACGCCGCGCACCGGCTGCTCGAAGCCCCTGGCCCGGGTCCGGCTGCCGCGCAGCAGCGGCTCGTAATAGCCGGTGACCATGCCGTCCACCGCGCCGCCGCCGTTGGCGACCGAATACGGCTGCAGGTGCTGCTCGAAGAAGCGGCGGGCGTCGAATCCGGGCTTGCCGTCGGCTGCCCGCGCCAGGTCGCAGACGCGCTTCCAGGCCGGGCCGTGCGGCTTGCTCGCGACGCCGCGGCAGGACTGCAGGAAGGCCGGCCAGGCGGCGGCGACGTCGTCGGCGGTCCAGCCGGGCAGATCGGACCAGGCGGCCGGCTGCAGCGTCCGGGTGAAGGGCGGCGGCACGGCCGGGGCGGCCACGGGCGGCGGACAGGCCGGGCACGCGGCGCAGGGCTGGCAGGCGGGAGCCGGCGCGGACGGCGTCGGCGGAACGGTGGAACAGGCGGTCAACAGCAGGGCCGCCGCGGCGAGCGCGGCTTGGATTTTTCGCATGGCTTTGGTTAGAGTGCGCGGTTTGGTCGCGAAGTATACCCGCCCATGTCCGACACCTCTTCCCTCGAACGCCTGCTGACCCGCGCCGAGGCCGTCCTCGCCCGCTTCGAGGCGAGCCTGCCGCCGGCGCCCGAAACGCCCGACTGGTCCGCCGCCGTCGCTTTCCGCTGGCGCAGTGCGGCCGGCCGCGGCCGGCTGCAGCCGGTCCGCCACCCGCACCCGATCCGCCTGTCCGACCTCGAGAACATCGACGACCAGAAGGAACGCCTGGTCGCCAACACGCGCCAGTTCGTCGCCGGTCGCGGCGCCAACAACGCGCTGCTGACCGGGTCGCGCGGCTCGGGCAAGTCGTCGCTGGTCAAGGCGGTGCTCAACGAGTTCTCGGGCCGGGGCCTGCGCCTGATCGAGGTGGACAAGGACGATCTGGTCGACCTGCCGGACATCGTCGACCTGCTCGACGGTCGACCGGAAAAATTCGTCATTTTCTGCGACGACCTGTCCTTCGAGGCCGGCGAAACCGCGTACAAGGCGCTGAAGTCGGTGCTCGACGGCTCGGTCGCGGCGCCGCCGGACAACGTGCTGATCTACGCGACGTCGAACCGCCGCCACCTGATGCCCGAGTATTTCTCGGAAAACCTCGACACCACGCGCGTCGACGACGAGATTCACCCGGGCGAGGCGACCGAGGAGAAGATCTCGCTGTCCGAGCGCTTCGGGCTGTGGATTTCCTTCTACCCGTTCAGCCAGGACGATTACCTGGCCGTCGCCCGCCACTGGCTGCGTGAATTCGGCGTCCCCGCCGCGGAAATCGAAACCTGCGAGCGCGAGGCGCTGAACTGGGCGCTCGGCCGCGGCTCGCGCTCCGGGCGCGTCGCCTGGCAGTTCGCCCGCGACTTCGCCGGCCGCCACGGAGGCCGGGCATGAGCAAGGTCGTTGAAGTCGCCGCCGCGGTGATGCTGCGTGCCGAAGGCCGCGAGTTCCTGCTCGCGCAGCGCCCGGAAGGCAAGGTCTACGCCGGCTACTGGGAATTTCCCGGCGGCAAGGTCGAGCCGGGCGAAAGCGTGCGCGACGCGCTGATCCGCGAGCTGCAGGAAGAACTGGGGATCACGGTGACCGACTGCGCGCCCTGGCTGACCCGGCAATTCACCTACCCGCACGCGACGGTGCGCCTCAATTTCTGGCGCGCCACCGCGTGGACCGGCGAAATCGGCATCACCGCGCCGCTCGAGCATTCCGCGGTCGACTGGCTGAAATGCGGCGAATCCGCGACGGTCTCGCCCATCCTGCCGGCCAACGACCCGATCCTGAAGGCGCTGGCGCTGCCGACCACGCTGGCGATCACGATGGCCGAGATCGAGGGCGTCGAACGCCAGCTCGAACGCCTGGAGGAAGCGCTGGCCGCCGGCCTGCGCCTGGTCCAGCTGCGCGACAAGGGCCTGCCGCCGGCACAGCGGATGTGGTTCGCCGAGGCGGTGCGGCAGCTGACGCAGTCGCACGGCGCGCTGCTCGTCATCAACGACGACGCCGGACTCGCCCGCCGGGTCGGTGCCGACGGCCTGCACCTGTCGGCCGCGTCGCTCGCCGCCTGCAGCGAACGGCCGGACTTCGCCTGGGTCGGCGCGTCCTGCCACACGGCCGAAGAGATCGCCCGCGCCGGCGAACTCGGGCTCGATTACGCGCTGCTCGGCCCGGTCAAGCCGACGCCGACGCACCCGGAAGCCGCCGGGCTGGGCTGGGAGGAATTCGCCCGGCGCATCGCCGGCAACACGCTGCCGGTATTCGCGCTCGGCGGACTGCGCCCGGCCGACCTGGCCGAAGCCCAGGCGCACGGCGCGCACGGCGTCGCGCTGATGCGCGGCTGGTAGCTCAGATCCCCTTCGCGTCGGGGAAATCGAGGCCGGGCGCGCCGGCCTCGTCGTCGCTCTGCTGGCCGGCGATCCGGTAGGACTCGCTGGCCCAGGCGCCGAGATCGATCTGCTTGCAGCGCTCGGAACAGAACGGGCGCCACGGATTGTCGGTGCTATAGGGCGACTCGGCGCCGCATTGCGGGCAACGGACCTTGCGAACTGCCATGAAAAAACCATCCTCGCTTTTGGGGAGCGAGGATGGTCCGCAGAATTGCCCGGCCGGTCAAGCCATCGACTTCAGGTGCTGGATGATTTCCCCGGCCATCGGCTGCGCGTCGCCGTACAGCATCCGGCAGTTGTCGGTGTAGAACAGCGCGTTCTCGACGCCGGAGTAACCCGTCCCCTTGCCGCGCTTGATCACGATGACGTTCTGCGCCAGGTCGGCATTGAGGATCGGCATGCCGTAGATCGGGCTGGACTTGTCGGTGCGCGCGCTCGGGTTGACCACGTCGTTGGCGCCGATCACCAGCGCGACGTCGGCCTGGCCGAATTCGCCGTTGATTTCCTCGAGGTCGAAGATCTTGTCGTAGGGCACGCCGGCTTCGGCCAGCAGCACGTTCATGTGCCCCGGCATGCGCCCGGCGACCGGGTGGATCGCGAACTTCACCTCGACACCGGCTTCCTCCAGGATCTCGGTCATTTCCCAGACCTTGTGCTGCGCATGCGCGACCGCCATGCCGTAGCCGGGCACGATGACGACCTTACTGGCGTAGCGCATCATCGCCGCCGCGTCGATCGCGCCGACTTCCTTCATCGTGCCGCTGATCGCCTCGCCGCCGCCGGCGGCGACCATCGGCGTGAACAGGATGTTGGACAGCGGCCGGTTCATCGCCTTGGCCATCAGCTGCGTCAGCAGCGTGCCGGCCGCGCCGACGACGATGCCGGCGATGATCAGCGCCGGATTGCCCAGCACGTAGCCCTCAAAGCCGACGGCCAGCCCGGTGAAGGCGTTGAACAGCGAGATGACCACCGGCATGTCGGCGCCGCCGATCGGCAGCGTGACGATCAGGCCCAAGACCAGCGCGATCACGAAGAAGCCGAGGATCAGTTCCGGCTGCGCCGGCGCCAGCGCCACCATCGCGGCGCCGAGGCCGATGGAAATGGCGGCCAGCACGACGTTGACCGCGTTCTGCGCGGGCAGTCGGTGCGCCTTCTTCAGCACGCCCTGCAGCTTGGCCCAGGCGACGCAGGAGCCGGTGAAGGACACCGCGCCGATCAGCGCGCCGACCACGGCGAGGAGGGTCGTCACCGTGGAATGCGCATCGCCCCGGGCGAACTCGATCGCCGCGATCGCCGCCGCGGCGCCGCCGCCCATGCCGTTGTAGATCGCGACCATCTGCGGCATGTCGGTCATCTTGACCTTCTTGCCGGAAATCCACGCCGCGGCGCCGCCGACGGCGAGCGCGGCGAGCATCAGCGCGAGGTTCTTCAGGCCGGGGATCAGGAAGGTCGCCGCGATGGCCAGCAGCATGCCGTAGCCGGCGACGACGATGCCCTTGCGGGCGCTGGCCGGCGAGCTCATGCCCTTCAGCCCGAAGATGAACAGCAGCGCGCCGCCGAACCAAGCGCCCTGGACATAGGTAGGCAAGCTCATGGTCAGCCCTCCTTCTTCTTGAACATCGCGAGCATGCGCTCGGTGACGACGTAGCCGCCGGCCGCATTGGCCGCGCCGAGCGCGACCGCGAAGAAGCCGATGGCCTGTTCGAGCGGCGTCTCGGCCGAGCCGAGCGCGATCATCGCGCCGACCACGACGACGCCGTGGATGAAATTGGAACCGGACATCAGCGGCGTGTGCAGGATCACCGGCACCTTGGCGATGATCTCGTAGCCGGTAAAGGCGGCGAGCATGAAGATGTACAACGCGAGCAGGCCGTCCATCACGCTTCTCCCAGAACTTGTTTGACCGTCGGGTGGACCGTGGCGCCGTCCCGGCACAGCACGGTGCCGGCGACGACCTCGTCCGCCCAGTCGAAGGCGAGTTCGCCGTCCCTGATCCACGGCGACAGGAAGTTGTACAGGTTCTTCGCGTACAGCTCGGACGCGTGCGTCGGCATCCGCGACGGCAGGTTCAGCGGGCCGTGGATGTTCACGTCGTTGGCGATCACGTGTTCGCCCGGCTGGGTCAGTTCGCAGTTGCCGCCGGATTCGGCCGCCATGTCGACGAGGATCGCGCCGTACTTCATCCGGCCGACCATGTCGCGGGTCACGATGACCGGCGCCTTCTTGCCGGGAATTGCCGCAGTGGTGATCACGACGTCGGCGGCGGCGACCGCCCTGGCCAGCTTCTCGGCCTGCGCCGCCTTCTCGTCGGCGGTCAGTTCGCGGGCGTAGCCGCCGGCGCCGTCGGCCGAGACACCGGTATCGACGAACTTGGCGCCGAGCGATTCGATCTGCTCGCGGGCCGCGGCGCGCACGTCGTAGGCTTCGACCATGGCGCCGAGGCGCTTGCAGGTGGCGATCGCCTGCAGGCCGGCGACGCCGGCGCCGATAACGAGAACGCGGGCCGGCCTGATCGTTCCGGCGGCGGTGGTCAGCATCGGGAAGAACTTGGTGCAGCGCGCCGCGGCGATCAGGCCGCACTGGTAGCCGGCGCAGGCGCCCTGGCTGGACAGCGCGTCCATGCTCTGGGCGCGCGAGATGCGCGGCAGCAGTTCGAGCGCGAAGGCGGTGATCTTCTTCGCGTTCAGCGCCGCCAGCCGCTCCTTCGACTCGTAGGGCTTGAGCAGCCCAATCAGCACCGAGCCTTCGGGCAGCGCGTCGATTTCCGCGGTGGACGGCGGCGTGACCCGCAAAACCAGACCGGCGCCGGCGTAGGCTTCGGCAATGCCGGGCTGCATCGCGACGTCGGCGTAATCCGGATCGAGGAAGTGGCTGGACACGCCGGCGCTCTGCTCCATCCGGAGCCGGGCGCCGAGCGCGGCGAATTTCTTCGCCGTTTCCGGGACCAGCGCGACGCGGCTTTCGCCGTCCCCGCGTTCCCGGGCGACCGCTATGGTCAAGGACATGGTTTCTCTCCTGAGTGTGTGAATTCCTGGGCGCTCAGCGGTAGCGCGCGGCGATCCGGTCGAGCGGCAGCGGCTTGATGCGCGGCGCCTGCCCGGCCGAGCCGAAGGCTTCGAAACGGTCGCGGCAGAGGTCGCGGGCGGCGGCGACGGCGGCCTTCAGGAAGGCGCGCGGATCGAATTCCTCGGGCTTCTCGGCCATTGCGCGGCGCATCGCGCCGGTCATCGCCAGCCGGATGTCGGTATCGATATTGACCTTGCGCACGCCGTGGCGGATGCCCTCGACGATCTCGGCGACCGGCACGCCGTAGGTTTCCTTGATCGCGCCGCCGTGTTCGCGGATCACCGCCAGCCATTCCTGCGGCACCGACGACGAGCCGTGCATGACCAGGTGGGTGTCCGGAATGCGCGCGTGGATCGCCTTGATGCGGTCGATCGCCAGGATTTCGCCGGTCGGCGGCCGCGTGAACTTGTAGGCGCCGTGGCTGGTGCCGATCGCGATGGCCAGCGCATCGACGCCGGTCTGCGCGACGAAGTCGGCGGCCTCGTCCGGATCGGTCAGCAGTTGCGCGTGGTCGAGCTTGCCGGCGGCGCCGACACCGTCCTCCTCGCCGGCCTCGCCGGTCTCCAGCGAGCCGAGGCAGCCCAGCTCGCCCTCGACCGAAACGCCGACCGCGTGCGCCATCTCGACGACCTTGCGGGTGACCTCGACGTTGTAGGCGTAGCTGGCCGGCGTCTTGCCGTCGGTACCCAGCGAGCCGTCCATCATCACGCTGGAGAAGCCGCTCCGGATCGACTGGATGCAGACCGCCGGCGACGTGCCGTGGTCCTGGTGCAGGCAGACCGGGATGTCCGGGTACTGCTCGATCGCCGCCTCGACCAGTTTGCGCAGAAAGGGCTCGCCGGCGTATTTGCGGGCGCCGGCCGAGGCCTGCAGGATCACCGGGCTGGCGCAGGCGTCGGCGGCCTGCATGATCGCCTGGATCTGTTCCAGGTTGTTGACGTTGAAGGCGGGCAGGCCGTAGCCGTGTTCGGCGGCGTGGTCGAGCAGCTGGCGCAGGGAAATCAGGGCCATGCGGAATCCTTTCAGTGCGTGCCGCTGGCGGCGCGCACGGCATCCGCCAGCGCGCCGGCGGTCAGGCCGAAATGTTCGTAGAGGGCGCCGGCCGGGGCCGATTCGCCGAAAGTGTCGATGCCGAGCACGATACCCTCCGCACCGACGTACTTGTGCCAGAAATCGGTCTGACCGGCCTCGATCGCGACCCGCGGCAGTCCCGGCGGCAGCACGGCCCGCTTCCAGTCCGCTGGCTGGGCGTCGAAGCGGCGGGTGCAGGGCATAGCCACGACGCGTACGGCGATGCCTTCGGCCTGCAGTTCGGCGCGCGCCGCCATCGCGATCGCGACTTCCGAGCCGGTGGCGAGGATCGCCGCCTGCGGCTCGCCGTCGGCCTCGGCCAGCACGTAGCCGCCGCGCGCCGCGTCGGCGGCCGGCGCCGCGTACTGCGGCAGGTTCTGGCGCGACAGCAAGAGCGCCGACGGACCGTCGCGGCGTTCCAGCGCCGCGATCCAGGCGACCGCGGTCTCCCGCTCGTCGCAGGGGCGCCAGACCTCGAGCCCGGGGATGATGCGCAGGCTGGATGCGTGCTCGACCGGCTGGTGCGTCGGGCCGTCCTCGCCCAGTCCGATCGAGTCGTGGGTCAGCACGTGGATCACGCGCTGGCGCATCAGCGCGCTCATCCGGATGCCGTTGCGGGCGTAGTCGGAGAACACCGCGAAGGTGCCGCCGTAGGGAATCAGGCCGCCGTGCAGCGCGACGCCGTTCATGATCGCCGTCATGCCGAATTCGCGCACGCCGTAGGAAATGTAGTTGGGCACGCCCTCGCCGCCGGCGTGCAGCGCTCGGCTGCCGCGGCCGGCGGTCAGGTTGGACGCGGTCAGGTCGGCCGAGCCGCCGAGCAGTTCGGGTACGCGGTCGACGAGGAAATCGAGGCAATTCTGCGAGGACTTGCGGGTCGCGATGCCGCCCTCCTTCGCCGCGGCGGCGGCGAGCAGGCCGGCGCGGATGTCCGGCCAGTCCGCGGGCAGGCCGCCGGCCCGGGTGCGCTCGAACTCGGCGGCAAGTTCCGGGTGGCGCGCGCGGTAGGCGGCGAACTTGGCCTGCCATGCGGCTTCGGCCAGCTCGCCGGCGGCGCGGGCGTCCCACGCGGCGCGCAACGCGTCGGGCACGTCGAAGGGCGGATGCGGCCAGCCCAGCGCGGCGCGCGTCGCGGCGACCTCGGCGGCGCCCAGCGGCGCGCCATGCACGTCGTGCGTGCCTGCCTTGTTCGGCGAGCCCCAGCCGATCCGCGTGCGGCAGACGACCAGCGTCGGCTTGCCGCTGGCGGCCCGGGCCTGCGCGATGGCGGCCGAAATCGCCGCCGCGTCGTGGCCGTCGATCGGGCCGACGACGTTCCAGCCGTAGGCGCGGAAGCGCGCCGGCGTGTCGTCGCGGAACCAACCTTCGACGTGGCCGTCGATCGAGATGCCGTTGTCGTCGTAGAAGGCGACCAGCTTGTCCAGGCCCCAGACGCCGGCCAGCGAGCAGGCCTCGTGGCTGATGCCCTCCATCAGGCAGCCGTCGCCGAGGAAGACCCAGGTCCGGTGGTCGACGACGTCCAGCCCCGGCCGGTTGTAGCGCTGCGCCAGCAGGCGCTCGGCCAGCGCCATGCCGACCGCGTTGGCCAGGCCCTGGCCGAGCGGGCCGGTGGTCGTTTCGACGCCCGGGGTCAGCCCGGATTCCGGGTGGCCCGGCGTGCGGCTGCCGAGCTGGCGGAAGCGCTTCAACTCGTCGAGCGGCAGATCGTAGCCGGTCAGGTGAAGCAGCGCGTAGAGCAGCATCGAGCCATGGCCGTTCGACAGCACGAAGCGGTCGCGGTCCGGCCAGTCCGGGTTGGCCGGGTTGTGGCGCAGGTGGTCGCGCCACAGCACTTCGGCGATGTCGGCCATGCCCATCGGCGCGCCGGGGTGGCCGGATCTGGCCGCCTCGACGGCGTCGACCGCGAGAAAGCGTAGCGCGTTGGCGAGTTCGCGGCGGAACGCGGTTTCGTTCAGGATTCTTTCCATGATCCGGTCCTCAGGCGCGGCGCTTCTGGTCCATCAGGCGCAGGACCATCGGCGTGAAGATCATCTGCATCGCCAGGCCCATCTTGCCGCCGGGAACGACCAGCGTGTTCGGCCGCGTCAGCATGCTGCCGTGCAGGATGGACAGCAGGTACTGGAAGTCGATGCCCTTCGGGTTGGCGAAGCGGATCACCACCATGCTCTCGTCGGCCGACGGGATGTCGCGCGCGATGAAGGGATTCGACGTATCGACGATGGGCACGCGCTGGAAATTGACGTGGGTGCGCGAGAACTGCGGACACAGGTGGTTCACGTAGTCCGGCATGCGGCGCAGGATGGTGTCGACGACCGCCTCCTGCGAGTAGCCGCGCATCTTCTGGTCGCGGTGCAGCTTCTGTATCCACTCGAGGTTGATGATCGGCACGACGCCGACGCACAGATCGACCTGGCGCGCGATGTCGATGCGCTCGTCGGCCCAGGCGCCGTGCAGGCCCTCGTAGAACATCAGGTCGGTGCCGTCCGGAATGTCCTGCCACGGCGTGAAGGTGCCCGGCTGCTGGCCCCAGGGCGCGGCTTCGGCGTCGTCGTGCAGGTACTTGCGGACCTGCCCGGTGCCGCTTTTTCCATAGCTGACGAACAGTTGCTCGAGTTCGGCGAGCAGGTTCGCCTCCGGACCGAAATGGCTGAAATTGAGGTTGCCCTGCGCTTCCTGCGCCTTCATCTCGGCGCGCATCGCCAGGCGGTCGTAGCGGTGGAAGGAATCCCCCTCGACGATCTGCGCCTTCAGCCCCTCGCGGCGGAAGATGTGCTGGAAGCTCTGCATCACGGTGCTGGTGCCGGCGCCGGACGAACCGGTGATGGCGATGATCGGGTGCCTGATGGACATCGTTGTCTCCCTGAACTGTGGAATTCGGTCGTTCAGCCGGGCTCGCGGAACAGCGAGCGGTCGGAGAACAGCGGCGAGACGAAGGGCTGGTCGCTGCCCTCGTCGTACTCGCGGTGGTAGCGTTCGACGCGCTCGACCTCGTGCTTCGAGCCGAGGATCACCGGCACGCGCTGGTGCAGTTCCTGCGGCACGACGTCGAGCAGGCGGCCGCGCCCGGTGCTGGCCGCGCCGCCGGCCTGCTCGATCAGCATCGCCATCGGGTTGGCCTCGTAGAGCAGGCGCAGCCGGCCGGGCTTGGCCGGGTCGCGGAAATCGCGCGGGTACAGGAAGATGCCGCCGCGGATCAGGATGCGATGCACCTCGGCGACCAGCGACGCGATCCAGCGCATGTTGAAATCGGCGCCGCGCACGCCGCTGCGTCCGGCCTTGCATTCGGCGACGTAGCGCTGCACCGGCGGTTCCCAGAAGCGCTCGTTCGACGTGTTGATCGCAAATTCGCGGGTCTCGTCGGGGACGCGGACGCCCGGGTGGGTCAGGATGAAGTTGCCGCTCTCGCGGTCCAGCGTGAAGCCGTGCGTGCCGTCGCCCAGCGTCAGCACCAGCATCGTCGACGGGCCGTAGATCGCGTAGCCGGCGGCCAGCTGGCGGTCGCCCGGCTGCAGGTAGTCGGCCGGCTCGGCATCGCCCGCGGTCGACCGCTGCAGAATGGAGAAAATGCTGCCGACCGACATGTTGACGTCGCTGTTCGACGAGCCGTCGAGCGGATCGAAGACCAGCAGGTAGCGGCCCCGCGGATACTGCTCGGGCAGCCGGTAGGCTTCCTCCATCTCCTCGGAGACCATGCCGGCCAGCTGGCCGCCCCACTCGCAGTGACGCAGGATCGCCTCGTTGGTCAGCACGTCGAGCTTCTTCTGCACCTCGCCCTGCACGTTGGTGCTGTCGAGCGCGCCGAGGTTGCCGCCGAGCGCACCCTTGGCGACCATTGCGGAGATCGTCTTGACCGCCGCCGCGACGTCGATCAGCAGCGCGCCCAGTTCGGCGTGCTGGGCCCGCGTGTGTTCGATGACGAACTTGGAAAGCGTGGTGCGTCCGAATTGCATGATCTCTCCCTACAGTGGCGCCTTAAGGCATTGGCATCCACGATAAGAGACTTGTTAATTAAGAGGTAGTCAGTTTTTCTTAAGGTCACGATAAGCCATCGTTTAATAAGCAAGCCCTTAAGCCCCGGATCAGAAAGGCTGACTGGGCAGCCGGCCGGGGCGGCGCTATCGTCGCCGGCATGAACACCCTGCGCGCACTGATCTTCGACGTCGATGGCACGCTCGCCGACACCGAGCGCGACGGCCACCGCCCCGCCTTCAACGCGGCCTTCGCCGGCGCCGGCCTGCGCTGGCACTGGGATGCCGCGACCTACGGCGAACTGCTCGCGGTCGCCGGCGGCAAGGAGCGCATCCGCCATTACGCGGCGCGGCACGATCCGGAACGCGCCGCCGCGCCCGGCTTCGGAGAAACGGTCGCCGGCCTGCACGCCGCGAAGACCCGGCATTACCTCGATCACGTCGCGGCCGGCCGCGTGCCGCTGCGCCCGGGCATCGCCGCGCTGCTCGCCGCGGCGCGCCGGCGGGGGCTGCGCCTGGCGATCGCGACGACGACGACGCCGGACAACGTCGAGGCGCTGCTGCGCGCGACGCTGGGCCCGGACGCCATGGGCTGGTTCGCGGTGATCGGTGCCGGCGACGTCGTGCCGGCCAAGAAGCCGGCTCCGGACATCTACCGCTGGGTGCTCGAACGGCTCAAGCTCGACGCCGCCGACTGCCTGGCCGTCGAGGATTCGGAATTGGGCCTCGCCGCCGCGTCGACCGCGGGATTGCGCTGCCTGGTGACGCCCAACGCCTACACGGCCGGCCAGGACTTCGGCCGCGCCTGGATGCTGCGGGACAGCCTGGCCGGCATCGGCCCGGACGAACTGGCCCGGCGTTTCGCCGAGGATCCGGCGCCGCCGGCAGCGGCGTGACGGGCGCCATCAGCGGGACCGGGCCGGCCAGGCACTGGCCACGCCGAGCGTCGATCGGGAAGAAATTCCTTTGCCATCCCGGCGGATCGCCTGTATTGTGCACCGCAGCGATTTTAAGTAGTGTTGTTGTCTAGTCGGTTTCGTTCCCGTAGTTCTACGGCGCCAATCCCCCATTCGTACCTCGCCGTCTTGATCTCGCCCCTTTCCGGGGCTGTGCCCCGTCAATTTTTTTACGGAGATTCAAGACATGGCAAATGGCATCGTCAAATGGTTCAATGATTCCAAGGGATTCGGCTTCATCACCCCCGACGCGGGCGGCGAAGACCTCTTCGCGCATTTTTCCGCAATCCAATCGAATGGTTTTCGCACCCTGGCCGAAGGTCAGCGCGTTTCCTTCGACGTGACCAACGGTCCGAAGGGACAGCAGGCGAGCAACATCCAGATCGCCTGACACCCGATGCCTTCCCGGCCGCCCGGCCGGGCGCATCGGCTCCGGGGGCAAGCCGCCCCCTGCCTCCCCCTCATCGGACCCCATCATGGCCAAAGAAGAATTGCTTGAGATGCAAGGCGTCGTGGCGGAAGTGTTGCCGGATTCCCGTTTCCTGGTAACGCTGGAAAACGGGCATTCGCTGGTCGCCTACACGGCCGGCAAAATGCGCAAGCACCACATCCGCATCATCGCCGGCGACAAGGTCACGCTCGAACTGTCGCCCTACGACCTGAGCAAAGGTCGCATCACTTTCAGGCAAATCGAGGGAAGAACCCCTTCCGCCCCCCGCATCCGGCGCTGACGCTGGATGGCAAGCTGAAAGACTGAATGAATCTGGAACAACAACGAGCCGTCGCTCGAAGACTATGCAGTAACTCGAACATCACTGTCCTGCCCTATGGAAACGCCTGGTGGCTGCTCGGCGATTCCATCAATCAGGTGCTCGGCGAAATCGCCGGACTTTCCGAATCCGGCCTGGCGCAACTGAGGCGTCCCGGCTTCCCGAGAGCCTAGGCCCGGCACCGAACCCGCCGGCACTTCCGGTGCCGGCAAGCCCGGCCCAGGCCGGTGAGGATGCGGCCCCTAAAGACCGAAATGCGCCCGGATCCGCTCTTCGAGCAGGGCGCGGCAGGCCGCCTCGTCGCAGCCGGCCAGCTGCCCGTACACCTCCCGGGCCTGCGGCAGAAAGACATCGAGCACGGCGGGGTCGAAATGTGCCCCCCTGCCCTCCTCCAGGATGGCGAGCACGCTGTCGAGCGGCAGCGGATCCTTGTACGGACGCTTCGAGCACAGCGCGTCGAATACATCGACGACCGCGAAAATCCGGGCAGCCAGCGGAATCGCCTCACCCGCCAGGCGGCGGGGATAGCCGCTGCCGTCCCATTTTTCGTGGTGCCCGGCGACCACCTCGTGGGCGCCGGCCAGCCGATATCGCTGACGATTTCCTCGCCCAGCGCAACGTGGGTCCGCATCACAGCCATTTCCGCATCGTCCAGCCTTCCCGGCTTGAGCAGGATGGCGTCCGGGATGCCGATCTTGCCGACGTCGTGCAGGAAACTGCCGGCGATCAGCGACTGCATCGCCTGCCCCTCCAGGCCCATGCGTTCGGCGATGCCCGCGGCGATCCATGCGACCCGGTAATTGTGCGCCCCGGTATCGGAATCACGCTTGGCGATCGCCCGGCCCAGCGCTTCCATCATCGCCACGTGCGACTCGAGCACGGCCCGCGCCTTGCGTTCGTTGTCCGCCGACAGATGGACGACGACCGGATAGATGGCGGCGCCGCACAGCAGCGACGCCAGGCCGACGATCAGCGCGACGGACAGCGCATCCGACAGCATCTGCTCGCGCTGCCATTCGGGAACGATGCGCACCCCTTCGAAATACCCCGTGACCCCGGTCGACGACAGCAGCGGGACGAAAATGCGCAGCACCCACTGCCCCCCGGGCAGCACCAGGCTCTCATAGGAGGCCATCCGTTCCCGCGGCCGGTCGTGGCGCGGCAGCAGCGCCTCGACGCCCTCACCGTCCGAGGTCATCGCCTCGGCCAGCTTTTCACCCTGCCCGTCGTAAATTTCGGCGATGTCGAACAAGCCGCCGGCGATCACCCTCGCCGCCTTGTCGGCGCTGGCCTGCGCATCGGGCGCCGACAGATCGATGACGCCGGAATGACCGAGCAGGCGCCGGGTTTCCTCCATGGCCAGGGCGACCGAATCCTGTTCGGCGTTTTCCTGGGCGACGAACCAGGCCAGCGGACTGGCGACCGCAGCGAGAACGATACTGACGGCTGCGATCCGGCGCGCCGTCCGACGGTTGAAAGCGTTCATCGATTCCCTGAACCCCGCAGGCCGGCTGAAGCTGCCAGAAGTGCGAGGAAATGCAAAAAGGGGAATCCTAACGCAGCGGAAACGGTTCGGGGGAGAATCGGGGCAGCCGGGTGGCAGCGGTCCGACGCACGCCGTCCGCCGGACCCGGCCGATCCGCAAGCCTCACACCCGGCCGAACAGGCGAACCTTGACCTTCTGCACGATCGACAGCCGGCACCACCAGCGCATGCCTTCCTGCCAGAATTCGTAGCCTTTCCGGGTCAGACCGTAGGACAGCGCAAACACTTCGTCGCAGGCGGGTTTCAGCGGGCGGATGTAGCCGTAGTGCAGCAGGAAGCCGAAGACCGGGGCGATCGACATGCCGTCCAGGCTGATTCCGTACGCCGAGGAGGAGAAGACGCGGATCTGGTGCCCGCAGGCCATCAGGTTCAGTGCGTCGAGAACGAGGCCGCGATCGAAATTCTGGGGATCGTAGAAGTCTGGGATCATGGCATTCACCCATCGTCGATTCTTGTGATTCGAACGTGCCGGAAGAAACGCGGCACCTCACGTTCATTGTAACGTCACGAACTGACCGGGAGTTGACCCCGTTCCGGAGAAAAAGTGCCTTGTCCGATTCCTGCAACCGGGCGCCGGCCGGGGGCTTTGAAAAAACTGGAAAGACGGCCATCCTACGGGGATATCCGCGCTCTCCGGAGTCCGATCAACGCAAGCCGCACACAGGAGTCGCCCCCCATGGAACTCACCACCACCCCGAATCTGGAAGGCCGCCGCATCACCCGCTATTGCGGCGTCGTTGCCGGCGAAGCCGTGCTCGGCGCGAACCTGTTCAAGGACATGTTCGCCAGCATCCGCGACATCGTCGGCGGCCGCTCCGGCACCTACGAGAAGGAACTCCGCCGGGCGCGCCAGATCGCGCTCGACGAACTGGCCGATCAGGCGCGCGAACTGGGCGCCAACGCCGTGGTCGGGATCGACCTCGACTACGAGGTCCTCCGCGAGAAAAACGGCATGCTGATGGTTTCGGCCAGCGGCACCGCGGTCGTCGTCGCCTGAGGCCTTTCCGCAACGCGCCCGCCGTCCCGTCGATCGACTGCCGGCGGGACGACAGCCCCTCTCGACCGGGCAGATAGTTCATTTTTAACTGAACTATCAAATAAAAATTAGTGACTGTTATTTATCAATAAGGCCTCCTAGCATGGGTCCATCGCCCCTCGCATCGACCAAGGAGACCACGATGGACCAGTCCAACCGCTACGCCGCCCTCGACCTCGACGAAAACGCCCTGATCGCCGGCGGCCGCCACATCCTGTGCGCCTACCGGATGAAACCCAAGGCCGGCCACGGCTACCTGGAAGCCGCCGCCCACTTCGCCGCCGAATCGTCGACCGGCACCAACGTCGAGGTGTGCACGACCGACGACTTCACGCGCGGCGTCGATGCGCTGGTCTACCACATCGACGAGGCGAGCGAGGACATGCGCATCGCCTTCCCGCTCGACCTGTTCGACCGCAACGTCATCGACGGCCGGATGATGATGGCTTCCTTCCTGACGCTGACCATCGGCAACAACCAGGGCATGGGCGACATCGAGTACGCGAAGATGGTCGATTTCCACGTGCCGCGCCGCGCGATCGAGCTGTTCGACGGCCCGTCCCGCGACATCTCCGACCTCTGGCGCATCCTCGGCCGGCCGGTCAGGGACGGCGGCTACATCAGCGGCACGATCATCAAGCCCAAGCTGGGCCTGCGCCCCGAGCCCTTCGCCAGGGCCGCCTACGAATTCTGGCTGGGCGGCGACTTCATCAAGAACGACGAGCCGCAGGGCAACCAGGTGTTCGCCCCGCTGAAGAAGACCATCCCGCTCGTCTACGACGCGATGAAGCGCGCGATGGACGAGACCGGCGAAGCCAAGCTGTTCTCGATGAACATCACCGCCGACGACCATTTCGAGATGTGCGCGCGCGCCGACTTCGCGCTCGAGGCCTTCGGCCCGGACGCCGACAAGCTGGCCTTCCTCGTCGACGGCTACGTCGGCGGCCCGGGCATGGTGACCACCGCGCGCCGGCAGTACCCCAACCAGTACCTGCACTACCACCGGGCCGGCCACGGCGCCGTGACCAGTCCGCAGAGCAAGCGCGGCTACACGGCCTACGTGCTGGCCAAGATGAGCCGGCTGCAGGGCGCCTCCGGAATCCACGTCGGAACCATGGGCTACGGCAAGATGGAAGGAGAAAAGGACGACCGCGCGATCGCCTACATCATCGAGCGCGACAGCTACAGCGGCCCGGTCTATCACCAGGAGTGGTACGGCATGCGGCCGACGACGCCGATCGTGTCCGGCGGCATGAACGCGCTGCGCCTGCCCGGCTTCTTCGCCAACCTCGGCCACGGCAACGTGATCAACACCGCCGGCGGCGGCTCCTACGGCCACATCGACAGCCCGGCCGCCGGTGCCCGCTCGCTGCGCCAGGCCTACGAATGCTGGAAGGCCGGCGCCGATCCGGTGGACTGGGCCCGCGAACACCCGGAATTCGCCCGCGCCTTCGTATCCTTCCCGCACGACGCGGACCAGCTGTACCCGGGCTGGCGCGACAAACTGGCCGCCTTCCTGTGAATGTCGCGGTCAACCCCGCTGCGGCGGGGTTTTTCACCGGCCATCCGGGACATTGACGCGCGATGCTCCGCCCCCTAAAGTCAGCGATTCCTGAATCGACTCATTCCGGAATTCAACGAACCATGAACTTCGTCCGTTCCCTGACGCTGCGCCAGCTGCAGATTTTCGTCGTCGCCGCCCGCCACCTGAGCTACGCGCGCGCCGCCGAGGAACTGCACCTGACGCCGCCAGCCGTGTCGATGCAGCTGAAGCAGCTCGAGGACAACGTCGGGCTGCCGCTGTTCGAACGCCTGGGCCGCGGCGTCGCGCTGACCGAAGCCGGCGAGATGCTGGTGCACCACGCGCTGCGCGTGCTCGGCGAGATCAAGGATGCCGAGGCCCGGCTGAAGGGCCTGCTCGGCGCCGAGGCCGGGCAGTTGTCGGTCGGCCTGGTCAGCACCGCGAAATACTTCATGCCCAAGCTGCTGGCCCGCTTCGCGCAGGACAATCCGGGCATCGACGTGCAGTTCTCCGTCGGCAACCGGGCGACGCTGCTGCAGAAGCTGCAGGACAACGCACTGGACCTCGCGGTGATGGGCCGCATCCCGACCGAAATCGACGCCCACGCCGAGCCGATGGCCAGCCATCCCTACGTACTGATCGCGCCGCCCGACCATCCGCTGCGCGGCCAGCCGGCCTTCGACCTGCAGGAACTGCGTCACGAGACCTTCCTGCTGCGCGAGGAAGGCTCGGGCTCCCGGCGCGTCGCCGAGGAGATGTTCAAGCACCACCTGTTCGCCCCGGCGCGGACGATCAGCATGGGCAGCAACGAGACGATCAAGCAGGCGGTGATGGCCGGTCTGGGCATCAGCCTGCTGTCGCTGCACACGCTTCCGCTCGAACTGAAGACCGGCGCGCTGTGCATGCTCGACGTGGTCGGCCTGCCGATCGAGCGCACCTGGTACGTCGTGCACATGAACAGCAAGCGCCTGCTGCCGTCGGGCGAGAAATTCCGCACCTTCCTGCTCGAAAACGCCGGCGAACTGCTCGCCGGCTACCGCCAGCACTAGCTTCCGGCCGCGCGAAAACCCCCTGCCGAGCGGCTTTCCGGCGGCCGGCCCGGCCGCTTTCTGCTAGCATGTCGGCAGAACAGGGAACGGTGATCGATAACATGCGCGCTTCCAAAAGAAGGCTGTTTTTTTCCGGGATGGTGCTGGCCCTGGCCGGCCTGCTGCTCCCGGGGGCTAAGGCCATAGCCGCCGACGACAAGCCGCCGCTGGTCATCGCCCACGTCGCCCCGACCACCGGCCGCTTTGCGCTGCATGCCGAAGCCGACCGGCGCGGCGCCGAAATGGCGATCGAGGAATTCAACGCGCAGGGCGGCGTGCTCGGCCGCGAGATCGTGCTCGTGTCGCGCAATCCGACGCTGGACCCGCAGCGTGCCGCCCAGGTCGCCGACGAACTGATCACCCGGACGCGGGTCGGCTTCATGGTCGGCGCGATCAGTTCCGGCGTCGCCGCCAGCATGTCGGCCGTCTGCCAGAAATACGGCGTGATCTACATCAACACCAATTCCTCGGCGCCGTCCGAATCGATCGAAAACGCCCACCGCACCAAGTTCGCGTTCGACGCGCACGGCGCCAACATCAACCGGGCGCTGGTCAAGTACGCGCTGGAAAGGCGGCCGGGCAAGCGGGTGCTGCTGCTCAGCGAAGACAACGAATTCGGTCGCAGCAATGCGGCGGCGCTGCGCCCCTACATCGCCCAGTACGGCGGCAGCGTGGTCGGCGAGGTCGTCGTCCCGGATTCCCTGCCCGACCCGGCCGGCGTACTGAAGCGCGTCGCGGCGACCCCGGCCGACGTCGTCGCGCTCAGCATCAGCGGCGACAACCAGATCAAGCTGTTCGCGCAGATCGACCCGCAGGTGCTCGAACGCCAGTCGTGGATCGTCGGCGAGGTGGACTGGGAAGAACTCTACCCGGCGCCGGGCACGCCGCGCCCGCTGTTCGGCACGACCTGGGCGTGGAACCTGGACACGCCGGGCACCGCCGAGTTCGTCGCGCGCTACCGCAAGCGCTACGGCCGGACCCGGCTCGACTACCCGGGCGACGTCACGCACGCCGCCTACCTGGCGACCCGCGCGCTGCTCAACGCGATCCGCCACGCCGGAACGACCGACAACCACGCAGTGATCGCCCAGCTCGAGGCCTATCGCGAAACGGCGCGCGAACGCATGCAGCATGCGCCGGCCTTCATGGACCCGGTCAGCCACCACGTGCAGCAGAGCATCTACATCGCCCGCTGGAACCCGCGGGCCGGCCGGCCCGAACTGGGCCTCGAAATCCTCGGCCACATCCCGCCGGAGCAGGTCCGCCACGAACCCGAGCGCGGCGCGCGCCTGGAGGCGCTGACCGATACCCCGCGCCACATTCCATGAACCTGTCCCGCCTCGGCCTGATCTCCCGCATCGCGCTGCTCGTTGTCGGCATCGAGGTCGTCGCGTTCGGCGTGCTCGGCGGCTTCTACATCCACCGCTTCAATTCGGCCGCCGACCAGCACCTGCGCTCGCGCATCGAACTGCTGGCCAGCATGCTCGACAGCGAGGATCTGACGATCAGCGCGATCTCGCGCATTTCCCTGATCAGCGACCTGCTCGGCGCCCCCTACCTCGACGGCATGGTGGTCGGCGGCAACGGGCGCATCATCGTCGCCACCGACGATGCCGTGCTCGGCCGCACGGCGGCCCGGACGCCCGGCTTCGACCCGGCCTGGCTCGACCCGGCCGCAGCGGACCGCCGTTTCATCGCCCGCCGCGGTGCACTGACCGGCGTCATGCAAATCCACGGCCAGTCGGGCACCGAGCCGATCTATACCGTCGTCGCGACGGTCAGCACCGCCGAACTCGAGGCCGAGCAACGGGCCATCCTGCTGTGGGGCAGCCTGGGTTCGGTGCTGTTCGTGATCCTGACCTCGGCCGCCATCGTGCTCTTCGCGCAGCGTATCGTGACCCGGCGCGTCGACGCGTCGCTCGAGGCGCTGAAGCGGATCGAGGGCGGCGACTTCGCGACGCGCATCCCGGTGCAATCGGACGACGAACTCGGCGAACTGCAGAAGGGCATCAATTCCACCGCCGAAAAGCTGGCCGTGCTGCTCGAACAGGATAGACGCAGCGCCGAGGAGGTTCGCATCACCAACCGCCTGCTCGATTCGATCATCGACAACATCCCGGCGATGATCTTCCTGAAGCGCGCCGGCGACCTGCGTTTCGAGCTGTTCAACAAGGCCGGCGAGCAGCTGCTCGGCACCGACCGCCAGCAACTGCTCGGCAAGAACGACTACGACCTGTTCCCGGCCGAGCAGGCCGACGCCTTCACCGCCAAGGACCGCGAAGTGCTGGCCGGCAACGAGATCGTCGACATTCCCGAAGAGCCGATCGAGACGCGCAACGGCCGGCGACTGCTGCACACCCGCAAGCTCGCGCTGCGCGACAGCGACGGGAAGGCCCGTTACCTGCTCGGCATTTCCGAGGACATCACCGAACGCATCGAAAACCTCAGCGAACTCGAACGCCACCGCCACCACCTCGAGCAGATGGTCGAGTCGCGGACGCTGGAACTGTCCCGCGCCAAGGAGGCGGCGATCGCCGCCAACCAGGCGAAGAGCGCCTTCCTGGCCAACATGAGCCACGAAATCCGGACGCCGCTCAACGCGATCACCGGCATGGCCCACCTGATCCGCCGCGGCGGCCTCAGCGACAAGCAGGAAGAGCAGCTCGACAAGCTGCAGGGGGCCGGCGAACACCTGCTCAACATCATCAACGCCATCCTCGACCTGTCGAAGATCGAGGCCGGCAAGTTCGAGCTGGAGGATGCCCCGGTCAAGATCGAGAGCATCCTCGGCAACGTCGTGTCGATGCTGCACGACCGCGTGCAGGCCAAGGGGCTGCACATGGCCACCGAAACGCAGATGCTGCCGCGCAGCCTGCGCGGCGACGCGACCCGGCTGCAACAGGCGCTGCTCAACTTCGCGACCAATGCGGTCAAGTTCACCGAGCGGGGCAGCGTGACCCTGCGCGTCGGCGTCGTCGAAGAGACGCCGGACAGCGCGCTGCTGCGCTTCGACATCATCGACACCGGCATCGGCATCCCGCCGGAAACCCTGGGCAAGCTGTTCGCCCCCTTCGAGCAGGCCGACAACAGCCTGACCCGGCGTTACGGCGGCACCGGCCTCGGCCTGGCGATCAGCAAGCGGCTGGCCCACCTGATGGGCGGCGACGCCGGCGCCGAAAGCACGCCCGGCGTCGGCAGCACCTTCTGGTTCACGGCCCGCCTGCGCAAGGGCCAGGCCGGCGAAGCCAGCGGCCCGCAGCAGCCCGCGCTGGACGACGATGCGGAGAGCACGCTGAAGCGCCTGTTCAGCGGGCGGCGGGTACTGCTCGCTGAAGACGAGCCGATCAACCGCGAAATCGCCCAGATGATGCTCGAGGATGTCGGCCTGCAGGTCGATGCGGCCGAGGACGGCGTCGAGGCCGTGCGGCTGGCCGGCGAAAACGCCTACGACCTGGTACTGATGGACATCCAGATGCCGAAGATGGACGGCATCGAGGCGACCCGCCGCATCCGCCAGAAGAGTGGCCGCGCCGCACTGCCGGTGCTGGCGATGACGGCGAATGCGTTCGCCGAAGACAAGGCGCGCTGCTTCGACGTCGGCATGAACGACTTCATTTCCAAGCCGGTCCGTCCCGAATCGCTGTACGCGACGCTGCTGCGCTGGCTGCAGTTGCCCGGCGCCTAGGCCGAGGCGCGGTTCAGGATCATGTTCAGTTCGGGGTAGTAGCCGAGGCGGCTGACTTCGATCCGCCGCCCGATCCGCAGGGCTTCGGCCAGTTCGCGGGCGGCGGGCGATTCGTCGAGCAGCCCCGGAAAAACGACCTCGGCATCGAGCGTCGCGAACAGCGTCAGCAGCAGCCGGGCGCAGGCCCGGTAGTGGCCGGCATCGAGCCGTACGGCAGCGGCACCGGCATCGCAGGCATCCAGATAAGCCGCCGCGCTGGCGGCGGTCGTCTCGATCGCACTCAGATCGATGTGGCTCAGGCGGGACATTCCATTTCTCCTTCGATGACCCTGTTGACCGTGTTAACGTCCGGGCCGACAAAAAAGTTGAGCGGATGCACGCAAACAGCTTAGTCCCATCGGGAATAAACAGCTAACCATTCATTCTTTTTGGTTTTGACCGGCTTGAATAGACTGGGCGCATCGCCTTTCACCCCGCCATCGCACCATGCGCAAACTGCTCACCGCCCTCGCCCTGGCTGCCTGCCTCGGCAACGCCGCTGCCCAGACGACGCTGCTCAACGTGTCCTACGACCCGACCCGCGAGCTGTACAAGGAATTCAACGCCGCCTTCGGCCGCCACTGGCAGGCGAAGACCGGACAAGGCGTGCAGGTCCGCCAGTCGCACGGCGGCTCCGGCAAGCAGGCGCGCGCGATCGCCGACGGCCTGGAAGCCGACGTCGCGACGCTGGCGCTGGCCTACGACATCGGCGTGCTGGCCGAGCGCAGGCTGATCCCGGCCGACTGGCAGAAACGCCTGCCGAACAACTCGTCGCCCTACACCTCGACCATCGTCTTCCTGGTCCGCCAGGGCAACCCGAAGAACATCCGCGACTGGGGCGACCTGGCCCGGCCCGGCGTCGCGGTGATCACCCCCAACCCGAAGACTTCCGGCGGCGCCCGCTGGAACTACCTGGCGGCCTGGGCCTGGGCGCTGAAACAGCCGGGCGGCGACGAGCGCAAGGCGGAAGCGCTGCTCGGCGCGATCTTCCGCAACGTGCCGGTGCTCGACGCCGGGGCCCGCGGCGCGACGACGACCTTCGTCGAACGCGGCCTCGGCGACGTGCTGATCGCCTGGGAAAACGAGGCGCTGCTCGCGGTCGACGAGCTCGGCAAGGGCAAATTCGAGGTCGTCGTGCCCAGCCTGTCCATGCTCGCCGAACCGCCGGTCGCGCTGATCGACAAGGTCGTCGACAAGCGCGGGACGCGCGCGGCTGCCCAGGCCTACCTCGACTACCTGTATTCCGACGAAGGCCAGCACATCGCCGCCCGCCACCATTACCGGCCGAGCGACCGCAAGGTGGCCGCGCAGTACGCGCAGCGCTTCCCGAAACTGAAGCTGCTCACCATCGACGAGGCCTTCGGCGGCTGGCAGAAGGCGCAGAAGGCGCATTTCGCCGACGGCGGCAGCTTCGACCGCATCTACCTGAAGAAGTAGGCCGGCCGGCGCTGGACGCCGGCGCCGAATGTCAGCACACTGCGTAGCGGGGCCGCCGATCGACGGCCCCGCGACATTTGAAGCATTCCAGGAGACTCCCGATGCCCCATCTTTTCGACCCCATCCGGATCGGCGACATCGAACTCGCCAACCGCATCGTGATGGCCCCGCTGACCCGCAACCGCGCCATCGCCGGCAACTGCGCCGGCCCGCTGACCGTCGAGTATTACCGGCAGCGCGCCAGCGCCGGCCTGATCATCGCCGAGGCCAGCCAGATCAGCCCGATGGCCCAGGGCTACCTCGACACCCCGGGCATCCACAGCGCCGAGCAGGTCGCCGCGTGGCGCGCCGTCACCGACGCCGTGCATGCCGCCGGCGGCAAGATCGTGCTGCAGCTGTGGCACGTCGGCCGCATTTCGCACAGCTCGCTGCTGCCCGGCGGCGCCGCGCCGGTTTCCTCGACCGCCCGCGTATCGAACGCGATGACCTTCACCCGCGACGGCTTCGTTCCGGTGTCGGCACCGCGCGCGCTGCGCGACGACGAACTGCCCGGCCTGGTCGAGGACTACCGCCGCGCCGCACGCAATGCGATCGACGCCGGCTTCGACGGCGTCGAGGTGCATGCCGCCAACACCTACCTGCTCGAACAGTTCCTGCGCGACAGCATCAACGACCGCAGCGGCCCCTACGGCGGCCCGATCGCCCAGCGCGCCCGGCTGCTGCTCGAGGTCGTTCGCGCGGTGACCGGCGAAATCGGCGCCGGCCGCACCGGCGTCCGCCTCAGCCCGCAGACCACGTTCGGCGGTACCGCCGCGCTGGACAGCGATCCGCAGGCGCTGTACGGCCACGTCGTCGAACAGCTGGCGCCCTTCGGCCTCGCCTACCTGCACCTGATCGAGGGCGAAACCGGCGGCCCGCGCCAGCCCGAAGGCGCCCCGCCGGTCGATTACGCCGCGCTGCGCCGCGCCTTCCCGGGCCCGTGGATGGTCAACAACGGCTACACGCGCGAACTCGCGCTGACTGCCGTCGCCGACGGCCGGGCCGACCTGGTCGCCTTCGGCCGCCCCTTCATCAGCAACCCGGACCTCGTCCGCCGCCTGCGCGAGGACGCGCCGCTCAACGAGCTGCGCGCCGACCGGCTGTACGGCGGCGGTGCCGAGGGCTACACCGACTACCCGGCATTGGCCGGCTGAGCGCACGGGGCCCCGCGATGAGCCACCTGTTCGACTTCAGCTACCACAACCCGACGCAGATCCATTTCGGTCCGTCGAGCTTTTCCCGGCTGGCCGAGCTGATCCCGCGCGACGCCCGCGTGCTGCTGCTGTACGGCGGCGGCTCCATCCTCGCCAACGGCATCCATGCCCGCGTCCGCGACGCGCTGGGCGACGTCGAGGTCGTCGAGTTCGGCGGCGTCGAGCCCAATCCGACGCTGGAAACGCTGGCCCGCGCGGTCGACGTCGTCCGTGCCCGCCAAATCGACTTCGTGCTCGCCGTCGGCGGCGGCTCGGTCGCCGACGGCGCCAAGTTCGTCGCCTGCGCCGCGCTGTACGACGGCGACGGCTGGGACATCGTCAGC
Source organism: Dechloromonas sp. (assembly GCA_028687035.1). GTDB lineage: Bacteria > Pseudomonadota > Gammaproteobacteria > Burkholderiales > Rhodocyclaceae > Azonexus. The sequence goes on along the minus strand of JAQUAX010000001.1, from coordinate 98,998 downwards.
GGCCGCCACCAGCCGGTCGCCGCGCTGCCGGTCGGCGTCGTGCTGACGCTGCCGGCGACCGGGTCGGAATCCAACGCCGGCGCCGTCGTGACCCGCGCCGCGACGCGCGAGAAGCGCGTCTTCTACGTGCCGCCGGCGCGGCCGCGCTTCGCGATCCTCGACCCGCAGGTGATGTCCAGCCTGCCCGACCGCCAGCTGCAGAACGGCCTGGTCGACGCCTTCATGCACGTCTGCGAGCAGTACCTGACCACCCCGGTCGGCGCGCTGGTCCAGGACGGCTACGCCGAGGCGGTGCTGCGCGCGCTGAAGACGCTGGCCGACGATTTCGCGAACCGCCACACGCCGGCCTGGCGGCAGAACATGATGTGGGCCGCCAACCAAGCGCTGTGCGGGATCATCGGCGTCGGCGTGCCGCAGGACTGGGCAACGCACCGGATCGCCGTCGAGCTGACCGCGCTGTACGGCCTCGACCACGGCCGCACGCTGTCGATCATCCAGCCCTGGCTGCTGCGCGAGACGATAGAAGCCAAGCGCGCCAAGCTCGGCCAGCTCGGCTGTGCGGTGTTCGGCCTGCCCGCCGCCGACGCCGAGGCGACCATCGCCGCGCTCGACGCCTTCTACCGCGGGCTCGGCATGCCGGTGCACCTGGCCGACGCCGGCATCGACGACGCCGATGCCGCCGAACGCGTGATGCAGGCGCTGCGTGCGCACGGCAACGCGGCGCTCGGCGGCCATGCCGAACTCGACGACGCGAAGACCTGGCGCATCGTGCGCGCCGCCTGTTCGCGGTAAACCCCGCCGGGCCCGGCGATTCCGGCCGCGGCGCCGCTGTTCGGCGGCGCCGCTTCGGTTTAAGCTGGCCGCACCGTCCTCCGTTCCACCGGGAGTTTTCCGATGTTCCGCCACCGTTCCGCCGTCTTCGCCGCCCTGCTCGTCCTGGCCTCCGCCGCCGTCGCCGCTCAGCCCAAGCTGCTCGGCTTCGACGACGACTCCTGCGCCGCGTGGAAGCAGTCGCAGGACGACGCCGACCAGCGCCGCACCTACGTCGCCTGGGCACGCGGCTTCCTCAGCGGACACAACTACGCCAACCAGCGCCAGCAGGTCACCGACGTGTCCGACTCGACGGTCGCGATGTTCATCGAACGCTACTGCCGCGAAAAGCCGACCGCCCGCTTCACCGACGCGGTTTACCGGATGAGCGACCAGTATTCCGGCCGGAACGCGCCGATCACCAAGTGATCCGGCTGCCTGTACATTTGCCGCAAACTGCGTTAAACATTGGGCAACGGATTCATCGGAAACCCGGCCACGAACCGCCGATCGGCGCCCCCCGGCACCGCAAGCCGGAGTAAACTGGGCAAAAAATTCCAAATGATTAATTGCGGACGGTCGACGTGGCGAATACCGACAAAACGGCAGACAGGGCGACGATCCTGATCGTCGATGACACGCCAGAGAATCTCGGCGTGCTCAGCGAACTGCTGCAACCCCACTATGCCGTGCGCGCCGCCAACAACGGCGCCCGGGCACTGGCGATCGCCGCCTCGACGCCCCGCCCGGAACTGATCCTGCTCGACATCATGATGCCGGACCTTGACGGCTATGCGGTGCTCGAACGCCTGCAGGCCGATCCGGCGACCCGCAACATCCCGGTGATCTTCGTGACCGCGCTGAACGCGACCGAGGACGAACAGCGCGGTTTCGAACTCGGTGCCGTCGATTACATCACCAAGCCGATCCGGCCGGCCGTCGTGCTCGCCCGCGTCCGCACCCACCTCGAACTGAAGCGCGCCCGCGACCGCCTGCAGGACGAGAACGTCTGGCTCGAGGCCGAACTGAAGCGGCGCAACCGGCAGCGCGAACTGATCCTCGCGTCGGCCGGCGAAGGCATCTACGGCACCGACGCCGAAGGCCGGCTCAGCTTCATCAACCCGGCAGCCGTCGCACTGCTCGGCTACCCGGCGACCGAAGTACTCGGCCGCCCGGCCCACGAAACCTTCCAGCGCGGCGACGCGGACGGCCCGCTGCGGGCCTGCCTGAACGGCGAGCTCGGCATCCAGGACTGCGCCGACCGCTTCCTGCGCCGCGACGGCACCTGGATCGACGTCGAATACACCTGCGAACCCATCGTCGAGGGCGGCGAACGCCTGGGCATCGTCGTCACCTTCCGCGACGTCGGCGAACGCCAGCGCTACCTGGCCGAGATCGAGCGCAAGTCGAACTTCGACGAACTGACCGGGCTGCCCAACCGCAACCTGCTGCGCGACCGGCTGAACCAGGCCATCGAACTGGCCGCCCGTGACGACGAAAAGCTCGCGGTGCTGCTGTTCAACCTGGACCGCTTCAAGAACATCAACGACAGCCTGGGTCACCCGGCCGGCGATGCGGTGCTGCGCGAACTGGCCGGCCGCCTGCTCGACAGCGTCCCGGCCGGCGCGACGCTGGCCCGCATCGACGGCGACCAGTTCGTGCTGGTCGTGCCGCGCCAGGCGGACTCGGCGAGCCTGGCCCGCCTCGCCCAGCCGCTGCTGCAGACGCTGGCCGCCCCGTTCCGGATCGGCGGACGGGAATTCCAGCTGTCGGCCAGCCTCGGCGCCGCGCTCTATCCGATCGACGGCCAGGACAGCGAGAGCCTGCTGCGCAACGCCGCCGCCGCGATGTACGAGGCCAAGGCGGCCGGCGGCAAACGCCTGTCCTTCTACACCGCGGCGATGAACGAACGGGCCATCGAACGCCTGGAGACCGAAAACGACCTGCGACTGGCGATCGAACGCGGCGAGCTGGTGCTGCATTACCAGCCGCAGGTCAGCCTGCGCAGCGGCCGGATCATCGGCGCCGAGGCGCTGGTCCGCTGGCAGCATCCGGCGCGGGGTCTGCTCGGCCCCGGCAGCTTCATCCCGCTGGCCGAGGAAAGCGGCCTGATCGTGCCGCTCGGCGAATGGGTGCTGCGCACCGCCTGCGCCCAGAACCGCGCTTGGCAGGCGGCCGGCCTGCCGGCGCTGCCGGTCGCGGTCAACCTGTCGGCGCGGCAGATTCTCGCGCAGGACCTCGTCGAACTGGCGACCTCGGTGCTCAACGATACCGGGCTCGACCCCAATTTCCTGGAACTCGAACTGACCGAGAGCATGGTGATGGCCGATGCCGAAGCCTTCATCGAATCGACCCGTCGGCTGAAGCGCCTGTCGATCTCGCTGTCGATCGACGATTTCGGCACCGGCTTCTCGTCGCTCAGCTACCTGAAGCGCTTCGCGATCGACCGCCTGAAGATCGACCAGTCCTTCGTCCGCGACCTGACCCAGGACCCGAACAGCGCCGCGATTGCGCAGACCATCATCTCGCTGGCCCACAGCCTCGGGCTGTCGGTGATCGCCGAGGGCGTCGAGACCGAGGCCCAGCTCGGCTTCCTGTGCACGCGGCACTGCGACGAGATGCAGGGCTACCTGTTCAGCCGCCCGCTGCCGGCCGCCGACTACGCGGCGCTGCTCCGCTCCGGCCGCCGGCTGGCGCTGCCCGAACCGGCCCGGACGGCCAACCGCACGCTGCTGCTGGTCGACGACGAGGCGCCGGTGCTGGCTGCGCTGAAGCGCCTGCTGCGCCGCGACGGCTACACGCTGCTCGCCGCCCGCAGCGGCGCCGAGGGGCTCGACCTGCTCGCCCGGCACGAAGTCGGCGTCGTCATCTCGGACGCCCGGATGCCGGAAATGAGCGGCGCCGAATTTCTCGGCCGGGTCCGCGAGATGTATCCGGACACCGTGCGCATCATGCTGTCCGGATACACCGACCTGGATGCGGTCACCACCGCCGTCAATCGCGGCGAGCTGTTCCGTTTCCTGGCCAAGCCGTGGGACGACGACGAGCTGCTGGCCACGCTGCGCGACGCGTTCCGCCATTACGAGATCCGGCGCGGCCACCGTGCCGGCGCCGGCTGAAATCCGATGCGCCACCTGGTCGCCCATCTCCCGGACCGGCTGCTGCGCAGCGTGCTGCAGGTGGTGCTGCTCTACGCGCTGTTCGCCAGCCTGTGGATACTGACGTCGGACTACCTGGTCGGCCGGGTGTTCGCCGACCCGGACAGCCTGCATTTCGCGAACACGCTGAAGGGCCTGGCTTTCGTGACGGTCACCTCGGTGCTGCTGTTCGTGACCCTGGCCCGCCTGCTCGGGCAGAAACTGCCGGACGACGCTTCGCGGACGGCGATCCCCGGCCACACCCCGCTCGGCGCCCGCCAGCTGGTTCTCGGCGTGCTGGCGCTGTCGACCGCGTTCGCGCTGCTCGGCATCGCCGCGATCCGGCAGAACGTCACCCACCACCGCGAACTGATCGGCGAAAACCTGACCGCGATCGCCCGCCTGAAGGTCTCGCAGATCGAGAACTGGCTCGACGAAAGACGCCGCGACGGTGAACTGCTGCACAAGCTGACGCTGCACCAGCGCGCGCTGGCCGAATGGCGCCGCAGCGGCGATCCGGAACTGGGGCGACAGCTGGTCATCGGGCTCGAGGATTTCCGTACCGCGCACCGCTACCTGAGCATCACCCTGCACGATGCCGACGGCAGCCTGCTGCTGCAGGCCGGCGAGCCGGGCCATGTGACGTCGGCGCCGCTGGTCGAGGCGATCCGCGACGCGCTGGCGCACGACGAGATCCGCGCCACCGACCTGTTCCGGATGGAGGAGCCGGCGCCCTCCCATATCCACCTCGATTTCGTCGTTCCGCTGCCAGCCGAACGGGCAGCCATCGTGCTGCGCACCGACGTCGAATCCTCGCTGTTCGCGCTGCTGCGCACCTGGCCGCTGCCCAGCGCCAGCGCCGAAAGCCTGCTCTTCCGGCAGGACGGCGACCATGCGCTGTTCCTGAGCGAACTGCGGCACGAGAAGGACAGCGCGCTGCGCAAGCGGATGCCGCTCAGCCGTCACGACATGCTGGCCGCCCAGGCGCTGGATCCCGGACACCGCCCGGACCGCCTGCTCGAGGGCGTCGATTACCGCGGCACGGAGGTGCTCGGCACCGCGCTGCCGATCGCCGGCACGGCCTGGTGGCTGATCGCCAAGGTGGACCGCGCCGAACTGTTCAGCGAATCGCACAAGGACACGCTGTGGATCAGCGTCGCCAGCCTGCTGACCTGGGCCTTCACCGTCGCGCTGCTGGTCCTCTATTTCCTGCGCCGCGAACTGCTGCACGCCCGCCGCGAGCATCATGCGCAGCGCGAGCAGATCCAGGCGCTGCGCCTGCTCGAAGCGATCGCCGGCAGTTCGACCGACGCGATCTACGCCAAGGATACCGACGGTCGCTACCTGCTGTTCAACCACGAGGCGGCGCGCGTCACCGGCCACCCGGCCGACCGGGTGATCGGCCACGACGACAGCCTGCTGTTCCCGCCCGGGGAAGCGCGCCAGATCCGCGAAAACGACCTTGCCGCGATGAACGCCCCCGAATGCCGCACCTTCGAGGAGCGCCTGAGCACGGTCGACGGAGAAACGGTCTATCTGTCCACGAAAGGCCCGCTGCGCGACACCGACGGCCGCCTGCTCGGCCTCTTCGGCATCGCCCGCGACATCACCGCGCTGAAGCGGGCCGAGCTGGCGCTGCGCGCCGAACGCGACCTCAACCAGCGCTATCTGGATACCGTACAGACACTGATGGTCGCGCTCGACACCGAAGGCCGGATCACGATGGTCAACCGTTTCGGCTGCGAACTGCTGGCCCACGCCGAAAGCGAACTGCTCGGCCAGCCCTGGACCGATCATCTGCGCCCCGAGGACCGGCCGGCCGTCGCCGCGCTCAGGGACCGCGTGCTCGGCGGCGACATCGACGGGTTCGAGGAAGCCGAATATTCCCTCCGCGACCGGCTCGGCCGGCTGCACCGGATCGCCTGGCGGAACACCGCGCTGACCGATGACGCCGGACGCATCGTCGGCCTGCTCGCCTCCGGCGAGGACGTCACCGAGCGTCGGCGGGCCGAGGAGGAACTGCACCGTCAGGCGTCCGAACTGTCGGCCCGCAATGCCGAACTGGAGCGCTTCAACCGCGCGATGATCGGCCGCGAACTCGACCTGATCGAACTGAAGCGCCGGATCAACGCGCTGTCCGTCGAACTCGGACGCTCCGCTCCCTTCGACCTGGGCTCGATCGACCAGGCCGGCGGAGACCGTCGATGATGCCGCGGCCCGGTCGCCGCTGGCTGCTTTACGGGCTGGCCCTGCTGCTGCCGGCCGTCACGCTGGCCGTCCGCCTCGCGCTGCCGCCCTCCCTGGGCGACCGGCCGCTGTTGTTGCTGTTCATGCTGCCCGTCGTCGGCGTCGCGCTGATCGGCGGCCTCGGTCCCGGGCTGCTCGCAACACTGGGCTGCGCCGTATTGACCGGCTGGTTCCTGATCCCGCCGTTCGGCCAGTTCGGCATCGCGGCCGGCTACGACCAGATCCAGTGGACGCTGCTGATTTTCAACGGCCTGCTGGTCAGCCTGCTCAGCGGCGCGCTGCAGCGCGCCCGGGAAAGAGCCGCGGGACGCAGCAGCGAACTCGAAGCGGCCCAGAAGGAGCTGCGCCTGAGCCAGGCGCGCAGCCAGCGCAACGCCGACAACATGCGGCGACTGGCCGACGTCGTCGAGCAGGTCGCCGGCGTCCGCGAACCGGCCGAGCTGATGCGCATCATCCGCCAGGCGCTGCGCGAACTGACCGGTGCCGACGGCGCGACGCTGGTGATGCGCGAGGACGGCCACTGCCACTACATCGACGAGGATGCCATCGGGCCGCTCTGGAAAGGCCAGCGCTTCCCGCTGGAATCTTGCGTCTCCGGTTGGTGCATGCTGCATGCGCAGAGCCTGGTCATCGAGGACATCTACACCGACGAGCGGGTGCCGCACGCCGCCTACCGCCCGACCTTCGTCAAGAGCCTGAGCATGGTGCCGATCGGCCGCCAGCAGCCGCTGGGCGCGATCGGCTGCTACTGGGCGACCCGACACCGGGCCAGCGACGAAGAACTGGAACTGCAGCAGGCGTTGGCCGATGCGATGGCGGCCGGCCTCGCCAACCTCAAGCTGTTCGAGCAACTCGATGCGGCGCGCCGCTCGGCGGAAGCGACTGCCGGCGAGATCAGGCAGCAGGCGGCCACGCTGGCCGCCACGCTGGACGAACAGCGCCTGTCCCGGATCGCCGCGCTGAACCTGATGGAAGACGCGCAGCAGGCGCAGCGCCAGGCCGAAGCGGCCCAGTCGGCGCTGCGCGAAAGCGAGCAGAATTTCCGGCTGCTGACCGAGCAGGTCCCGGCGATCATCTATCGCGCCCGGCTCGACGCGCAGAGCCAGACGATCTACGTCAGTCCGCGCATCGCCGAACTGGGCTACAGCCCGGAAGAATGGATCAACGCCCCGGAAGCCTGGGGCGACGCGCTGCACCCGGACGACCGGCCACGCGTGCTCGCCGAACTCGAGGCCTGGCAGGGTAGCGACGCGGGTCTCGAACTCGATTACCGGATCCGCAACCGCGACGGCGAATGGCGGCACATCCACGATGTCGGCACCGTGATCGCCGGGGGCGACGGGAAGCCGCTGTACCTGCAGGGCCTGATGCTGGACGTCACGGAGCTGAAGGCGACCGAGGCGGCGCTACGCGAAAGCGAGAATTTCATCAAATCGGTGCTCGACAACCTGCCGGTCGGCATCGCCGTCAATACGGTGACGCCTGTCGTCGGCTTCAGGTACATGAACGCGAACTTTCCCAAGCTCTACGGCACCACGGCGGATCGCCTGGCCGATCCCGACGGCTTCTGGAGCGCGGTCTACGAGGATCCCGCATTCCGCGCCGAAATCAGGCAGCGGATCGCAGCCGACTGCGCCAGCGGCGATCCGGCACGCATGCAATGGGAGGACATCCCCATCGTCCATCAGGGCCGGACGAACTACGTCTCGGCCCGCAACATCCCGCTGCCGGACAAGGGGCTGATGATCTCGATGGTCTGGGACGTCACCGAGCGCAAGAATGCCCTCGAATCGCTGCGCGACTCGCGCAACCTGCTGCAGGCCGTACTCGAGAACGTGCCGATGCGCATCTTCTGGAAGGACACGGCGTTGCGCTATCTCGGCTGCAACACCCTGTTCGCGCGCGACGCCGGACAGCCCTCGCCGGCCGGACTGATCGGCCGCGACGACTACGCGATGAGCTGGCGGAACCAGGCCGAACTGTACCGCAGCGACGACCAGCGGATCATCGACAGCGGCCAGGCCCGGATCGGCTACGAGGAACCGCAGACCACGCCGGACGGCGGAACGATCTGGCTGCGCACCTCGAAGGTGCCCTTGCGCGATGCCGACGGAAACACGCTCGGCCTGCTCGGCATCTACGACGACATCACCGAACAGAAGCGGACCGAGGATCTGTTGCGCAAGCTGTCGCTGGCCGTCGAGCAGAGTCCGGAATCGATCGTGATCACCAACCTGAAGGCGGAAATCGAGTACGTCAACGACACCTTCGTGCATGCCACCGGCTATGCCCGCGAGGAGGTCTTCGGGAAGAATCCGCGCATCCTGCAGTCGGGCCGGACGCCGCCGGAAAACTACGTCGCGCTGTGGACGGCGCTGCGCCAGGGACGCCCGTGGAAGGGCGAATTCCACAACCGGCGCAAGGACGGCAGCGAATACGTGGAGTTCGCGATCGTCACGCCGCTGCGCCAGGCGGACGGCCACGTCACGCATTACGTCGCGGTCAAGGAGGACATCACCGAGAAGAAGCGGATCGGGGCCGAGCTCGATGCCTACCGCCACCATCTCGAGGACCTGGTCGCCCGGCGCACCGTCGAGCTCGAGGATGCGCGGCAGCGGGCCGAAGCGGCGAGCGAGGCGAAAAGCGCCTTCCTGGCCAACATGAGCCACGAGATCCGGACGCCGATGAACGCGATCGTCGGCCTGACCCACCTGCTGCAGCGCCACATCGCGGATCCCGAACAGCACGACCGGCTGGACAAGATCGTCAACGCGGCGCATCACCTGCTGGCGCTGATCAACGACATCCTCGACCTGTCCAAGATCGAGGCCGGCAAGCTGACGCTGGACATCGGCGAATTCGACCTGCCCCAGATGCTGGAGAACGTCGCCTCGCTGGTCGCCGAACGGGCGCAGGCGCGCGGCCTCGACCTGCTGATCGACCTCGAACCCGGACTGGTCGCCGGGCCGCTGCTGCTCGGCGACGCGACGCGGCTGCGCCAGGCCCTGCTGAACTATGCCGGCAACGCCGTCAAATTCACCGAGCACGGCTCGATCACGCTGCGCGCCCGCTGCATCGAGGAACACCCGGCCGACCTGCTGCTGCGCTTCGACGTCGAGGACACCGGCATCGGCATCGCGCCGGCCGACCAGGCCCGGCTGTTCCGCCCCTTCGAACAGGCCGACGCCTCGATCACCCGCCGCTACGGCGGCACCGGCCTCGGACTGGCGATCAACCAGCACCTGGCGGAACTGATGGGCGGCGCGGTCGGCGTCGACAGCACCCCCGGCGTCGGCAGCCGCTTCTGGTTCACCGCGCGCCTCGGCAAGAGCGGACAAGCCGGTCACCACTGGGCGACGCCGCTGCTGCGCGACCGGCGCGTGCTGATCGTCGATGGCAGCCAGGGCACCCGCAGCATCCTGCAACGCATGCTGCAGACGCTGGGGCTGCACGTCGACCTGTCGGCCAGCGTCGAATCGGCGCTGACCGACGTGATCCAGGCCGACGGCGACGAGCGTCCGTTCGACGTGCTGCTTTTCGACTGGCAGACGCCCGGCCTGACGCAGCGCAACCTGGCCCGCGACCTGCGCAACCTGCCGCTGCGCCATCGCCTGCCCCGCCTGCTCGCGCTGGCGCCGGAAATGCCGGGCGTACGCGAAGCCGCCCGGCTGGTCGGCCTCGAACACCTGCTGAACAAGCCGGCCACGCTGTCCTCGCTGAGCGACATGCTGGTCCGCCTGCTGCAGGATGCCGACGACACGCTGCCGGCCGACACGGCGCCGAACGGGGAAGCCGAACTGCAGCGCATCGCCGGCGCCTGCGGCGGCGTCCGCGTGCTGATCGTCGAGGACAACCCGATCAATCAGGAAGTCGGCCGCGATCTGCTGACCGAGGCCGGGTTGACCGTCGACCTCGCCGACGACGGCGCCCGCGCGGTGGAGATGGTAGCGGCGACGGCCTACCACGCGATCCTGATGGACATGCAGATGCCCGTGATGGACGGCATCGAGGCGACCCGGCGCATCCGCGCGCTGCCCGGACGGGCGCACACGCCCATCCTGGCGATGACGGCGAACGCCTTCGGCGAGGACCGCGATGCCTGCCTGCAGGCCGGGATGAACGACTACATCGCGAAACCGGTCGATCCCGAAGCGCTGTTCGCGACGCTGCTGCGCTGGCTGCCGTCGGTCGCCGCGGCGGGCGTGACGCCGGAGCGGCCGGCGGCCGACGCCGTCGAGGCGACGCTGGAAGACCGCCTGAAGGCCGTCGCCGGCCTCGACTGCGCCACCGGGGTGCGCAGCGTCAGCGGCCGGATCGGGCGTTACGCCGAACTCCTGGGCCGCTTCGCCGACGAACACGCCGACGACGCCCGGCAGCTCCGCCAGCTGTGCGACCGGCAACAGGCGGCCGACGCCCGCCGGCTCGCCCATTCGCTGAAGGGAGTCGCCGCAACGCTCGGCGCCCGGGCGGTCGAAGCCGCGGCGAGCGATGCCGAGGCCGTGCTGCGCGAAGGCGGCCGACTCGACGACGCCCGGCTGGCCGCCCTCGAGGACGCGCTGTCCGCCCTCGTCGCCGGCCTGCGCGCAGCGCTGCCCGCGCCCTCCGCGCCGGCCGTGGCGCCGCTCGACGACGCGGCGCTCGACGACTTCCTGAAGGAACTGGAAGGCCTGCTCGAACGCGACGACGCCCAGGTCAACCGGCTGTTCGCCGCGCATGCCGCACAGCTTCGCCTGCACCGGGCCGGCGAGGCGGCCGCCCTCGCCCGGCGCATCGAAACCTACGACTACCCCGGCGCCCTCGAGCTGGTCCGCGCGATGCGCCGCCCGGACTGACGGCCTTCGCGACCGCCGCAGCGGTCTTGCTCGCGGTCGACCGGCGGAGCCTCGGGAAAAACGCCCTTCGGCGCCGGGCCCGGGTGCCGGGCGCTACGGAATGAAAGGCAGCGGCAAGGCGGCGGTACTTTCCGCCCCGCCGGCGAACGCCATGCACATCGCCCGGAAGGAGCGCACCGCCGCGCTCTGGTGCCGGCGGCGATGGCTCGCGAAGTAGAAACGCCGGGCGAGATCGAACTGCGGCGTCGCCACCTCGACCAGGCTGCCGCGGCGCAGGGCCTCGCGCAGCGCGAGGCGCGACAGGCAGCCGATGCCCAGCCCGGATTCGACGGCCCGCTTGATCGCCTCGGTATGCTCGAGCTCGAGGCACAAGCTGAAATCGCCGAGCCGCAGGCCGATGCAGCGATCGAACTGGGCCCGCGTCCCGGAGCCCCGCTCGCGCAGGATCCACGGCTGGCGGGCCAGCGTCGCGTCGTCGGCCGGACCGCCCGCGGCCAGCGCGTGGCCGGGCGCGCAGAAGACCACCAGTTCGTCGTCGAGCCAGGGCTCGATCGCCAGGTCGGGATGGCTGGCTTCGCCCTCGATCAGCCCGAGATCGCATTCGCCGCGGAGCAGCCGGTCGACGACGGTATCGGTGTTGGCGACCTGCAACTGGACCGGCGATCCCGGATGGCGGCGCATGTAGTCGGCGACGACCAGCGTCGCCAGGTAGTTGCCGATGGTCAGCGTCGCGCCGACGTTCAGCGGCCCGGGCCGGCCGCCGGCCAGGTAGTCCTCGATGTCGCGGGCGCCGGCAAGCAGCGTCTCGGCCAGCGGCAGCAGGCCGCGGCCGGTCGCGTTGAGGTGCAGCGACTTGCCGATGCGGTCGAACAGCGGACAGTCGAAGGCCCGCTCCAGCTCGACCAGCGCGCTGCTCGCCGCCGACTGCGACAGCGCCAGCCGTCCGGCGGCGCGCGACACGTTCTCGGTGCGCGCGATGGCGACGAAAATCTCGAGTTGGCGCAAGCTCAGTCTCATATCGATCCAATCGATAACATATATGGAAATTATCAGCTTTAGTTGATCGATTGCCAAGGCTAGCATGCGTGCATTCGATTCCTGCCGAGCCTTCCGCGATGAGCGCCTTCCACACCGAAACCGTCCTTTCCGTGCATCACTGGAACGACAGCCTGTTCACCTTCCGCACCTCGCGCGATCCCGGCCTGCGCTTCATCAACGGCCAGTTCGTGATGATCGGCCTGGAAGTGAACGGCCGCCCGCTGATGCGCGCCTACAGCGTCGCCAGCGCCAATTACGAGGAGCACCTGGAATTCTTCAGCATCAAGGTCCAGGATGGCCCGCTGACCTCGCGCCTGCAGCACCTGCAGCCGGGCGACAAGCTGCTGGTCAGCCGCAAGCCGACCGGCACGCTGGTGCTGCGCGACCTGAAGCCGGGCAAGCGCCTGTTCCTGTTCGCCACCGGCACCGGCCTCGCCCCGTTCATGAGCCTGATTCACGATCCGGAAACCTACGAGCGCTTCGAGAAGGTCATCCTGATCCACGGCGTGCGCTGGACCAACGAACTGGCCTACCACGACTACATCGAGAACGACCTGAAGGAGCACGAATACCTCGGCGACGAAATCCGCGACAAGCTGATCTACTACCCGACCGTGACCCGCGAGCCCTTCCGCAACGAAGGCCGGCAGACCGACCTGATCGTGTCGGGCAAGCTGTTCGACGACATCGGCGAAGCGCCGCTCGACCCGGCGACCGACCGCGGCATGATCTGCGGCAGCCCGGCCATGCTGAAGGAAATCTCGGCCATGCTCGACGGCTTCGGCTTCCGGATTTCGCCGCACATCGGCGAAGCCGGCGATTACGTGATAGAACGCGCCTTCGTCGAGCAGTAGGCGGTTTTCATCCGCCCGGCGCGGTCGACCGCGATCCGCCGGGCATTTCCGTCCCGGCGCCGGCCGATTCGGCCAGCATGTCGCGCAGCATCCCGATGAAGGCCGTCGTCCGCGTCGGCAGCAGCCGGCGGCCCGGCGTCACGCACCAGATGGTCACCGTCGGCAGCCGCCATTCCGGCAGCACCCGGCGCAGCATCCCCTGCGCCACCCAGGGCCGGGCGAAGCCTTCCGACAAGCCGACGATGCCCATGCCGTGCACCGCCAGGTTGCGCTGCAGGCCCAGCGAATTGGCGGCCAGCGGCCCGTCCGGCATGCCTTCCCAGCGCTCGCTGCCGCGCGACAGCCGCCAGGGCAGCGGCTCGCCGTTGCCGCCGACCAGGCGCAGGCCGACGTGGCGCACGAGTTCGGCCGGCTCCGCCGGTTCGCCGTAGCGGGCCAGGTAGGCCGGGCTGGCGTACAGCCCGTTGTCGAGCTGGATCAGCTGGCGGGCGACCAGCGTGCTGTCGTCGGGCAGCTGGCTGGCCGCCCGGATCGCCAGGTCGAAACGCTCGGCCAGCAGGTCGACGCGGCGCGGCGACAGGTCGAGTTCCAGGCTGACCTCCGGATAGGTGGCGGCGAAGCGCATCAGGAAAAGCGTCAGGTCCAGTTCGACGAAATCCGGCGGCAGCGCGACGCGCAACCGCCCGCGCGGCGTCGCCTGGCTGTGCAGCGCCAGCGCGGTCGCCGCCTCGGTTTCCTCGAGCAGGCGGCGGGCGTGGTCGAGCAGGCGCTCGCCGAAATCGGTGACCGCCAGCCGGCGGGTGCTGCGCACCAGCAGGCGCTCGCCCAGGCGCGCCTCGAGCCCGCCGATGCGCCGCGACAGCGTCGATTTCGGCAGCCCGGTGCGCTCCGCGGCACCGGCGAAACTACCCGCTTCGACGACGCGGGCAAACAGGATCAGGTCGTTGGCATCCAGGCTCATGGCGTTCCAATTGTTCCGAATATGGAACAATGATACCCATATCGACGGCTTATCGGAGCAGATTTTCACCAATACAATGGCTCCAACGGTCGACGATCCAGCCGGCCCCGAAACCGGACATTCTGAAGGAGAACACGATGAACATTCTGCAGATCAACGCCAGCGCCCGCTCGAACGGCGCCAATTCCACCCGCCTGGCCGACGCCATCGCGCAGCGCCTGGTCGCCCGCGACCCGCAGGCGGTCCTGACCGTCCGCGACCTGGCCGCCGAACCGCACCCGGTGCTCGACGAACCGGCGCTGGGCGCGCTGTTCACGCCGGCCGACCAGCGCACGCCGGAACAGGCGGCGCGCGTCGCCCTCGACGACGCGCTGATCGCCCAGGTCCAGGGCGCCGACGTCATCGTGCTCGGCGTGCCGATGTACAACTTCGGCGTGCCCGTGCAGCTGAAGACCTGGATCGACGCGATCGCCCGCGCCGGCGTCACCTTCCGCTACACCGCCGAAGGCCCGGAAGGCCTGCTCAAGGGCAAGACGGTTTATGTCGCGCTGGCCCGCGGCGGACTGTACCGCGACACCCCGGCCGATTCGCAGGTGCCCTACCTGAAGAACGTGCTGGCCTTCCTCGGCATGACCGACGTCCGCTTCGTCTATGCCGAAGGCCTGGCGCTGGGCGCCGACTCGGCCAACCGCGCGTTCGCGCAGGCCGAAGCCGAAATCGAGGCCGCGCTGGCCTGAACCCCGACGGAGACGACGCCATGAACCGCATTGAAACCAGCCCGCTGCAGCGCAGCCGCCGCGTCGAACGCGTGGTCCGCGGCGTCGCCACCTCGGACGGCGCCGGCGTGCGCCTGACCCGGGTGCTGACCCAGGACCTGCAGCGCCGGCTCGATCCCTTCCTGATGCTCGACGCCTTCCGCAACGAGAATCCGGACGACTACATCGGCGGCTTTCCCGACCATCCGCACCGCGGCTTCGAGACGGTCACCTACATGCTGGCCGGCTGCATGCGGCATCGCGACAGCGCCGGCAACGAGGGCCTGCTCGGCCCGGGCGGCGCGCAGTGGATGACGGCCGGCAGCGGCCTCGTCCATTCCGAGATGCCGGAACAGCAGGACGGCCTGATGGAAGGCTTCCAGCTGTGGCTGAACCTGCCGGCGGCCGACAAGCTGTGCGCGCCGAGCTACCGCGACATCCCGTCGGCGCAGATTCCGGAATTCGTCACGCCGGACGGCGTCCGCGTCCGCGTGCTGGCCGGCGCCAGCCACGGCGTCGCCGGCGCCGTGCAGCGGCCGCATACCGAACCGCTCTACCTCGACGTCCATCTACCGGCCGGCACCGCGTTCGCCCAGGCCATCCCGGCCGATTTCAACGCCTTCGCCTACGTTTACCGCGGACGGGCCGCGATCGGCGGCAGCGAGGTCGGCGACGCGCAGATGGCGATCCTCGCCAACGACGGCGGCGACGGGGTCGAACTGGCCGCCGCCGGCGACACGCGGCTGATCCTGGTCGCAGGCCGGCCGCTGAAGCAGCCGATCGCGCAATGGGGCCCGTTCGTGATGAACACCACCGACGAAATCCACGCAGCGGTCGCCGACTACCGGGCCGGTCGTTTCGAGGCTGCCGCCGTCCGCTCGCTGAACCGGGACTGAAGCGCCCTTCCCGCCCGTCGCCCGGGCGGGCGGCGCGCCCGGTTTATCCCCGGAAGCTGTGGATAAGTCTGGGGAAGCGGACTGGAGCGTGCCGCCAAGCGACTGAATCGACGGAAAATTTGCCGGACCGCCCAAAAAACGGGCGATTCCGGCCGTTTACCCCGGCGTCGCGCCGTCGCGGCACAGCGCCGCCCGCCGGACCGCCAGGCTCTTTTCGACGAAACGGACGAATTCGTCCGAATACGTCGCGCAGGGCAGGCGCTGCTCGCGGACGAAGCGCGCATGCCGCTCGAGCGACCAGGCGATGCTGGCTTCCCAGTCGCGGTCGCCGCGGGTCAGGTTGAACAGGGATTCGAGCAGGCCGACGGCCAGCCCCTCCTTCCAGTAGCGTCCGTCGCGCCGTGCGTTCCGGGCCGGCATCGCGTTGAGCTGCTGGACCAGGTCGTTGTACTTGATGAACAGGTCCGCGGCCCGGGCATTGGACTCGACGGCCCGCACCTCGCCCTCCCGCACCAGCAGCGCCTGGCGGGCGACGATGGATTCGCGCTGGACGCGCTGGGTCTCGGCGAACTGCTGCAGGCCGGCCAGCACCGCGACGACGACGACCAGCGACGCCAGCAGCGTCGAGACATGAGCTCCGGTTTTCAGATGCGTCCGCCAGCCGGCCGGATTTTCCCCGGTTGCTGCCCCGATCTGCGGCGGGGCGGCCGGCAGCGCGGGCGCAGCGACGGCAGGCGGGGCATCCGCCCCGGCCTCATCGCCGGCCGACGCGCCGGCGCCTGCTGCGGGCCCGGCGCCCGCTTCATCCCCGGCGGACGCCGCCGGCTGATCGGCCGCAGCCGGTTCGATCGCCGCCGGTGCCGGCAATTCGGGCTCGACCGCCGCCACCCGGACCAGTTCGACCCGCGCCCTGGCCGTGCGCTTGCGGGACGGCCGCGGAAGTTCGGCGCCCTGCGCAGCGTCCCCGCTCGGCGCCCCGGAAATCGGCCCGGTCAGCACCGTCGACCGCGCAAACGAATCCATGGCATCCGCACGGCCGGCCGGCGCCGCCGCTTCCTCCGGAAGCAGTTCCAGTTCGGGGAAAGTCAGTTGTTCCTGTTTTTTGCTCGATGCTCTAGCCATGATGCTCGATGGTCATTCCCCGGACGCGGGCCCGCCTTGGCGAGCCGTCCCGTGCACGGGGCGACGGCCAGCATTCGTCGCCGCGGCGTTGCCGCCGGGAAGGAATGCTGCCGGACGAAAATGGGGCGGATTTTATGCGAAACAGCCCGTAGGCCGGACTGGCCGGCGCGGCGGCAGATCAGGTCTGCCCGGCCGGACGGCGCGCGCAGCGACCCCGCCGCGCGAACCGCTCAGCGGCCGTAACGCTGCCGGCGCTCGAAGGCGACCGCGCGGCGAAGGTAGGCGCTGAATTCCTTCATCGCCTCCGGGTGGTTGCTGTATCCCTTGTCCTGGACTTCGGCATCGACGATCGCATCGAGTCCGGTCGGCAGGGAAATTTCGGGATAGCTGGTGCGGCGCTTGGCTTGCTTCATAACGCGGAGTCGAATCGGAAAAGGCCGCGACTTTATCAGGAATCGGCGATCCGGGCATCCGGCCGGGTCGCACGCCAGCCTCGCCGACAAACGAAAGGCCGGCTCTCGCCGGCCTTTCGCCCTTGTCCGTTTCAACGTTCAATGCGTCGCAAGGTGATGATGTCCCATGAACGGAGGACTGCCGATCGGCTGCTTCCTTGCGTGCTTGGTCATCCGCTTTTCCTTCGGCGTCTGCGCCGGGAGCTTGCGGGCTTCCTTGGCTGTTTCGTGAGCTTTTCCCATGATCTTCTCTCCACCGGCCGTGGATAAGTACCGGTCAACCTCAATCTAGGCCACGGACAACGAAACCGGAAGAAGAATGACGAGGCCCGGCCCAAGCCCGCTCCTGGTGGGCGTTTCGGGCATCCGGCGCAAACTGCCGGCAAGTGCGCGGGGCCGACGGCGGCCATTGATCGTATACTGCCGGCCTGCGCATCATGTCCCTGCCGCGACGGCCGCCCCGTCGCCCACTTTCACCCGCCCAGTCCATTGCCGTGATCCAACTTCATCCCTGCAGCGCCCCGTCCCGGTCGGTCCTCCGATGAGCCGCCGCAAGCCACGCCCCCGGCTGGCCGGAGAACTCGCCGCCGCTGCCGCCGCCTACCAGGCCGCCGCGGTGATCCCGCACTGCCCCGAGTGCGCGAAGCCCTGCTGCAAGCTCGAATCGCTCGTGCTCGAACTGGAATGGAAGCAGATCAAGTCGTTCTGGCGGCTCGACGAATCGCGCCCGGCCTTCGACCGGCGGCTCGCGGCGGGCAAGGGCCCCCGGGAGATCCGCGAGGCCGGCGGGCTCTACTACGTCCACGGCAAGCCCTGCCCGGCCTACGACGACGCGGGGGCCTGCTGCCGGGTTTACGATCAGGCGATCAAGCCGGCGGGGTGCTCCGACTTCCCGGTGTACGAAGACGGAAACCGCATCACTGCCGACCTGCGCTGCGAAGCGGTCGACCTCGATGCGCTGACCGAATCCATCGCCCGGGCCGTCGGCCCCGGGTTCCGCATCGTCCGGACGGCCGACGAGGAATTCCCCTTCATCGTGTCGCTGACCCTGAAGCGGAAAACCGGCTGACACGCCGGCCGGCCGGAGCGCTGCGGCCGGTCCGGGCTCGCGGCACGCGGGCGGGCAGCACCAGCGGACACTTGCCAATTTCCGGAGCGTCACGCTCTAATGCGGCCATGCCGCTGGACATCAACACCCTGCTCGTCGTCACCGTCGTCAACATCGTCGCCCTGGCGCTGATTTCGCCCGCGGTGATGGGGCCGCGCCTCGGTGCGGCCGCCAATGCGGCGCGCTGGAGCCTGGTCGCGCATGCGGCGAGCTGGATCTTCATGATCAGCTCCAACCTGTGGCCGGAAACCTGGCTCGACCACCTGCTGTCGACGCTCGCCGTCGGCGGTTTCGCGGCCACGCACTGCCTGCTCTTCCACGCGCTCGGCGGCTGGCTCGGCCCGCGCCGTTTCGCGGGCGGCGTCCGGACCCTGGCCTGGCTGGTGCCGCTGGGCTACGCACTGCTGTTCGGCAACTACGCCTGGCGCGTCGGTTGGGCCAACTTCCTGCTCAGCGCCCAGCTGGTGCTGCTGGCGATCGCCTGCTTCCGGCCACGGACGACGCTGCGCGGCCGCTGGCGGTACGTTGTCGCCGCCGGCATGGCGGCAATGGCGGTGCTGACGCTGGGCCGCGGCCTGCTCGGCGCATTCACGGATCTCTACCCGACCTTCCTGACGCCGCATCCCTGGAACGTGGCTGCAATGCTGATGACCAACCTGGTGCCCCTGATCGCCAATTTCGCGATCCTCGGCGGCTGGCACGAGGAAGCCGAAAACGCGCTGCACCAGCAGGCGGTCACCGATCCGCTGACCAGCCTGCTGAACCGGCGGGGCTGGCTGGAGGTCGCCCAGCCGCTGGTCGCCAACGCGAACCGCTACAGCCTGCCGCTGGCGCTGCTGATGGTCGACATCGACTTTTTCAAGCGCATCAACGACAGCTACGGCCACAAGGCCGGTGATCGCGCGCTGCAGGCCCTGAGCGGCCTGCTCGGCGGCTCGCGCCGGGCCAGCGACGTCGCGGCGCGGGTCGGCGGCGAGGAGTTCTGCCTGCTGCTGCCGGGCAGCGACGCGGAAGCCGGCGGCCGGGTCGACCGCCACCTGCGCGCCCAGCTGGCCGAACTGGTTGCGCAGCTGGGGCATCCGCTCGATTTCAGCAGCGGGCTGGCCGTGCTGCAGCCGGGCGAATCGCTGGAGCGGCTGATGACGCGCGCCGACCGCGCGCTCTACGCGGCCAAGGAAAGCGGCCGCGGAAAAATGCAGGTGGACGCCGGTGAACCGCTGCCCGCGCTGGGGGCGGCATGAGCGGCCGGCGCCTCGCCCTGCTCTGCGCCGCAGCGCTGGCCGGATCGCCGGCGCTGGCCGGCAGCATCGACCGCTCCGGCCTGGGCCTGGGCGCGCTGTTCGAAACCGGCGATTATTTCGAGGCTTCGCTGCTGCACGTGGCGCCCAGCGTCCGCGGCAGCGACCTGCTCGGCGGGCGGACCGGGAACGTCGGCGGCGATTACTGGCAGGGCAGCCTGAGCGCCAAGGTCGACGTCACCGAAAGGCTGTCGCTGGCGGCGCTGGTCGACCAGCCCTACGGCGCCGACCTGCTGTACGGAACGGGTTCGCCGATGCTGGGCGGGACCCGGGTCGCCGTCGCCACGCAGGCGGCGGTGGGACTGGCACGCTACCGCCTGGACGATGCGTTCAGCGTGCATGGCGGCCTCCGGCTGCAGCATGCGTCGGCCGAAGTCCGCCTGCGCGGACTGGCCTACGGTCCGGTGGACGGCTACCGCGTCCGCCTCGACGACAATTGGGAAACCGGCTGGATCGCGGGCGCCGCGTACGAGCGGCCGGACATCGGGCTGCGGCTCGCGGCAACCTATCACAGCCGGATCGAGCACGCCCTGCCGACCGACGAAAGCGCCCCGCTGGCCCCGCTGAACGGCCGTTCGACGACGCGGATCAGCACGCCGCGCTCGGTGAATATCGATTTCCAGACCGGCATCGCGGCGGACACGCTGCTGTTCGGCCAGCTGCGCTGGGCGCACTGGTCGGAATTCCGCGTCGTCCCGGAGCGTTTCCTCGCGGTGACCGGCGAGGGGCTGATCGAACTGGGCGACATCCGGACCTACACGCTGGGTATCGGGCACCGTTTCAGCGACCGCTGGTCGGGCGCGCTGTCCGTCCATTTCGAGGACAAGGGCAAGGACCTGATCTCGCCGCTGTCGCCGGTCAACGGCCGGCACGGCATCATGCTGGCGGCCGTCCACACTGCGGGAAAGATGAGCGTGACGGCAGGCGTCAGCTACGTCCGGC
Source organism: Dechloromonas sp. (assembly GCA_028687035.1). Classification (GTDB taxonomy): domain Bacteria; phylum Pseudomonadota; class Gammaproteobacteria; order Burkholderiales; family Rhodocyclaceae; genus Azonexus. The sequence continues at coordinate 78,546 of JAQUAX010000001.1, read as the reverse complement.
TGGGCGACGCGAAGCTGGAAACCGGCACGCCGGACACGCTGCGCGCGACGATGCGCGACAACCACTCGATCGGCATGGGCGTGAAGCTGGGCTGGGGTTTCTAGCCTTCAGGCCGCAGCTGCGCCTCGCCCAGGCACGGATCAAACACCTGGCGGTCGACCGCCCGTAGCGCCTGTTTTTCAAGCCATGTCAGCAGCGTCCGGTACAGGAGTTCGGGCCTGACCGGCTTGGCAATGAAGTCGTTCATTCCGGCATCGAAACAGCGTGCCTTGTCCTCGACAAACGCATTCGCCGTCATCGCCAGGATAGGGATCGCGGAACAACCGGGGAGTTGCCTGATCCGGCGAACCGCATCCATTCCGTCCATCCGGGGCATCTGCACGTCCATCAGGATCAGGTCGTAGCGGCAAAGCGCTGCATTTTCGACGGCTTCCCGGCCGTCGGCGGCGAGATCGACCATCAGACCGACCTCCTCCAGCAGCATCCGGGCAATTTCCTGGTTGATCGGCTCGTCTTCCGCCAGCAGGATACGCTTGCCCGCATGCTCGTGCCGGATTGCCCGTCCGGCCTCTTCGATCTCCGCCCCCGCGGGGGCTTCGGCGATCTGTGCCGTCTTGGCCAGGATGGCCGAAAACCAGAAGATGCTGCCCTGGCCTTCGCGGCTGCTCACCCCGGCCGTACCGCCCATGACCTCGGCGATCTTTTTGGTGATCGCCAGCCCCAGGCCGGTGCCGCCGTATTTGCGCGTAGTCGAGTTGTCGGCCTGTTCGAACGTGGCGAACAGCTTGGGCAGGATGTCCGGGGCGATGCCGATCCCGGTGTCCTCGACCTCGAAACGGAGCTTGACGCTGTCGTCGGTCTCTTCCTCTTCCCTGACACGCAGCGTGATGTGGCCTCGCTCGGTGAACTTCAACGCGTTGGCGGCATAGTTCAGCAAGGCTTGTTGCAGGCGGGTGGGATCGCCGAGCAGCGGATGCGAAATCGCGATGGTTTCCGTGTTGATGACGATGCCTTTCGCCTTGGCGCCCGGGTTCAGCATCGCGACGATGTTGTCCAGCAAGGCGCCGACATGGACGGGAACAGCCTCCAGCGTGAATTTCCCGGCCTCGATCTTGGACAGGTCGAGAACGGCATTGATGATCTCGAGCAGATGGTTGCCGGCCGCTTCGATCTTGTCGAGCTTGTCCGTTTGCTGCGGCGTCAGGCCCGAACGGCGCAGGAGGTGCGCCATGCCGGTAATGGCGTTGAGCGGCGTCCGGATCTCGTGGCTCATGTTCGCCAGGAAAGCGCTCTTGGCGATATTCGCCGCTTCGGCCGCCTCCTTGGCCAGTTTCAGTTCATGGGTCCGCTCGCTGACGAGTTGCTCAAGATGGCGGCGGTGTTGCGCCAGCTCCTCCTGGGTCGCCTTGATTTCAGAAATGTCGGTATGCGTGCCGCACATGCGGAGCGGCTTGCCCTCCGCGTCGCGCTGCATCACGCTCGCCTGGTCCAGGATCCAGATCAGGCTGCCGTCCTTGCGCAGCATGCGATATTCCAGCCGGTGCATGCTCGCCCGGCCTTCAAGAACCGCGCTGATCGAATCCCAGGCACGCTCCCGGTCGTCGGGATAAACAAAATCCGTCCACTGCTGGGTGGTCTGTTGAATCTCGGCATGGCTGTAACCCAGCATCGTGGCCCAGCGCTCGTTGCGGAAAACCGTACCGGCGGCGATATCCCAGTCCCAGAATCCGAGTTCCGAACCTTCCAGCACGAAGCGCAATTGCTTCTCGCTGTTTTCCAGCGCGCGTTCGGCCCGCTTTTGCACCGTGGTGTCGTTGCCGATACCCAGGATGCCGATCAGCTGGCCATCGTCGTCGTACATCGGAATCTTGGTGGTTTTCAGCAGCTCGCGGTGCCCGTCAGAGGCAAAGGAAATCTCTTCCTCATTGACCGACGGGCCATTCCTTTCCATCGCAGCACGATCGTGGGCCCGGAAGAAGTCGGCCAGTTCCTTGTCGACGAAGTCATAGTCGGTCTTGCCGACGATCTCCCGCTCGTGCGCGCCGAAAAACTGCTCGAATCGATGATTGCAGGCCAGATAATTACCCTTCTGATCTTTCAGCCAGATCAGGTCGGGAAGCGTGTCGATCAGCGTGCGCAGCATGGATCGCTCCCGCATCGCCGATTCCTGCACGGCCCGGAGAGCCTGCTGGCTTACCAATCTCTGTTCCTGGTCGCGGAAGATCAGGCACAAAAGCATCGTGGCAGCAGGATAGAACAGCAAAAGCACCCACCAGGCCTGCTCGATGAAGGGATAGCCTGCCCGCTCGGGGATCTGGGTAAAGGCGGCCAGTTGGGCCAGTTGCACCACCACCCCCAGGGCCAGATAGTGGACGGGGGGCGGCGGGGTCTCGCGTCGTGACCATCGATGTCTTGCCAGCACGCCCAGCAGGGCGGACACCACCATCACCAGAATCCCGACGGTCGCACCGATGCCACCCAGTTGATAGCGGAAAACGGCGGCCATGCCCACCGCGATCGCCGCCGTGATTCCGCCGCCGATCACCCCTGCGACCGACAGAATGATCGATCGGCCGTCAAAAATCAGCCCCGGCGCAAAATTGACGGGATTGAGCATTCCCAGCAGAGTCACGCCGCCAAACAGAAGGCCGAGCAGAAGTTGGCGATTCAGTGCATTGTCATGGAATCGCCTGAGGACGATCTGCCCGGCAGCAACCAGAGCCACCAGGAAGGCGATGTTGTTGATCAGATTGATGAGCATGCGTCGGTTTTCAGCTGGGAAGAAGGTCTCGAACCTTTTCGACAAAGTTGGCGATCCGCGGCAGCCACCGAACACGGTGATCGCCTGCGAGGTACCACTTTGACAGATTTCCCGGCTTTACGAACGCACAGTTGATGGCGTGATCCCGCGGCGGGATTCCCGCCGCGGGAGGATGGGCATTTCAATCCGACGGATTCTGCGCCTTGATCGCGTTCTTGATCACGTCTTCCGGCAGATCCGGGCAGACCTTCTCGATGAAGGCATGGACGTAGCTGCGCAGGTAGGTGCCCCGGCGCACCGCGATGCGCGTGGTGTTGGCCGGGAACAGTTCGGGGACGGGTATCAGATGCAGGTTCCGGTCCTGCTCCGGGTCGTAGGCGACGGAGGCGACGATGCCGACGCCCAGCCCGATATTCACGTAGGTCTTGATGACGTCCGCGTCGATCGCGGAGAGCACGATGTCCGGCACGATGCCGGCGTCGGCGAACGCCTTGTCGACATGGGCCCGGCCGGTGAAGCCCTCGTGGTAGGTGATGATCGGGTAGTCGGCCAGCGTTTCCAGCGAAATCGGGCCGGCCGCCAGCAGCGGATGCCCTTCCGGAACGATGATCGCGTGATGCCAGGAATAGAACGGGAAGGAGACCAGCTCCGGCACCTTGTCGAGCGCCTCGGTGGCGATGCCGACATCCGCCTGGCCCGAATCGACCAGTTCCGCGATTTCGCGCGGGCTGCCCTGGAGCAGCGTCAGATGCACCTTCGGGTAATCCGACTTGAACCACTTGATGATTTTCGGCAGCGCGTAACGGGCCTGCGTGTGCGTGGTCGCCACGACGAAATGCCCGGTTTCGCGGCTGGCGAACTGGTCGGCGATGCGGCGCAGGTTCTGGGTGTCGAGCAGCACGCGCTCGACGACCCCGACCAGTTCCTTGCCAGGTTCGGTCAGCCCGAGCAGGCGCTTGCCGCGCCGCACGAAAATCTCGATGCCCAGTTCGTCCTCGAGATCCTTGATGTGCTTGCTGACGCCGGGCTGCGACGTGTACAGCGCATTCGCCACCTCGGTCAGGTTGAAGTCCTGGCGCACCGTTTCGCGGACAATGCGCAGTTGCTGGAAATTCATTGTTCTCTCCCCATGGGCCCGGCTTACGCGGCCAGGCGATCGTTGTCGAATACGCGGATGGCCCGCGGGCGCAGCGAAACGTCGTCGCCCTCGCCGAGGCCGAGCACCTGCAGCGTGTCGCGCAGCACCGATACCTCGAGCAGGTCGCCGTTCTGGCGGCTCAGTTCGACCTGGGCCAGCGGACCGATCGCGACGATGCGCTGGATCCGGGCGGGCAGGCCCGTGCCCGGCGCATCGGCCGGCAGCAGGTCGAATTCGTGCGGCCGCACGAAACCGATCGCCCGCTCCGTTTCGCCGTGATGGTCGCCGACGGCCAGCGCGTGATCCCCGACGTGCAGGTGCCCGTCCTCGACGCGACCGTGGAACAGGTTGACCGAACCGAGGAAACTGGCGACGAAAGGCGTCGCCGGATGGTCGTAGACCGCCTGCGGCGCGCCGATCTGCTCGACCTTGCCCTTGTTCATCAAGACGACGCGGTCGGACACCTCGAGCGCCTCTTCCTGGTCGTGCGTGACGAAAACGCTGGTCACGTGGATTTCGTCGTGCAGCTGGCGCAGCCAGCGCCGCAATTCCTTGCGCACCTTCGCGTCGAGCGCGCCGAAGGGCTCGTCGAGCAGCAGCACCTTGGGTTCGACGGCCAGCGCCCGGGCCAGCGCGATGCGCTGGCGCTGGCCGCCGGACAGCTGCGCCGGAAAGCGGTCGGCCAGCCAGCCGAGCTGGACCAGTTCGAGCAGCCGGTTGACCCGCTTGCGGATCTCGGCCTCGTTCGGGCGCTCCCGGCGCGGCTTGACGCGCAGGCCGAAGGCGATGTTGTCGAATACCGTCATGTGGCGGAACAGCGCGTAATGCTGGAACACGAAGCCGACGTTGCGCTCCCTGACATGGCGCCCGGACGCGTCGTCGCCTTCGAGCAGGATCTGCCCCCGGTCGGCCGATTCGAGGCCGGCGATGATCCGCAGCAGCGTCGTCTTGCCGCAGCCGGACGGCCCGAGCAGGGCGACCAGCTCGCCCGACGGAATGTCGATCGACACGTCGTCGAGGGCGTGGAAGGTGCCGAAATTCTTGCTGACATTGCGAATGGCGATGCTCATCGTGGATTCTCCGGAACATGGGCCGGCCAGCCCCCGCGGGGCGGCACCGGACAACGGGTAAGGGACGGCGGCACACTCGTGCTGCGGCGCAACATCCGAGGCAGAGTTTATGAATGCCGCTTTATAAGAAGAAATAATTAATACGCAGAAGCTAATTCATATTGCGAATATGAACCCTGGACCCGGCGATTTCAGGCGCCGGCGCCCCGGGAGTTGCCGGACTCGCCGGCCCCGTCGTCCAGCCGGGGCTGGACCAGGTAGCCATGGGTCTGCAGCAGGCGGACCGCGACCTCGATGCTGCGCTGCATCTTCCGGCCGGGAACTGAGCGCGGATCGCCGGCCGGTTCCGGCGGCGTCAGCGCGAACCCGTGGCTGCGCAACCAGTCGCTGATCGCCTGCAGCCCCTTGGAACCGATCCCTTCCGCCTGCTGCAGGCGGCGGTAGCCGAGCGCCGCGACCTCTTCCGGCGTGAAATGCTGGCGGTCGAAGATCTTGCGCAGGGCATTGCGCTGCAGGGTGGGCAACAGGTCGATCGGCGATCGCCCGTCGCCGGCCGGAACGGCGCCGGACGGCGCGTCGTCCGGCGCGACGGAAGAACGTGAATCGTCGGCCATCGGCATGTTCAGCGGAAATTCCTGGAAAAAAAGATTCGCGGCCAAGCTTAGCCAGACTAGCCAAGCGGAAAAACGACGAATTCCTGATATCGATATGCCCGTCGCCGACGATCGCCGCCCCGGCCTTTTTCCAATCACTGCTTAGCTTATGCCAATAAATTCGTTGGAAATCTGGACGCCCCGGCTCAAATTCGCGGCGAACGCCCGGCGCGGCAAACGACGCGCTCCGCGGTCAACTCCACCAAAACCATGCATTTCAGGGAGAACGCATGAAGACATTTTTCGCCCTCGCCGGCCTGCTCGGCTGCGCCGGCGCGCTGGCGGCCGAGCCGCCGCCCGCCGCCCCCTTCCCCTATTTCGTCGCCAACTGCTTCAACTGCCACGGCACCGAAGGCAACACCAAGTCGGCGATTCCCGCCATCGCCGGGCGGGAACGCGCCTACCTCGAAGCCACCCTCAAGGCCTTCAAGGACGGCAGCAAGCAGGCCACGATCATGCACCAGCTGGCCAAGGGATACACCGACGAAGAAATCGCGGTGCTGGCCGATTATTTTTCGCGGCAGCGCTAAGGGGAAGACACGATGAAAGCATTCAATCCTGACCGCCGCCGCCTGCTGCAGGCCGTCGGCGCCTCCGCCACGCTGGCCGGCGCCGCGCTGCTGCCGGCCCCGGGTTTCGCCGCCGCAGCCCGCCCGCGGCGCCTCGGGCGCGTCGTCGTCGTCGGTGCCGGCTTCGGCGGCGCCACGGCCGCCAAGTACCTGCGCAAATGGAGCGGCGGCGCGATCGAGGTCGTGCTGATCGAGCGCAACCGGGAATTCGTCTCCTGCCCGACCTCGAACGAGGTACTGTCCGGCAACCGCGAGTACGAATCCATCGTGCACAGCTACGACGGCCTGCGCAAGCACTGGGGCATCAAGGTCGTGCACGCGTCGGTCACCGCGATCGACGCCGAGCGCCGCCGGGTGCGCACCGACAGTGCCGGCGAATTCGCCTACGACCGGCTGATCGTGTCGCCCGGCATCGACTTCAATTTCGGCGCCATCGCCGGCTACGACGACAAGGCGCAGGAAAGCATCCTGCACGCGTGGAAGGCCGGCCCGCAGACGCTGGCGCTGCGCAAGCAGCTGGTCGACCTGGCGGACGGCGGCACCTACCTGCTGTCGATCCCGAAAGCACCCTACCGCTGCCCGCCCGGACCGTACGAACGGGCCAGCCAGATCGCGCATTATTTCAAGACGCAGAAGCCGCGCTCCAAGATCATCGTGCTCGACGCGAACGACCAGATCATTTCCAAGGGCAAGCTGTTCTCCGCCGTCTGGCAGTCCGACTACAAGGACATCATCGAATACCGCCCGGGCTGGAACGTCACCGAGGTCGATGCCGCGAACCGCACCGTGACCAGCGAAATCGGCGACCGCGAGCGGGGCGACGTGCTGAACCTGGTGCCGCCGCAGGCCGCCGGCCGGATCGCCCGCGATGCCGGACTGGTCAATGCGAACGACCGCTGGTGCGCGATCGACTGGATCACGCTGGAGTCGACCGCGGCCAGCCACATCCACGTGCTCGGCGACGCCACGCTGTCGGCGCCGCTGATGCCGAAGTCCGGCCACATGGCCAACCAGCACGGCAAGGCGGCGGCGGCGGCGATCGTCGAGATCCTGTCCGGACGGACCCCGCAACCGACGCTGATGGCCAATACCTGCTACTCGCTGGTCGACGACCGGCGCGCCATCCACGTCGACTCGGTACACCGCTACGATCCCGAGAAGAAGGCCCCGATCGTCGTCGCCGGCTCGGGCGGCGTGTCGTCGGCCCCGTCGGTCGAGGAAGGCCTGTTCACCCGCGCCTGGGCCCGCAACATCTGGTCCGACGTGCTGAACTGATCCAACCCGCCGGGACCTTCGCGGTCCCGGCCTTTCCCGCTACCGGAACCCGCATGAGCGACAAGGGCGTCGACGCCAACTACCGTTTCATTGCCGCCTACCAGGAGGTCAATGCGCGCATCGTCCAGCGCCACCAGGCGCTGACGCTGTATGTGACGCTGAGCGCCAGCCTGATCGCGGCCGCCTTCGCGCTGCATCCGTCGGAAAGCGGCCGGCAGCTGCCAGCCGAGTGGCTGGCCTTCGCTTTCCCGGCGACCGCCGTCTGCCTCGCCTTCCTGAATTACAAGACCGAGCGCGCGATCACCAATCTGCGCTCCTTCCTTTCCTCGCTGGAAAAACTCGGCAACGCGCATCACCAGTTGCCGAGCTACAACACCGATCCGCGCTGGGCCAACGGCGTCAACAAGGTCCGGCGCTTCCACGACTACGCGGCCGCGGTGCTGGCTGCCGGCACCAATGCGATCGGGATCGGCAGCCTGCTCCATCTCTACCCCGAGCGCCTGAACTCGCGCCCGCTGCTGCTCGCCGTGCTGATTGCCCTGGCCGCCGGTGCGGCCGCGTCGCTGCTGGTGATCCCGCGCTGGAGCTACGTGCCGCCGAAAGCGGAATAAGCAAATAAGCATTCGGTCGTTCGCTCTGCCGGCCGCCGACCGCACAATGCCCTCATCGCCCCACGAAGAATCGGCACCATGGCAAGCACACTGATCGTTCCGGGACTGCGCAACAGCGGTCCGACCCACTGGCAGACCTGGCTGGAACAGCGCCTGCCGGACGCGCGGCGGATCGAGCAGGCCGACTGGGAACGGACCTGCCTGTCCGACTGGGCCGCCCAGGTCCGCGACGGCATCGATGCGGCGGCCGGCCCGGTGTGGATCGTCGCTCACAGCTTCGGCTGCCTGGCCTCGGTCACCGCCGGCTGCACCCGACCGGGCCGGATTCGCGGCGCCCTGCTGGTCGCCCCGGCCGATCCGGCGCGCTTCGGCGAACCCGAGGCCCTGCTCGAGGAACGCCTGCCCTTCCCCAGCCTGGTCGTCGCCAGCAGCAACGATCCCTGGGTCAGCCTGGCCTCCGCCGGCCGCTGGGCCGCGCAATGGGGCGCCGACTTTCTCGATATCGGGCCCGCCGGACACATCAACGTCGATTCCGGACACGGCCCCTGGGCGGACGGACTGCAGCTGTTCCGCCGCCTGCAGGCGGGCGGCCAGAACTTTTCCGTATAAACAACGAAATATTCATTATTTCCGCTTTTCCCGGGCGCTCCCTAGACTGCGCGTCTTTCCGTCCCGACACCCCGGCCGCCCGCCGGCCGCATCCCCGCCATGACCCGTCCCTGGAGCGAAGCGCAGATCGCGCTGACCGCCGACCACCTGAAGGCGATCGCCCACCCGCTGCGCCTGGCCGCCGTCTGCCTGCTCGGTGACGGGGAGCGCAGTGTCGGCGAAATCTGCGAACGCCTGGGCACCACCCAGCCGAACGTCTCGCAGCATCTCGCCCAGCTGGCCGGGCGCAAGCTGCTGAAAACCCGGCGCGACGGCAGCCGCATCTACTACGCAATCGCCGACCGGCGCCTGATCGACATCGTCGAGAGGCTCAGGGGCATTTACTGCCCCTGAGCCTCAACCGGCGCAGGCCTCGTCCAGTTCGCGGGACGCCGGCTCGCCGGGAAACCCGTCGTCGTCGGTGGCCAGGCGCTCGCGGCCGCCGGCCAGCAGGCCGAAGCGCTTGAGCTGCGCGCGCAGGATGTTGCGCGAAATGCCGAGCAGCTTGGCGGTCCGCACCTGGTTGTTGTCGCAATGCTCGAAGGCCAGCCGGACCAGCGTTTCCTCGACCTGTTCGAACAGGTGGTCGCGGTTCTCGTCGAACATTTCCCTGAGCGCCCGCGACAGCCGGCATTCGTCGTCTTCCTCGTCCGCCGCCGGGCGGGTGCCGCCGAGCACGGGCACCCGCTCGTTGAGGCGCAGGTCGGCCGAGCGGATCACGCCGTCGCGGCAGACGATCAGCGCGTAATGGATGACGTTCTCCAGCTCGCGGATGTTGCCGGGCCACGAATAGGCGACCAGTGCCTGGCGGGCGTTCGATGAAAACTCGATCGGCCCCAGATGCAGCCGGGCCCGGTAGCTGTCGACGAAATGCCGGGCCAGCGGCAGGATGTCGCCCGGCCGCTCGCGCAGCGGCGGCAGCTGGATCGTCGCGATGTTCAGGCGGTAGAAGAGGTCGGCACGGAAATGCCCCGCCTCGACCGCGCTGACCAGATCGACGTTGGTCGCCGCGACCAGGCGGACGTCGATGTCGATCGGCCGCCGCGAACCGAGCCGGACGACCTGGCGCTCCTGCAGCACGCGCAGCAGCTTGACCTGCATCGCCAGCGGCAGGTCGCCGATCTCGTCGAGGAACAGCGTGCCGTGCTGCGCCGCCTCGAACCAGCCCGCCCGGCTGCCCTGCGCCCCGGTGAAGGCGCCGGCCTCGTGGCCGAACAGTTCGGCCTCGATCAGGTTTTCGCTGAAGGCACCGCAGTTCACCGCGACGAAGGGACCGTTGCGTCCGCTCTGCTGGTGCACGTGGCGGGCGATCAGTTCCTTGCCGGTCCCGGTGTCGCCGATGATCAGCACGGTGGCCTCGCTCGGCGCGATCAGCTCGGTGGTGTTCAGGATGTCCAGCGAAGCCGGGTCGTTGAAGACCAGCGCCTTGGCGCGGATCGACAGCGGATGCGACTGCGAATCCGGGAAAGTCAGTACTCTGTTCATGTTTGCTACCCGATAGCGGTCAGGCCTTGCGGCCCGCCGCGCCTCTCGATGAAGGATGCCCGGCTCCGCTCCGGCCTGCGCCGGAGAGAACCCTCGCTTGCTCCTCTTCCCCCTTGGCTCCGGTCCGCCGCATGACTGTCCGCGGCTGCGATCCGGCGTCGGCCTTTGGCCCTACAGCTTGGCGATCGACACCTCGGTCGACTTGACCAGCGCGAGCACCTCGGTGCCGATCTTCAGGTCGAGGTCCTTGACCGACCGGGTAGTGATCACCGAGGTGACGACGCCGAACGGCGTATCGACCTCGACTTCGGAAACGACGGGACCGAGGACGATGTCCTTGACGGTTCCCTTGAACTGGTTGCGGGCGTTGATCAGCTGGATGGGCATGCTGTGGTTCCTCGATGTCGGTTGGAATGGATCGGCTGTCGCGCCGGCTCCGGCCGGAGCGCAGACGCAGGTTAAGGCCCGCCCGCCCGGCCAACAAAGACGGATTTCCTATATCCATTTTCCGGCCCGGAGGCAGGCTGTTGCCGTTGCAGCAGCCCGCCACGCACAACTGCTGCAGGCGCAGCAGCCGGGAGGCGTCAGCGGCGCCGCATCGTTGCCGGCAGCGCCGCCGACCGAAGAAAAAACTCTTTCCGTTTCAGTGTCTTAGCAACAAATCTTCCTTGCTTCAGCCATTCCGGCACAGCTTCTGCTGCATCCCGCCGCATCGGGCACCGCCCAGGCAATCCAGAGAAACGCCACCCATGAACCACGCTCCCAGCTACGCGGAACAGCAACGCGACCCGCGCCGATACCTCGCCGGCTTCGCGGCGGTCGTCGTCTTCCACGTCCTTCTCGTCTACGCCCTGGCCAACGGCCTGGGCCGCAAGGTCGTCGAGGTGCTTAAGGCGCCGCTCGACGTCGCCCTGATCGCCGAAGTCAAGCCGCCTCCGCCGCCCCCGCCGCCGAAGCTCGTCCCGCTGCGCCAGAAAAGCAGCGCGCCGCCGCCTCCGGCCTACGTGCCGCCGACCGAAACGCAGGTCCAGGCACCGACCCCGCCGATCACGACGACCAGCGAGCGCCGCCCGGAGCCGCCTCCGGCGCCACCCGCGCCGCCGGCGCCGGAAGCGCCCGCCCGCCCGGCGCAGGTCAACATCGCGGTGGCCTGCCCCAACCACCGCTCGGTGCCGGTCGACGTGCCCAAGCAGGCCATCCGGATGGGGCTTTCCGGCCAGGTGATCGCCGAATTCACGGTCGCCGCCAGCGGCGAGGTCAAAGACATCGCGATCGTCCAGACCAGCAACACGATCTTCAACCAGCCGGCGATCAACGCCGTTTCCCGCTACCAGTGCACGGGCCAGGGACGCGACGTGCGCGTCCGGGTGCCCTTCGTTTTCCGGACCGAATGAGTCCGCCCCATTTTCGATTCCACGGAGAAAAACCGATGTTCCACCTCAACCGCATCCGCCAGCTGGCCGCCACCCTCGTCTTCGCCGTCGCCGGCCTGACCGCCGCCAGCGTCCACGCCCAATCCACCGCCGAACCGCAGGCCGCCGCCCCGTCCGCCCCGGCCAGCGCCGTCGTCGACAACCCCTACGGCATCGACGCGCTGTGGCAGGGCGGCGATTTCGTCGCCAAGGGAACGCTGGCGATCCTGCTGATCATGTCCTTCGGCAGCTGGCTGATCATCTTCACCAAACTCCACGAGCAGCGGAAGCTGAGCCGCCAGGGCAAGGAAGCCAACGAGACCTTCTGGTCGGCCGGCGGCGTCGAGCAGGCCATCGAGTCGCTGGACAAGCGCAGCGCCTACCACTACATCGCGAAGAGCGGCTCGGAAGCGACCGGCAAGCACCGCGGCCTGCTCGGTTACATCGACCTGAACGACTGGATCCAGATGTCCATCCACCGCTCGATCGAGAATGTGCAGAGCCGGCTGCAGGACGGCCTCGCCTTCCTCGCGACGGTCGGCTCGACCGCACCCTTCGTCGGCCTGTTCGGGACGGTCTGGGGCATCTACCACGCGTTGACCGCGATCGGCATCGCCGGCCAGGCCTCGATCGACAAGGTCGCCGGCCCGGTCGGCGAGGCGCTGATCATGACCGCGATCGGCCTGGCCGTCGCCGTGCCGGCCGTGCTCGGCTACAACTGGCTGGTCCGCCGCAACAAGGCCGCGCTGGAGGACGTGCGCAGCTTCGGCGCCGAACTCCACGCGGTGCTGCTCGGCGCCGCGGCCGAACGTCGCGACGAGCGCTCGCCCAAGGTGGTGAACGCGATCCGCGCCATCTCGGTCTGAGGCCGGCAGCATGGGAATGCACGTCGGAACGGCGGACGACGAGGACGAAGTCCTGTCCGCCATCAACACTACCCCGCTGGTCGATGTGATGCTGGTGCTGCTGATCATCTTCCTGATCACCATCCCGGTCGTCACCCAGACCGTGCCGGTCGACCTGCCCAAGGAACGCAGCCAGGCCCGCGTCACCAAGCCGGAAAACATCAACCTCGCGGTCGCCCGCGACGGGAAGGTGTACTGGAACGAGCGCGCGATTCCCGACCAGGAAACCCTGGTCGGCGAACTGAAGAAGATCGCCGTGCTCGACCCGCAGCCGGAAGTGCAGATCCGCGGCGACAGTGCGGCGCCGTACGAATACGTCGGCAAGGTCGTGCTGGCCGGGCAGCGGGCCGGCATCGTCAAGCTCGGCTTCATCACCGAGCCGCCGCCGCGCCAGTAAGCCGTCCAAGGAGATAGAACACATGGCAATGACCCCAGCCGCAAGCGGCGCCTCCGGCGATCCGGAAGTCATGGCGGAAATCAACACCACGCCGCTGATCGACGTGATGCTGGTGCTGCTGATCATGCTGATCATCACGATCCCGATCCAGCTCCATTCGGTGAATCTCAACATGCCGGTCGGCAATCCGCCGCCGCCCGCCACCCCGCCCGAGATCGTCAAGATCCACATCGACGCCGGCGGCCAGGTGCTGTGGAACGGCGAGGCGCTGGCCGACGCCGGCAGCCTCGAGGCGCGGCTGGCCGCGGCCGCCCGCCAGGCGGTCCAGCCGGAGCTGCACATCCGCCCCGACCGCAAGGTGCCGTACCGCCACGTCGCCGGCGTGATGTCCTCGGTCCAGCGGCTGGGCCTGACCAAGGTCGGTCTGGTCGGCGCCGAGCAGTTCCTCTGAGCGTTTCATCGCCGGGCCGGCGCGGGATATCTCCCGGCCGGCCCGGCGTTCGTCAAAGCATTCCGGAAGCAGATTCATGGGCATCAAGGACAAACTGAACCTCAACCGCCGCGCCCGGCTGGCCGTGCTGATCGGCGCCGTGCTGGCCGTCGGTGCCGGCGGCGCCGCGGTGCACTACGGGCGCAGCGGCGAAACGACGGCCGGCGCACCGGAGGCGGCCCCGGCCGGTCCCGGCGGGCGGAGCGGCGATCGCCAGGGCGGCCGGCCGCAGCCGGTCAAGGCGACCGAAGCCCGGAACGGCGATCTCGACATCACGGTCGGCGCCCTCGGCACGGTGACCGCCTCCAACACGGCGACCGTCCGGCCGCGCGTCGACGGCCAGCTGGTCCGCATCCACTTCCGCGAGGGCCAGCAGGTCCGGGCCGGCGACCTGCTCGCCGAAATCGATCCGCGCCCCTTCCGCATCCAGCTCGAGCAGGCGACCGGCCAGCTGACCCGCGACGAGGCCCTGCTCGCCGCCGCCCGTGTCGACCTCGAACGCTACCGTGGCCTGCTGACCAAGGATTCGATCGCCAAACAGCAGGTCGACACCCAGGAAGCGCTGGTCCGGCAATACCGCGGCGTCGTCGAGGCCGACCAGGCCCAGGTCGACAACGCCCGCCTGCAGCTCGGCTTCACCCGGATCACCGCGCCCGCGGCCGGGCGCCTCGGGCTGCGCCAGGTCGATGTCGGCAACGGCGTGCGGAGCACCGACGCCGGCGGCATCGTCGTCATCACGCAGACGCAGCCGATCCACGCGGTGTTCGCGATCCCGGCCGACAGCCTGGGTCCGGTCGTGCAGCGCCTGCAGCGCGGTGACGCTCTCGAAGTCGAGGCCTGGGACCGCGACGGCCGCACCCGGCTGACCCGCGGCCGGCTGCTCAGCATCGACAACCAGATCGACGTCACGACCGGCACCGTGAAGCTGAAGGCCGAATTCCCCAACCGCGACGAACAGCTGTTCCCCAACCAGTTCGTCAATATTCGGCTCCGGGTCGAACAGCGCCGCGACAGCCTGCTGCTCGCGTCGGCCGCGGTCCAGCGCAACGCACAGGGCAGCTTCGTCCATGTGATCGACCCGGAAAACCAGACGGTGTCGCCGCGCCCCATCCGCCTCGGTCCGTCGAACGGCGAACTGGTCGCCGTCGAGGACGGCCTGCAGGCCGGCGAACGCGTCGTCCTCGACGGCACCGACCGCCTGCGCCCGGGCAGCCGGGTTGAGGTGCTGAGCCTCGACGGGCGCTCGCTGGCCGGCGAATCCGCCCCGGCCGAGGGCCGCCCGGCCGCCGGCCGCCGCTGCAGCCCCGACGCCGTCGCAGCCGACCCGGCCGCCGCCGCCCGCTGCGCGGCCCGGCGCCAGCCGCGCGCCGAGCGGGGCTGACGATGAATCCGTCGCGCTTCTACATCCTGCGTCCGGTCGCCACCTCGCTGCTGATGGTGGCGATCCTGCTCGCCGGGCTGGTCGGCTACCGCTTGCTGCCGGTTTCGGCACTGCCTGAAGTGGAATACCCGACGATCCGGATCTCGACGCTGTACCCGGGCGCCAGCCCGGAAGTCGTCGCCTCGTCGATCACCGCGCCGCTCGAGCGCCAGCTCGGCCAGATCGCCGGGCTGAACCAGATGTCGTCGTCGAGTTCGGCCGGCGCCTCGGTGGTCACGCTGCAGTTCTCGCTCGGCCTCGGCCTCGACGCGGCGCAGCAGGAAGTCCAGGCGGCGATCAACGCGGCCGCCGCCTTCCTGCCCAACGACCTGCCGATGCCGCCGGTGTTCAACAAGGTCAATCCGGCCGACGCGCCGGTTTTGACCCTCGCGGTGTCGTCCACCGCGCTGCCGCTGCCGCAGGTCGAGGATCTGGTGAATACCCGGCTCGCCCAGAAGCTGTCGCGCGTCGCCGGCGTCGGCCTGGTCAGCATCGGCGGCGGCCAGCGCCCGGCCGTCCGCATCCAGGCCAATCCGCAGGCGCTGGCCGCCCAGGGCATGAGCCTCGAGGACCTGCGCACGGCGATCGGCAACGCCAACGTCAACATGGCCAAAGGCAGCTTCGACGGTCCGCTGCGTGCCTCGACGCTGGATTCGAACAGCCAGCTGCGCTCGGCCGCCGAGTACCGCGACCTGATCATTGCGTGGAAGAACGGCGCGCCGGTCCGCCTCGGCGACGTCGCCGAACTGGTCGAAGGCGCCGAGAACAAGCGCCTGGCCGCCTGGGCCGACCGCAAGCCGGCGATCATCCTGAACATCCAGCGCCAACCCGGCGCTAACGTCATCGAGACGGTCGACCGCATCAAGGAACTGCTGCCGCAGCTGCAGGGCGCGCTGCCCGAACACGTCGAGGTGCAGTTGCTGACCGACCGCACTGCGACCATCCGCGCATCGGTGCACGACGTGCAGGTCGAACTGCTGTTCGCCGTCGCGCTGGTCGTCATGGTGATCTTCGTGTTCCTGCGCAACGTCCCGGCCACGGTGATTCCCAGCGTCGCCGTCCCGCTGTCGCTGGTCGGCACCTTCGGCGTGATGTACCTGGCCGGCTTCTCGATCAACAACCTGACATTGATGGCACTGACCATCGCGACCGGCTTCGTCGTCGACGACGCGATCGTGATGATCGAGAACATCGCCCGCTACATCGAGGCGGGCGATTCCCCGCTCGACGCCGCGCTGAAGGGATCGGCGCAGATCGGCTTCACGATCGTCTCGCTGACCTTCTCGCTGATCGCCGTGCTGATCCCGCTGCTTTTCATGGGCGACGTGGTCGGCCGGCTGTTCCGCGAATTCGCGATCACGCTGGCGGTCGCCATCCTGATTTCGGCCGTCGTGTCGCTGACGCTGACGCCGATGATGTGCGCCCGCCTGCTCCACCCGGTGCCAGAACACGCGCACGGGCGCTTCTTCCGCGTCACCGGGGCGCTGATCGACCGGACCATCGCCCGCTACGCCGTCGCGCTGCGCTGGGTGCTGCAGCACCAGGGACTGACGCTGGGCGCTGCGATCGGCACGCTGGCGCTGACCGTCGCCCTCTACGCGGCGATTCCCAAGGGCTTCTTCCCGGTCCAGGACACCGGGCTGATCCAGGGCATCACCGAGGCCGGCCAGGACGTCTCCTTCACGGCGCTGGCCGGGCGCCAGCAGGCGGTCGTCGATGCGCTGCTCGACGACCCGGCGGTCGCCAGCGTCTCGTCGATCATCGGCGTCGACGGCACCAACGTGACGCCGAACAGCGGCCGCCTGCTGATCAGCCTGAAGCCGTGGCAGGAGCGCGACGTCGACGCTGCCGCCGTGATCCGCCGGCTGCAGCCGCGGCTGGCCGGAGTCGCCGGCATCACCGCCTACCTGCAGCCGGTGCAGGACCTGAGCATCGAAAGCCGGGTCAGCCGCACGCAGTACCAGTTCAGCGTCGAGGGCAGCGACCCGGCGGAGCTGGGCGCCTGGCTGCACCGGCTGGTCGGCCGCCTGCGCACGCTGCCCGAACTGGCCGACGTCGCCAGCGACTGGCAGGACGAAGGCCGCCAGGCCTACGTCGAGATCGACCGCGACAACGCCGGCCGCCTCGGCATCAGCGTCGCCGCGATCGACAACGCGCTGTACAACGCTTTCGGCCAGCGCCAGATTTCGACCATCTTCACGCAGTCCAGCCTGTACCGGGTCGTGCTCGAGGTGAAGCCGGAATTCCAGCGCGGCCTGGAGGCGCTGAACAGCCTCTACCTGACCGGCGCCAACGGCGCGCCGATCCCGCTGTCGTCGCTGGCGCGGATCAGCGAGCGCCCCGCCCTGCTGGCGATCAACCACATCGGCCAGTTCCCGGCCGCCACCGTGTCCTTCAACCTGGCGCCGGGCGCCGCGCTCGGCGACGCCGTGAAGGCGATCCGCGCGGCGCAGGCAGAACTCGAACTGCCGGCGTCGATCGGCCTCCGCTTCCAGGGGGCGGCACAGGCCTTCCAGGCCTCGCAGTCGAGCACGCTGTGGCTGATCGTCGCCGCCATCGTCACGATGTACATCGTGCTCGGCGTGCTGTACGAGAGCTACATCCACCCGGTCACCATCCTGTCGACGCTGCCGTCGGCCGGCGTCGGCGCGCTGCTGGCGCTGATCCTGTGCCGCAGCGATCTCGGCATCATCGGCATCATCGGCATCATCCTGCTGATCGGCATCGTCAAGAAGAACGCGATCATGATGATCGACTTCGCGCTCGAGGCCGAACGCGACCACGGCAAGTCGCCGGACGACGCGATCTTCGAGGCCTGCCTGCTGCGCTTCCGGCCCATCCTGATGACGACACTCGCCGCGCTGCTCGGTGCGCTGCCGCTGATGCTGGGCAACGGCGCCGGTTCCGAACTGCGCCAGCCGCTCGGCATCACGATGGTCGGCGGCCTGATCGTGTCGCAGGTGCTGACGCTGTTCACGACGCCGGTGATCTACCTCGCCTTCGACCGCCAGGCCCGTCGCCTCCGCGCCTGGACCCTGCGCCGGAGGACGGCATGAGCGGATCGGCCCTGTTCATCCGGCGTCCGGTCGCCACCACGCTGCTGACGCTGGGCATCGCGCTGCTCGGCGTCGCCGCCTTCTTCCAACTGCCGGCTTCGCTGCTGCCGCAGGTCGAGTTCCCGACCATCTCGGTGCGCGCGGCGCTGCCCGGCGCCAGCCCGGAAACCATGGCGGCCACCGTGGCGACGCCGCTCGAGCGGGCGCTCGGCTCGATTGCCGGCGTCAACGAGATCACCTCGACCAGCTCGCTGGGTGCGGTCGACATCACCTTGCAGTTCGATCTCAGCCGCAGCATCGACGGCGCCGCCAAGGACGTGCAGGCGGCGATCAACGCGTCGCGCGCCCAGCTGCCGAGCGGCATGACCGGCAACCCGTCGCTGCGCAAGGTCAATCCCAACGATTCGCCGGTGATGGTGCTGTCGCTGACCTCCGACGTGCTGTCGCGGGCCCAGGTCTACGACGCGGCGGTCAGCGTCCTCGGCCAGAAGCTGTCGCAGATCGACGGCGTCGGCCAGGTCAACGTCGGCGGCAGTTCGCTGCCCGCGGTCCGCGTCGAACTGAATCCGCAGGCGCTGTCGCGCGCCGGGCTGTCGCCGGAAACGGTGCGCGCCGCGGTCGCCGCGACCAACGCCAACCGGCCCAAGGGCGTCATCGAGGACGGCGAGCGCAGCTGGCAGATCGCCGCCAACGACCAGGCGTCGCGCGCGGTCGACTACGTCCCGACGCTGATTTCGTGGAAGAACGGCGCCGCGATCCGCCTCGGCGACGTCGCCGAAGTCCAGGACGGCGCCCAGGACATCCGGAATGCCGGGCTGACCAACGGCAGGCCCTCGGTGCTGCTGATGGTGCACCGCCGGCCCGGCGCCAACATCATCGCAACCGTCGACGGCGTGCGGGCCATGCTGCCGCAACTGCAGCAGGCGATCGATCCGGCGATCCGCCTGGACATCGCGCAGGACCGCAGCACGACGATCCGCGCGTCGCTGCGCGACGTCGGCGCCAGCCTGGCGACCGCGGTCGGACTGGTCGTGATGGTCGTCATGCTCTTCCTGCGCGACCGGCGCGCCGCGCTGATTCCGGCGGTCGCCGTGCCGGTGTCGCTGATCGGCACGCTGTCGGTGATGTACCTGGCCGGCTTCAGCCTGAACAACCTGTCGCTGATGGCGCTGACCGTCGCCACCGGCTTCGTCGTCGACGACGCGGTGGTCGTGCTGGAAAACATCAGCCGCCACGTCGAGAAGGGGCTGTCGCCGATGCAGGCCGCGCTGCGCGGCGTCCGCGAAGTGGCCTTCACGGTGGTCTCGATGACGCTGTCGCTGATCGCCGCCTTCATCCCCATCCTGTTCATGGGCGGCATCGTCGGCCGGCTGTTCCGCGAATTCGCGGTGACCCTGTCCGCCGCGATCCTGGTCTCGCTGGTCGTCTCGCTGGCAACGACGCCGATGCTGTGCTCGCGCCTGCTGCGTCCGCCGCAGACGCTGCGCGAGGGCCGGCTGTCCCGCCTGGTCGGGCGCGGCGTCGAGCGCCTGCAGGCCGGCTACCGGCGCAGCCTGGCGTGGACGCTGGACCACGGCAAGCTGACGCTGGCCGTGCTGGCCGGCGCGATCGCCTGCAACGTCTATCTGTACAACATCGTGCCCAAGGGCTTCTTCCCGCAGCAGGACACCGGGCGGCTGAGCGGCTCGGTACAGGCCGACCAGAGCGCCTCCTTCCAGTCGATGCAGGAAAAGCTGGCCGACTTCATCGACATCGTCCGCCGCGACCCGGCGGTGGCCAACGTCGCCGGATTCACCGGCGGCGGCCGGCGCAACTCGGCGCAGCTGTACATTTCGCTGAAGCCGCTGGCCGAGCGCGACGTCTCGGCCGAACAGGTCATCGAGCGGCTGCGCCGGCCGCTGTCGCGCGTTCCCGGGGCGACGCTGTACCTGCAGTCGGTGCAGGAAATCCGGATCGGCGGGCGGCAGAGCAATGCGCAATACCAGTACACGCTGCTCTCCGACGACCTGGAGGCGCTGCGCGACTGGGAACCGCGCATCCGCCAGGCGCTGTCCGCGCTGCCGCAACTGGCCGACGTCAATACCGACCGCCAGGACAAGGGATTGCAGACCACGCTGGTCGTCGACCGCGAACTCGCCGCCCGGCTCGGCCTGACCCGGCGCGCGATCGACACCGCGCTCAACGACTTCTTCGGCCAGCGCCTGATCTCGACCATCTACAACCCGCTGAACCAGTACCGCGTGGTCATGGAAGCGGCGCCGCGCTACTGGCAGAACCCGGAGTCGCTGGCCGACATCTTCCTGGTCGCGCCCGACGGCAGCGCCGTCCCGCTGTCGGCGATCGCCCGCTGGGAGCCGACCTTCGCGCCGCTGTCGATCGGCCACCAGAGCCAGTTCGCCGCTTCGACGATCAGCTTCGCGCTGCCGCCCGGTGTCTCGCTCGGCGAGGCGACCGCCGCCGTCGCCGACGCGATGGCCCGGCTTGGCGTGCCGAACAGCATCCACGGCTCGTTCGAGGGCTCGGCCAAGGCCTTCCAGGCATCGATGGCCAGCCAGCCGCTGCTGATCGTCGGCGCGATCATCGCGATCTACCTGGTGCTCGGCATCCTGTACGAAAGCCTGATCCACCCGCTGACCATCCTGTCCACGCTGCCGTCGGCCGGCATCGGCGCGCTGCTGGCGCTGCTCGCGTCGGGCACCGAGTTCTCGGTGATCGCGCTGATCGGCGTGATCCTGCTGATCGGCATCGTCAAGAAGAACGCGATCATGATGGTCGATTTCGCGCTGCAGGCCGAGCGCGCCGGCGGACTGACGCCGCGCCAGGCGATTTTCGAGGCCTGCCAGCTGCGCTTCCGCCCGATCATGATGACCACGCTGGCCGCGCTGTTCGGCGCCGTGCCGCTGGCGCTGGGCAGCGGCGACGGCTCGGAGCTGCGCCAGCCGCTCGGCATCGCGATCGTCGGCGGGCTGCTGGTCAGCCAGCTGCTAACGCTGTACACGACGCCCGTCGTCTATCTCACCCACGACCGCTTCCGCCTGTGGTGCCGGCAGCGCCTGGCCCGGCGCCGGGCCGGCGCCGCGGCGGCCGCCTGATTCCGCTTCGAGAAATCCATGCCTTTTCGCCCGTTGACCGCGATTTCCCTCGTCCTGCTGCTCGGCGGCTGCGCCGTCGGCCCCGACTATGCCCGTCCGCCGCTGGCGACGCCGGCCGCCTTCCACGCCGCCCCCGAGCACTGGAAGCTGGCCGAGCCGGCCGAGGCGGGCGTCGGCGAGTCCTGGTGGACGATCTTCGACGATCCGCTGCTCGACCGCCTGGTCGCCGCCGCGGAACAGGCCAACCAGGACATCGTCGCGGCCGACGCCGCCTACCGCCAGGCCCGGGCGGCGATCGGCGCCTCGCGCGCCGCCCTCTTCCCCGGCCTCGACGGCAGCGTGTCGAGCAGCCGCGGCCAGACCGCGAACAGCAACGGGTCGATCAACACGACCCGGACCACCGACCGCGTCGGGCTGTCGTCCGCCTGGGAAATCGACCTCTGGGGCCGGCTGCGGCGCGGTCTCGAAGCCGGCACCGCGAATGCCGGCGCCGGCGCCGCCGACCTCGCGGCAGTCAGGCTCAGCGTCCAGGCGAGCGTGGTGCAGGCCTACCTGCAGCTGCGCATCAACGACGCGCAACTGCGCCTGCTCGACCGCACGCTGGGCGTCTACCGGCGCTCGCACGAAATCACGCGCAACCGCTACGAATCCGGCGTCGCCAGCCAGGCCGACGTGGCCCAGGCCGAAAGCCAGCTGCGCAGCACCGAAGCCCAGCAGGTCGATCTCGGCATCCAGCGCGCCCAGCTCGAGCACGCGCTGGCCGTGCTGCAGGGGCGCTTTCCGGGGGAAACCGGCGTGCCGCCGGCCGACGGCGTGCCGCGCCTGCCCGAGGTGCCGCCGGCACTGCCCTCGGCGCTGCTCGAACGGCGCCCCGACGTCGCCGCCGCCGAGCGCCGGGTCGCCGCGGCCAACGCCCAGATCGGCGTCGCCCAGGCCGCCTTCTTTCCCAGGCTGACGATCAACGCCAGCGGCGGCTACCAGAATTCGAGCTTCGCCGACCTGCTGAGCGCCCCGCACCGCTTCTGGTCGCTCGGCCCGGCCTTCGCGCTGACGCTGTTCGACGCCGGCGCCCGCGCGTCGCAGAAGGAACAGGCGATCGCCGCCTACGACCGCAGCGTCGCCGGCTACCGCCAGACGGTGCTGTCCGCCTTCCGCGAGGTCGAGGACGACCTGGCCGCGCTGCGCGTGCTCGCGCAGGAACGCGACATCCAGCAGCAGGCGACGGGGGCCGCCAACGAATTCCAGGCGCTGACCCACAACCAGTACCTGGCCGGCACCGTCAGCTTCCTGAACGTCGCGACCGCGCAGGCGGCCGCATTGAACGCCGAGCGCAGCCAGCTGGAACTGCTGAACCGCCAGCTGCTGGCTACCGTCGGTCTGATCCAGGCGCTCGGCGGATCGCCGTGGACGGCGGCCGCCGTCGATTGACTAGGGAACAGCCGAACTGCGTTCGGCGCGGCGCCGGTCGGCGGTCTCCCGCCAGCGCCGCAGCGCTTCCGGCGAAGGCTCGGCCTGGGGGAAACCGGCCACCGCCAGCAGGTAACGCACGGCGCCGGCCAGTTCGCCGTCGCTGAGCGCCGGATTGGCGCCCATCCGCGGCATTTTCCCGACCCCGTTCATCGCCGACGGCACCAGCTCGTCCATGCCCCGCGCCGCACGCGGCTCCCAGGCCGCGCGGTCGCCGAGACGCGGCGAAGCGGAATGGTGACCGTGAAGGGGCGCGTGAACATCGTCGGATCGTCGTAGGTCGCGTGGTACAGGAACTTCTGGCGATCATTGTCGAACACGTAGCGCTCGGTGATCTTCGCGTTTTCGCTGAAGAATTCGCCGGTCCGCCCGAAGCGGGCCTTGCCGTTGACGTTGCGCACCTCGACGACCAGCGTGTAGCACTTGTGGCGGGGATCGGCGATCTGCCGCTCGGCGAAGTTCCTGCGCTTCTGCTCCAGCGCCTGGGGCAGATAGGGAATCTGCCCGCCCTCAACGACGCCTGGCCCCGGCAGTACCGGCGACGCCCCGTCACGGCGGGCCGAATGCGGCTCGAGTTCGTAGTCGGCGGCGCTGGTCGTCTGTCAGATGCCGGAAAAACCCGGCTTGCCGTTGGCCAGCCGGGGAATCACGGCCTTCCTCGCGGCGGCGGCCTCGCCGCCGCTCCGCACCGGCAGCGCGGACAGGCCGACGACCAGCGCCAAGCCGGTCGCCGCCGATTGCAGACGGGCGGCCCAGGTCGCCCCGAGCCCTGATAGGAGGCCGTGCTCGGCCTCGAGGATGGATCGAATGATCTCCGGAAAAATGTATGGAAAAGATTGGCCGACAGGGATCAGCCGCCCGGGGCATCCTGGGCGCCGCCGGTCTTGAACACGCGGCCGTCGGCAAGCGTCACCGTCACCGCGTACGCGTACGGCTTGCCGCTCTTCGAACGGAAGCCCTTGATCGTCACTTCGGCGCCCGGCTGCAGCACGTCGCGGGTCAGGCCTTTCTCCTGCAGGCTGTACGGCGAGCCGAACTCGAAACCCCAGTTGGTCACCGCACCGCCGTTATCCTTGACGTCGACATACAGCCAGCTGTGCGGATTGACCCACTTTCCCTTGGTGACCACACCCTTGATCTCGACCGGCTGGTCGCCGTCGAATTCGGCCGCGAACGCGTGGTGCGCCTGGACCATCGGGCTCGATGCGAACAGGCTGCCGGCCAGCACGGCGAGAACGCCTAGTTGTTTTTTCATGATTTACCTCCGTGTCGATGTTTGATTGGTCAAAATTTGCCGCCGGAATCGGCCTGGGTCGATGCCGCGGACTGTCCCTATCAGGCAAACCACATGCCATCGAAGGCGTTTCCCGGCTGCTCCCGGAAAGAAAAATTCAAACCAATGAATAAAAACGTTTTTTTCAGAAATTTCGCGGTTGACCGCGGCTCCGGCCGGAAAACCGCCGGCCGCCCCAGCGCCGCGGCTGATGCCGGCGCAGCAGCCGGCACTGGAGATTGCTGGAATTGGAGCAGCCGACGAAAAAAAGCCCCGCCTCCCAATCGCGGAGAGGCGGGGCCAGCAAGCCCCTGGCCGGGACTTGGTCCTTGAGCCCGAAATCGTCGTGGAGGACCCGGCCATCCGGCCCAGCCTGGAGAACCCGGCCCTGATCGCGGGCCACTGCGCCAGAACCTTGGCTAAGCCGTCAGGCTTATATCTTGTGGTTGAAGGTCAGGCCGATCCAGCGTGGCAGGCGGGGCGTGTAACTGCTCCAGCCCGCGACGTGAGCGTCCTCGTTGAGCGCGTTCTTGGCCACCAGGCTGACGTCGAACAGGCCATCCTGACGACTCAGGCCGATCCCCAGATCGAGAATGCCGTACGCCGGCAATTGGTCGTAAGCCGAAGGGCTGGTCTGCTGTTTCGTGTAATAGGTGTAGTTCCCGGTGGCGTAGAAAACCTTGTTCGAGAAGACCGGAACGCGGTAATCCACGCCGAGCTTGGCGGAGAACTTCGGCGCGTTGTTCAGCACCTCGCCCTTGGCGTTGTAGTAACGTGCCGAGGAAGGCAAGCCCTCCGGATTGCGCTCGTTGACGAAAGGCAGATAGGTATCCTTCGAGTAGCGGGCATCGTTGTAGGCCAGCGCTGCGCGCAGGTTGAAGTTCTTCAGCCCGCTGTAGGCGGCATCGATTTCCAGCCCCTTGACACGCACGCCGGGCAGATTTCCGACACGTGCCGAGTAGGCCGTGCAATCGGCACCGGAGCAATTCCCCCCGGCGACGTTCTGAGCCGTTAGCACCGAGTCGTACTCATAGACGGTGGTCTGGAAATCCTTGATGTCGCTCAGGAAGAGGTTTGCATTGACGAACAGGTCCTTGGCCGGCGACGAGGCACGGAAACCGACTTCGAAAAGCCTGGTGCTCTCCTTGTCGACCGACGCGGTGGAACCGTTGGAGGCGATCTGCGCCATGCCGCCCTTCTCGCCGTACTGCAGCGAACCGAACACGGACAGGCTGTCGTCGAACTTGTGAGTCAGGGTTCCATCCCAGGAACGGATGTTGCCCGACCAAGTCGGTGCCGATTTGAAGCCATAGAAATTTGCCGGCTGCAGCGTGCCGTTGCGGATGGCGGCGGCCTGCAGCAACTGGGTCCTTTGCGCACCACTCAATCCGGCAAAGGTGCTGCCTGCGCCGAAATAACGTTCCGCCAGCCGGTTAGCTGCCCCGATATCGCCGGCGGGTACATCCCCGGGCAGCAGCGTCGGAGTCGCGGCCGTCCCGAAGGCCGTCGTGAAGTCAGCCCCCACCCCCGCATCCATCAAGGCAAGCTCCTGCTGGGTCCTGCGGTTCTCCTGCGTGATGCGATAACCGGTAGAGAGGGTCAGCGGTTCGCTCAGGTGCCAGTCCGCTTTCCCGTAAACCCCGATGCTCCGGTTCTTCACCAGGGTGTCGGTACCCCGGTAGGCCAGGTTCAACGAATCGCGCAACATGGCCTGCCCCGTCCCGCTGGCGACCAGATTGGCATAAGGAGCATTGCCGGCCTGATACGCGCCCGCATCGTTGCCATAGCGTGTCCGGGTTAGCGAGTCGTTGTCGGTACTCATGAAAAAGAGCCCGGCCAGATAGTCCACGGAACCGCCTCTTTCGGAAAGCAGCTTGAACTCCTGACTGACCTGCGAGTAATCGGTGATGTAGCCGCCGCTCTTAGTAATGTCGTAGGGCGAACCCTCGTCATTGGCTGCACTGAACCAGTGACTGCGATGGCCGGTAATCGACTGCAGCGTGTGGCCGGCAATATTCCACTCCAGATTGAGGGTCTCGCCGCGCGAACCGGTGATGATTGCGCCATTGTTGTCCAGGGCCACCGGGATTCCGTAATAGTCGGTCGCCGGATTCCAGGTCGTCGGACTGTTGGTGAACCAGGAGCGCTGATATTTCTTGTATGCCTGATCGACCAGATTGGCAGGACGGGCCACGCCATCACTGTACTTGGCTGGCTCCGGATGCCGATACGACAGGCCGTTGACGAATTCCGCCCCATTGGGTTGATGCTCGATGCTCAGTTTGGCGCTGAAATCCTCCGTCGGCGTCAGCAGGAACTGCAGGCGGCCGAAGTTACGGTCCACATTCTGGTAGGAACTGCGTCCCTTCAGGTCCGGAAATTGGTTCTTCCAGGGGCCGTCGGATTGCTCACGGCGGAAAGTTCCCCGCCAGGCGAGCACGCCGTCGACAATCGGACCACCGGCAATGGCAGTGGTGTTCAGGGTGTTCCATTCCCCGGCCGTGATCGACACTTCGGCCTCCGGAGTGAAGCGCGGCGCCTTGGTCGAAAAGGCAATCTGGCCAACACTGGCCTGCTTGCCACCTTGCGATCCCTGCGGCCCGCGCCGCACTTCCACCGTATCGATATCGACAAAGGGATAGCCGTTGACCAAAGGCGTATAGCCGAGACTGACGCCATCCAGAACCGCCCCGACAGACGGATCGATCTGGTCGCTGGAGCCTGTGGTAATGCCACGCATGGTCAGGCTGCCGGTACGCGGATTGCCGTAATTGAACTGCACGTTTCCGACGCGGCGCAGGACTTCGGTAATGTTGGTTGCACCGAGACGTTCCAGATCCTCCCCGCTGACGGCGGAAATCGAGCGCGTATCCTTCTGCAGTTTCTCGACCACGGATTGACGACGCACAACCACGGTCTCGAGTTGAGCCGGATTCGAAGCATCCTCGGAGGCGGCCGGTGCAGCATCGGCAACGATCGGCGCCGACCCGCCATTGCGCTCGGCGAATTGCTGCTCGCTCTTTTGCAATGCAGCCTTCAGACGGGCGATTTCGGCCTGCAATTCATTCAGGCTTGGCTGCTCCGCGGCCCATAGCGGCGAAATTGCCCCCAATTCAAGGCAGGTAATGACGGCAACCGCCAATGGGCGCAAATTGAAAGCAGGCAGGCCACCGGCAGCTTTTCGTCGCCCAGCGGATTTTGTTTGGTGATTCATCTATCGGGATCCCCGTAATTGATTTTAGGAGGAACAGGCATTGCGATTCATGTGCCAAGTTCGAATCCAGCCCAAAAAAAAGAACAAAAAAACATAAAATCAATTACTTGAGAGAATCCCTGGGGCCCCAGCTCATCCCGGATTGGGCGCAACGACTGTCCGAAAAATAGCAACCCCGGCAACAGCCTGTTGCTAGCCCAACACTGAACCCCGACTGCTACCTCGCCTGTCATGTGAGTTTGCCTAACGGAGCTGTACGGCAAACAACAGAAAACTCGCAAACTGCTGCGTCCAAGACAGGGACCGTACCTGCCTGCCCCGGCGAAGATGCCCGACGGCGCCGGGAAGAATCCTGGAAACCATCGTCAAAACATAAACTTAAATGGCTAAAGAAGAGATTTCTGAAAGCCACCCCCGATCTGGCACGGGCATTGCCATGAACCTGGCGGCACGTTCCGTTCCCTGGCGAAGCGGCTGCCGAAACGCCTGGCAACAGGTTGCCCGAACGCCTCCATTTTTTTCTACATTGACTTCGGAGAATATTTTGAGTGAATACAAGCATCCCCGGGAGTTGGGCCAGACGCCCGCGCAAGACGAGCCGGCTCCGTCCCGCCGCCGCGCCCTGCGCTCACTGCTCGGCATCGCCTCCATCCCTGCCTTGAGCGCAGCCGGACCGGCCCAAGCCGTCGCAGCTACGGCAAGCGCAGGCAAGATCCCTCGTTTGAATGGCAAACCCGACTTCTCCGGTATCTGGCAAACCCTCAGCGAGGCCGACTACGACCTCGAGCCGCATGGCAATCGCAGCGACGCCCCCCCAGGACCCGGCGTCGTCGAAGGCAACGTGATTCCCTATCTGCCCGATGCCCTGGAAAAGAGGAAGCGTAATTTCGCGCAGCGCGACACACTGGATCCGACGATCAAGGGCTGGACACCCGGCGTACCACGCCTAGCTTATTACCCTGCGCCCTTCCAGATTTTCCAGCGCAAGGAAGACATCACCATCGTGCCGCAGTTCGGACACGCCGTTCGTACCATCTGGACCAACAACTCCCGCCATCCGGACGGCGACCCGAAGGAATACTGGCTGGGCGACTCGCGCGGCAAATGGGAAGGCGACACGCTGCTCGTCGACGTCGTGGACTTCAACGACGAAACCTGGCTGGACCGCGCCGGGAATCATCACAGCACGGCGCTGCACGTGATCGAACGCTGGAAATTCATCGACCCGAACACGATCGATTATTCAGCCACGATCGAAGATCCGAAAGTATTCAGCCGCCCGTGGACCATCAACGTGATCCTTTACCGTCGCCGGGAAAAGAACTTCCAGCTAATCGAGGATTATCGTTTCACCATCCCCTATGACGAGCATTACCCGCCTAAGAAATCGTGATTCGACTATTCGAATCATCGCTTCGAAGCCGACGAATTGAAGAATCTAATTCGAATTTTCCAAAAGGAAACCATGAAAACAAATTTTAGAAAACAGGCCATTTGCATCGCGCTCCTGGCCATCGTCGCCCAGGGCGCTCTCGCCCAACAGGGCCAGGGGGGTAGTAGCATCACCCGCGAAAATAGCTTCCCGGCCATTGCCTCCGGAAAGTGGACCGGTCCGCGCACGCTGGATGGACAGCCTGACGTCCAGGGTCACTGGTCCAACACCATCGCCAATCACAACAACTTTACCGATCCGCAGGGTGGCATCATCAACGACCCGAGCGGCCGCAAGCCGAAAACGCAGCGCTCCGAGCGCGCTCCCAGCCGGGTCAGCGATCCACCCGATGGGCAGGTGCCCTTTCAGCCGTGGGCGGCGGAGAAGGTCAAGGAATTCCAGACCTACTTCAACAACCCGATCAAACCGGAATACATCGAGCCGCTGGCGCGCTGCGCCCCGGGAGGCGTCATCAAGTCCTTCTACTGGCACGGCTATGAGATCAGACAATTCCCGGGCTATGTAGTGATCCTGTTCAACTCCGGCACACGGATCATCCCGCTGACCGACAAGCCGCACCTGCCTGACAACATCAAGCTGTGGATGGGGGACTCGCGCGGCCGCTGGGAAGGCAACACCCTGGTCGTGGACGTTCGAAACAACAACGGCAAGGCACTGTTCGGCCGCAGCGGCGAATTCCACGGTCCGAACGCCCACATCGTCGAACGCTTCATCTTCGACAACAGCAACAAGCGCTTCAACTACGTCGCC
Organism: Dechloromonas sp.; assembly: GCA_028687035.1. Lineage (GTDB taxonomy): Bacteria > Pseudomonadota > Gammaproteobacteria > Burkholderiales > Rhodocyclaceae > Azonexus. The sequence goes on along the minus strand of JAQUAX010000001.1, from coordinate 49,407 downwards.
ACCATCACCGACCCGGAAACCTACACGCGACCGTTCACGGTCACCATTCCAGCGCGTCGCTGGACGGCTGACGACAAGACCAATGGTTGGCATTTCGAAACACGCCTGGCCAATATTGGCGGCAAGGACAAGGTACTGGAGCGCGACGAGCGCATTTGCACCGAAAACAACGGCGGTTTCGGTTTCGTCGCCACGAGCTCCGGGCGGCGCTGAAGCAGCGGAGAGGAAAGGAAAAAGGCCGACAGGGGAGCAACCCTGCCGGCCTGCGAGCTCCGCCTCCCAATCGCGGAGAGGCGAAACTGGAAACGTACGGGACTGAAAACTCAGTCCTTCAGCTTGAAATCGTCGTGGCAGGCCTTGCAGGTCTGGCTTAGCCGGCCGAACTGGGCCTTGACCGCGGCCTCGTCGCCGGTCGCGACGACCCGGGCCAGTTCGTTGGCCTCGCGGTTGAAATTGCCGGCCAGTTCGACGACGCGCTGCGGGTTGCGGAAGAACTCCGGCCGGGTCGCCGTCTCCTTCCAGCCCTTGCCGGACTCGGTGCCCGGCACGAACAGGCTACCGACGCCGCTGTTGGCCAGCGCGGCGATCGCGTTGGCGGAACGCAGCACCTCCTCGCGGTTGTACTGGCCGTAGACGCTGGCCTTGATGCGCGCGCTGTTCCAGCCGAGCACCTGGTAGACCGACTGTCGCCACTTGATCAACTGCTCCGGCTTGGCGGCCGACTGCTGGGCCAGCGCACCGCCGGCCGACGACAACAGCAGCGCGGCAAGCAGCACGGAAAGGGAATGTTTCATGGAAAGGGAATGTTTCATGGAATCTCCTTGGATTGTGGACAGCGCGCCTAGGCGCGCAGGTGGCGTTTGAAGAAATCGACGGTGCGCTGCCAGGCCAGGCGAGCTGCCGCCTCGTCGAAGCGCGGCGTGGTGTCGTTGTTGAAGCCGTGCTGCACGCCGGGATAGACGTGCGCCTCGTAGCGGACGCCGGCAGCCTTCAGGGCCTCCTCGTATTTCGGCCAGCCGGCGTTGATCCGGGCATCCTCGCCGGCGTAATGGATCAGCAGCGGCGCCCGGATCCGCGCTGCGGCCTCGGCGTCGGGCTGCGCGCCGTAGAACGGCACCGCGGCATCGAGGTCGGGCAGGCGGCTGGCCAGGAAATTGGCGATGCTGCCGCCGTAGCAGAAGCCGACGACGCCGACCTTGCCGTTGCCGGCCGGCAGCTTGCGCAGGTAGCCGACCGCGGCGACGAAATCCTCGCGCGACTTGGCCTGGTCGAGCTTGGGAAACAGCGCGCGGGCCTGATCCTCGTCGCCCGGATAACCGCCCAGCGGCGACAGGCCGTCCGGCGCGAAGGCGATGAAGCCGTCCAGCGCAAGGCGGCGGGCGATGTCCTCGATATGCGGATTGAGGCCGCGGTTCTCATGCACGACCAGCACCGCCGGCAACTTGCCGGCCGGCTGCACCGGCTGGACCAGGTAGCCGCGCACCGTGCCGTGGCCCTGCGGCGACGGGTAATCGACATGGCGGGCATTCAAGCGCCGGTCGTCCGGCCTGACCTGCTGCGCCTCGGCGAAGCGCGGGCTCAGCGCGTTGAGCAGGCCTTCGGCGGTGATGCCGGCGACCGCGTAGCGGGCGGCCGATTTGAGGAATTCGCGCCGGGGGATCAGTCCGTGCACGAATTGATCGAACAGCTTGAGGACTTCCGGGTGGAAGTCGGCGGCAGTCTGACGGGACATGGGATTTGGGATTTCTCCGTAGTTGGGGGGTTATTGGGCCAGCCCGGCGAAACCGGGTGATATTCTCTATGAAGTTGAAATAACGTTGCTACCTCCCTTTGCAACCCGCGTGCCCGATTTCAAGGATGCCGTGGAGGAATTGCTTGGGAGACATGCATCAAATTGATTTTAAAAGTTTTTCAACTGAACAAAATACCCGAAGGAGCGCTGTTTCACGCTGTCGTGGAGGCGGCCGGCTGCTGCGCCAGCCGCAACCGCCCCGCCCGGCTGCTGCGCCGGCAACAGCCGGTGCCGGACGAAAAAAAACCCGGCGAGCTTCGCTCGCCGGGCTGTCCGGATGCCGCTTCGCAAGGGCGGATCAGCTGCCCTCCGCGGCCTCCTCGTCGCGGGCCCTGGCCGCCCGCCACTCGATCCAGGTTTTGACCAGCAGCGTCAGCAGCGCCAGGATCGCGAGCAGCGACGCGACCGCAAAGGCCGCCGCGAACTTGTATTCGCTGTAGATGATCTCGACGTGCAGCGGCATCGTGTTGGTCTCGCCGCGGATGTGGCCGGAAACCACCGACACCGCGCCGAACTCGCCCATCGCCCGGGCATTGCACAGGATCACGCCGTAGATCAGGCCCCACTTGATGTTGGGCAGCGTGACGTGCCAGAAGGTCTGCCAGCCGGAAGCGCCGAGCACCGTCGAGGCCTCCTCCTCGTCCCGGCCCTGGGCTTCCATCAGCGGGATCAGTTCGCGGGCGACGAAGGGAAAGGTCACGAAAATGGTCGCCAGCACGATACCGGGTACCGCGAAAACGACCTTCATGTCGTTCTCGATGAACCACGGACCGAGCCAGCCGGTACGCCCGAAGACGAGCACGAAGATCAGGCCGGCGACGACCGGCGACACCGAGAAAGGCAGGTCGATCAGCGTGATCAGGAAGGACTTGCCCGGGAAGTCGAACTTGGCGATCGCCCACGCCGCGGCGACGCCGAAGACCAGGTTCAGCGGCACCGAGATCGCCGCGGCGAGCAGCGTCAGGCGGACCGAACTCAGCGCGTCCGGATCGACCAGCGCCGCGAGGTAGGCGTCCCAGCCCTTGCGCAGCGCCTCGTAGAACACGACGACCAGCGGCAGCAGCAGGAACAGCGCGAAAAAGGCCAGCGAAATGCCGATCACCGTCCATTTGACCCACGGCGTCTCGCGGGTCGCCGGGTTGTTCTCGTAGCGGTCGGCGTGCGCCGGACCGAGATGCAGGGAAATTGTCGCGGCCATTACTTGGACCTCCCGGTACGTTTCGCCGTCCAGGACTGGAGGCTGTTGATGGCGATCAGCAGCACGAAGGAGACGACCAGCATGGTCGCCGCGATCGCGGTCGCGCCGCGGTAGTCGTACTGCTCGAGCTTGGTGATGATCATCAGCGGCGTGATTTCCGAAACCATCGGCATGTTGCCGGCGATGAAGATCACCGAGCCGTACTCGCCGACCGCCCGCGCGAAGGCCAGCGCAAAGCCGGTCAGCAGCGCCGGGTAGAGGGTCGGGAAGATCACCTTGCTGATCGTCTGCCAGCGGCTGGCGCCGAGGCTGGTCGCCGCTTCCTCGATCTCGGTCTCGAGATCCTCGAGCACCGGCTGCACCGTGCGGACGATGAAGGGCAGGCCGATGAAGACCAGCGCCAGCAGCACGCCGAGCGGCGTGAAGGCGACCTTGATCCCGAACGATTCGACGATCCGGCCGACCCAGCCGTTGCCGGCCCACAGCGCGGTCAGCGCGATGCCGGCGACCGCGGTCGGCAGCGCGAAGGGCAGGTCGACCAGCGAATCGACGATCTTCTTGCCCGGGAAGTTGTAGCGGACCAGGCTCCAGGCCAGCAGCAGGCCGAACACCGCGTTGATCGACGCGGCGGCCAGCGCGGCGCCGAAGGTCAGCTTGTAGGAGGCGACGACGCGCGGCGTCGTGACCACCTGCCAGAACTGCTCGAGCGTCAGCTCGGCGCTCTTGATGAACACCGCCGACAGCGGGATCAGCACGATCAGCGACAGCCAGGTCAGCGTGTAGCCCAGCGACAGGTTGAAGCCGGGCAAGGCGTTGCGGCGGCTCATGCGGGAACTCCCGCGCGCGCCGGCCGGATGCCGGGGATAACTGGTGAAATCATGAAAACTCCGGAATTCGTTGGGGTGGCGCCAGCTTAGTGAGCGGCCGGGGGATCGATAACCAATTTATTCCTCTTTGCTTATTACGATCCCTGCAATGGCGCCGGGAAAACGGCCCCGCCGGCGACGTCGACCGCGAAAGGCTCAAAAGCTGGCGCGCAGGCCGACGCGCAGCGTGCGCGGTTCGAGCGGGTGAACCAGCCGGCCGTCGATGCCGCCGCCGCAGCTGCCGGCAAGCGCCTCGCCGCGCGTGCACGCCGCCCCCCAGTATTCGATGTCGTTGGCCTGGCGGTCGAACAGGTTCAGCACGTCGAGGCTCAGTTGCAGGTCCGGGCCGATCCGGTAGCCCAGCTTCAGGTTGGCCATCCAGAACGCGGTCGATTTCTGCGCCCCGCTCTGCTCCAGCGCGTAGGCGCCGAGATAGCGCAGGCGCAGGCCGCCGGACCAGGGGCCGCCCCGATCGACGGCGACGCCGAGCGACGCGGTCAGCGGGATCGCGTTCGGCACTTCGCGCCCGCCGGCGTCGGCCGCCTTGAAGCGCGCCTGCGACCAGGCGAGGTCGGCATCGACGATCCAGCCGGCGGCCGGCGTCAGGTAATTGGACCATTCGACCCCGTGCCGGCGCGACGCGCCCCGGGGTTCGGTGACCCCCTCGTCGCCGACGAACACCAGCTCGGACGCCAGTTCCATCTGCCACAGCGACAGGCTGGTTTGCCAGCCGGGCAGCGGCACGGCGCGCAGGCCGAGTTCGCCGCCGCCGGCCTTGACGATCAGCGGCACCGGGGCAACGGCCGATCCGTCCTGCAGATTGACGCGCGCCGTCGCGCCGCGCGCGTCGTTGCTGTGGAAGCCCTCGCCCCAGTTGGCGTAGAACTCGGTCTTGCCCAGCAGATCGAAGGGGCCGAAGGTCGCCGCAAGCTTGGGGCTGGTCTGCCCGGCGCCGGCCCGGCCGCCGTTGGCCAGGTTGAACGGGCCGGCCAGGGCCGTCGATTCCGCGTCGATCCGGTCGTGGCGGACGCCGACCGTGGTGCGCAGCCAGCCGTTCCATTGCGTGCGCAGTTCGAGCCAGGCGCCGATGCCCGTCTCGGCGATGCGGTCGGCCCGCACGGTCGAACTGCGCACCCGGTTCTCGGTGCGGTAGAGGCCGACGTGGTCGATGCGGTCGTGGCGCCATTGAACGCCAGCAGCAAATTCGCTGTCGCGCCAGTCCGGGCCGAGGAACCAGCTGCGGCTGGCGAAGCCGCCGCGGACCGTCCGCCGGTCGGCCTGCTCGTGCTGGTCGCCGGCCGGGCCGCCGGTGTAGCCCGACGGCGCCGAGAACAGGTTCAGCGCATAGTCGATCACGTACAGCCCGGCCCGCGATGCCCCGGCCGCATCGGTCCGCGCCCATTCGCCGGACAGGCTGTAGCGGTGGGTGCGCCCGCCGTCGTTGGCCGACAGCGCGCCGTAGCGCCCGATCTCGCCGCTGGCGATGGCGCGTTCCGGCACATGCTCGGTCGCCGTCCAGTCGGCGCGGTAGACCATCCCGGTCAATGCAAAACCGTCGGCCGCCGTTCCCGATCCCAGACGCAGCACGATGTTGCGCTTGCCGAGGTTTTCCGGCTGTTCCCACGGGCCGTCGTTGCCGGCGGCCTCGACGGCGGCGAGCAGGTCGAGATCGCCGACCCGCTGGCTGCCGGCCGCGAGCAGCCGCCGGTAGCCGTTGCCGCCCAGGCCGACATCGACGAAATTACGCTCCAGCCGCCGGACGTAGTCGATGCGCGCGCTGCCGGCGACCGCCAGGTCGCCATCCTCGGCGGCATAGACCCCCTTGCGGTAGCGGACCGTGTCGACCAGCTCGGGGATCAGGAAATTCAGGTCCATGTAGCCCTGGCCGTGCGCGTGGCTGACCAGGTTGACCGGCATGCCCATCAGCTGCGTCGAGAAATCGCTGCCGTGGTCGAGGTTGAAGCCGCGCAGGAAATACTGGTTGGCCTTGCCGTCGCCGGAATGCTGGGTGACGACCAGGCCGGGTACGGCCTCCATGACCTCGGCCGGGCGCAGCAGCGGCCGGTTGGCAAGCTGCTGCGCGGTGACCGTCCCCTCGCCGGCCGAGTCAGCGACACCGGTCAGTTCGCGGGCGGCATGGTCGACGGTGACTTCCTGCAGCGTCGGGATGCCGGCGGCGAAGGACGGAAAAGACAATACAGCGGCGACGAGCGTCGCCAGCGGGCGGGAATCGAATTTCGGCATGCGGGATTTCGGGTACGGCGGGCGTAAAAAAAAGAGCCCCGGCGGCCAGGCCTGGTCCGCCGGGGCTTCCGTGGGCAGCGTCCCCGCTGCCCGTCGGCGGCTCTTACTTCACGTAGATCTGGTCGAACACGCCGCCGTCGGAGAAGTGGGCTTTCTGCGCCTTGTCCCAGCCGCCGAATTCCTTGTCGACGGTGATCAGCTTCAGGTTGGCGAACTGCTTCGCGTACTTCGCGGCGACCTTCTTGTCGGTCGGCCGGTAGAAGTTCTTCGCAGCGATCTCCTGGCCTTCCGGCGAGTACAGGTAGTTCAGGTACTCGGTCGCGGCCTTGCGCGTGCCCTTCTTGTCCACGATCTTGTCGACGACGGCGACCGGCGGCTCGGCCAGGATGGACACCGACGGCGTGACGATCTCGAACTTGTCCGGACCGAGTTCCTTCAGCGACAGGTAGGCCTCGTTTTCCCAGGCGATCAGCACGTCGCCGATGCCGCGCTCGACGAAGGTCGTCGTCGAACCGCGCGCGCCCGAATCGAGCACCTTGACGTTGCCGTACAGCTTCTTGACGAAGTCCTTGGCAGTGGCGTCGTTACCGCCCTTCAGCTGCTTGGCGTAGCCCCAGGCCGCCAGGTAGTTCCAGCGCGCGCCACCGGAAGTCTTCGGGTTCGGCGTGATGACCTCGACGCCCGGCTTGACCAGGTCGCCCCAGTCCTTGATGCCCTTCGGATTGCCCTTGCGGACCAGCAGCACGATGGTCGAGGTGTAGGGCGACGCGTTCAGCGGCAGCTTCTTCTGCCAGTCCTTGGCGAGCAGGCCGGCGTTGGCCACTTCGTCGATGTCGTAGGCCAGCGCCAGCGTGACGACGTCCGCATCCAGGCCGTCGATGACGGCGCGCGCCTGCTTGCCGGAACCGCCGTGCGAGGCCTTGATATTGACGGCCTCGCCGGTCTTGGCCTTCCAGTGCTTCGCGAAGGCGGCGTTGTATTCCTGGTACAGCTCGCGCGTCGGGTCGTAGGACACGTTGAGCAGATTGACGTCGGCAAACGCGGAGCTGCCGAAGGACAGGCCCAGGGCCAGCGCGATCAGGCCGCGGCGGGTCGTTTTGAAATTCATGAGCGGGATTCCTGTTGAGTTGTGGAAGTTGCAATTTACGAAAGCCGGACCGGCGGGAGAACGACCGAATTCTTATTTGGATATTCAGGCCGGGCGCAGAGCCATATTCGCTTCAGGGAACGCGTTGACCGCGCCCGATCGCCCGCCGGCCGGGCCGGGGAAAGGATCGCGGGACAGCGGTCCGTGGCCGTCCCGCGGCATGTCGTTCAGTCGGCGTACTTGATCGTGCAGCCGTAGGGCTGGGTGCTGGCGTGCGCCGGCTTGCGGCCGGCCGCCAGGTCGTTCAGCGCGAGCTTCACGTAGTTGTCCGCGCGGGCGATGTCCTCCTTCTTGTTCGACGCGATGCTGTCGATGCCGCCCTTGTAGACCAGCTTGCCGTCCGGCGCGACGATGTACAGGTGGGGCGTCGTCACCGCCTCGTACTGGCGGGCGATCCTGCCTTCGGGGTCGAGCACGGTGGCGGTCGGCGCGGCGCCGCGTTCGGCGTTCAGCTTCTGGGCGGTCGCGCCATCGACGTGACCCTGCTTGCCGGGTGCCGACGAGATCACCTGCAGCCAGACGACGCCCTTGGCGGTCGCCTCCTTCTGCAATGACGGGATGTTGCCGCTCTCGTAATGCTTCTTGACGAAGGGACACTGGTGGTTGGTCCATTCGAGGACGACCGTCTTGCCGCGGTAGGCATCGAGGCTGATCGTGCCGCCGGCGGCGGATTGCGCGGTGAAGGTCGGGGCCGGCTGGTCGAGCTGGGCGGCGGCGCAGGCGCTGCCGGCGGCGAGGCCGAGGGCGATCGCGGTGGACGCGGCGAGGACGTTGAATTTCATCAGGACTCCTTGAGGTTCGTTGAGGTTGAAACGGGGTTTTCGTTGCCCACCGCCTGGCGGACGATGTCCGGCGTCAGCAGCTGCGGCAGCACGACGGGCCGGCTGGCCGCGCCGGGCGGGTAATAGACGTAGAGCGGCACGCCGCTGCGTCCGAACTCGGCCAGGTAGCGGCTGATCGCCTCGTCCCGGTTGGTCCAGTCGCCCTTCAGGTAGGCGATGCCGCGCTCGCGAAAATGTTCGAGCACGCCGTTGTCGCTGAGCGCGACGCGCTCGTTGACCAGGCAGCTGATGCACCAGGCGGCCGTCAGGTTGACGAAGACCGGCTTGCCGGCGCGGCGCAGTTCGTCGAGCCGCGCCGCCGAATACGGCTGCCAGGGCTGGTCGCCGGCCGCGGATTCGGCGCGCGGCGCGGCGTCCACCGCGACCGCATCGACGCCGGCGCCGCCGCCGATCAGCGCGAGCGCCAGCGCCGCAGCCGCGAAACCGGCGCCGCCGTGCCGCGTCCACAGGCTGCCACCGCGCGTCGCCGCGTACAGCCAGCCGGCAAAGGCGATCAGCACCATGCCGCCGAGCGCGACCAGCACCGCATTCGCCCCGCCCTGCCGGGCCAGCACCCAGACCAGCCAGGCCGCGGCGCCGTACATCGGGAAGGCGAGCCCCTCCTTCAGGCGCTCCATCCAGGCGCCGGGCCGGGGCAGCAGGCGCTGTAGCGGCGGCCAGGCGGCGAGCGCCAGGTAGGGCAGCGCGAGTCCCAGCCCGAGGCTGAGGAAGATCGCAAGCAGCGCCGGCCCCGGCTGGCCCAGCGCGTAGCCGATCGCCGCCCCCATGAAGGGCGCGGTGCACGGTGTCGCGACGACGGTGGCCAGCACGCCGGTGAAGAAGCTGCCGGCATAGCCGCCGCGGGCGGCCAGCGACGAACCGATGCCGGCCGCCGAAGCGCCGACCGTGAACAGCCCGGAGAGATTCAGCCCGACGCCGAACATCAGGTAGGCGACGGCGATCACGAACACCGGCGACTGGTACTGGAAGCCCCAGCCGATGGCCTGGCCGCCGGCCCGCAGCAGGATCAGCAGGCCGCCGAGCAGCGCGAAGCTGACCAGCACGCCGGCCGTGTAGGCCAGGCCCTGCAGGCGCTTCTGCCACGGCGACAGTTCGGCGTGCCGGAGCAGCGACAGCGCCTTGATCGACAGCACCGGGAAGACGCAGGGCATCAGGTTGAGGACCAGGCCGCCGAACAGGGCCAGGCCCAGCGCCGCAAGCAGGCCGACCTCGCCCTCGCCGGCCGCGCCGGCGGCCGGGGCCGCAGCCAGCTCGAAACCGGACAGGCGCTCGCCGTCCGCCGTCGCCTCGCCGAGCACCAGGACGCCGCGCAGCGCCTCGCCCGGCGGCGGCGGCGCGCTGCCCGGGGCGAGCTGCAATTCGAGCGCCCCTTCGCTGACCGACAGGGGCTGCGCCGCGCTCTGCGCGATGCGCCCCCAGGTTTCCGGATAGAACCATGCGCTGGCCGGCCGGCCCGGACGGAAAGCCCCGTCTTCGATGCGCAGGCGCAGGCTGCCGTCCGCCGCCTGCACGAAGCCGGCCTGCCATGGCGCCGCCGCCGGCAGCCGGGCGAGCGCCCGGTCGACGGCCGGATCGCCGCGCCCGGCCCCGCCGGCGACCACCGGCAGCGCCAGCCCGAGCTCGACTTCCTCCGGTATGCACTCCTCGCGGCAGACCAGCCAGCTGACGCTGGCCCGGACTTCGAAACGGCTGCCTGCCGCCAGCCCCTCGGGTACGCGGACCGGCGCCAGCAGCGTGACTTCGTCCGCGTAGCCGTAGTTGGTGACCGGGCCCAGCACGAAGCGCTGCGGCGTCGGCCAGCGGATGTCGCCGGCCTCGGCGCCGGCAGGCAGTTGCCAGTCGATCCGCGTCGGTACGCCGGAATCGCCCGGATTTCGCCAGTAGGTATGCCAGTGCGGAATGATGCGCTGCTCGACGCCGAGCAGGATTTCGCCGCCGGGCACGACCGCGTCGACCGCGGCGACCAGGCGGGCCCGGACATGCGGCGTCCCGGCCGCCGCCGGCGGCAGGTCGGCGGCCGGCGCGGCCAGCGACAAGAGGCAAAGGCAGGCCGCCAGGGCCTGCCGCATCGTGAAATGGCGGAACATCGCGCAGCCTGTCCTTTGTCTCAAAGCAGGCGGGCCTGGACCTTCTCGATGCCGACCAGGCCGCAGGCTTCGTCGACCTCGCTGCCGCGCGCCCCGCCGACGCCGACGGCACCGATGACCTCGCCCTGGACGAGCAGCGGGATGCCGCCGGCCCGGGCGTTGTACGCGGCGTTGGCGGCGATCCGGTCGGCCAGGTCCTTGTCGGTTTTAACCCGCTCGGCGAGCAGGCTGGTCGGCGCCTTGAAATGCAGCGCCGTCACCGCCTTGGCGGTACTCGAACTGACGCCGCGCGGCGATGCGCCGTCGGTGGCGAGCAGCACGCGCAGTACGCCGGCCGAATCGACGACGCTGACCGCCGCCTTCTGGTCGCGCTCCCGGCACGACTCGATGGCGGCCCGGGCCGCCTCCAGCGCGACGTCGAGCGCCGGACCGCGGGCCGCCGGTGGCGCCGGGGCGGCCGGCGTCTGGGCATGGACATTCAGGGTGGCAGCAGCGGCCAGGGCCACTGCGACCAGGGATTTGTTCATTGATGCGTTCTCATGAGGGAGGGTTAAGACGGCCGCTCAACCCGGCTGGCGGGCGTTCGGATACCAGAACTTGCGGTGGCAGCTCTCGCAGGCTTCCTGCAGCTGGCCGCCGGCGTTGAGCAGGCCGGGAACGCTCTTCGCGTCGATCGCCCGCAACGCCTTGTCGGCGACTTCGCGGAAACGTTGCGCCTCGCCGTCGAACACCTGGCGCTGCGCCGCGATCGCCTGCGCGATGCCGGCGGCCGGCAGCACACCGGGCACATGCGCATCCTCGACCTGGCCGCCGGCAACGACGACCGGGCGGCCGCGAATCTGCAGCAGGTTGGCCGACTCGACCAGCATGATCGCCTGCCGGCGCAACGCCTGCCAGTCGTCGTCGGTGCGCGGCACGCGCTCCTCGACGCCGGCCGCGGTCGACACGCTGCCGACCGATTCCCACAGCGCGTCGGCGGCCGGATCAACGATGGAAACCATCAGGTCTTGCAGCGAGGCGCTCGTCGCGAAGCGCGGGCCGGACTCGCCTTGGCAGGCCGCGAGGCCGGCCAGCAGCAGCACCGGCAGCGAACGGAGGATTCGTTGCATCGCCGCCTCTCAGATGTAGCCGATGGCCCGGCCGGTCACGCCGACGCCGAACCACAGCAGGATGGACAGCAGCACGGCGCTCCGCGCCAGCAGGCGGCTCGGCCGCTCGCTGGCGACGACCCGGCGGTACAGCGTGACCTGCAGCAGCACGGCGGCGCCGAGCAGCCAGATCTTGGTGACGAAGGCCGGGTTGGCGTAATAGAGCAGCGGCGCCGACACGAACATCAGGATGCCGGTGATCACGGCCAGCGCCAGGCCGAGCCAGACCAGGCGCAGCGGTTCGCGGGCGACGTTCGGGATGCTCTGGCCCTGCAGCGCGACGCCGCTCAGGCGCAGGTTGATCAGCACGACCGCGGCGAGCAGCACGACGAAGCCGAGCACATGGAAGACCTGCGCCGCGGCGCCGACCAGGTGGTCGGACTTGGCGATCGCGTGGCCGAGGGCGCTGTTTTGCAGCGAGGTGAGCACTTCTACGGTAGACATGGTTTTTCGTCCTGAAATGAACGGGCCGGACGGCCTCAGGGCAGGTAGGGAATCAGGCGGCCGGCGACGATCACCGCGCTCCACGAGGCCAGCGAAACGAGCCCGGCGGTGCGTACCGAGGCCGGCAGCACGGCATGGTTCTCGGCGACCGGCGGTCGCTTGGCGATCCGGAACTCGAAATACAGCGCGTTGAGGCCGGCGATCGCGATGAACAGGAACTTGACCGGGAAGGCCGGGCTGACGATGACGGTCGCCGCTTCGGACCAGAACAACAGCACGCCGGTCACGAAGACCACCGCGAAGCCGCCGAGGACCAGCGGACGCGTCTGGTGCAGCAGGTCGGTGACCGGCACGTGCTTCAGGAAAACCCCGATCAGCCGCAGGTCGATCAGGAAGATCAGGCCGACCGAGACGGACAGACCGATCAGGTGGAGGGCTTCGATCAGCGGAAAGGCGTAGGCCGATTCGGCGAGGGCGACGCCCAGCGCGGAATATTGCAGGCCCTGCGCGAGCTCGAGGATCAATGACATGGCTATTCTCCCTGGACCGGCCGGCGCCGGGGCGGCCCGGCCGGTTCGTGTTATCGACGGATCAGTTGGCGGATGCCTGCTTCGGTTGCGGCGGGGCGATCCGGGTCAGCGTGCCGCCTTCGGCCTCGTAGTCCTGGGCGCCGATCGCGCCGACGACCTTGAAGCCCTTGTCGGCCAGCAGGTCGGCCGAGCGGACGGCGCGGCCGGCGTGGTTGGACACCGTGACCAGGCTGCGGTCCTTCGGGATGTAGGCCAGGCTCTTCTCCAGTTCCTTGGCCTGGATGCTCAGGTAGACCGGAAAACCGCCGATCTTGGTCAGCTCGTCCGGGCGGCGCACGTCGATGACGACGACCTGGTCCGGCCTGGCCAGCAGCGCGTCGACCTGGGCGCGGTTGAGCTTGGGCGACTTGGCCTTGTGTTCCGGTGCGGCCGGGGCGCCGCCGGCCTGCTGGGCGGAAGCGACGGTCGTGCCGAGCGTCAGGCCGACGATGGCCAGAAAGTTGAGCAGCTTGTTCATGTTTTTTCCTCGCGGTAGCTGTGATGTGTTGGCGGGCGCACGGCGCGCCCTCGATCTCGATCCGGCTTCCCGTGCCGGCCTCGCCAGGAAGTTCGCAGCTAACGTGCCAGCCCCTCCGGCCATGCGACCGGCGCTGAACCCCGGATGGAACGACCGGTCCAACACACTGATTCGAATGGAAAAATGCCTTGACGGACCGGGTCATCGACGGAGGTGGCAAAGGCCGACCATCCCTCCCGCGGAAGCGCGGCCTGCTGAATGCGGAACAGCCTTCCGCCCCGGGTGCTGAATCCGCAGCAGGCCACGCCGTTAAGGTCCGATTAACCTGCGGTGGTTAAAATGCCGGATTCGGAATAAATGAAAGCCGGATCGACCGGCTCCGCACAACCCCATCTCGAGGAATACGCACATGGACAAGTCGATGTTGAAAGGCATGCTGATCGGCGGCGTCGTCGTCACCGCGGTGACCGCAGCCGGCGTGACCGGCTATCAGCAAATCAAGCAACCCGTTTTCGCCGAGGTGCTGTCGGCCAAGGAAGCGACCGAAACGGTCCGGACGCCGCGCGAGGAATGCGTCGACGTGCCGGTCCAGCGCCGCGCTGCGGTGCGCGACCAGCACCGGATCGCCGGCACGGCGATCGGTGCGGTCGCCGGCGGCCTGCTCGGCAGCGCGGTCGGCCAGGGCACCGGCAAGAAGCTGGCGATCGTCGCCGGCGCCGCAGCCGGCGGCTACGCCGGCAACAAGGTGCAGCAGAACCTGCAGAACCGGGACACCGAAAGCAGCGTCGAGCGGCGCTGCAAGACGGTCTACGACAGTTTCGAGAAGCATCTCGGCTACGACGTCACCTACCGGCTGGACGGCAAGCAGGACATGGTCCGCATGGCCTACAACCCGGGCACCAAGATTCCGGTGCGCGACGGCCATCTGGTCATCGACGAGCCGCCGAAGAACTGAGCGGGGATTTCCCAAAAAAACGGGCCCGGAAATCGGGCCCGTTTTGCCGTCGACCGCGGAAAAGACTACGCGGCGACCTGGCCCTTGCCGCGCGCCAACCGGCGCACGACGGCGAGCATGCGGTCGATTTCCTCGCAGGTGTTGTAGAACGCCAGCGACGGCCGCACCGTCGCCTCGACGCCGAAACGGCGCAGGATGGGCTGCGCGCAGTGGTGGCCTGAGCGCACCGCGATGCCTTCCTCGTTCAGCGCCCGGCCGACTTCCTCGGTCGAGTAGCCGGCAAGCACGAAGGACGCAACGCTGGCCTTGTCCGCCGCGGTGCCGATCAGGCGCACGCCGGGAATGGCCGACAGGCCGCGCGTCGCATAGACCAGCAGGTCATGCTCGTAGCGGGCGATGTTCTCGATGCCGATGCGCTCGACGTAATCGAGCGCCGCGCCCAGCCCGACGGCGTCGGCGATGTTGCCGGTGCCCGCCTCGAACTTGTTCGGCGCCGGCTGGAACAGCGTCTTCTCGAAGGTCACGTCGGCGATCATGTTGCCGCCGCCCTGCCACGGGGGCATCTGCTCGAGCAGCGCCTGCTTGCCGTAGACGACGCCGATGCCGGTCGGGCCGAAGATCTTGTGGCCCGAGAACACGAAGAAGTCGGCATCGAGCGCCTGCACATTGACGCGCAGGTGCGACACCGACTGCGCGCCGTCGACCAGCACTTTCGCGCCGGCCGCATGCGCCATGTCGACGACCTGCTTGATCGGCGTCACCGTACCCAGCGCGTTCGACACCTGCGTCACCGACACCAGCCTGGTCCGGGCGTTCAGCAGCTTCTGCAACTCGTCGAGCTTCAGCTGCCCCGTGTCGTCGACCGGAATCACCCGGATCTTCGCGCCGACCTGCGCCGCCAGCTGCTGCCAGGGCACGATGTTGGCGTGGTGCTCCAGCAGCGACACGACGATCTCGTCGCCTTCGCCGATGTTCTGCACGCCCCAGGTCTTGGCGACCAGGTTGATGGCTTCTGTCGCACCGCGGACGAAGATGATCTCGTCGGCCGAACCGGCGCCGAGGAAACGCTGCACCTTCTGCCGCGCCGCCTCGTAGGCATCGGTCGCCCGCGCCGCCAGTTCGTGCGCCGCGCGGTGGATGTTGGAATTCTCGTGCGCGTAGAAATACGCCAGGCGGTCGATCACCGCCTGCGGCTTCTGCGTCGTCGCGGCGTTGTCGAACCAGACCAGCGGCTTACCGTTCACCCTTTCCTGCAGGATCGGGAAGTCGCGGCGCACGGCGTTGACGTCGAACGGCGGGCGCGCACTCGGGGCGATTTCCGGTTCGCGCGCCGCATCGAGGAAATAGAAATTGCCCGGATTCTGCGGTCGACCGCCGAAATCGGCCGATTTCCGGTCGTCGCCGAGACCGGCCAGCAGCGCCAGCAATTCGCCCTGCCCCGGCAGGCCGAAGCTCTGGGCGACGACGCGGTTTTCCGGCACCTTCGGCGACGCAGACGACCGGTAGGGGCTGGCTTCGCCGATGAAGTAGTACGGCGACGACGGCACCGCCACCGGCAGGTGGTCAGCCCCCGGCGGCTGCGGCGGCGCCACGGCGGGGACCGTGGCCGCGTAGGCCTCGGGCACGCCGAATTCGCTGCCGCCGGCCGGGTCGACCGGGTCCGGCGCGACCGGCTGCGGCAGCACGCTCGGCCCCGACTGCGCCAGGCTCAGTTCGGGCGCCGGCGCCGAGCCGGCGCCGAGCGAGGTCGGCAGGTCGAACGACGGCAGCGCGTCGCCCGGCAGCGCGCGGAAGAATTCCGACGCCAGCCGGCCGAGCGTCGCCTCATCCGGAAGGCCCGGCGCCGGCGCGCCGGCCAGCCCGGAGGTGACGCCACTGAGGCCCTTACTTGTAGGTGTCGGGATAGTCATGGTACTTGCCGATCTCCACGTCATCGAGCACCGCCAGCGCGTCCGGGACCAGCACGGCCAGCGAGCAGTACAGCGAAATCAGGTAGGACGCGATGGCGTTGCGGTTGATGCCCATGAAGCGCACCGACAGGCCCGGCGACTGCTCGCCGGCCAGCCCCGGCTGGAACAGGCCGACGACGCCCTGGCGCTTTTCCCCGACGCGCAGCAGCAGGATCTTGGTCTTGCCGCCGTCGACCGGGATCTTGTCCGACGGGATCAGCGGGATGCCGCGCCAGGTCAGGAACTGCGCGCCGAACAGCGACACGGTCGGGGGCGGCACGCCACGCCGGGTGCATTCGCGGCCGAAGGCGGCGATCGCCAGCGGGTGGGCGAGGAAGAACGCCGGCTCCTTCCAGACCTTGGTCAGCAGCTCGTCGAGGTCGTCCGGGGTCGGCGCGCCGGTCAGCGTCGAGATGATCTGGTCGTCATGGACGTTGGCCAGCAGGCCGTAGTCCGGGTTGTTGATCAGCTCGGATTCCTGGCGCTCCTTGATCGTCTCGATGGTCAGCCGCAGCTGTTCCTTGATCTGGTCATGCGGGCTCGAATAGAGGTCGGAAACGCGGGTATGGACGTCGAGGATGGTGGTGACGGCGTTCAGGAAATATTCGCGCGGCGCCTCGTCGTAATCGACGTAGGTCTGCGGCAGTTCCGATTCATCGCGCTGCGAGCACGCGACGCGGACGTCGCGCGGATTCTTGACGGTGTTCAGCCGGTAGATGCCGGCCTCGACCGGCAGCCACTGCAGCAGGTGCACCAGCCAGCGCGGCGTGATGGTCGGCAGCTGGGCCGTGGTCTTGGTGGCATTGGCAAGCTGCCGGGCGGCGATGTCGCCGAGGGCAGTGGCTTCGGGGTGTTGCGCCATGGACGCTTCTCCTTGGTTCAGAATGAAAAATGCTTATGAAAAATCCGGATAAGCATTGTCGAAAGCCTTCTAAGCGCCTTCAACATGCTATGGCCATCAATGGGCCGCTTCGCCTTCCCGCGCTTCGCAATGGGCCAGGAGGCCGGACAGCGGCAACTCGAAGGCCGCGGCCAGCTTGGCGGCGGTGGCCAGCGACGGCATCACGGCGCCGCGCTCGACCTCGCCGAGGTAGGAACGGTTGAGGTCGGCCTTCTCGGCCAGCAATTCCTGCGACCAGCCGCGCCGCTCGCGGAAATGCCGGACCGAACTCCCGAACTCGCGGACCAGCCCGCTCATTGGCGGACCCTGCCGGCACCGCCCGGCTCGTGCTGGACGCTGGCCTGCGTCACATGGCTGCCCGGCGGCACGCTCTTCGTCAGCCAGACGTTGCCCCCGATGCTCGACCCGCGGCCGATCGTGATGCGGCCGAGGATGGTCGCCCCGGCATAGACGACGACCTCGTCCTCGAGGATGGGATGGCGGGCCGCCCCCTTCTCGAGCGCCCCGCTCTCGTCCTGCGTGAAGCGCTTGGCGCCCAGCGTGACCGCCTGATACAGGCGGACGCGCTCGCCGATCACCGTCGTCTCGCCGATGACGACGCCGGTGCCGTGGTCGATGAAGAAACCGGCGCCGATCTGCGCGCCCGGATGGATGTCGATGCCGGTCGACGAATGGGCGATCTCGGCCAGGATCCGGGCGACCAGCGGCGCGCCCAGCCGGTACAGCGCGTGCGCCAGCCGGTGGTGGATCACCGCCAGGATGCCCGGGTAGCACAGCAGCACCTCGTCGACGCTGCGCGCTGCCGGGTCGCCCTGGTAGGCCGCCGCGACGTCGCTGTCGAGCAGGCGGCGCAGGGCCGGCAGCTGCTGCGCGAAGGCGCGGACGATTTCGGCCGCCTGCGCCTCGATGCCTTCCTTCTCATCGCATTGCTGGCGCAGGCTGTAGCCCAGTTCGAGCTGGACCTGGTGGAACAGCGCGTTCAGTGCGGTGTCCAGCGTGTGGCCGACGTAGAAGTCCTCGCCCTCCTGGTGCAGTTCGGCCGGACCGAGACGCATCGGGAACAGCACGCCGCACAGCGCGTCGGCGATTTCGCGCAGCGCGTCGCGCGACGGGAATTCGCGCACGGCGAACTCCCGGCTGCGCTGCTGCGCGGCGCGCCAGTCGTCGCGCACCGCGTGCAGCTCGGCGACGATTTCCTTGACGCCCCAGCCGCCGATCTGGGCGTAGGCCGGGGAGGCGTTGGCCACCGGATGCCTCATGCCGGCAATCCGGCTTCGTTGAACAAGCCTTCGAACAGCACCGAGCTCAGGTAACGCTCGCCGGAATCGGGCAGCACCGCGACGATGGTCTTGCCGGCGTTCTCCGGCTGCCTGGCCAGGCGGACCGCTGCGGCGACCGCGGCGCCGCTCGAGATGCCGGAGATGATGCCCTCCTCCTTCGCCAGGCGGCGGGCGTACTCGACGGCTTCCTCGTTGCCGACCTGCTCGACGGCATCGACCAGCGACAGGTCGAGCACGGCCGGCACGAAACCGGCGCCGATGCCCTGGATCTTGTGCGGACCGGGCTTGACCGGCTCGCCGTTGCGCGTCTGGGTCAGCACCGGGCTGGCCGACGGCTCGACGGCGACCGAGTGGATCGCCTTGCCCTTGGTCTGCTTGATGTAGCGGGAAACGCCGGTGATCGTGCCGCCGGTGCCGACGCCGGAGACCAGGATATCGATCGCGCCGTCGGTGTCCTCCCAGATTTCCGGGCCGGTCGTCGCTTCGTGGATCGCCGGGTTGGCCGGGTTCTTGAACTGCTGCAGCAGCACGTACTTGCCCGGCTCGGAGGCGGCGATTTCCTCGGCCTTGGCGATCGCGCCGCCCATGCCCTTGGCGCCTTCGGTCAGCACCAGCTTGGCGCCGAAGGCGGTCAAGAGCTTGCGGCGTTCCAGGCTCATGGTTTCCGGCATCGTCAGCGTCAGCGGAATGCCGCGCGCCGCGGCGACGAAGGCGAGCGCGATGCCGGTGTTGCCGGAGGTCGGCTCGACCAGCTCCTTGCCCGGCCCGAGCAGGCCGCGCTGCTCGGCGTCGTCGATCAGCGCCGCGCCGATCCGGCACTTCACCGAGTAGGCCGGGTTGCGCCCCTCGATCTTGGCCAGCACCGTGGCCGGGGCGCCGTCGATGATGCGGTTGAGCTTGATCAGCGGCGTGCGGCCGATCGATTGCGAGTTGTCTGCGAAAACCTTGGACATGCTGTTTCTCCCTGAAATGTGATTTAGTCCTGAATCCACGGCAGGCCGGCATGGCGCCAGCCGTTGAAGGCGCCGCGACGCTGCTGCTCGTCGAGATCGCCCTCGAAACCTTCGAGAATGTTGAAGACGTTGCGGAAACCCGCCTTCGTCGCCGCCTCGGCGGCGGCCGCCGAACGCTTGCCGCTGCGGCACAGCAGCAGCACCACGTCGTCCTTGCCGGCCTTGCCTTCCAGTTCCTTCGTGAAGCGCGGATTGCGCGACAGCGACAGCCCGGTCATCCAGGCGACGTGCTTCGATTCCGGCACCTGGCCGACGAACTTGCGCTCCTCGGCGCTGCGCACGTCGACCAGCACCGCGTCGCCGTTACCGAACAGCGTCCAGGCGTCGCGCGGGGCGATGCTGCCGGCGTAGGGCAGCTGCTCGGCGGCAGCCCGCTGCCGGGCCCGTTCGAGAATGACGGAGGCCACTGCGCTGCCGCCGCCGAGGGACGGCGGCGCCTGGACGGCATCCTGGAGATCGATCACTGCTTCGGTCATGGCGATTCCTTTCGTAGGGGCCGGCGCCCGCGCCAGGCGGGACAGCCGGTGGGGTCCGGATCGCCGGGGAAGTCCCCCGGCGCTGTCTGTAGCCACCAATCTATGCCCCGGGAGTCATAGCTAGAACGAATAAAAATTCAGATCGATATAAGGATCGGTCGCATAAGGAAGGCGGCGATCGCCATCAGAACTTCCAGCCCCAGGCGACGCCCAGGATGTCCTCGGCCAGATGCACGTCGGCCTCGCCGCCGCCGAATCCGGTCGGCGGCGCGCCCGGCGGGATCGAACCCGAACCGCGCACTGTCGTCCTGAAGGCATGGGTGTAGGCGACGCTCAGCTCGCCGGCCTTGCCCTGCCGCCAGGTCGCGCCCAGGCTGACGTGGTCCTGGACGACGCCGGGCGCCAGGATGTTGAGCAGCGTCTGGCCCTTCGGCACCGGCTGGCTGGCGTGGCTGTAGCCGGCGCGCAGCGTCCAGTCGGCGATGTCGTAGCTGACGCCGAGCTTGACCACGGTGACGTCCTTCCAGCCGAAGCCCGGCCCGTCGCCGCTGCCGAAGGCGTTGCCGGCGAACAGCTGGCCGAGCGCGTTGCCGACCGACTTCACGCCGCTGTATTCGATGCGCTGCACGTCGGCCGTCAGCGTCAGCGCCGGGCTCGCCTGCCAGGCGACGCCGACGCCGTAGTTGGCCGGGATGTCGAAGCCGCCGGCTTCGGCAAACAGGCCCCGGTACTTGTCGAGGTGGCCCATCTGCGTCTTCGACGCCCAGGTCGCGCCGACCGTCAGCTCGGGCGTCAGCCGCCCGGTGTAGCCGATGCGGACGCCCCAGCCGGTCGAGCTGTCGGTGCCGCGATTGGTGAAATCGCCCGGCGCTTCCGAAGCGCCGGCAAACGGCGCGATACCCTTGGCCGAGAAGCGCTGCCAGGCGAAATTGACCGCCACGCCGACGGCGTGATCCGGCGTGATGCGGTAGGCCAGCGACGGCGACACGAAGGCCTGTTCCAGATTGACGCCGGCCGAACCGGTCGCGCCGAAGCGGGCGAAGGGATTGCGGCCGTAATCGGTATTCATGCCGCCGTTGCCGTACACCGCGACGCCGGCCGTCCATTGCGCCGACAGCGGCTTCACGTAGCCGAGTTCGGGAATCAGGAAATTGCGCGTGTCGTCGCCGCTGAACGACTGGTCCGGGCCGAAATCGTTGCCGGAAATTTCGGCGCCGCGCGTCGGCCGGAACCAGGTCGCACCGACATCGGCGCGCTCGCCGACGAAGGCGGTGCCGGCCGGGTTGGTCGCGGCGGCCAGCGCATCCTGCGGCAGCGCGATGCCGGCGCCGGCCAGCCCTTGCGCCTTGACGCCGTAGCCGTGCGCCAGATAACCGTTGGTCGCAAGCGCCAGGCCCGGCGCCAGCACGGCCGGCAGCAAGGCGAGATGGACGAGACGATGGATTTTCATTGGGGAGCCCTCCGGAGCGGAATGTTGTTTGAACGAAGGCGCAAGCCTAGGAACAACGCCCGGAGGGCCCAACGAATCGCTTCTTCTATGCTTATCGGCGAAGCGGCATATCGAAATTGCCCTAAATTCTTTGTCCACCGCGGCAGGCCGCGGCACACTGCCCGACAACCGCCGGATTTAACCGATAACTTGCCGGGGCGGACAAATACCGGCTAAAGCGTCGCTCGCTCCCCTGCTCCCCGGAGTCGGCCGCGCCGTCATCCCGGGGAGAAAGGAGAAGCTCATGGTAAGCACCCTCGAACTGCCGATCCGCCGCGTCGCCGGCGACCCGTCCGCCGATTACGAAAGCCGCTTCGGCGCGCTGCCCGCGTGGCTGGACGAACTGCCGCCCGGAGAACGCCGCGCCCTGCTCCGCCTGGCGCTGCGCCGCGGGGCACCGTTGTGTCCGGCCGACCATCTTTCTTAGGGAAAACGGGCGCCGCTGGATCGCCCGCGGCGCCGCTCGGCTGAGGCGGCTTCTTTCCAGCCATATTCAACTCAACCGGGTATTCGAGGCGGCCCCCCGACTATTGCCCGGCTTTCATCAAACCGGCCCACCCACGCCTTTGAACTTCTCCACAAACGCCGCGATTTTCTGAAACACGCTTTGCTTCTTGGTCAGGTATTGCGGATTCAACGGGCTCATTTTGGGCAAAACAGCATTCAGCTCGGTGCCGTTGTCGCTGGCGAATTCGCGTTTCAGGGAGGTGGCGATGTAGCGCCGGGCCGCCTCGGCGTTCAGGTTCTCGGCGCCGATCAGCTCCTGTGCCTCGCGTTGTTGCTCCGCCTGGGCGAAGGCAAAGAAGGCATCGATCACGCTGGCCTTGTCGCCAATCCGGTCGAGGTCGGTCTGGTTGATGAAATCGACCAGCAGGCTTTCCTTGGCGCGGTTGCCCAGGCTGGCGCGAATCACCCGGCGCACATCCTCAATCAACGCAGCCTTGTCCTTGATCTTCTTGTTGTGCTCGAAGATCAGTTCGAGGATGTAGTCGAGGTTGATTTCCTGCGACTTCAGCAGATCGACCTCGAAGACCACGTCATCCCAGTCGATGGTCGATTTTTCCTTCTCGGCGGAGGATTTCTCCCGGCGCAGCCACTCGCGCACGTCGTTGTAGGTCGAACGGTAATCCTGGATTTTCCGTTCCGCCGGTATCTTGATCGCCTGCAGCGCCGCCAGGTCGTCGTCGCTCAGATAACGCTGCGCCTTGAACGCCTCGACGGCCGCCGGGTCGTTCATATCCACACCCTGCAAAGCCTTCAGGCTGGCGAATTCATCGAAGTTCTGCAGCACGTTCTCGACGCGCAGATACTCGCCGAACAGCTTCACAAACGCCTTTTTGTCGGATTCCTTTTCGATGGCAGACGGGTCGGGGAAACGCTGCTCCAATTCGCGCACCACGTCCACGAAGCCACGCCGCGCTTCACCGGTCAGCACATCGGTGAAGCCTTCCATGTATTCCTTGTAGCTCTTCTCCAGCACCACGTTCTTGGTGTTCTTGTCGCCGAACAAGGTGATGGCGTCGATGGTCGCTTGTTCCAGATCGCGGAAAGTGACGATGTTGCCGAACGTCTTGGTCGCGTCAAAAATGCGGTTGGTGCGCGAATAGGCCTGCATCAGGCCGTGGTAGCGCAGGTTCTTGTCGACGAACAAGGTGTTCAGCGTCGGCGCATCGAAGCCGGTCAGGAACATGCCGACCACGATCAGCAGGTCGATTTCCTTGGCTTTCACCTGCTTGGCCAGATCGCGGTAATAGTTCTGGAAACCGTTGCTGTCCACGCTGAAATTGGTCTTGAACAGCGCGTTGTAATCGGCGATGGCGGCGCTCAGGAATTCCTTGGCGCTGCTGTTCATGGCGGAAACGTCGAAGCTTTCGTCCTGGATGTCACCCACCGCATCCTGTTCCTCGTTGGCGGCAAACGAAAAGATGGTGGCCACTTTCAGCGGCTTGTCGCTGTGCTTCTGCAAATCCTTGAAGGACGCGTAGTACAGCTTGGCGGCTTCGACGCTGCTGACGGCGAACATGGCATTGAACCCTTTATTGCCCGCTTGCAGGCGGTGGGTTTTCTGCCGGAAATTGTTCAGGATGTATTGGGTGATTTCGCCGATGCGGTCGGGGTGCAGCAAGGCCTGCCGGTTTTCCGCCGCGCTGAGTTTCTTCTCGTCCTGCTCGCTTTCGACGGCCTTGAACTGCGGGCGCACATCGTTGTAATCGACCTTGAACTTCAGCACCTTCTCATCGCGGATGGCGTCGGTGATTACGTAGGCATGCAGCTCGCGGCCGAACACGCTGGCGGTGGTTTCCGCGCCCAGTGCGTTCTGCGGGAAGATCGGCGTGCCGGTAAAGCCGAACTGATAGAACTTCTTGAACTTCTTCTTCAGGTTTTTCTGCGCTTCGCCAAACTGGCTGCGGTGGCACTCGTCGAAAATGAACACCACCTGCTTGCCGTAGATAGCCAGGTCGCTTTCGCTCTTCATCAGGTTGTTGAGCTTCTGGATGGTGGTGACGACGATCTTGTTGTCGTCCTTGTCCAGATTGCGCTTGAGGCCGGCGGTGCTGTCCGAACCATTGACGCTGTCCGGCGAAAAACGCTGGTATTCCTTCATGGTCTGGTAATCCAGATCCTTGCGGTCGACCACGAAAAACACCTTGTCGATGAAATCCAGCTCGGTCGCCAGCCGTGCCGCCTTGAAGCTGGTCAGGGTCTTGCCGGAGCCGGTGGTGTGCCAGATGTAGCCGCCGCTTTCGGTATTGCTCCAGTTCTTCGCCTGCCAGGCAGCGTTGATTTTCCACAGGATGCGTTCGGTGGCGGCGATCTGGTAAGGCCGCATGACCAGCAGCGTGTTGCTGGTGTCGAAGACCGAGTAATGCAGCAGCACGTTGAGCAGGGTCTTTTTCTGGAAGAAGGTGGCGGTGAAATCCTTCAAGTCCTTGATCAGCGTGTTGTCCGCCTTCGCCCAGTTCATGGTGAAGTCGAAGCTGTTCTTGTTGCGCTGCGTGGTGTTGGCGAAATAACGGCTATCGGTGCCGTTGGAGATCACGAACAGCTGCAGATACTTGAACAGGGAATGCTCGCTGTTGAAGCTCTCCTTGCTGTAGCGGTGCACCTGGTTGAAGGCTTCGCGAATCGCCACGCCGCGCTTTTTCAGTTCCACCTGCACCAGCGGCAGGCCGTTCACCAGGATCGTCACGTCGTAGCGGTTGGCATGGCTGCCGGTCTGCTCGAACTGCCGGATTACCTGCACCTTGTTACGGGCGATGTTCTTCTTGTCCAGCAGGTAGAGGTTCTGGATATGTCCATCGTCAAAGACGAAGTCGTGCACGTAGTCGTCGTGAATCTTGCGGGTTTTCTCGACGATGCCGTCGCTCGGCTTGTCCAGCCAGGTTTCGACAAAACGCAACCATTCGCCGTCGGCAAACTGCACATTGTTCAGCGCCTGCAAGGCATCGCGCACATTGGCCAGCAGCTTCTCCGGCGTGTTCAGGTCGGGCGCATAGTCGTAACCCTGATTCTGCAAATCCTGGATGAATTCCCGCTCCAGGTCGTATTCGCTCTGATAACTCTCATTGACCTGCCATTCCTTGACGTATTTATCCAGGACGATGAAGCTGTTCGATTCGGCAATGGTCTTGTAGTCGCTCATTCTTCGGCGTCCTTCTTTTGCAGCAGCTTTTTTACTGTGCGGTCGAAATCGGATTCGATGCGCTGCTGTTTGTTGAACTTTTCATATTCGGCCACCGCTTTCAGTTCCGCCTGCTGTCGGCTGACGCTGCCGTAACCTTCGAGAATGCGGTATTCGTTGAAAGACAGAAACTTGTCCACGCTTTCGGCGAAGCTCTCCATCGTGAAGGTGTTGCGCCGCTCGATGATGCCTTCGATGTAATCGAAAAAAGCGGAAACGGTCCGCTCCAGTTTCCGGATTTCTTCTTCGCTCAGATAATTTTTCGCCACCAGCGAATCGGATTTCAGCACCCGGCCATCCGGTGCATTCTTGTAGGTGCTCATGCCCATCAAGGGCTTGCTGGCGTCGGCCTTCAGCGAAATGATTTCGGCCGCCGTGTGGCCGGTAATTGCAAAATGAAACTTGTCCTGCACATGGGCGTAAAACAGGCGCGTGGTCTCGGATTTCGGGTCGTAATCGACGCTGCACTCGGCGAAAATGTCCGTGATCTGCTGATAAATCCGCCGCTCGCTGGCGCGGATCGAGCGCACCCGCTCCAGCAGCTCACGGAAATAGTCCTTGCCAAAGTAACGGCCATTTTTCAGGCGCTCATCATCCATGGCAAAGCCCTTGATGATGTATTCCTTGATCAAGGCCGTTGCCCAGATACGGAATTGCGTCGCCTGCGCCGAATTGACCCGGTAGCCCACCGAGATCACCGCATCCAGGTTGTAGTACTTGACTTGCTGGGTTTGCGTCAGGCCCGCCACGGCGCCGTGCTCAGTGGTTGTTTCCAAAATGGAAACAACCACGTCTTCCACCAACTCGCCACTGTCGAAGATGTTCTTCAGATGCTTGGAAATGGCCGGAACGCGCACGCCAAATAACTCCGCCATGCGCTTTTGCGTCAGCCAGATGCTCTCATTGCTGAGCAGGACTTCGACTTTGACCGTACCGTTGGGCGCGGTGTAGAGCAGGAATTCCGTGGTCTGGTCGCGAAGCGTGAGATGGTGCCTGGACATGGCTCCCTCCTTAGGCGGCAGTGGGCGTGGGTGCTTCTGGCTTGGGAAAGCTCAATAGCATATCGCGGTAATGCTCGTATTGCTTCTGGCGCAACGCGATTTCGCGGGGCAGGCCTTCGCTGAGGGAATTGGTCAGGGCGTCGAATTTGTCGAGGATGGCGACGACGCGGGCTTGTTCGGTGAGGGATTTTTCCGGGTCATCGGGATATGGGACCGGGATGGCGATTTTTGCATAGCCGTTGATCAGCAAGGTATTGACCTTGGTTCTCGCCACATACTTTGCTTTCTCGGCAATGAATGAAGTTGTTTGCATGCAGTAGGAAACGAACTTCGGATTCATTGAATGGCGGAAAGCGTAGCAGTGGTCGTGAATGGCGACTTTTTCATCGCCGAGCCAAGCCACGGCTTTACCAACATCCTCGACCGTTTCTCCGACGTCGGTTATCACGACATCGCCCGGTTTCGCGTAGCGGAGCGAATCAGCCATCTCGCTTCTGACTTGGGAAAGCGCGTGAGTCGTGTAAACGCCGTATCGCGTGTAAATCTCGCCGTAATGAATCACGCTGATGCCGTCTTCCACATAATCGGCCTTGGTAAAGCGTTTGCCGCGAATGAATTCGCCAATTTCCCCCAAGGCTTTCCACGCGACGTTTCCTTCGTGAAAACTCAATAAATCATCGCGATAGTAGTTGTATTGCTGTTTTCGGGTGTTAAGCTCGGCTGTAAGCTCGGCTGTAAGGGCGGTAAATGCGTCCAGAATTCGGACGATTTCGGCCTGGATTTCAAGGGATTTTTTGGGGTTTCTCGGGCAGGGGATGGGAATTTCTAGCTTTTCAACCGCAGCCATTGATAGGCGCGGAATGCTCGCCCTTCGAACTTGGGACGATATCTCATGCTTTTTTGTTAAGAGAAAGTGATACAGGTATTTGTTGTTAACAACATTCGTTTCAGGGAAGAAATAGACATCATCTGCAGCCCAGAAAGCCGCATCGCTAAAACCAATCTCGCCTGCGGCCCCAGCGACAATCACAAAGGTTGCCCCAGCTTGTGCATTACTTTCATGGTAGTAGCCGAGCGGCTTCATGCTGTTCTGATAGACGGCATAACTGCCAATTTCTTCTAATTGGCTTTTGACGAGTCTTCTCCCGCGTTGAGGAGAAATTAAATCGCCAACCTTTATCCATTCCACCGCCACCCCATCCAGCAGTTTTTCCAGAAAATCCATGCTCGCCAACTCACTTTTTATTCAGCAGATAAACCGCCAGACCAATCAGCCCAATGGCCAGCAAAGCGTCGGCTGCATCGTCCTTTTGACCTTCAGCCACAAAATAGCGACTATGGGTCCGCTTTAAGTCATCAATTGAGTTGGCTTCAAAAACCACGACTTCCATTTCATGGCGCTTGGCATGAAAGTATTCTTGCTCTTTTTGCAGGCCAGCAAACTGTGCAGCAGCATAATCGCTGAAATCTTTGCAGTGAGTTTCTTTGGTGGTGCGATTGTGTTCAATGAGAAAATACATGGCGAATCGCATCCTTTATTTGTTGCTGATAGCTTTCAAAGCTTACTTGATGAGCGTTTTGGTCAATTTCAAAAAAGCGCTCCGCCAAATTTTGCAACTGACGCATCAGTGCTTGCTCTTGGTCGTTGCCACCGTATTTGAGGGTGTTGTTCTCATCGGACAAACGCTCAACCAGGTTTGCCCACACATCCTGCGCATACGTTCTAAGCTGTATTTCGTAAAACTTCTGCCCTTTTTTGGCAATGATATGGGTGGCTCGGTAACCATGGGCATGCCGCTCTTTGCGTTCAATCTCCCATTGCAGCGGCTCAAATGCGCCAGTAAGCAGACTGCCCAAGGTGTCTGCTACCTGACTGCCGCCCTCAATCACAATCCGGCAGCCGGCTATATCCTGCATTTGCGGCAAGCGTAACTGGGGCTGGCGACACAGCTTATCAACAATTGACTGCTGGGTTTTGCGCTTGCGTTTGGTGCTGGTCCAGCCCGTTATTGATGCAAGCGTGCTTTGGATAAGCTGATAGGCCTGTTCATCAATCTCACTGAAGGTTTGGCGAAACGTATCGAGCATCGCCAAGTCAGCTTCGCTGAAATCGCCGCTGCGAAGCCTACTGCCCAGTTTTGTAACCTGGCTATTGCTGAGTGTCATGGGGTTGGCCTCGATTTAAGAGCTTTCGATTTCCGCCACGATGGCATCAATCTCTTTGCGTAGCTGGTCAATCCGGGCAACGGTGGTTTTCAACTCGGCATTGAGCTGGGCAATATCCACGACTTCGCGTTTGTCTTCGGCTTCGACGTAGCTGCTGACCGACAGGTTGTAGTCGTTGGCGGCGATGGCTTCAAAACTGACCGACTGGGCGAAGTGCGCGACATCGGCCTTGCTGTCGAAGGCCTGCATGATTTGTTCGATGTGCTGGTCGGTCAGCGTGTTGTTGTTGGTTTCCTTCTTGAACAGGCCGCTGGCGTCGATGAACTGGGTTTTGGTGTCGGTCTTGTGCTTGGACAGCACCAGGATATTGACGGCGATGGTGGTGCCGAAGAACAGGTTGGGCGCCAGCGAAATCACCGTTTCGACGTAGTTGTTGTCGACCAGGTATTGGCGGATTTTCTGTTCGGCGCCGCCGCGGTAGAAGATGCCGGGGAAGCAGACGATGGCGGCGCGGCCCTTGGCGGAGAGGTAGCCGAGGGCGTGCAGCACGAAGGCGAAGTCGGCCTTGGATTTGGGCGCCAGCACGCCGGCCGGGGCGAAGCGTTCGTCGTTGATCAGCGTCGGGTCGTCGCTGCCGATCCACTTCACCGAATAGGGCGGGTTGGAGACGATGGCATCGAAGGGCTTTTCGTCGCCAAAGTGCGGCTCGGTCAGGGTGTTGCCGAGCTGGATGTTGAATTTGTCGTAGTTGATGTTGTGCAGGAACATGTTCATCCGCGCCAGGTTGTACGTGGTGTGGTTGATTTCCTGCCCGTAGAAGCCGTCTTCGATGAGGTGCTCGTCGAACTGCTTCTTGGCTTGCAGCAGCAGCGAGCCGGAGCCGCAAGCCGGGTCGTAGATCTTGTTGACGCTGGCCTGCTTGTGCAGCGCGAGCTGTGCGATCAGCTTGGAGACGTTTTGCGGCGTGAAGAACTCGCCGCCGGATTTGCCGGCGTTGGCGGCGTAGTTGGAGATCAGGAATTCGTAGGCGTCGCCGAAGAGGTCGATGTGACTGCTATCGAAATCGCCGAAATCCAGGTCGGCCACACCTTTGAGCACGGCGGCCAGGCGGGTGTTCTTGTCCTTGACGGTATTGCCGAGGCGGTTACTGGTGGTGTCGAAGTCGGCGAACAGGCCTTTGATGTCCCGCTCCGACGGGTAGCCGTTGGCCGAGGCCTCGATTGCGGCAAAGATGGCGGCGAGATCGGTGTTCAGGCTTTCGTTGCTGTTGGCGCCGGCGACGACCTTGGCGAACAACTGGCTGGGGTAGATGAAATAGCCCTTGGTCTTGACGGCGTCGTCCTTGATGGCGGGGGTGATGATGCTGTCCGGCAGTGCGGCGTAGTCGATGCTGTCGTCACCGCCGGCGATGTAGGCGGCGAAGTTTTCGCTGATGAAGCGGTAGAACAGCGCGCCGAGCACGTATTGCTTGAAATCCCAGCCGTCGACCGCGCCGCGGACCTCGTTGGCAATTTGCCAGATACGACGTTGCAGTTCGGCGCGTTGTTGGGCGCTGGTCATGGAGCGGTTCCTGTTTCGATGCTGCGGTCATTCCACCGCGGGTGGAAGTGACTTCAAGTTGAGGTGGGGCGTGCGGCTACGTGGAGATGGCACGGGAAGTGCGGAATTTTACGTGCTCAGCGTTGGCCGACAAGCACGTTCCGCCCCTCGGACAACTTTCAGGGAGGCGCGGCCCGTTGAATGGGCTCACTCCGAAAAGACTGTCAGTGCGTTCGTGGCCGAACACCGCCGGATCACCCGCCGCTCAAGGCCTCGCCGATCAGTCCTCGGGCCCGCCCATTGCCGGCGGTCTTCCAGCCGAAATCACCCCGGCAGACAGGCCAGCGCCGCGCTCAGCTGGCCGAGGCAGCGGCGGCTGAATACCACCGGTACGGCCATGTCGTCGGCGTCGCGCCGGATCTTGCGTGCCAGGCCGTGGCTGACCTGGTCGACGATGACGACGACGACCCGGGTGTCCACCGGTATCCGGCGATGGCATTCGCTCTGGTTGCGGCCGCTCCAGTGGCGCACCGGGAGATAGCCCCGGGCGGCCAGGAAGTCACGGTAGCTGGCGACCCGGTCGCCGCCGACGATCAGTGCAGCCATGCTGTTCTCCCTGCGAACTCGATGGCTGCAATCTAGCGTCGGCGCCGCCGGTGCCGAACGAGCTTGTTGTTCGATCGACATAAGCCGGCGCCTGATAAGCATTTTCCGCCGCGCCGGGCGGTTGACCGCGAGGGCTCAGGCCAGCTCGGGAAACAGCACGTCGGTGAAGCCGAACCGAGTGAAATCGCGGATGCGCGACGGATAGAGGCGGCCGATCAGGTGGTCGCACTCGTGCTGGACGACGCGGGCGTGGAAGCCGTCGACGGTCCGGTCGATCGGCTGCCCGACCGGGTCGAAACCCCGGTAGCGGATGCGCGCCGGGCGCGGCACCTGGCCGCGCAGCCCGGGCACCGACAGGCAGCCTTCCCAGGCGATCGCCTCGTCGTCGCCGAGCGGCTCGATCAGCGGATTGACGAGGACCGTCGGCGGCACCGGCTCGGCGTCCGGATAGCGCTCGCTGCGCTCGAAGCCGAAGACGACGACCTGCAGCCCGACGCCGATCTGCGGCGCGGCCAGGCCGACACCGCCGGCCGAGCGCATCGTGTCGTGCAGGTCGTCGATCAGCGCCAGCAACCCGGGGCTGCCGAAATCGACGACCGGCGCCGCCGGCTCGAACAGCCGCGGATCGCCCATGCGCAGGATGCTTCTGACGGCCATGCGGGTTCTCCGGTGAAAAACTGGGCGGCCATCAGACCACATTTCGCCGGCGCCGACAAACCGGCGCGACGTCCATATGCTTATCGGAAATTCTTCGTTGGGCCGGCCCCCGCGGCTTCCTACCATGCGCACTCCAGCCCGCCCCGGAGACGCCCATGCCTTCCCGCCAGGACCGCCTGATCCACTGGCTGCTCGGCAGCCTCGACCTGCAGACCACCCTGTTCCACCTCGGCCAGTATTGCGGCTCGTGGCAGGCCTCGACCAGCGGCCTGGCGCGCGCCGGCTTCCACCTGATCCTCGGCGGCGAATGCTGGCTGCACCTGCCGCAGCTGGCGGCCCGGCAGAAGCTGGAGGCCGGCGACGCACTGTTCTTCCTGCGCGACACGCCGCATGTGCTGAGCCCGCACGAACAGCCGGAACGGGCCGCCGGCGCGCCGCGCGTCGCCATGCAGCCGATCGCGCCGCCGGTCGCCGGCGGCGTCGCGCTGGCCTGCGGCTTCTTCGAATTCCGCGCCCGCCTGGGCGACACGCTGCTCGCTTCCTTTCCCGACCATGTCGTGATCCGGCGCGACGGCGGCGAGCTGGCCGAACTGCGCCCGCTGTTCGAGCTCGTGCTGGCCGAGGCACGCGCCGGCGGCGCCGGGCCGTCGCCGCTGATCGCCCGGCTGGTCGACCTGATGTTCTTCTACGTCGTCCGCCACCTGTGCCGGCGCAACGAGGTCTCGGCCGGGCTGTGGGCCGTGCTGGCCCGCCCCGAATTCGCGCCGCTGCTCGAAGCCGTCGTCGCGGAGCCCGGCCGCGACTGGGACGTCGGCACGATGGCCGGGCTGAGCCGGATGTCGCGCGCGACCTTCTTCAAGCGCTTCGCGCAGACGGCCGGCACCTCGCCCGCGCAGTTCGTCGCCCAGGTCCGGATGCAGGTCGCGACGCAGCTGATCGGGCACGGCATGTCGCTGTCGCGCGCCGCCGAGCAGGTCGGCTACCAGTCCGACGCGGCCTTCTCGCGCGCCTTCAAGAAGATCACCGGCACGCTGCCCGGCGCCTTCCGGCGGGCCGCCGCCGCCCGCCCGGACGGCAAGACGTTCGAGCAAGAAAGACCGACGTTCGCGCATTGAGCGCCCGTCCCCCGCTGACGACAATTCCCCGGTCCATTCTGAACGGAGTTCCCATGTCCCGCCTCACCCTGCAGACCCCCGAAACCGCGCCGGAAGGCAGCCGCCCCTACCTGGCGCAGGCCCGGGCCCGCAACGGCTTCATTCCCAACCTGCTCGGCGTGCTGGCCAATGCGCCGACCGCGATCGAGACCTACCTGACGGTCGGCGAGATCAACGGCCGCAGCAGCTTCACGCTGGCCGAGCGCGAGGTCGTCCAGATCACCGCGGCGACCAACCACGGCTGCGCGTTCTGCGTCGCCGGCCACACGGCGATCGCCTACAAGCAGGGCAAGCTGCCGGTCGAACTGGTCGAGGCGCTGCGCGAACAGACCCCGCTGCCGGACGACCGCCTCGAAGCGCTGGCCGCCTTCACGCGCGCCGTGATCCGCCGCCGCGGCGCCGTCGACGACGCCGAACTGCAGGCCTTCCGCGCCGCCGGCTACGGCGACCAGCAGGTCGTCGAGGTCATCCTCGGCGTCGCGCTGGCGACGCTGTGCAATTTCAGCAACTCGCTGGCCGGCACCGAGCTGAATCCGGAACTCGCCGCCTACCGCTGGCAGCCGAAGGCCTGACATGGCATCCGGAAACGCCCTGCTGGTCGCGCGCCAACTGGCGTTTTCCTATGGCGCGCAGCCGGTGTTCGCCGGCGTCGACCTGGACATCGCACCGCGCGAGATCGTCTGCCTGATCGGGGCCTCCGGCTGCGGCAAATCGACGCTGCTGCGCCTGCTCGCCGGGCTGGCCGAACCGGCCGCCGGCTCGGTCGCGGTCAACGGCGACAGCGGGCCGAAAAGGGCGGCGCACGCCAGCGTCGTCTTCCAGTCCCCGGCGCTGCTGCCCTGGTTGAGCGTTGCCGACAACGTCGGATTCGGCCTCGATTTCGCGTGTCGACCGCGGGAAGGCAAGGCGCAGCGCGCCGCCCGCGTCGACCGGGCGCTCGACCAGGTCGGCCTCGCCGGCCACGCCCGGGCCCGGCCGTCGGCGCTGTCCGGCGGCATGGCCCAGCGCGTCGCGCTGGCCCGGGCGCTGGCCCGCGACCCGGAAATCATCTATCTCGACGAGCCCTTCTCGGCGCTCGACGCGATCACCCGCGAATCGATGCAGGACCTGCTGCTCGAACTCGCCCACCGCCGCCGGAGCGCCGCGCTGCTCGTCACCCACGACATCGACGAGGCGCTGCGCATCGGCGACCGCGTGCTGCTGCTCGCCCGCCCCGACCCGGCGTCGCCCGCCCGCATCGTCGGCGAATGGCAGCCGGGCGGCCGGGCGCCGCGCCAGCACCGTTCGAGCGCGCTCAACGCGATGCGCGAAGAAATTCTCTATTCCCTGTCCGACCCGGCCCCGGCCTGGTTCCCCACCCTGTGAGGTCCGCCCATGCATGACGATACGCTCGCCCACCTGTCCGACGACCTGCCGCTTTCGCGTCGCGACTTCCTTCGCCTGTCGGCGCTGCTCACCGGAAGCGTCGCGCTGCCGCAACTGGCCCGCGCCGCTTCCGCCAACGACCCGGTGCGCATCGGCTACCTGCCGATCACCGACGCCTCGCCGCTGCTCGTCGCCCACGCGCGCAAGCTGTTCGAGGCGCAGGGCCTGGAAGTCGAGGCGCCCCGGCTGTTCCGCTCCTGGTCGCAGATCGTCGAGGCCTTCATGGCCGGCCAGGTCAACGTCGTCCACCTGCTGTCGCCGATGACCGTCTGGGCCCGCTACGGCAGCAACTTCCCGGCCAAGGTCGTCGCCTGGAACCACATGTCCGGCTCGGCGCTGACCGTCGCGCCGAACATCCGCGAAATCCGCGACCTCGGCGGACGAAAGGTCGCCGTGCCGTTCTGGTACTCGATCCACAACGTCGTGCTGCAGCACCTGCTGCGCGAAAACGGCCTGACCGTGGTCACCCGGCCGGCCGACGCGCTGAAGCCGAACGAGGTCGCGCTGTCGATCATGGCGCCGGCCGACATGGGTCCGGCGCTGGCCAACGGCGCGATCGCCGGCTTCATCGTCGCCGAACCGTTCAACGCCGCCGCCGAAACCAACGGCATCGGCCGCGTGCTGCGCTTCACCGGCGACGTCTGGCGCGAGCATGCGTGCTGCGTGCTGACCATGCACGAACGCGACCTGAAGGAGCGCCCCGAGTGGTCGCAGAAGGTGGTCAATGCGCTGGTCGAGGCCCAGCACTGGCTGCGCGACAACCGCCGGGAAGGCGCCCGCCTGCTGTCCAAGGACGCGCCGGGCAAATACACGCCGTTCGCTGCCCCGGTGCTCGAACGCGTGCTGGTGCCGGATGCCGCCCGCCAGCAGCAGTACGTCCGGGAAGGCGCGATCCGCCATCCGGAATGGAAGGACGAGCGCATCGAATACCAGCCCTACCCCTTCCCGTCCTACACCGAACAGCTGGTCCGGCTGCTCAAGCAGACGCAGGTCGAGGGCGACAACCGCTTCCTGGCCGGCCTCGACCCGGCCTTCGTCGCCCGCGACCTGGTCGACGACCGCTTCGTGAAGAAATCCATCGCCGCGCTCGGCGGGCTGAAGGCCTTCGGCCTGCCCGAGAAATACACGCGCAGCGAAACCCTCGTCGCCTGAGGCCATGACCCGCGACGCCACTCCACAGCCGGCGCTCCGCCGGCTGACCTACCCGCTGCTCGGCCTCGGCCTGGCCGGCGCCCTGTGGTGGGCGCTGGTCCATGGGGCCGGCCGCGATTCGCTGATGGCCGCCCGCTTCTCGCCGGAGAACACCTGGGCTGCCGCCGCCGAACTCGCCCGCGGCCGCGAGATCTGGCTGCACGCGCTGGCCAGCCTGCAGCGCGTCGGCCTCGGCCTGCTCGCCGCGCTGCTCGCCGGCGTGCCGCTCGGCCTGCTGGCCGGCAGCTGGCGCGGCTTCAACCAGGCGACCTCGACCGTATTCCAGTTCCTGCGGATGATCTCGCCGCTGTCGTGGATGCCGGTCGCCGTGATGGCGCTCGGCATCGGCGAGGCGCCGGTCGTCTTCCTGCTCGCCTTCGCCGCCGTCTGGCCGATCGTGCTCAACGTCGCCGCCGGCATCGCGGCGATCGACCGGCAGTGGCTGACGCTGGCCGACAGCCTCGGCGCCAGCCGCACCGAACGCCTGCGGCACGTCACCGTGCCGGCCATCGCCGCCCACCTGCTGACCGGCCTGCGGCTGGCCATCGGCCTGATCTGGGTCGTGCTGGTCCCGGCCGAGATGCTCGGCGTCAATGCCGGACTCGGCTACTTCATCCTCGACACCCGCGACCGCATGGCCTACGGCGAACTGATGGCGACCATCCTGTTCATCGGCCTGCTCGGCTTCGCGCTCGACTGGCTCGCCCGCGCCGCACACCGGCGCTGGAGCGGGCAGCACCAGGAATCCTGATCCCATGAATGCAATCCTCGAAACCCCCGCCGTCGCATCGGCGGAAATCGCCCGCCTGATCGAACGCGAACTGGCGCCGCGCGTCGCCGCGATCGACCTCGACGGCGAATACCCGGAAGCCTTCCTGCGCGCCTTCGGCCGCCTGGGCGGCTTCGCCGGCGTCGTCGCCGCCGGCTTCGGCGGCAACGGCCGCGGCCTGACCGACACCATCGAACAGATGGCGAAGGTCGGCGAAACCTGCCTGTCCACGGCGTTCACCGTGTGGTGCCAGACGGCCTGCGCGCGCTACATCCAGCTTTCCGGCAACGCGGCGCTGCAGGCGGAGCTGCTGCCCGGCCTGGCCGACGGCACGCTGCTCGGCGGCACCGGCCTGTCCAACACGCTGAAGTCGTGCTGCGAGATCGAGCGCTTCCGGCTCTCGGCCCGGCGCGTCGATGGCGGCTACGAGATCGACGGCACGCTGCCCTGGGTTTCCAACCTCGGCGACGAGCACGTCTTCGTGACCGGCTGCCCGGTCGAGGGCGACGGCCGCCTGGTTTTCTTCGCGGTGCGCTGCGACCAGACGGGCTTCCGGCTGGTCGAGGGGGCGCACTTCACGGCGCTCGAAGGCACCCGGACGCTGGCCTGCCAGTTCCGCGGCGTGCGCATCGACGACCGCCGCGTGCTCGCCCACCCGGACGAAGCCGCCGCCTACCTGGCGCGCATCCAGCCCGGCATGATCCTCGCGCAGCTCGGCATGGGCATCGGCCTGGTCCGCGACTGCATCCGGCTGATCGAGCAGACCGACCGCAGCCACGGCCACATCAACTGCCACGAGACCGACCAGGCCGCCGAGCTGCGCGACGCGCTGGCCGCCGCCGAGGCCGGCACCTTCCGGCTCGCGGCGCGGCTCGACGCCGGCCCGGCCGCCGACGAACTGCCGGCGCTGCTGCTCGAGGTGCTCCGCCTGCGCCTGGCCGGCGGCGAACTGTCGCTGCGCGCCGCGCAGGCCGCGATGCTGCACCAGGGCGCCCGCGGCTACCTGCGCACCGCGACCGCCCAGCGCCGGCTGCGCGAAGCCTATTTCATCGCCATCGTGACCCCGGCGCTGAAACACCTGCGCCGCGAAATCGCCCGCCGCGAGGGCTTGCTGGCAGCCGGCTGAGGCCGGAATGCAAAAGGCCCGTCCTGCCGGGCAGGACGGGCCTCGAAACGGGCTTCGAAACGGGGCGGCGCCGGCGCTCAGCGGCCGGACAGGCTGCCCTCGCCCTCGCGGCTCCCCGCGACCTTGCGGAGACCCGGTTCCGGCGGACTGGCCATCCAGTCCCGCGCCTCGTCCAGGGAGGCGAACAGCCGGTTGCTCCAGTCGCCCCCCAGCTGCTCCATTTCCGCGATGTAAAGCCGGGCCAGTTCGGCGAACTCGGGGTTGGCCGTGATGAAGGCGGCCTTCATGGGTTTCATGTAGCAGCTGGCCGCATGGTCGCTGAAAGCGATTTCCGAGACGTGCTCCCTGTCCACCGCGAACTGCGTCATCGCCGAGAAGTCCCACAAGGCCCGGGTCACGCGGTCCGACCTCGAATCGTTGTAGAAGTCGTTGGTCGCATCGTTCAGGTTGGCGACATCGACCCGGCCGAAAAATTGGCAGCGCATCGTGTCGGGAGATTCCCAGATCAAGTGGTAAGGCATCTGCACAGTCATCCAATGCATTGTGATCGGCGACGCTATTCTACCCAGCGTTGCTGCCCTTTGCTCCAAAACGATACAGCCCCGCGGCGAGCGCGAGGGCCGGATCAGTCCGGCTGCGCAGGCCGGCGATAGTGGTCTTCGGCCATCCTCGCCGCCGCTTCCCAGAGGACCGGGGAACCGCGTTCGATCGGCGGGCGGCAGCGCGCCTCGACCTGCTCGAGCGTGACGCCGCATTCGACCCAGGTGCCGCCGTCGGTCGCGGCGTTGTGCAGCATCGGCTGGAAACGGTCGAGCGCCTTGGCGAATTTCGCGTCGTCGCTTTCGGCGGCCTCGAATTCGAACCACAGTTCGCGGAACTCGGCAGCCTGCGCGTCCGGCAGCAGGCCGAACAGGCGCTCGGCGGCGAGCCGTTCGCGCTCCGGCTGCCCGGCATGCGTTTCCGGCACGTGGAAAGGCACGTCGCCGGCGTCGATCTCGACGATGTCGTGGATCAGCAGCATTTTGACGACCCGCAGCACGTCGACCGCGCCGGCCGCGTGCCGGGCGAGGACCAGCGCGTACATCGCCAGGTGCCACGAATGCTCGGCGCTGTTTTCGCGGCGCGAACGATCGATCAGCGGCGACAGGCGGACGACGCTCTTCAGCCGGTCGATTTCCTTCAGGAAAGCCAGTTGCCGCTCCAGGTCGGACGGGATCACTTTGCTGCGTCCTCTGCATGTATGGGGAAGGCGCGAGTCTACCAGAGCGTCCCGGCCGCCCCCGGCGGCGGCGCCGGTCAAAAAAAGGCCCGCCGGATCAGGGGCGGGCCGAAACGCAAGTTTGCGTACTGGAGAGAGACTTGCATGAAAGCCGGGACGGCATCCACGGGTCCAATGTAGCGCCGCCCCGCTGCCCTCCCAACGACTTCGTTGCGATAAGCAAAGAAGCGGCGCGCGGCTATGCATATCAGCAGGCGTAGCCGTAGCCGGCGTCCAGCCGGACGTCGGGCGCCGGCTGCGGCGCGGGGGCCGACTGCGCGCCGAGGAAGCGGCGCAGCGCGAGTTCGACGGCATCGGCGTCGATCAGGAAGCCGTCGTGGCCGTGCTGCGACGCGATCTCGAACAGTTCGCCGTGCGGCAGCCAGGCAACCAGGCTGCGCTGCTCGGGCGGCACGTACAGCGCGTCGGTGAGCACCGAGCCGACCAGCACCGGCTGGCGGATCCGCTGCAGCGCGGCGGCCAGTCCGCCGCGTCCGCGGCCGAGGTCGTGGGTGTCCATCGCGTCGATCAGCATCAGGTAACTGTTCGCGTCGAAGCGTTCGGCCAGCGCGTTGCCGTGGTGGCGCAGCCAGCGCCGGACCGCGAAGTCGTCGTCGGCCGCCGAACGGCCGAAGCGTTCGTCGAGCGACAGCGGGCTGCGGTAGCCGACCATCGCGACCGCGCGCGCCGCGGCCAGCCCCTGGCGCGGCGGGTCGGCGGCAGCGTAGTCGCCGCCACGGAATTTCGGATCGGCGGCCAGCGCCAGCCGCTGCGCCTCGCTCCAGGCGATGCACCAGGCCGGATGCCGCCCGGCCGCCGCGATGCTGGCGACGGCGCGGACCCGCTGCGGGTCGAGCAGCGCCCATTCGAGCGCCTGCAGGCCGCCCATCGAGCCGCCGACGACGCAGCGGATGCCGGCGATGCCGAGGTGGTCGGCCAGGCGCATCTGCAGCCGGACCTGGTCGCGCACCGTGACGCGGGGAAAGCGGCTGCCCCAGCGCCGCCCGTCCGGCGCCGGGCTGGCCGGGCCGGTGGTGCCGTAGCAGCCGCCGAGCACGTTGCTGCAGACGATGAAATGGCGTTCCGGATCGAGCGCCCGGCCCGGCCCGAACAGCGGCGCCCACCAGTCGTCGGCATCGGCCGACCCGGTCAGCGCGTGGCAGACGACGATCGCGTTGTCGCCGGCCGCGTTCAGGCGGCCCCAGGTCCGGTACGCGATCTCGACGCCGGGCAGCACGGCGCCGGATTCCAGCGCAAAAGGCCGGCCCGGGGCCAGCCTCTGCGTCGCTTCCGAAATCCGGAAACCGGTCATGCCGCCGCTTCGAGGGCCGAGCGGCGCAGCGCGTGGTCGAAATCGGCCTTGATGTCCTCGATGTGCTCGATGCCGACCGACACGCGGACCAGGTCCGGCCGCACGCCGGCGCTCAGCTGCTCGGCTTCGGACAGTTGCTGGTGCGTCGTCGAGGCCGGGTTGATGACCAGCGTCTTGGCGTCGCCGACGTTGGCCAGGTGGCTGGCCAGCGTGACGTGGTCGATGAAGCGCTTGGCCGCGGTCGCCCCGCCCTTGATGCCGAAATTGAGCACCGCGCCGAAGCCGTTCCTCAGGTACTTCTTCGCGAGGTCGTGGTAGGGGCTGTCCTCGAGGCCGTTGTACTCGACCCACGCGACCTGCGGATGCTGCTTCAGCCAGCGGGCGAGTTCGAGCGCGTTGTCGACGTGGCGCTGGACGCGCAGCGACAGCGTCTCGACGCCCTGCAGCAGCTGGAAGGCGTTGAACGGCGACAGGCTGGGACCGAGGTCGCGCAGGCCCTCGACGCGGGCGCGGATGGCGAAGGCGATGTTGCCGAAGGGGCCGCCGGAGCCGAAGACTTCCCAGAAGTTGAGGCCGTGGTAGCCGGGCGCCGGGTCGGTGAACAGCGGGAACTTGCCGTTGCCCCAGTCGAACTTGCCGGAATCGACGATGACGCCGCCGATCGATGTGCCGTGGCCGCCGATCCACTTGGTCGCCGACTGCACGACGATGTCGGCGCCGTGGTCGATCGGGCGGGCGATGAAGCCGGCGGCGCCGAAGGTGTTGTCGACGATCAGCGGGATGCCGGCCTCGTGCGCGACCTTGGCCAGCGCTTCGAAATCGGGGATGTTGAAGCGCGGGTTGCCGATGGTTTCGACGTAGATCGCCTTGGTTTTCTCGTCGATCGCGTTGCGGAAATCCTCCGGGTTGTCGCCATCGACGAACTTGACGCCGATGCCCAGGCGCGGCAGCGCGACCTTGAACTGGTTGTAGGTGCCGCCATAGACGTAGCTGGTCGACACGATGTTGTCGCCGGCCTGCGCGATGGTCGTGATCGCCAGGAACTGCGCGGCCTGGCCGGAACTGGTGGCGACCGCGGCGACGCCGCCTTCGAGCGCGGCGATGCGCTGCTCGAAGACGTCGGTGGTCGGGTTCATGATCCGCGTGTAGATGTTGCCGAATTCCTTGAGCGCGAACAGCTTGGCGCCGTGGTCGGCACTGTCGAAGGTGTAGGACGTTGTCTGGTAGATCGGCACGGCGCGGGCATTGGTGCCCGGCGCCGGCGACTGGCCGGCGTGCACCTGCAGCGTTTCGTAACGGTAGTTGCGTTTGATGTCGGTGTTTTCGCTCACTGGCTGGCTCCCTGGGTTTGCTGCGGACTCGTTCGGCGACCGCCGAACCGAGGACTTGATCGAAGAAATCAGTTTTCTGACCAGACTCATCTGGCATTCCTCCCGGCATGTCTGAAAAGGCGGACCATCGGGTCCGGTCCGGCCAAAGTTATCGGGCCGGGAGCGCGGCGGGAACGAAGAAAATTCCATTTGGATATCAGGAGCATGTGCATATCGATAGACGGAATTCCGGTTTCGCGAATCCCTGCCCCCGGGCATATGGTTCGCAGCCGGGCGCTGCGAACCATATAAGAACAAATCAGTTGGCCGCGGAGGCGGCATGGCCATAATCGATTCACGGTCGCCGGCCGGGAAAGCACGCGGTACGGCGGCCATCGATCCTCTCGAACCTTCAATGACCGCAACGGAGCCCGCCATGAGTCTTTCCAGCCCCAACGAATATTTCGCCGCCACCCAGAAGAGCCTGCTCGACACCGCCCACTCGCTGGTGAACCTGTCGCTGACCGGCCTCGAGAAATTGAACGCCTTCCACCTGTCGACCGTGCGCAGCACGCTGCTGGAACAGCTCGACAGCAGCAGGGAACTGCTCGCCACCCGGGATTTCCGCGACCTCTACCAGGCCGGCGGAACGTTCGCCCAGCCGCAGATCGACAAGGCCATCGGCTATTACCGCGGCCTCTACGACATTTCGGCCGAAACCCGCGAGGAGTTCATCAAGCTGCTGGAAGACGGGCACGCCGAAATCAACCGGACGATCAGCTCGGCGCTGGACGGCTACGCCAAATCGTCCAGCAGTTCCGAAGTCGCGGTCGCCGCGGTGAAATCGGCGATTTCAGCGGCCAACTCGGCGTTCGAGAACGCCAACAAGGCAGCCCGCCAGGTGGCCGGACTCGCCGAGGCCGGCGTCGCTGCGGCGGCCGGCGCCACCAGCCGCGCCGTCGCTTCGGCCGCACCGACGAAGGTCCGCAAGGCCGCATAGGCGTCCTGCCAGCCGCCCATGCCGGGGATCGCGCCGCGAACCGGCATGGAATTCGACAAGCCCGAAGCGGTCTCAACGAAAGGATTGAACGCCGGCCGCGGCTGACCGCAGAATGTGCGGACCGACTGGCCGCCGCCCCGACCGGATGTTTCCCGGCCCGGGCGGCGGCTTCGCCGTTCGGGGCCGGCAAGGCAACCCCAGCCAGGGAGAAACGCGATGAGACCGATTGTCCGGATAGCCGCCCGCAGCGCCGACCTCGGCGGCGGCATGCAGGTTGGCCGGCTGCTGCCGAGCCGGCAGCAGCGCATGGTGGGCGCCTGGTGCTTTCTCGACCAGGCGGGGCCGGTACAGTTCGCTGCCGGCCACGGCATGCACGTCGGCGCCCATCCCCATATCGGCCTGCAGACCTTCACCTGGCTGATCGAGGGCGAAGTGCTGCATCGGGACAGCCTGGGCAACGAACAGCTGATCCGCCCCGGCCAGGTCAACCTGATGACCGCCGGCCACGGCATCGCGCATACCGAGGATTCGCTGCACGAAGGACGGCGCCTGCACGCGGCGCAGCTCTGGATCGCCCTGCCGCCCGGCCTGCAGGACTGCGCGCCGGATTTCGCCCATTACCCCGAACTGCCCCGCTGGCGGCAGGGCAGCGCCTGCCTGACGCTGCTGGCCGGAACGCATGGCGGCGAAACGGCACCGACGCACATCCACTCCCCACTGGTCGGCCTGGATATCGCCAGCGACGACGGCGCGGCGCTCGGCCTGAACCTGAATCCGGATTTCGAGTACGGATTGCTGCCGCTGCTCGGCACCGCGACGATCTGCGGTGAACGCTTCCCAGGCGGCGAATTCGCCTACCTCGGAACGGGAAGGGAGAAGCTGGACCTGGCCCTGGCGGCCGGCTCCCGGGCGCTTCTGCTCGGGGGGCTACCCTTCGCCGAGCCGGTGCTGATGTGGTGGAATTTCGTCGGATTCTCGAAGGCGGCGATCGCCGAGGCGCAACGCGACTGGGCGTCGGGCGACCGGCGTTTCGGCCCGGTCGGCGACGGCCGGGCGCCGCGCCTGATGCCGCCACCCCTGCCCTGGCGCATCGTGGACTGAGCAAGCGCCAGGCCGGGAACGGGCACCGCCGCGTCCGGCCGATCCGCCGACGGCACCGCGCGTCGTTCAGCGGCGGGCGGCGGCGACCCTGGCGACCAGCGCTTCCATTTGCTGCGCGATCAGCCGGGTCAGCTTCTCGTCGACCAGGTTGCCGTCCGCATCGAAGCCGC
The DNA here is from genome assembly GCA_028687035.1 of Dechloromonas sp. Lineage (GTDB taxonomy): Bacteria > Pseudomonadota > Gammaproteobacteria > Burkholderiales > Rhodocyclaceae > Azonexus. Next base: position 7,062 of record JAQUAX010000001.1, on the reverse strand, counting down.
CGGCAAACGCGTTGGCGAAGACTTCCGGCTTGTTGAGCAGCTGGAGATCGAGGAAAACGCACACCTGGCGCAGGTGGTACTGCGCCCGGGAAGTCCCCATGCCGCCGCCGGCGCCCATGATGGCGGCCGGCTTGCCGGCCAGCAGGGCGTTGTCGGGTTCCCGCGAGGCCCAATCCAGGATGTTCTTCAGCGCCGGCGCGATCGAATAGTTGTACTCGGTGCAGGCCAGAACGAGCGCGTCGGCTTCCCCGATCTGCGCGAGGACGCGCTCGACCGCGGCGGGCCGGGCCGGGATGTCCTGGTTGTAGAACGGAATGTCGGTCAGATCCGCAATGTCGAGACGGGTGTCCGCCGGCAGATTGGCCTGGGCGGCACGCAGCATGCCGCGGTTGGCCGACGCGCGGCGCAGGCTGCCGGCGATACCGAGAAGTTTGATCAAAGCCATGGTCAGCTCCTGAAAAAGCCGTTCCCCGGGCGTATCGAGGGGATGGCTGCACTGTGTTGAACCGCGAATGACCCGAGGGTTCCGTGCCGATGCCGAAAAATTGCCGGTTCGGGTTAAATTTCGACCCGGCAGGAATAATTCGGTCCGCGGGCCCGTTTACCCGAGTGTAGGAGCAGGATACCCGACCCCACACAGGAGAAACCAACATGAAACTCATGAAGACAATCGCACCGCTGATCCTGTCCGCCGCCATGCTGACTGCCTGTGCCGGCTATGCCACGCCGCCGGCTGCGCCGGCCAGGCTGGCCGACGGCGTGCTCACCGGCAGCAACGGGATGACGCTCTATACCTTCGACAAGGATGCGGCGGGCAGCGGCAAGAGCGTCTGCAACGGCCCGTGCGCGACGAACTGGCCTCCGCTGCTGGTCGCCGACGGCGAATCCGCCGGCAGCGACTACAGCGTCGTGATGCGGGACGACGGCAGGAAGCAATGGGCCTACAAGGGCAAGCCGCTGTACTACTGGGTCAAGGACCAGAAGCCCGGCGACCGGACCGGCGACGGCTTCAACAACGCCTGGCGGGTCGCCAGGCCCTGAAGCCGATGGACAGCCGCGCCATCCTGGCCGAATTGCCGCGCCTGCGCCGCTACGCCCGGGCGCTGGCCGGCAGCCGCGAAGCGGCCGACGACCTGGTCCAGGACACGCTGGAGCGCGCCTGGACACGGATGGCCCGCTGGCAGCCGGGAAGCGACCTGCGATCCTGGCTGCTCGCCATCATGCACAACCTCAGAATCGACCAGCTGCGGCAGCCTGCCATCCCGGCGACCTCGCTGGACGAGGACGGGATCGAGTTTCCCGAACGCGCCACCCAGACCGACCGGATCGAGGTCACCGAACTGGAGGCCGCACTGGCCCGACTCCCGGAAGAACAGCGTGCAGTGCTGCTGCTCGTCGCGCTCGAGGACATGAGCTATGCGCAAATCGCCGCGACGCTGAGCATCCCGCCCGGCACCGTGATGTCCCGGCTGGCGCGGGGACGCGAAAATCTGCGCCGGATTCTCGATGCCCGATCGCAACCCGTTCCACTGAAGATCGTCCGATGAACTCCCGTCCGATCCCCGATTCCGACCTTCACGCCTATCTCGACGGCGAACTCTCCGCGGAACGCCATGCCGACGTGGCGGCCCGGCTGGCCAACCACCCCGAGGCCGCACGACGGGTCGAGGCCTACCGTGCCCAGAAACAGGCGTTGCGCCGGCTGTTCGATCCCGTCCTCGACGAGCCGCTGCCGGACGGACTCAAAGCCCTGGCCGCCCCGCCGCGGTCCGCCCCCGCCCGATGGCTTCCGGCCTGGTCGCTGCAACGCATCGCGGCCAGCCTGGCGATCGCCTTGGTGGGCGCCGCCGCCGGCTGGCTGGCCCACGATCAGTACCGCCCCCCGTCGCTGGCCGGCCAGCCGCCCCCGCTGCCGCACCAGGCTGCCGTCGCCCACGTGGTGTACAGCCCCGACGTCAAGCGTCCGGTCGAGATCGGCGCCGAGCACGAGGAGCTGCTCGTGACCTGGCTTTCCAAGCGCCTGGGCACGACGGTCCGGCCGCCGCGACTGGGAGCGGTCGGCTACGAACTGATCGGGGGCCGCCTGCTGCCCGGCAACAGCGGGCCGGTCGCCCAGTTCATGTACCACGACGCCAGCGGCCAGCGACTCACGCTGTACGTCAGCACCGAAAACACGGCGAATCGCGACACCGCCTTCCGCTTCGCCCGGGAAGGCCCGGTCAATGTGTTCTACTGGATCGACGGCAAGTTCGGCTACGCGATTTCCGGCGGCATGCCGAAAGACGAACTGGCGAGGATCGCCACCGCGGTCTACGACCAGTTCCAGAAGAATTGAGACGGGAGACGCGCCCGAGCCGACGACGCCCGTCTCCGCCTCAGCTTCCGTGCGCGGCCGCTCTTTCCCTGTCGATGCGTTCGGTCACGTCCCGGGCCACCGCCACCGAGCCGAGAGTCCTTCCCGCCGCATCGACGACGACGGCGAAACTCATTTCGACGTACAGCTTGCGGCCTGTCTTGTGCCCGGCCCGGGTAAGGGTCGGCCGACCGTGAAGCCGCGTCTTCCCGCTCGACATCGCGACCTCGAAACCGCGCCAGTGTGCGGCGCGCAGGCGTTCAGGAATGATCAGATCCAGACTCTGGCCGAGTGCTTCATCGGCGCCATAGCCGAACATCGCGGCGGCGGCTGCGTTCCAGCGCTCGATGACACCGTCGCTGTTGGAATAGATGACCGCATCGGCGGTCTGTTCGACGATCAAGTCTCCCAGCGGGGCTTCGGGTTTCGTGTCCATGGTCGTCTCCGGTTACGGCCTGTCTGCTGGCTCGTCGCAGCACCTTGCCGGAATGAGCCCTTGCGGATTCACCAACAGATCGTCCAGGGTGTAGGCGTCCAGGACCAGGAATAAAGCTTTCGACGCCTGCTCGAGAATGGCCTTCAGACCGCATCCCCCCTGAATTCTGCACGCCGCGTTGCCGGCAAAGCATTCGACCAGGTTGAAATCGGTTTCCGTGTGGCGGATGACATCGCCGATCACAATTTGATTCGCCGTCATGGCGAGCCGTATTCCTCCGCCCTTGCCGCGAACCGTCTCGATGAAGCCGCCGCGTCCCAACTGGTGGACGACCTTCATCAAGTGGCTTTCGGAAATGCCGTGACCGGCAGCGATCTCGGCAATCGTGGCCAGCCGGTCCGGCTGCGCTCCCAGGTACATCAGGACGCGCAGGCTGTAGTCAGAAAACGCGCTTAACCGCATGATGGCTCATAAGATACATTCAAAATATTGCTTATAGGGAAGGGGCTTGCTAGGATCAAGATTCATTTCATTTATATCTTATGACAATGCCCGCCGCAATCAGCGCGGGCCGTCGTGACCGCCCCCATGTCCAAGCAGCCGAACCCCAGAAAAATCATTGAAATCAAGCCGGTCGCCGATCCGGATGCCAAGGTCTACCCGCGCTCGATCAGCGGGCTCTACACGCGCTGGCGCTGGGTTTTCGTCTGGCTGACCCAACTGGTGTTCTACGGCCTGTGCTGGCTCCCCTGGCATGGTCGGCAGGCGGTATTGCTCGACATCGACAATCGCAAGTTCTATTTCTTCGACCTCGTGCTTTGGCCGCAGGACACCATCTATCTCGTCCTCCTGATGATTCTCGGGGCGTTCGCGCTGTTCCTCTTCACCGCCATTGCAGGACGTCTTTGGTGCGGCTATGCGTGCCCGCAAACGGTCTACACGGAAATTTTCCTGTGGTTCGAGAAGCTCATCGAAGGTGAGCGGCCACAACGGATCAAGCTGGATGCGGCCCCCTGGTCGGCACGCAAGGTGGCCATCAAGAGCGCCAAGCATGTCACCTGGGGACTTTTCTCGCTGTGGACGGGAATCACCTTCGTCGGCTATTTCGTGCCGATTCGCGAACTGATGCACGATCTGGCCAGTTTGTCGCTCGGCAACTGGTCTGCTTTCTGGATGGTGTTTTACGCCTTCGCCACTTACGGCAACGCCGGCTTCCTGCGCGAACAGATGTGCCGGCAGATCTGCCCTTACGCCCGCTTCCAGTTCGTGATGCTCGATCCGGACACGCTGATCATCGCGTACGACACGGTGCGCGGCGAATCGCGCGGCACGCGCTCCAAGGGAAGCGATCCGCGGGCCCTTGGCCTCGGTGATTGTGTGGATTGTGGCATCTGCGTCCAGGTCTGCCCGACCGGGATCGATATCCGCAACGGCCTGCAGAACGAATGCATCGGCTGTGCAGCCTGTATCGATGCCTGTGACCAGGTCATGGACAAAATGAATTATCCGCGTGGCCTGATCCGCTACTCGACAGAAAACGCAGTCAGCATGCGTTACAGCCCGCTGGAAATTCTGCGCCGCGCCGCACGGCCCCGGGTCATCATCTATACGGCCATCCTGACCCTGCTCACGGTTGCCACCGCCTGGTCGCTGGCCACCCGCATTCCCCTGAAGGTCAATATCCTGAAGGACCGCAACGTGCTGTCGCGCGAGGCCGAGGACGGCTCCATCGAGAATATCTATCGTCTGCAGATTCTGAATACCGGCGACCAGACACGCACGTTCCGCATCAGGATAGGTGGGATCGAGGGTATCCGCCTGGCCGGGGACGACGAAGTCACCATTCCGGGTGGCGAGATCGGGACGCAAACGGCGGTCATCCGGGCGGATGCCGGAGCGACGGGCAGCGGCGCAACGACGATCACGTTCGAGGTCGATGACGTCGCCGATTCCAGCGTCGCCGTCACCGAACGTTCAAAGTTCTGGATGCCTTGAACCGGCGATCATCAATCGAGCCGCACTTTCGCAACGAGGCTCTGAAGCGGCTCGTGCCAGCGCGCCGGCGAATACGCCCTTGTCGAGCACACTGCAGGTGACCACGCTCCTCACCAGACGCCTACAAAATCGGGGTCGCCTGTTCCGATAGATTTCTGGCCAATTGCTCGGCATACGCATTCAATGCGGCAATGCCGGGTTCCTTTCTTGGCCAGAGAAGCCCGACACCGTCGTCTGCATGCCTGGGTAACACGTGAAGGTGGAAATGGAATACCGTCTGTTCGCCTTCTTTCCCGTTGGCCTGCAACAACGTGAGTCCAGGGGGATTGAAAGTGCGGCGTATGGAAGCTGCAATACGCTGGGCCGTCTGCATTACCGCAGCGCCCTCTTCCGGCGTAATCTCGAACAACGAATCCGCGTGACGCTTTGTCGCGACAAGCACATGTCCGGGGTTAACTTGCCCGAGATCCATGAAGGCGACAGTCAGGTCATCCTCAAATACACGTGCCGCAGGCAATGTCCCAGCAGCGATCTTGCAAAAAATGCATTCCCCGGAAGGAGATGTGTCTACGAATTTCGGCATGCGCGATGGCTCTTGTTTGTGCAGGGCGGACGACGTGGCAAAAGTTATATTTAACGCCCTCGTTTCGAACACCACAAGACTAGACATCCGCCCGCGGAGGAGTAATCTGTAATCGAAGGCCGAGCAGAAGTAAGCCGGATTTCGAAGCAAACAAAAAGACTGGAGGCAGCATGACTGAAAGTCCGCCGCAAATCGAGATGATTGCGTAGCACCCTGACGGCAATAGCCGCAACGCTTCGATCAATTGTTACGAAGCCAAAGATTTAAGAAGCCCAAGCTTGAAATGCTTGGGCTTCTCGCTTGTGGGCTACCGATTTTGCCGATGTTGCGCGATGCACTGCTCCAGCTTGGCCTTGGGAACACTTTGTATCCTGCGCAGCAATTCGTGGCTGACCTGCGTCACCTTGAACCGGGAACACAATTGCTCTTCCAGGTGTTGCAGCAAACTGGCAGCCATCTCGGCATCGGCAAGCGCCCTGTGCGCCCTCCCTGCACGCGGCAGGTCGGCAAACTGGATCAGGTCTCCCAGCTTGTGGCTGGGCGCCTGCGGAAGTATGCGGCGGGCCAGCAGCAACGAGCAGGCAAACTCCTGACGCCGGCGTTGCTTGATCAGAGCCAGCTCGGCATCCCAGAACTTGCTGTCAAACGACGCATTGTGCGCAACCAGGGGAATGTCGCCCACGAAGCAGGCGACCTCATTCATGACCTCTGCGGCCGATGGTGCAGACCGAATCATTGCATTGGTGATTCCGGTCAGGGACTCGATGTATGACGGAATACGAATCCCGGCATTCATCAGGCTCTGATAGCGGTCAACCACCTGTCCGCCTTCAAGAATGACCGCTGCGATTTCAGTGGCCCTGTCCCCTTGGGCAGGAGAGAGACCCGTGGTCTCGAAGTCGATGACGGCGACGATGTCCAAACTTCAATCCTGATTGTCGGTTGCAGCAAAAGCTCGGTTGATTTCGTTTGCCAGCACCATCGGATCCTCGGCTCCCTGGATTCCGGACTGGCGGTCAAAGATGAAGGTCGGCACGGAGTTCACACCCCATGTTCTCGCCTCATGTTCCATATCCCGAACGAGGGAGATATCTTCGTCCGAGTCGAGGTAGTAGAGCACTTCGGCCCGATCATAGCCGCAGGCCGTTGCCACCCAGGCGAGGACCATCCGGTCGCCGACGTTCTCTCCCCGCTCAAACTGCGCTTTGAAAAGCTCTTCCACCAACGCAGTGGCATCCCCTTGTCGTTGCGCCCAGTGAATCAGGCGATGCGCCATCAAGGTATTGGCGCGAATCCGGATCTTCTCGAACCGGTAGTCGATGCCGAGCGTAGCACCGACTCCACGGATACGCTGCCAGATCGCCTCCACCTGCTCCCGTCCGCCGAATTTCTGGATCAGGAACGGCAAGTACGGCTCCCCCTCCGGAGGAGTATCCGGGTTGAGAAAGAACGGTCTCCACCGGACTACGTACTGGAAATCCGGCCGGCTTTCGCGAACCAGGGCGATTGCCCGTTCAAGTCGGCGAAGGCCGATGAAGCACCAGGGGCAAACGACGTCAGAGACGACTTCTGTTGATTTGCACCTAAAACTGACCCACTAGCAGTAGGTATTTGCATCGAATTTTGACCCACGTACGACACTGACCTGCTCGGGGACGAGCAGGGAGACGAAGGAGTGATCGACGTGGCGTTATT
>JAQUAX010000010.1 GCA_028687035.1 Dechloromonas sp. | reverse complement strand
GCTCCACCAAGACCAATAGGGAGGACAAAACTAGAAAACCCAACAGCATCTGAGCCATACTGCGGCTCATCCGGGTGGGTCAGATTTCAATGCAAAACCCGGGTCAGATTTGGGTGCAAATCAACACCATCAACAAAGAGCGTGGCGAATTTCAAGGAAATCACGAGGTTCGAATTTGCGAAGCTCTTGCTTTTACATTTGATCTTGAGTTTACCCCGGCAGTTATCACGTTTTTTTCCAGCGGCGAGTCCCGAAAAATTTTACGATCATACGATGACACCACATCCAAAAAATCATCACATCCTCCTCTTTCCTGGAAAAACCCAAAGCCAGATGGAGAGGTTTGGGTTATCTTTGAAAGGTATCTCAATCACGTAGCCAGCTACACTAAACCGTATTGGCACCCGCTTAGCGGCCATGTGATGTCAGTGCTTCGAGCATCAAGAGCCTCACTTGATGCTCAAGCATTAAGTTTGGCGGTGGCAGTTGAAGGACTATTGAAGTTGAAATTTAAAGGTCTCGGGCAGCCAACTTCGGAAGTACTTGGGCAGATTGAAAAACTGCGAGAATTGATTAAAGAATCTGATCTTGATGCAGGATTCAAAAATCGCTTGAATGGCACGATCAGCGGATTGACATCCCCCCGCCCCAAGGACATTCTTCATGAGCTCGCTGCAACCGGGCAAATCAGAGAGAGTCTGGCGAAAACGTGGGGGAGGCTTCGCAACGCTCATGCCCATGCAGATAGCCAAGACCCAGAAAAAATAGCGGAGTTACTTAAGGACTGTCAGAAAGTTCGGACTCTTTTCAATGAACTGGTGTTTATCGTTATCAGTTACGAGGGAAGTTACACTGATTACAGTGCCGAAAACTGGCCAATCCGGCGTAATGCACGGCCAAGATTACTGTCTGCCCCTAATGATGCACATTAATGGGAAGTTGCCATAATCTGCACAATTGACGCACCGGTAGGCTGAGCAATGCATGTGACGGCCAACGGCTCGGCACCAAATCGAACACCTGTGATATACACAATAGGTGCCAATGCCATTTTGAGCCTGTCTCACCGTCCGATTTCACAAAGGACAGAGGGCAGCTGAGGATCGGCTGCCGCCGCCGGCTTTCACAGCACCACGGCCGCTTCCAATCCCAAGCGGATATTGACTAGCGGGAACAGCAGACGTTCGGCAGGTAAATCAAGTCAAACCAAGGCTATTTGGTTAATACCCTTTATTCCTTCATGCCCCGGAATACTTCGACGACCTGGCTCGTAGGATTTGGAACCTCACCCTTTGCGAATCCCGAGTCCTGGGGAGTAAAGATCGCATGCGTTGCCTGCATAAGCACGGCATCTTTAACATCGGGTTTCGATGCGCCCTCTACAAAAGTCTGGAAAGACGCCAGCGCATTGCGCCGGTGGCGGTTGACGACGTAATTGTGTGCGCTGGAGGTGAAGTTCTTTGCCGACCAGATCATGCCAAAGGTCAGTATAAAGACTATCAGTAGACGAGGGATGGAAGCCTGCACCAACTGCATGGCCGTAGGATTGGTTAACGTCGACAGCGCTGGCTCAACGTGCCACAGAACGTAAGCAGTAGCTCCAAGGCCAAAAACTACGCCAGCCACCAACCAGCCAATAGCAATCCTCTTAGATAAATCAGCCTCGTCGTTGAAATGTGTGGCGTGCTGTGCTACCCCTGCTTTTTTGGCGGCGTCTTGCACTTCCCCTAAAGCCGAAGTCATACTTGCCAAGATGTCATCAGTAGTCTTCTTGAACTGCTTTTTAGATTCACCTAACTCGCTAAGCGTGCCTCTTGCTTCGCGCTCGAGACGTTGAAAGTCGGCGCTGCTCTTTGTGGCATAGGCAAGCACTGGAGCTACGGCAGGGTAATCAGCTTCCCATCGGTCACGTATTTGCTGAATAAGCTGGGTACGCTCAGGAAATGGGTTCTGAGCTTTCTCAGGGTCAAACCTGCCGATCCTCCCAAGTATCTCTATCGTGGCGGCACCAGCACTGCTGATTTGATTCATAGTTACGACAGGGAGTTCGGCGAGGTTGCAGTCGAGCAAATTGCGGTAGAACGTAACAACTCGCTCGATATTGGGCATCGCTTGTTCGAACGACAATTTCTCCCCAAGCTCGTCACGCCTTAACACCTCAAGGTCGCATGTCTTGAACCAATCCAATGTTTCGTCCATCTTCTCGCGAGCTTGGTCAATCTGTTGTTGATTTGGCATGATGGGTCTCCCTGTTAAAGATAGTTGTCACTATGGATTTAAGGCCCAAGGCGCACGTTTTCGCCTGCAATTAATCCACAAAACGCCGATAGCATACCCGTATGCACGGCCGATTGTCCGCTTATAGGCAAGGTTTCCAATTGCCGCTTCCGGCCGGCGAGAGATAGACTACCTCTCTCAGTTGATGAGCGGTGCGATCCGGAACTTGCCGATCAGCCACCATTACGGCCATAGCTCGGCGAACAGCGGCTTTCGTTTCACTTAGCGTTACTCGGAATGGCCGTATCCGAAATCACCGAGCGGCGGGTAAGGGGCGTGGCCTGTCTCTCAACTCTTCAGATGCGGTTGTAGGGTTGTAGATGCGGCTCTGAAATGCTATCTTCCGGCCCGGAGTAAGGGCGCTGGACCAGAAGTACGTTACCCAGGATTACTTCGCCAAGGCCTCTCTATCTAGTGAGGCCTTTTTTGAATCAGCCTTGCTTCTTTTTTTGTGGGGCGAAACTCAATTTTATTAGGATGGTCGCGCGAGGAGTCGGAGCCGCCCAAGTTGAATTGTCGGTACGCTCCTCAGGACGATGTTCCGGAGTTGGTAACCGCCATTCATGACTGCTTGGAATGTACGCATCCGGCGGTGTCGGCCAAGAATTTTCTGAAAATACTTTTCGCGAACTCGCCCGACGAGAAGACTTGCCACCGCTGCACAAACGAGGGTTCTCGGATTAAGCCAGATTCCTTACGACAGGTCGTCGCCAATGTCTGAAAAGGTTGCCTGGGGAGAGGTTGCCTCAAAAGCGCCCGCCTAGAAAGGCCATACCCCAAGGACATGCTTTAACTCGATGCTACCGCCTTCCCAAAACAAAAAAGCCAGCGCAACGCAAGTTGAGCTGGCTTCTGTTTTTGCTATAACCCTAAGGCATTTATGTGCCTCGGTCGTCCTCAGGTATAACCGTTCCTTTCCGGTACTGTTATGCCCCTAGGGACACATGCGGGCCAGAAACAATGAGTTGGTGGTGGGCGATACTGGGATCGAACCAGTGACTTCCACCGTGTGAAGGTGGCACTCTACCGCTGAGTTAATCGCCCAAATTTTTTACACCGGTTTTACACCGGGCACCTTCGAAACCCGCATGGATGCGTAATGCACCTTTGGGTGTGAAGGCGACTGCACGGCAGGAGGCACGGCTCAATCCCGCTTGGAATCGTGATCTGCGCGCCACTGGCGGGCGCTGGCGGTGTAGAAATTACACCCGGATTGCACCGGGTGTCAGGCGGCCTTGATGGCGTCGGAAAGCCTGTTCAAGGCTTCAGCCTGGCGATCGATCACGAGGTGAGCGTAGCGCTCTGTGGTCTTGACCGTGGTGTGGCCAAGGATGTCCCGGATAACCTCCAGCGGGACACCGAAATTGATCAGCAGGCTCGCGCACGAGTGCCGAAGGTCGTGAAAATTGACCGAAAGCCCTGCGGCTTCGCGAGCGCGCCGGAAGCCTGACTTCAGCCCCTCGTGGTTTATCTTGAGAGGGACAAACTCCAGCCACGGGCGCAGCGCCGGCACGATCGGTATCGTCCGCACGCGCAGCGTCTTGGTGTTTCCGGCCGGGATGATCAGCGAGTCGTGGCCGATGTGCTCCCGGCGCAGCTTCAGTATCTCGCCGCGGCGACAGCCGGTCAGCAATGCGATCCAGATCGCTGCCCTCGTCTGCTCGCTGGCATGGTCGGCCAGCTGGCGCACCTGATCGATCGACAGGTAAATGTGGCGCGCGTTGTTCTCCGGAAGACGCTGGATCTCGCTGCCGTAATTCACCGCCGTCAGGCGCTGCCGGTGGGCTATGCGGAGCGCGGCCTTCAGCGCGCCCAGCGTGCGATTGATCGTGGCCGGCGCGTAGTGGCCCCGCATGTCCTTGATCATCTTGTCGGCGACATCGCGCGCCTGGCTGGCGCGGAAATTCTTGCACCAGGGACCAGCGCGCAGCGCATGCTGGCGGGCGGTGTCCGGGCTGCGCAGGAACTCGGCGTGCTCGAGGTAGAGCCCCATCACGACCGACAGCAGAGGATCCTCAGGAATCTGCACCGATTGCCGGCCGGTAGCCTTGCGCAGCTCGGCCTCGATCAGCTTGGCATCACCCTTAGTTGAACCTTCCGGCAAGCGTCGGTGAACGCGTTTGCCTTTGACCATGATTCCGACGTGGAGCCGGCCTTGTTCGTCTGTCCAAATCGACATTGATTTTCCTTCAGCCACCGGCGCACTTCGTTGAGATTGTATCGCTTGCCCCGTGCGCCAATCGGCGTGAACGGAAGCCCGAAATTCTCAAGCCTGCGGACGGTGGATTCGGAGATACTCAAGGCCGCGCACAGCTGCTGCCTGGTTATATCCGGCGACTCCATTTCCCTCTCCTCGTTTGAAATTTGGCCGTTCTGCACATTGATCAGGGGACGGCCGGCTGGCCCCGTGGATTGCCCGCCTTCACGATGGCGGCCCCATGTGCAATGGGGGTTCTCAGCAAAAATCAGAAAGGAATCGGCTGGTTATTCCACAGGAAGCGCCGCAGGCGTCCCGGCTTGGGAACCAGCCGACCACGCGGCATCGGCCACCACTCGCCTAGCGCCATCGTTCTGTGTCGGCGGAAAGTAGGGTGGCGGCGCCGGCGGCAGTATCCTGGCCGTTGGTCCAGGTTGAGATAGCGCCGCTCGGCCTGATTGATCGAGCGTTCGGCAACTAGCCAGGCGGGTTTCATTCCGGACTTCCTTTCGCCTCGTCGTACTTGGCGACGCCCCAGGCCAGCGCGTAGCAGCACCAGATGAAGCCGTGCGTGTAGTCCATGACGTTGTTCTCCCAGAAGTCCTGGAAGTAGAACTCGACGCGACGATTGACGCGATGATTGAAGTCGTGCGCGGCGCACTGCTTCCGGTAGCCGCCGGAATCGCCGTCTGCACCAATCACGTCCGAGACGACCGCATCCCACAGTTCTCGCCTTTCTTCCTTGGTCGTCTCGTAGGCATGGCTACGTACCCACTCAACCAAGTCGCCAATAACGGCGCGGGCAAACTTATCCTCGCTGAACTCGCGATAGCGGCCGTCATCGCCGCAGCGCTCGACGGCTTGCAGTTTCTCGCCCCAGTATCCCGGGTTGATCGCCAGCGTCCGCCCATCGCGCAGCCTCTGATGCTCGCGGTCAGTTCGGAAGAACTCGAACATGTCATCGAGGCGGCTGAAAACGTAGGTACCCATGTCGCCGGTGTAGCAGAGGTAGCCTGGCCAGGTGATCAGGTCGAAGTGCATGCAATACGTTCCGGGCTTCTGAAACCGGATGTGCCGATGAACGCCGTCGTCGCGGATGACGATCATTTCATGCTCGGCAACATCCTTGAGGAATCTCGCCTCGGGGCAGATGTGTTCGTAGCTCATCGCCCACCACCTTCCGCATGGATCGTGATATCTCGCCCGCCACCGCTATTAATCCGAATTTCGCCAATTCCGGCATGTCCTTCGCCTTCAATCAGCGCGATAGTCAGCCCAACAAAATAGCCGGTGATTGCCGATAGAGCACGTTTCGGGCTTTCCTCAATGAACCTGAGAACGGCCAATTCGAATTCCTTTTCTGCGTTGCTTTGCGCCATTTCCATCTCCTAAAAAAACCTCACCGAATATCCTCAGCCGCCGGCAGCACCGCGTGCAGGCCGTATTCCTTGATCTTCTCGATCGAAATCGCCGTCATGTGGCCGACGCGGCGCGTGCGGAAGGTGCGCTCGACGTCGAGCGGTGCATCGTTGTCGTTCATGGCCAGCACGCCGGCCTGCACCAGTTGCCGCTTCAGCACCCGGTCCGACTTCACCGGCAGCTGCTCCCAGATGCTCTTCAGCGCCGGCCGCGTGCGGATGTGGTGCATCACGTCGCTGGTGCGGATCGCGAGGTGGATCTCGCCGTCGATCGTCGTGAAGACGTGCGGCGCGTCGTAGGTTCCCTGGGCGATCTCGGCGAGCAGCGTCTGCAGGATCCACACCCACGGATGGCGCTCGCCCTTCGAATCGGCCAGGTACTCGTTCATCTCGGCCACGATCGAGCGGACCACGCCGCCGAACTCGACCGGCAGGCCGGAAAACTCGGCCATCAACTGCCAGCCGGTGAGCAAAGCCGCGTAGTTCTCGACGATCCGCTGGGCGTTGGTCACCGCGGCGGATTTCGTGAGAAAGGCACGGCTCGCCACCTGCAGCTTGCGCACGCGGTCGGCCGGGATATCGGCCAGGAACTCCAGCCACTGGCGCACCGGGAACTGCGGCAGGTCGAATGGCAGTTCGTCGCCCTGCTTCGTCTTGTTCAGGCGGAAGCGAACCAGCTTTTCGGCGATGTCATCGACCGGCGCATCCTCGCCGGCGATCAGCACCGGCGCCGAGAGCAGGAACGACTTCTGGCTGCGCGTCGTTTCCTGGAATTGATAGGTTTCCTGCAGCAAATCCAGCGCCAGCTTGCGCTGCAGGTCGTTCAGGCGGGAAAACTCCTCCCAGCACACCGGATGCGAGGTAAAAGCCACCGAATTGACCATCCGGTATTCCGTCTTCAGCGTCTGTCCAGACAGCGAAGCCATCGCAATCGCACCCGAAAGCCGGCCGATCAGCGTCGACTTGCCGGAGCCCTTGTCCGCTTCCATCTTCGCGTGCGGCCAGAAGCGGATGAACGCCTTCAGGTGCGCCGAAAGCGCCCAGGTCAGCAGCAGCAGCGCCTGGTTCTCGGCGAAGGTCTGGTGGAAGGCCTCGATCACGCGCTTCGCGGTGGACGCCGGCCCGGACGGGAAAATCAGGTTGTGGTAGCGGCACTGGTACTGCGGATCCTCGAAATAGCAATCCGGCCCCTCGTTCATCGACAGCTCGCCGTTGCGCCAGCACAGGCCGACGAAATTCACGGCGCGGCGCGAACCGATGTCGCAGGCGCACTCGAGGATATTCACCAGGCGCAGGAAGTTGGACTGATCCCAGACCGGGCCCAGGCGCTTCCAGCGCTCGATGTTGTGCAGGTTCTCGTCGTCGAAGACCTTGCGGATCAGCTTGGGGCCGCCGCGCGTCGTCTGCACCGACACCGAGTAGCGCGTCGTCGGCTGCTGATCCGGGTCGCCGGTCAGCGTCGAGCGGGCGCCCTGCAGCTCAAGGCGCGAAATCGCCGCGATGCGGAAGCCGGCCACCTCCTTGAGGTCGATCTTCGGCATCGCGTCTTCGTCATCCTTCTCGATCTTGCTCACGTAGGACGTGAAATCCGGCCGCACCCGGTAGCGCCAGTATTTCTGGTCGTGGTGGAACGGCAGGTACAGCCGGCGCTTGCCGGCCAGCGGACCGAACATGTCTTCGTAGTTCCAGGCCAGGCCGGGAATCGCGCACTGCTCCAGCTTGCGTACCGCGCGCTTCAGCTTCTCCATCCCTGGCCCGCCCGGCTTGATGAAGTCGTTGCAGTCGTTCACCTCCCAGTCGCCCTGATCGACCAGCAGCGCCGAGATATCCAGCGCCGTCAGCCGCTCGTGCAGCGCCCAGGCCGCCTTCAGCCCCGGCCGGATGCCGGCCTGCGGATGACGCTTGCCGTCGTCGCGGTACTCCGGGAACGGCTCGTCGTTGTCGAAAACGATGACCACCTGCTTGCCGCGCGCCCATGACCAATCGATGTTATCGACGTTGCCCACGCCGCGGATCGCATAGGCCGCCTCGTCCTGGCGGATCACGCATTCCAGCGACAGCGCATTGATCGGGCTTTCCACCACATACACCGTGCGCGCCGCCTTCAGCCGGCGGATGTCGGATGTCCAGCCGTAGCCGTCCTTTTCACCCTGGCACTGCGTCTTCACACCGCCGTTGAGCGCCGGATCGTCGTAGCGCATATCCACCGCCATCACGTGGCCCGGATTCAGCGTCTTCACGATGAACGCCACCGCCGGCCCGCCGTGCCCCGGCGTGCCCTCCGGCACCTTCGTCGACCGCCAGTCGTTCCAGCCCACCGCCCGCGCCTGGATCGCCTTGTCCGCCACCCAGTCCAGGATGCCGCGCTTCTCGACCAGGTACTGCTTCGCCGCCAGCGGCGCGGCCAGGCACTTCTCGGCGATGTACTCCGCCGTGCTCTTCTCCCGCCGCGGCTCGGCCGACTGCTCGCGGCCGATGTCGTAGGGGATCGCGTACAGCTCGCACAGCGCCTTCACCGCCGCCACCGCATCGCCGCCGTGAACGTACTGGTACAGCGCCACGCAATCGCCGCGCTTGTCCGGATCGGAATGATCCTTGAAGGCCGTGCCGAACTTCGCCGGGAAGATCGACAGCGAAGGCGAAGAATCCTTGTGGCCGGGGGAACGGTAATTGCCCATCGCGCCGCCCGGGCGCTCCAGGCCGAGCTTGTCGGCCAGATCGTGGAGGTCGATCGTTTCTTTCAGGCGGTCGATCAACCGTCTGAGGTCGTCAGAAAAAGCCATGGATCAATCCTGATCAGGAACCCAGCAGAAAATCACCCCGTCGGGTGAGATAACCCGAGCGACCGCCCGGCCGCCCGCGCACAACGCGATCGCATCCTGCGCCCAGCCCCAGGGCGGAAAAAGGGCAGCGACCAAGGGCGCGGAATCGGCCAATTGCTCGGGCGAAAGCCCCCGCGAATTGGCCGAAATGGGCGTGTCGACCGCGGTCAACACCTCGTGCCACGACACCGGGCAGCCATCGCGGGCCGCCGTAAAATCGCCGCTCACCAGCACATCCGGCACCGCGAGCAGCGCCCCGTTCTGCACCGCAATGAAGCGGCCAAACGAGCGCCAGACCTGCGCATCGGCCGAGAAGCGGGCGATGTCTTTGAGGGGGATGGAGGCGGGTTTCATGCCACACCTCCCTGCGCCACGCTCAGCGCCACCGCCGCCGGCTGCACCCAGATCGGCGTCGACGACAGCAGGAAGGTTTCACCCGTCCAGGCCAGCAGCAGCGTCTGGTACATCTGCGAGGCGATCGCCTCGGCGGCGGCCAGCGCCAGCATGTCGTAATGCGCCTCCTTGGCATACCCGGCGCGGATCGCCTCGACCGCCATCCGCTCCTGCGTGCTGACTTCCGGGTTGAGGTAGTAGGCAACGAGGGTCGGCGCGGCTTCGCGGCGAACCGTTCTTCGGCAACGTTTACGCATGGATCCACTCCTTCAGCGCGAGATCGAAAAGGTGGTCGGCGCGGGCGCGGAAGTGCGCAATCCACGCCTGGCCGAGGTGGGCCTTGCGGTAGCCGATCTGCAGGGCGCGGTAGGCCAGCTGCAGCAGGTAGCGCTCGCGGGCCAGGTGGCGCGCCCGGGCGGTCTGTTCGGCGACCGGGCCGGGCGCCACGGCGGCGCGGCGCTTAGCGGGACGCGAGCGCATCGGCAAGCCCTCCCTGGATCGTCATGACCTCGGCGCCGAGGCCGGAAATCACCGCAGCGGCCAGCGCGACGGCGAACCAGTCGTCGCTGCCTTCCTGCTCGAGGCGGTCGCCGAGGGCGACCAGCGACCGGCTCAGCCGGTCCATCTGCTCCGGTGTGGCCGGAATGGGGGAAAACTGGCTGGCCATGGCTTAATCCTCCAGTTCGATGACGACGGCCGTGCCGTAGGCCGGCGAGCGGGCCGGATCGACGCCGGCGACGGCGTACAGCAGCGGCGCGTTGGTTTCCGGATCGGCCACCAGCACATAGGCCGTTGCGCTGGGCGGCTGCTGCTGCAGCTGGGCGATGAGGTCGCGGACTTTCATGGCTTCTCCTCCGCCATCTCGCGCAGGCGTGCGTTGAGTTCCTCGATCTCTTTTTCAAGCTCCCAGCGCTTGATTTCTTTCATGTCAGCAGGCGGCTTCCAGCTGAGGTGTTCCATTTCAGCGCTGACCCAGACTCCTTCGGCGTTCTTGCGCTTGTATTCTTCGATCTCGGCTGGATCGACATCGCGCCAAGGCACTCCGACGAACATAACCCCCAGCTTCGTCGACCCGGTCAGCGTCGATCGATAGCCCATCCCACCACCAATAAGCACCGGGAAATCATCGTCAAGACCGATCTCGTTTAGTGCCTTACCGATGCCAATGAGCAGCGGAAGTTTCTTAATGCGCTCCAGCGTCAGCTTTCCGTTGGCAGTGTTCTTCCGCGGCATGTAGTTGCCGAAGCTGTCCGGTTGCTTCCATACGCCTTGGTCTGGCGTTTTCTCGAACGAGAACCCGCTGATAGTTCCGTCCCGCTTTGTGTAGGCGTTCTTGGCGCCAATCTCTTCAACAAACGCCAGAACGGTTTGACGATTTGCGCTATTTGCGGCTTCGATCTCGCGCGCCTTGTCCATCAGCGGGCCGCTGGTGACGCGGAAGTAGCGTTGATAGATGCTCACGCTGCCACCTCGCTCGGTTGGTTCGCGATGAACGCTTGATGCGCAATGAGGCTGTCGGCCGCGTCATTCATCGCCTTGGCGAGTGACCGAAGCTCATCCGGAGTGATGTCCCAGGCGTCGAACGTCGCAACAGATGATCGTTGGACAGGGCCTTTCCCACGGCTGCGGAGACGCATCGAAACCAGCGAAGTGATCTCGCCTTTATCGAACCAGTGCACATGCCGAACCTCGATCTGGCTGACCTCAGAGGCATGTTCGTAGTGTTTTCCCGCTTTGAATTCCATCATGCTGCCCTCAACTCAAAAGCCCGGCGCGCCTGCGCCTTGGTGATCCGCTTGCGGCAGCGGAAAGCCGTTTCGATTGCCGCGCCCGGATCGTCGTCGCGGCTCATCGTCAGGTAGTGGCTGCAGGTGCGCGGGTCGGCATGGCCGAGCAGGTTGGCCAGGCGGATGCAGGTTTCGGTCGGGCTGGCCGTGCTCATGCGGCAGAACTGCGCCCCGAAGGTGTGGCGCAGCCAGTGCGGCGACAGGCGGTCATCCACCCCCGACTCGTGCGCCCAGCGCTTCAGACGCAGTTGATAGGCCCGCGGCGTCAGCGGGCGGCCGTCGCGGCCCGGCACCAGCGGGCCGTCATCGCCGGCCAGCTTGAGCAAATCGGCAAACGCCTCCCGCGCCTCGCCACGCAAATAGACAAACAAATCGCACGCCTCGCCCTTGCGCCGGCTCGCCGGCACCAGCAAGCGCTCGATCGCCAGCGCCGCCTTCACTTCCGGCACCGTCAGCGACAAGAACTCGCTGATCCGCATGCCCGTCGTCAGCAGCGCCCGAAACACCGCAAAGTCCCGTGCCGCATCCTTGCGGCGCGCCATCGCCTGCCGCAGCAGGCGCTCTTCGCGCATCGTCAAACACCGGTTGCTTGTTCCCATTTCCACTCTCCTCACAAGCCTGCGCATCGAGGGCTGCGCAGAGGCCCAAAAAAACCGCCACAAACACCGTCGAGCGCACCCAATCGCGCCACGACGGCCAGTCCGTCTTAGCCATCGCGCAGTCCCTTCAGGCGGGCGACGATCTCCAGCAGCGAAGCCGCCGAGTGATAGGCCGTCTCCTTGATCTCCTCCAGCTCGGCAGCGCTCACGCTGCCGTCGGACAGTGCGCGGCGGACCACCTCGGCAAAGCGGCCGATGGCCTCGTCGCGAGCCAGGAAGAGGTCGAGCAGCGCCTCGTCGGAGACGTTGGAAAGGTTGGGCTTGGGAAAGGCCACGCATCCGCAGGTATCGGCGAAGGCGTGGAGGATGCGCACGTCGCCCGCTGCGACCGACATCGCCACCGCCCGGCCCAGACCCAGCTTGTGGGTTTCCTGCTCGGGGTTCAGCTCGTTCAGGAATGTCCCGACCGGCACGCCCATCTTCTTGGCCAGGCCGACGGCGCCCGAAGGCTCGAAATCATGTGCCACCAGATAGGCGGCCCGCAGTACGTCCATGTGAACGCTCCTCCCAAATCAACTACCAAAACCGGGAGGCGACAGAGAAACTGGCGGCGCTGACAGCGAAGCAGCACCGGTCGCCCACCGACCATCGCCCGTCTGCCGCTCGCAACGGCGGACGGGCAAAACCTCAACCCAAGATCGACCGCTCCTTCACACCCAGGGCGCCTGCGATCTTCTTCAGCGTCGCCCGCGTCGGGATGGCGCCGGCGGCCATGCGGGTCACGGTGGATGGAGCCACCCCGGCCTTTCTGGCGACCTCGCTGGCGCTGACGCCTCGGCGAGTAAGGAGTTTCGAAATCTTCGTTTCCGACATTTTTTCGCATGTCATGCAATTGGACGCACCAATCATTGCATCGGGTGCAATGCATGTCAAGCGAAATTGCATGGGATGCATTGCACCGGGTGCAATGCTGCTCGAAACTCGCGAACCGAAATGACGGGGAGGCGTGGCGTGTACCGGGAGATCGGATCAGTGGTGAAGCGGCTGCGCGAAGAGCGCGGCATGTCGCTCGAAGACCTGGCCGGGGCGATGCAATACCCCAAGGGCGGCGATCCTTCCGGGCTGCAGCGTCTGGAGGCGGGAAGCAAGCGCGTCTACATGGATCTGTACGAGCAGATCGCCGCCGCTTTCAACATCTCGCTGTGGGAACTCGTCCGGGAAGCCGAGGGCGCCGGCGACCCGTGCTCAAAGGTCTTGAGCCAGCGGGAAGAAGAGACGATCCACAGCTATCTGACGCTTTCCGATTCAGCCAAAGGCGCGCTCGAATACATCATCGCTGCCACGTCGGCCGGCGATCAAAAAACGGGCAGCGGCTCA
The DNA here is from genome assembly GCA_028687035.1 of Dechloromonas sp. Classification (GTDB taxonomy): domain Bacteria; phylum Pseudomonadota; class Gammaproteobacteria; order Burkholderiales; family Rhodocyclaceae; genus Azonexus. Next base: position 134,537 of record JAQUAX010000010.1, on the reverse strand, counting down.
AACGATTGAATCGGAAGGCGTTATCCGAACAATCCACAGGACTGCCCACAAAAACCGGGGATAACCGCCCGGCGTGGCCGTCCGCGCGCATGTGCGAAAATATCCCTTTTGAATAGATCGGATGGCGCCATGAACAGCAAGACCCTTTTCGCCCTGAGCTTCGCCCTGATTCTTTCCGGCTGCGCCGGCATGCGCGCCACCGAAGAAGACCTCGCCGCCCACTATGCCGAGCAGGCGCAGCGCGCCCAGGCCGCCGGCAACCGCCAGACGATGGCCGTTCAGGTCGACCAGGCGATCCAGCGCCGAAGCGGCGCGGCGCTGATCAAGGCCTTCTTCGCCGCCGACCCGGCGGCCCGCGCGGCCTACGTCAAGGAACTGCAGAGCAGGATCGACAGACAGGTCAGCACGGCCGGCACGGCGGATGCCGTGATGGGCAGGATCAACGCCGCCGCCATCGCCGGCATCATCTCCACCGCCGAGCACACGGCCCTGGTCGAGCGGCTGATGCGCACGGTCGAGGAAGGCAACCTCTCCGGACTCGTCCGCATCGACCTGAGCGACAACATCAGCCAGTTCCCCGGCCTCAAATCGGCCGAGCAGCAACGCATGATCGCCGACAACACCATCCAGACGCTTCAGGATGCGGGCAGCAAGCACCGGCCGGTCGGCCCGCTGATCGACTACGCCGCGCGGGCCGGGCGCGGCTCGGCGGAATGGGCCAGGATCGAAACCCTGCTGCCGACAATGAACATCAAGCGCAGCGAGCTGCCGCTCGTCGCGCGCCAGTACCCGGCGTTCGCCGATGCCCGCAGGGCCGCCATCCATGCCCCGGTCCGCCTGCAGGTGAAGAATGCCGACCGGCTGTTCGCCGAGGATCTGAAGGCCGAGATCAAGGGCGCGCTGCCCGGCGTCGATCTGGCCGCTCCCACGTCGGCGAAGACAATCGACCTGATCGTCGAAAAACTGCGCCACGATGAGCGGCAATCCCCCGAGCGGATGGAAACCGTCACCTACCGCCAGTCCGACGTCGATATCGTGAATTCGGTGCTGTTCATGCCCCAGAACGCGTCCTACTCGTTCGACGTGCTGAGCGGCGGCAACGAAATCGAATACGGCTACGCGATCACCGCCTACCAGGGCGGCCGGGTGCTGGCCGATGAGCTGGTGCGCGGCAAGATCGACAACGGCTTCGCCCGCTGCCAGAACGCACGGATCCAGAACGTATTCGGCGGCGTCACCCGGGCCGAATTCACGGCCAATGCCGACATGCAGCGCCGCTGCTCCGGCCCGCAAGCGGCGCCGATCGACGACCTGCGCAAGATCGTCCTCGAAAGGATCGTCGACGGCATTCGCCGCATCGAGCCGATCAAGGCGGCCAACGACCTGGGCAGCTGACGACGCCGAGTCGACAAAAAAGGAGGCTCAGGCCTCCTTTTCCATTTCCACGATTCCCGGCTCGTCGACCGCGAAATTCAGCGCCAGCCGGATGCGCGCCGGGTGCGTCGTCTCGATCCAGCCACCGGCCGCGATCAACCGCCGCGCCTCGTCGCCGGAAAGCACCTCCGCAGAATGCCGGAACAGCACCACCCCGGCGCGGCTCGCCTGGTTCGGGTGCCGGTTCGTCCAGTTCAACGCCCGAGCCGTGCCGTCTGGCAGCAACAGCCGCGTCTTCAAAACAGCGGTACCAGCGTGCCGCAGCACGGGCACAGGCCGAACGGGTACTGCTTCACGGCGCGAGTGATCGTAGCCGGAGAAAGCCCGCACTCCCGCGCCGCCCAGGTCGGTGTCCGCCGGTCGCAATAGACCAGCTTCAGCGGTGCGCGCAGGCTCTCCTTCAGCTTGATCCGCTCGGCCCAGGTGTCGAAGGCAGAAGGGGAGACGGAATTTGTCATCGCAATTTACCTCCCTCGGCATGGTCCAACATGTAGTCGATCGCCGACTCGATCACCTGTGCCGGCTCAAGCGACTTTATAGGCACGCGAAGTTTGCGAAAACGATCGACCAGAAATGGCTCAAGCCGGCTTATTTTCTCCATCAGTTCGTTCTCGATGAAAAGCTTCGCACCGGTAGTCGCATGCCTCGGCGTTTCCTTGCGCGCGATATTCAGTTTTCGGCGACGGGTCATCACCTGGTTTTCCGACAAACCCAAGCGCTCGGCAATGACATGATCCATGTCGGTACCCAGTTGCTCATCCATTTCCTGCGTCCATTCAACACGCGGGCTACGCGGATTCTTTGCCTCAATACCCAACTGTCGGCGCCTCGCCATCACAGTCATATGACTGATGCCGAGGTTCGTCGCCACTGTGAGATCCGACTCCTTGCCCAATAAGGAGTCCGCTTCCGGCGTCCAAACAAATTGTGATCCAGTTCCCATCTTCTCCAACTCCAATCGAATACGCCGCACAGAAACAGCCGAGATTCCCAGCGCATCGGCGGCATCGGCCGTCGCCATGGATAACACGTCCGCCAATTCGGGAGACTTCCACCAACCCGCCTCCCTGACGCGCGGCCCGAAATACCGCTTGCTGTTGATGCTCGCAGTCGACACGGAAACCCCGTGTTTTCTGGCGAAGTCGGCAAGCGTCATCAACATCAAATCGCCGAGACGGTCAAACCACCAGGCCGCCCGATCCGCTTTCGCCGAGATTCCGAGCAAGCGGCGCAAACGAACCACGGCATTGCGACCAATTGGCAATTCAACATCGTAGGTTTCGGCCCGTTGATGTAAATGCCCAGCCAGTTCATTCGTCACGATCACCCGTGGCCCACCGGCGCCGCCGCGTCCTCGCTTAACCCCGGAAGGCCAGCCAATGAGCAATGAAAACCCATGGTTCGTCTCGCGTCTTTCCCTGACATCCCACGAGTCACCGAAACAATCGATTACCACATCGATGATTTTCGCCTGACGGCTCAATGCACGCTCCCGCCGCCTGGCTGCACGCCGGCCATGCCGGCCACCGCCTCGGCTTCGACTTCGGCGACCACCTGCTCCATCACCGCATCGCGCGGGCCGCCGCTGGCCAGGTTGAAGCCGTACCAGTTCAGCAGCAACTCGATCACGTTGCCCTCGTCGGATTCCTTGAAGATCGCCACATCCAGCCCGGAAGCCGCACACACCGCCTCGATCGGCGCCCAGTCGAAGCGCAGCGCCTGCGTCACCGGGTCGCGCTGCAGCTTCAGGTCGGAAAAAACCACCCCGGCCGGGATCGAAATCCCCAGATTCACCTGCTCATCCATCGCCCACTCCTCAATGCCGGCGGCTCATCGCCGCCGAATACGCCTCGCCGGCCTCGCGGGCCAGCCTCGAAATCACCGCCGCCGGCTGCTCGCCGGGAAAGTGCCGCATCACCGCCGGAATGCTGACCTCGCCGGCCAGCTCGCCGAGCCAGCCGCCCAGGCCATCATCGGCACGCCGGAAGCGCAGCGTCACGCCGCACGGGTGCCGGGCCTCGCAGGCCTCCGGGTCGATTTCCCATTCGCTCATCGTCTCATCCATAAAAAGCCCGCCGAAGCGGGTAGCGCTTGAATCACAGCCAGGAAGCGCGCGCCTTGAACGGGCTGTGCTGCGGGTACACCAGACGGGCATCTGCCTTTGCCTGGGCCGCCGACGGCGGCCTGGGCAGTGCCTCGCACTCGTCGCCCAGCGGCCCGTCGATGCGCCAGACCAGGCCATCGGCCTCGCGGTACAACTTGACGTAGGCGTAGACGGGGCGAGCGGGCACGCCGGGACCGGCGTCGTCGTGGTCGACGGTAAGACGGATCGAGAGCAGAGCGCGGTCAGACATGATGATCTCCAGTATCGCCAGGACGGCCGGCGAGCGCCGCCGGTGCACACCACCGACACCATCATCATATATTTTTTTCGCAAACGGTCAAATAATGTTTGCGTTTTTTTGCAAAATATTTATAATGAGAGCGTGGTCAATCGATCACAAGCGCTCGCCGGCTCACCAGGCGATTGGAGTAAAAAATGATCACCACTGACGATCTCATTGCCGTCGACGGCAACCTGGCCACCCTGCAGCAATACTTCGCCGGCCTCGCCTCGTGCGACTACTACGACGGCCTCAGTCACCAGCTCTACCTGGACCTCGACGACAACAGCCTGCTCATCAATACCGAGGCCAGCGACAACAGCTGGCTGCAGCGCGACGACGGCAGCCTGGTCTTGATCTACCGCGTCTCCGGCTACTGCGACACCCCGGCCGACGAGCGCTACAGCGCCGAGCGTGGCGACGACCTCAACGACTACGGCTACACCGACTGGCTCGACGGCGAGCTTGCCCGCCGCCTGGCCGAAGCGCAGCAGGCCTGACCGTGCTGGCCCCCGCCCACCAAGGCGGGGCGCCAGCCCGCGCCCCGCTGCAAGAATTCGCCGTGCGCGTCACCCTCGAAACCGGGGTGCGCCGCGAATACAGTGCCCTGGCCGTCAGCAGTCTGGCGGCCCTGGAAGCCGCGCTCGACCAGCACGGCATCTGCAAGATCGCCGTCTGGCCAAAACTCAGGAGGATCAAATAATGCGCACACTCGCCGTTCGCCAGCCCTGGGCCACCTACATCGCCGAGGCCTGGAAGACCATCGAGGTGCGCAGCTGGCGCACCGACTACCGCGGGCCGCTGCTCATACCGGCCAGCGGCAAGCCCTGCATCATCGATCGTGAGGACGGCAGCGAGAGCCTGCTGCCGACCCAGCGCCTGGTCTGCGTCGTCGATCTTGTCGACGTGCGCCCCTGGCTGCGCCACGAGGCCGCGGCGGCCTGCATGGCGCCGGAAGACTGGGACACCGGCTACTGGGGCTGGCACCTGGCCAATCCGCGCCACGTCTGGCCGGCGCTGCACAAGGGCCGGCTCAACCTCTACCAGACCGACGACGCCGGGATCTACTACCTGCCGCCCGGCGCCCACTACCTCGACGCCCCGGCGCCGGCCGACTGCCTGCGCTGCGGCCACCCGCCCGGCCCGGACTGGCTGGACGACGCGCAAACCTGCCCGGCCTGCCGGCTGGTGCAGCCGGCCTGACCAAAAAGCCCGCAACAGCGGGCTTTTCACATCTCTCCCTCATCGATGAGGGAGACATCACCCCTCGGTCGCGCCCAGCAGCGAATCCCCGCTGACGAACTGCTCGTGCTTCGGCACCCCGAGCCGCCGCATGCACTCCGTTCGCTCCTCGTCGTCGCGGCAGACGACCACGAAGTAGAACTCCGCGCTGTTCTCCCCCTGCATGCGCTCCGCGCCGGCCTCGCGCGCCGCCTTCACCTCGGCCAGCTTCTCCTTGCTCGCCGCCACCTCGTCGTCGTCCTCGAACAAGTGAGAGAAACGCGCGTCGCCGTCGAACATCAGGTCGACGTCGATCTGGTCGAACCCCATGCCGGCGAAATCGATGCCGGCCGAGAGGTTCAGGTCGGCCAGCAGGTCGAGGTCGAACGAACCGGACGCGCTCGGGTTGTTCAGGAAGACCAGCATCTCCAGTTCCTGGGCGTCGGAAAGCTCGCAGGCTGAGACATCCAGCTGATAGTCGTTTTCCCGCGTCAGCGCGTTGTACTTCTCCAGTCGGTCGAGCACCTCCATGCGCTGATGCCCGCCGACCAGGTAGCCGGTGCGCCGGTTCCAGATCAGCGGCTGCACCAGCCCCACGTCCTTAACCTTGCCGCGCAGGCGCTGCTCCTGCTTCTTGCCGATCGTGCGCGGGTTCTTCGGATGCGGCCGTAGCTCGTGCCGCCACACCCGCACATTCTCGAAACGCTGGTACTTCGTCAGATGATCAGAACTCACGGCCGTTTTCCTCCATCTCCATCTCGAACTGCCGCACGCCGGCCCCTACGAACGGGAACCAGCGCGCCACCTTCTCGTAATCCGCCGGATAGTGCCGGCGCAGCAAATACATGTCTTCACCCTGCAGCGAGCGGAACGAATGCCCGAGAAAGCGCGATTCCGGGCTCACCTTCAGGTCGTGCTGGCGGATGTAGCGCTGCACATCCTCCTTGCGGAAGTACATCAGCGGGTAGAACCGGCCGCGCTTGACGTCCAGATGGCCGGAATGCTTCATCATCGCCCGCCGCCAGATCGAATCGGCGATGCGCTCGCCGGCCGCGATGAAATGCGCGCCGAACTGCTGCCGCACGTAGGCGTAAATGTCCTGGATGCCGACCGGCGGCACCGCCCAGTCCTCGTGCCGGAACAGCCCGAGCCGGAACCAGTCCGAAAGCTCGAAGTGGGGCAGGCGCATCACCTCGACGCCGTACCGGTTTTCCGCCCAGCGGATCGCCGCTTCCTGGAACGACAGGCCGGGCACCTGGTACATGAAGAACACATGCACCTCGTCGAAGTAACGGCAGCACAGATCCAGCGTCACCACCGAATCCTTGCCGCCCGAGAACGCGACGATCACCTTGCGCGCAAAGCGCGCCTGCGTCTTGATCGGCTCAAAAAGAAGCCGCCCGGTGGGCGGCCTCTTTTTTGGCTTCTTCGGAGCCGCCCGGGTCATCCTAGCCCCCGGCGCCGCCCATCGACTTGCGGCGCGCCAGGTTGGTGCCCTGCTGCCGGCTCATGATGCCCGCGCCGGCGCGCTGCATTGCCTGCGCCGTGGTTGCCGTCCGGCCACGCGGCCCGCGCGAGCCCTTGCCGAACAGCGGACGTGCCTTCTTTGCTGCCATGATTCACCTCCGTAAAGATCAACTGCATGCATCCTTGATCATCTTCTGCAAGATGACCTTGGCTACCTTGTGGACCGACCCATCCGGATAGATCAGCCGGTTTCCTTTTGCCCGCCTGAACGCCGCCAGCGCCAACCCGCAACCGATCCCCGAGAGATCGACCACATCGCGCTCGTCGAAATCGGTCAATGACCACAGCTCATCGAGCGCCAGGCCGGAAAAATCACTCCGGCCCTCCGGCAAACGGCGGCTCACGTTCGGCCAGCACGCAATCACAGATTGCAGGGCGCGGTCCCGTAAAACAAGGGCGGCGGACTCGTTGGTTTCGACCTTCCTGAAGGCCTCGACCGCCTCGACAAAGCTCAGATGCGCCACATCAGCCTCCACCACAGCCGCCACACCCGCGCCTGCGCCATCCACAGCCGAACCACCGGCGGATGCGTCCTGCGCCACTCCGCCAGATCAACGATCCGCGCCGGCATTGCCGTCACTCCGGCCAGGCGGCGTCGCACTGGGCGAGGTCGGCAGCGTGGCCATCAGCTGCTGCTGCCAGCGCTCGATATCGGCCGCCGCACTCTCCGAGTAACTCTGCGGCGGCAGCGGCTGCAGCGCGCGCGGTTTCGGCGGTGGCTGCGGACAGGCGGTTGCGGAAATCGTCGGCGGTGCGGCGCAGGCGCTCATCAGCGCCGGCAGCGCGAGCACGAGCAGCCGCCAGGGCTTGTTCCAGGGTCGTGCGGTCATCGATCGCTCCTTTCAATTTGTCGTTCCAGCCGCGCTCGGCGGCCAGCGCCTGCGCCTTGGCTTCGGCCAGCTGCGCGGCGTACTCGCCGGCGGCGCGGTTGTAGCCGATCTGCTGCTGATGCGCGTTGTGCGTCGTCCAGGCCCACCAGAGCGCGACAGCGGCGGCCAGTGCGGCCACCCATTTCAGGCTCGTGAGGCTCATGCCAGCACCCCCTTGGCCTTTTCCCACGAGGCCAGGCGGTCGGCGTAGCCATTGAACCCGCCGTTGATCTTGCGGGTGATCGCGCGGAACTGCCCGGTGTCAGCCAGCGTGTTCAGGCCGCGCATCCACCAGAACCACGCCGCGCTGCGGCAGGCCGGCTCGTCCTCCTCGAGCAGCTGCGGATGGTCGAGCAGCAGCTGCTCGTCGCCGTACAGCGCGAGCGAGGTGGCGCGATAGTTGGCGCGGCCGGTGATCTGGATCAGCCCGCGCCCCTTGTAGCGCGGCCCGTCGCCGGGCCGGGTGTTGCCGAGGTCGGCGCGGCCTTCGTAGGCGGTGCCGTCCGCCAGTTCGCGCACGTAGCGCAGGCTGGCGCTCTCATGCGCCACCTGGGCGAGGAAGGCTGCCTGGCGGGCCGGCGTGTCGATGCCGAATTCGAGCATCGCGTCGGTCAGCGGCTGGAAGTAGCGCGCGGCGCGCGGGCCGGCGTAGGGCATGATCTGCCGTAGTTGGTCGAGGGTCATTGAATGTCCTCCGGAAGTTTCCCCGCGGCATGCCGTCGCCGGCAGCGCGCGAGGTCATAAGCGCCGATCACGGCGGCGATCAGGGCGATGGCGATGAACAGCGCGGTGTCCATCTCAGCCCCTCCCCTGCAGCAGGCGCTGGAACAGCCGCTCCAGCCCAGAGGTGCCGAGGCTGGCCAGCGCGGCCGCGATGCCCAGCTGGCCGACGCGCGGCAGGTCCGGCACCCAGACCAGCGCCGCGCCGGCCGCAGCGGCAATACCGCCCGTTGACAAGGCCCGGCCAATGATGATGCGCAGCGTCAGCACCTCCTTGCTGGCAAGCAGTTGTCCGACGCCGATGAACATCCCCATCGCCACGAAAGCCGCCGTGTCGATCAGGCTCTGCCACCAGCTGAGCATCTTTTCCGGCATGACGTCCCCCTATCTACGCAGCCTGAGCGCGTTATTGACGACCACGCCGGCGTACACCGCATCGATCGCCGCCAGCACCGGCCAGGGCATCCAGCCGGCGGCGGTGGCGCCGAGGGCGATGGCGATCATCACCAGCTTGGCGACGGCCAATGCCGGACGGCGGCCGTAGCGGGCGATCAGCCAGGCCATGGCCGGGTTGATCTCGCGCAGGCCGCGGGCCAGCCCGCGGTCGGTGGTCCAGGCGTCGGCCAGCTGCAGCAGCGCGAACAGGATCAGCAGCGCGATCAGGATCGAGTGCCAGTCCATGGTCACAGCCCCAGCGCGGCGCGCTGCTGCCGGCCCCAGTCGCGGACGTCATCGATGTGCGCATTGAAGGCCGACAGGTCATGCAGTTCGTCGGCGGTCGGCTGGTACAGATCGAGCGCGGCGGCAGAGCCGATGCGGTTGAAATACATCTCGTCGTCCAGGCTGTAGCGCTCGCGGATGCGCTGCTGCATGCGGTCGGCGATCAGCCGGCAGTGCGGGCTGGCCGCCTTGATGGCCGAGCGCGTCACGGCGTCGAGCGTCACCTCGGTGATGCTGTCGGCGATCTCCGCCGGCTGCTCGCCGAGCGTGGCGCTGGCGGGCAAAAACACATAAGTGACGCCGTCCACCGTGGCGAGTTCGATGCAGCCCTCGGGGCCGCGCAGCTCGCGGGTGATGTCGCGGGTGATGTGCTTGCGGTAAGCGATGATGGTCATTGCGATTGCTCCAGGTAGCGCCGCATCGCGGCAAGAGAGTGGGTCCGCCGGGCGTGGCCGAGGCAGGCGGCAATGCTGGCCGCGTCGCCGCGGCGCACCGACCGGCGGAAGGTGAACAGGCTGTGCTTGCGCACGAAACGGCGGCTGGCCCAGGTGCGGTAGCCCACGAAATTGAGGCCGCGCCGGGTCGGTGCAATGGTTGAGCGCGAGAGTTCAAGCCCAATGCGTTCGGCCAGAAAGGCGACGATCCGCGACCGGTATTCGACCGCCTGGCGGCGGGTCAGGCCGAACAGCACGAAATCGTCGACATAGCGGCAGTACAGCCGGACGCCCAGTTCGCGCTTGATGAAATGGTCGAGCGGGTCGAGGTAGATCAGCGCGTACAACTGGCTCAGCAGGTTGCCGATCGGGATGCCGCGCGGCTCGCCGTGGTCGGCGAAAGCCATCATCAGATCCACGAAGCGGCGATCCTTCACCTTGCGCTCGATCTGCCGGCGCAGGGTGGCGCGGTCGATCCGGTAGAAAAAGCGACGGATATCCAGCTTCAGCGTGTAGCTGTCGGCCGGCGAGTTTTGCAGTGCGGCCTGCGCGTAATCGGCCGCCGCGTGCGTCCCCTTGCCCTTGCGGCAGGCGAAGGACTGGTCGATGAATCCCCGGTTGAAAAGCGGATAGATCAACCGGTAGATCGCGTGCTGCACCACCAGGTCGCGGAAGGCCGGCGCGTAGATCAGGCGCGGCTTCGGCTCGTAGACCATGAAGCTGAAATACGGGCGCGGGCAGTAGCTGCCGTCTTGCAGTTCGGCGTGCAGCTGATCCAGGTGGTAGGCCAGCCGCCGCTCGAACTGAAAGCAGGCGCGCGTCATGCGCTTATGGCGCGACGCGTCGAAAAAAGCGGTGAGCAGCGCCTCGGGCGTAAAGGCCTGCTCGTACAGATGACCGATGCGCTTCATGTCGTCCGACCTTCGAGAGCCCTGCGGCCCCTACCAGAAAAACGGCAGCACACCGATTTCGCCGCGGTCGCCGAAACGGCCGCGCGCCGGAAAGCGTCTCCCTTTGTTCCACCATCCCGTTGCCGGGTGCGAGGCGAAGCAGAGTCGGAGCGGAAGCCCACGTTGTTGTTCGAGTTCGCGCGGACGTTGTTGAGGTTCAACGCCCAGACGCCGGCGTTCGAACTGTTGTTCCAGTTGCCGCCGGAGATCGGACACATGTTAAGACGCCTCCCGTTGCCGCTCTGAAACCAGCCAGCCGCCGATCATGCGCCCTAGCTCATCGACGAGCCGGCTTATGGCCAGGTGACGATGTCGCGCCAGCTTCGCCGGCTTTTCTTCGCTGGGCGTTCCGTCCTTGAAGGCGAAATAGCCGAGTTCGAAAGCCAGGTTGATCAGCATGCGAAGCTGTTCATGGCGGATATCCAGCTGGGTCAGCGTGGTTTTCTTGTGGTAGCGCTTCTGCGCCTCCACGATGAGCGAATACACGTCGTAGGCAGCCGTCCGGATCTGTTGCGACAGCGCGTACTTCTCGTGTCGCGGAAAGTGGTTCAGATAGACGTTCATCAACTGGGCCATTTCGACAAATTTCCGGTTCAGGCTGGCTTCGGCGTGCAGGTTCATTTCAATGCCAGGCGCTCCCGCGCCCGGCCTCCAAAGTTACAAATACAAGGCGGAGCGGAAGCCCACGCTGCTGCTCGAGTTCGCGCGGCCGGTGGTGAGGGTCAACGCCCAGACGCCGGCGAGCGAACCGTTGCCCCAGGTGCCGCCGGAGACCGGACACGACTCGTTCGGCTTGTAATCGGCGAAGTGGTCGTTACCGAAGGCATTGGTGCCGCCATCGCCGCCGGCCAGCATTCCGCCTGCACCAGCCCAGGCCCACGCATTGCCGCTCGTTGCGTGCGAAAACACCTGGCTGGCGTTGCCGTAGTAGGTCGTCCGGTCAGCGCCGGTTTCACGCCATGCCTCGTAGGCGATGCCCAGGTCGTCGTACTGCGCGGCGATGCCGGTCGCGCCCCAGAGGTCGGTCGCCAGCGTGTTGCCGCCGGTGACGTTCTTCATCGAGACACTGGTCTTCAGGACGTACAGGTTCGTGCCGTCCGAAGTCAGGCCCGGCGTCACCTCGAACAGGTTGCCGTTGAGGTCGGCGATGCCGCAGTTCTGGCCGTTGTGCGTGGTCCGCGCGAACAGGTTGGCGCTGCCGGTCTTGCCGCAGTTCGGATAGCCGTCCGACACGTAGAGGATCGCGCCGTCGCTGGCGTCGCCGAGCGCGTTGTTGTTGTTCCCCTTCGGGAAATTTTTCGTTCCAGCGGCGTCGTACCAGGCGTTGTAGGTCGTGCTTGCGCTGGCGCGGCCATGGGCATAGGACAGCATGGCCAAGGCCGCGAAGACGAAGCGCGAGTTGCAGAAGAAGCTGGCGCCGCGCGTCTTGGCCGCGGCGATCGCGCCGCCGTAGGTGTTGGACGGCGCGCCGGCCAGCCCGGCGAACGGGTTGTGCGTGGCATGCGAGGTCAGCGGCAGGCCGTGCTTGATCGACGAGGCGATCCCGCCGTTGTTGCTGCACTGGTACTTGTCGACGAACACGCCCTGCTTCACCGCGCCTCCGTCGTAGAAGGCCCGGTGCAGCGCGTAGCCGGCGGCGGTGGCGGCGGCCGGGTTGGCGTAGGCGGCGAAGGGCTTGATATCCACTTCATTGACCGCCAGGCCGTTGGCGCCCGTGCCCCATTTGTACCAGTAGGCCGGCACCCAGACCATGATGCTACCGTCCGTGTACTTGTAGTTGCCGTAATTCTCGGCCAGCGGGTCGGCGTAGCCGGGCAGCGGCAGCATGCCGTCCGGCAGCGGGCCGGGGCAGATGCCGACGCCGAAGCCGGCCTGGCCGGGCGTGCCGATGTGGTTGATGTTGCCGTAGGTACCGGCACTACCGATGACGATGCCGTTCGGGAAGCTGACGGGGCCACCGTCCTTGCCGACGATGCTGCGGGTGCGAAGTTCGCTCATGGTTGAGGCTCCTTAGAGGATGGCGAGGGATGCCGAGTCGGCGATGTCGACGACGACGCCCTCGGCCAGGGTGATCGGGCCGACCATCGCGGCGTTGTAGCCGGCCGGGATGGTCAGGTTGTCGCGCACGGTGTTCGGGTTGAAGCGGGCGACCGGCTGCAGGGCGGCGCTGTCCGCGATGGCGGCGGCCACATAGGCGGTGATCTGCGCCGGCGTCGCCGTCTTGCTGCTGCCGGCGTCATCGACCAGGAAGAGCGCCGTGGCGGGCAGTTGCCCGATGCGGCGGGCCGGGTCGGCGTGGATCTGCTGCAGGGTGCTCATGGCGCTACTCCAGGTAGATGACGAGGCTGCTGCCGTCGTCCAGTGTGATCGGGGCGCCCTGGTCGTCGGTCAGCACGTCCCAGTGGGGGATGGCGTCCGGTACGGCGCGGCGGGCAGTGAGGGAAATGGAAAGGCTGAGCATGGCGGGCGCCTCACACGTAGCCGACCAGCTGGCCGGCGGTCGTCCCGGTGGCCAGCACGCGGGCGGCCCGGAACGGCCCCAGGCGCTCGCCGATGACGCAGGACTTAAAGCTGACGGTGTTGCCCTCGGTATCGACCAGCGCCACGTCGCCTGGCGCGCCGACGCGGATGTCGCGGACGATGCGCGGCAGGTCGGCTGCGTCCGACGGCGTGATGGCGAGCAGCGCGAGGGCCGGCGAGGTCTGGCCTGGCGGATCGAATTTGAAGGGGTTTTCGGCCATGACGGTCCTCTCAGTTGATGGCAAAGCTGGCGCCGTCGGCGATCTCGACGACAACGCCTTCGGCGATGGTCAGCGGCCCGGCGGCCTGGGCGTTGTAGCCGGCCGGGATGCTGAGGTTGGCAGTGATCGTGTGCGGGTTGAGCCGCACCGGCGGGTTGAGGTCCGGGTTGGCGGCGAGCGCGGCCGTCCAGGCGGCGGTCGCCAGCGTCTGCGCCTGCTGCGCGGCGCTCGCGGCGGCGACGGCTTCGGCCGCCTTGGCAACGGCGGTCGCGGCATTGGCCGCGGCATTGCCGAGCCCGGAAAGCATCGCCAGATCGACCTTGGCAACGATCGTCGCCTTGTCGGCATTGACTTCGGCGGCCAGTGCGTTGGCCTCGGCGGTGAAGGGGAGCAGCGCGGCCAGGAAGGCATCGGCGCGGTCGCGGAAATTGACCGGGTCCAGCCGCGAGGGCGGCGTCGGGAGGGCGGTGATCGTGGTCATGTCAGGCCTTCGATGGTGAGTTGGGCGACCGAGAAGGTCGGGTACGAAATCGCGATGCCCCAGTCGCGCAGCCAGCCGTAGATCACCGTGCTTTCGTAGTCCGGAACGCCGATCCAGACGACCGGCCGGGCGCGGATGGCGGCGAAGCGGCGGGCGACGTAATCGACGGCGGTCTTGCGGATCTCGACCGAGGGCTCCAGCCGCTTGGCGTAGCCGCGTTCGGTGACCGACGTCACGCCCCACTCGTCCGTTTCCTTGCGCGAATAGTCGGTGACGCCGATCCGCGCGCCCCACTCCACGTCGCCCACCTCGACCAGTTCGCCGACGGCCAGCGTGCCGCAGGCGGCGCTGCCGCCGGCCGGGGTGATGCTCACGGTCAGCCGGCCGGCGTGGAACGGCGGCAGGTCGGTGACGATCAGCGTGGTGGCCGGCGTGATCGGGCCGAAGAAGTACATCCACCAGTCGAGCAGTTCGGCGTCGTCGGCGATGTCGAAGGTCTTGTCGTAGACGGTGGCGCCGCCGGATTCCATGACCACGTGCACCGCGGTGCCGGCGATGTCGAGCAGCGCCAGCGCCGAGATGATCCCGGGCTCGAGGACGACGGTCAGCGCGCCGGCCACGCTGCTCACGCTGCCGACCGAGGCGTCGAACATCGCCCAGCGGTTGGTCGGGCCGACATCCACCCACCACTCCGCCGTCTTGTCCGTGGCCGGGTCATGGCCGAGGTTGTCCGCCTTGACCGACTCATAGACGCGGTGCGTCGCCGTCTTGATGACGCGGGCGCCGACGGTGTAGGAGGTCGCGACATCCCAGGCCGGATAGTCGGCCTCGGCGATGGTCGAGGAGATCAGCGCGGCGCTAGCGAGGCTGACGGGCTCGATGAACTTCATGCCGCGATCCTCACGGAGAGCGCGTCACCGTCCGGCATCAGCCGATCCACCAGGCGGGCCAGTTTCGAGGTCGACAGCGCGGTCGACCGCGATTCGGCGCGGGAATTGGCCAGTTCGGCGCGCAGGGCGCGCAGCTCGGCCAGCATCTCGCGGCGCAGGGTGTCGTCCTGCTGCATGGCGACCGGCGGCAGGCCGGTCAGGCGGATTTCCTGCGGCCGGTTGCGCTCTTCCAGCGCGGCGATCAGCGCGCGGTTGTCAGCGGCGGGCAGGATGCGCTCGCCGCTGTGGATCATCGCCAGCATGTCCGCCGGCACCTCGTTGATGCCGCGGGCGAACTGCGGCACGCCGCCGAGCGCGATGATCGCCTGGCGCGCGGCGTCGATCTTGGCCTTGAGCGCGAGCAGGTCGTCGGCCATGCCGTAGGTCTGCTCGTAGGCGCCGCCGGCCGCGTAGAACGCCGCCTTGAAGGCATCCATGTTCGCCGCGCTGCCGGTGATCTGGTCGTAATCCGACACGAACGTGCCGTCGACCACGTTGAAGATGGCCGTGTTCTTCTTCAGCGCGGCGCCCGCATCGGCGTTCAGGAACACCTTGTTGGCGGCGGCCAGCGACCAGATCGAGTCGATCCCGGCCAGCACGCTGCCGACCATGCCTTCCTGCAGCTTGGTCAGCGCCTCGAGTTCGAGGTTCTTGTTGTTGATCGCCGCCTGCGTCCGCTCCTGCTCGGTCATCTCGACGATGGCGTTGCGCAGCGACTGCAGAGAGACGTTGAGCTCGAGGATGCGGCCGCTGTTGGTGATCGTCTCGCCGACCAGCCGGCGCAGTTCGTTGATCTGCTCCTGCGCGTCCAGCGGCATGCCGGCCGTGTTGTCGGCGACGGCCGAGGTGGCGGCGGCCTGGGCTTCGAGCTTGCTGATCTGGCCGTCGGCGTTGGTGTCGGCGGCGGCGATCAGGGCGCGCAGCTGGGCATCGGTAGCGATGCCGGACAAGCCGGCGCGCAGTTCGTCGTAGGTCAGCAGGCCGTTTGTGTTGACGTCCAGCTGGCCGAAGCCGGCCGCCATCGCATCGGAGAGCGCCGATTGCAGCGTGGCCAGCGCCTGCTCGATGTCGCTGGCGCCGTCGTTGAGCTGCTGCAGCAGCTCGACCTGCTGCTGCGCATAGCTCTTGGTGGCCGGCAGCGCCTCGAGTTCGGCGGCGACGCGGGCGACGGTGGCCGCGTACTGCGCGCGACTGGTCGATTGGCTGCGCGCGGCGTCCAGATAGGCCTGCGCGCTGCCGGTGATCGTGCCGCTGGCGCTGACGTCGCCCTGCCGGGCGCGGTCGAGGTCGGCCCGGTAGGCGGCGCGGGTGGCGCTCAGCGAGGCGCCGGAGGCCAGCCCGATCAGCGATTGGCGGATGCTCTGCACAAACGAGGCGATCCCGCCGCCGGCCTCGGCCAGCGCGTCGAACGAGGCGCTGATCGATTCGGTCGCCGTCTGGGCACGTTCCAGCGCATCGACGTAGAGGTAGAGCGAGCGGTTGAGCGGGTCGATGCCAGCCAGTTCGGCGGCCAGCCGCGCCTGCGTATTGCCGGTCAGCTCGGCGGCGCGGGCGAGCAGGTTGTCGTGCTCGTCCAGGATCTGCTGCGCCAGGCGCAGGCGCTCGGCTTCCAGCTGCGCGATCTGGTTCTCGATGTTGCCGATCAGCGTGGCGAAACCGGACGACACCTGGAGCAGCGCGGCATAGGTCGCCTGGCCGCTGACGGTGGTCAGGTCCTGCGCCTCCATCAGGTCGCGGAAGGCCTGCCGGGTGGTCGGGATGGCCGTCACGCCGATCTCGATCAGCGTCTTGCGCATCGAGACGATCGCCGCGTCGAAGCGTTCCTGCTCGGTGTAGAAGTTCTGGTAGTAGCTGCCGGTCAGGTTGGAGAAGTTCTGCAGCCCGCCGACCAGGTCGACCAGCTGGCTGGCCAGCCCGGCGCCCTTGAGCGACACCGCGAAGGCGTTGTCGCCGAGGCTGTCCATCACCGCATTGACCGCGGTCAGGTTCGTGGCCAGGCGCTCCAGCACCTGCGAGGCGGTTTCGCCGGTGTGCGCGAAGGCCGTGATGTTGCCGGCCAGCGCCGCCATCTCGTTGCTCATCGTCGCGAACAGCTCGTCCCACTTGGCCTGCTTTTCCTCGTCGGAAAGGCCCTTGAGGTTGATCGTGATCGACTTGCTGTAGGCCTCGATGGCCGACGTACCCAGGCCGATCGCCTCGGCGTAGGCGATGGCGCTGTCCTGCACGGCGCGGAAGGTCATCGACAGCGCGTAGTCGGCGCTGGCCGCCAGCGGGCTGTAGTTCGTGCCCTTCTTGTCCGAGCGGAACAAGCCGCCGTCCTGCTTCCACTTCTGGAACTGCTTGCCCTCGAAATCGCCGTCGCCGAAGGTGCCGGTGACGCCGTAGGCGGTGACCTTCTTCGGCCCCATGCCGAATGCGCGGTTGATCAGGCCGCCGATGGCGCCGCCGATCGCCGCTCCGATCGGTCCCCAGATCGAGCCAATGGCGGTACCGACCATGACGGCCGTGTTGCCGGACTTGCCGATGACGGAATATCCGCCGGAGATCATTTTGCCCAGCGCGTAGCCGGCCAGGGCGCCGCCGAGGTAGCTGGCGGCAGTGCCCATCGTCGCGGCGCTGCCCGTCGTCGTGAGGCCGGCATCCTGCGCGGCCAGCATCATCGATTGCTGACTGCCGGCCGCCGTGCCGTAGGTATAGCCCGAGGCGGTCTGCGCGTAGCTGACGTAAGAGCCGACGGCGTTGCCGAGGTTGCCGAAGCTGCTGGTGATGCCGTCGTAGAGGTTGTTCAGGGCGTTTGCGGAAGAAATGATATTGGTGCCGCCGCTTACCGCCGAGCTGGCGGCCTGCCCGTAGATGGCGCTGCCCACAGCGTTGCTGATCGGCATCACGACGGCCTGCACGATCGGCCGCAGCACCATCGTCCCGAAGGCCGACTTGATCGCCGAAATCAGGTTTTCAGCCATGCTGCGTCCGGACTCGAAGCCGCGCATCAGGGCATCGGTCAGGCTGCGCGAAATATCATTCGCCGCTTCCGCCCACCGGCGCGTCGCGTCTTCGGCGGCCTTGACCGCTACCTCCTTGACGCCCTTCTCCCGCAGCAGGCGGGCCTGCTCGGTCAGATCGGCCGCCGACTCACGCTTCGCCGCCGCCAGGGCGAGATAGCCCTCGATCACATCGGGCAGCACGCCGAGCGTCTTCCACATCTCGGCCTGTTCCTCGATCGCTGCCGCCGTCGCCGCTTCGCTGGCGGCCTGCGTCTCGATCTTGGCCGCCCGGTACTCGCCCTGCGCATCCTTCGAGATGCCCAGCATCTCGATCTCGTCGCGCAGCTTTTCGTTGGCCTTCTCGATCGTTTCATCGCGCTTCAACTCTTCAGCGAGCATGCGGCCGAGCATCGCCGCCCGTTCGGCGGCGATCTTCGCGGCCTCCTTCTCGGCGGCGTTCGATTTTTCCAGGGCGATCAGGCGGTCCAGCTCGGCATTCACGACAGAGCGCTGGGTGGCGGTCATCTTCAGCGTGCCGTTCGCCAGCGCCGTTCGCACGCGCAGCGCGATCCGCTCGCCTTCGCTCAGGCGCTCCGTCGTTCCGGCGGCCGCTTCCTCGATGGCGATACGCTCGCGGACCGACTCGATCAGCTGCGCCGCGGCCGATGCCCGCTCCTTCTTGACCTCGCGCAGTTTGGCGATCTCGGCGTCGATCTTCTTGATCGCCTCGTCGCTGCCGGCGACGCCGGTCTCCTCGAGCAGCTTTCGCTGCGCCATCAGCTCGTCGACCTTGGCCTGCGTCGAATACTTGGCGACCAATCCGGCCGCCTGATTCCGCCGGTCATTGTCGGCGGCCGAGGCGGCCTGTTCGGCAGCCCGCGTCGCAGCGGCGGACGCCCACCGGGTCGCCTCGCGCAACCCGGCCTCAAGCTGGGCAACGCGCGACTCCATCGTCGTGCCGGCAACCTTGGCCGCCAGCTTGTCGCGCGTCGTCCCCAGCCCGGACGCCAGGGCATCGAGTTCGCTGGCAAGCTGGCGCGCCGTTGCTTCGGGCGTCGACTCGCGGCCGACGCCCATCATCGAATCCCAGGCGCTGGATGCCGCTTTCTTCACGCCATCCCAGGCGCGCTCCAGCGTGCCCAGCTGCGCCGCATGCTTGGGCAGGTGGTTAGCCAGCGCCTGCGCCAGTTCAAGCTGGGCGCCCTGCGCATCCCCGAGGCGTTGCAGCGATTCGATGTGGTCGATCTGCGTCTCGGTCAGGAAGTGCATCGACTCGTTGAGTTCGCGAGCCCCCTTGGCCGGGTCGGCAAAGAGGCGAACCAGGTCGGGCGCGATCTTGCCGACCGTCTTCCCGGTCGCCGCGGCGTAATCGTCGGAAAGGCGGGAGACTTCGCCGATCGCGGCGGCCCCGATCTTCCCCGAAGCGACCAGCGCGGTGACGATCTCCTTCGACTGCCCGATGGTGGCGGTACCGGCAGCGGCCACGTCCTCGGCCAACAGCCGCATCGTTCCCGCAGTCATGCCGGCGTAGTTGCTGGTGATCGCCATGGCGTTGTCCATGGCGCGCGTCTCGACCATCGCGTCGTGGGATGCCTTGGCGTAGGTACCCACCGCAGCGGCGGCGATCAACCACGGCCCGGGCATGCGGGCGGCGGCCATGGCCAATTCGGCGGTGGCGGCGGCGGCCCCGACGGCATCGGCCGCGAAATTGCGGATTTTTCCGCTGATCAGTTCGAAGGCATGCGATCCGACGCGCGCCTTTTCACCGGCCTCGCCGGTTTTTTTGCCGAGATCCTCGACGATCCCGGCGGCCTCATTCGCCCCGTCGCGCAAGCCGGAGACATCGGCGCCGATGATGACGTTGACGTTGTTGTTCGAAGAGGCGGATGAATTCTTCATGCGCCCGATTCTCCGCAGCGGCCAAGGCAAAAAAAGGGGCGGACCCGGCCCCTACCGTCCCGCCCACTCGTCCTTCGCCGCCTGCTGCATGAGCCTCAGCTGGCGGAACAACACCGGGTAGCGGCTCGCCTCGATGCCCTGCATCTGCAGGGTGGCCAGCATTTCGCCGCGGTCGATCCGGATCGGGTCGCCGCCCAGCGGCGGATGCACCCAGCAATCGGCCAGCGCCTCGAATACCGCAACGGCCTCGGCATTGCACGGCCACACGGCAAACTCGTCCGACACCTCGTCGGCGCCGCTCTCCTTCAGCCAGAGCAGTGCGTCGTCACCCTGGATGCCGAGCGCCTTGAGGTCGGCGAGCGCCGACGTATAGTCGCGCCCGCCGCTGGCCCAGAAGCGGGCCGCCTCGGTCAGTTTTTTTCGTCCGCCCCGTAGATCGCCGTGCGGAAGGTGGCAAAGAAGGCGCGGGCCGCCGTCGGGTAGGCGTTGAAAAGGCGCTCCAGCGCCGCCTTGCCGAACTCGTCGGCGGCATCCCAGCCGCTGGCGATGCTCTCTGCGATCTCGGCATCGCTGCAGCCCTTCATCTTCTGGAAATGCTCGCCGTAGGCTTCGGCGTCCATGTAGCGGAAATCGACGCGGATCGATCCGGTCTTTCCGCCGGGCATGCGGAAGGTGACGGTCTCCGCGAAGGTCGGGTTCGGGTCGATGGTGAACTTGGCCATGCTTTTCCTTTCTTGCGCTTACAGCGCGGTAATCACGAGTTCGTCGTTGCCGGCGTTCGGCATCAGCGCGAGGTCGCCGTTGAGCATCAGCACGCCCTTGTATCCGCCGTACTTCGGGCTGTTGATCTGCACCTTCGGCGCGTCGATCTGCACCTTGTTGCCGGCGGCCGTGCCGTGGATGAGCTGCAGGGTGTCCAGCGTCACGTTCTTCACCGTGGTGAACCAGTCCTTCACGGCGATGGAAACCGCCTCCATCGAGACCTGGCCCTTGGGCTGGCGGCCCGAGAAGAGGATCGACTCGGTGGCGTTCGGCAGGCTGTAGAAGTCGTTCTGGTTCCCCATGTCCAGCGCCAGGCTTTGCAGCGGCGCGGCATTGCCGTGCAGCGTGAAGGTCGGCGTGTTTGCCTTGTTCACGGCGAGCGGGGTCTTCCAGGCCGTCAGCGTCGTGGCCGGCATCGCGACATCCGTCACCGGGTTGAACAGGCCGATGAAAGAGAAATCGAAGCGCGGAATGTCGTCGACCGCGAAATTCAGCTTCACGTTGCCGCGGGCGCCGGTCAGCTTGTGCAGCAGGCCGTCCTTGTTGGCGTAGATGGTGCAGGCTTCCGGGTTGCTGGTGACCGGCTTGTACTCGACCTTGGTGGCGGCGGTGATGATTTCCGCGAAGCCGCAGGCGCGCAGCAGCGGCCCCCAGGCCGGCGCCGTACCGGCGGTACCGGATCCGGCGATTTCGCACTTCAGGTTGACGCGGGCGAAGACGCCGGTCGGCAGCTGTTCGGAATTGCCGAAATACTCGCGGATCAGCTTGCGATCCACCGTGCTCATATCGAGCGGGACGATTTCCGGCTCATCGACGAGCAGGATCGCATTGGCGGCGCCGGTCGGTACGGCGTCCGTCCCGTAGGTGGTTTCGATCTTCGCCAGGATGGCGTTCTTGTTCTGGAACTTGGGCATGGCTCACCTCACTTTTGGTTGACGCCGCCGGTCTCGGCGACATGCTCGGTCCGCTCGACGAGCGTCCGCACTCCGGTTTTCGGGTCGACGACGTAGCTGCCGCCCTGGCCGGCATAGAGGTCGATCGGCGCGGCGACCGGCAGCGCCTCGTCGGCGGTTTGGGATTCGGCCAGCGGCTCGGCCGCGGCTGCTTCAGTTTTCTTCGACACCTTGCACCTCCAGTTGAAAAACGATCCATCCACGCGGGAACTCGAGTTGCCCGCTCTGCTTGAAGCCATCGGCCAGGCAGCTGCTCACGCCGGTCGGCAGATTGCCGCGCAGGAATGCCTTGATCTCTTCGGCCAGCGCCAGCTCGGCCTGCTCGACGGCGATCGCCTCGGCCTGCTCGCTTACGATCAAATGCCCGATCAGCAGGGCGCTGATGCGCCCCAGTTGCGCTTCCCGGCCGCGATAGTTCGCGTAGTCCCCTTCGCCGAGGCTGACCAGGGCGAGCACGCCCTTTTCCAGATCGCCGACCGGGCGCAGCGAAAGCGGGACGTGGGAGCGCGACACAAGGCGCCCAGGCAAAGCGGCCTGCAGCCCGGAGAGCAGCGCATTCAGCGTGTCGTTCGGCGTTCCCATCGCTCTCTCACCGTGCCGGCGCCGAAAACCTCGGCAATCCCGCGGTCGACCGCGGCGCGCACGAAGTCTTCGCAGGCGCTGCGCTTTTCCTGGGCAGCCGGCGCCATGAATGGCTGCGGCCGGGTGCCGTGCTGGTAGATCCACCAGGCGAAGGCCTGCGCCCGGCGCGCGATGACCATTTCCTGCTCAAGGCGGCCGCGTTCGCTGCGGCTCCAGCGGTCGAAGCCGCGCGCCCGCGGGCTGGTCATCAGGTAGGCCAGCAGGTTGTCCGGGTTGGGGTAATACTTCGCGTGCCCGGCCGCCGGGCCGCTGCCGGACTCCACCCAGAGCGCGTAATCGACGCCCGGCCGAACCTCGTAGGTCAGCGGGCCGATCTTGCCGAAGATCACCGAATTGGCCAGGTTAGACAGCGACTTCGGGGCTTTCCGCTTCGCCTCGCCGGCGATTTCTGCGGCGCCGCGCATCAGGCCGCCGTCGACGTGGCGCTCCATGACGTCGGGCGCAGCCCGGAAAGCGGCCGTCGCCTTCAGGCTGTCGATCCGGATGTCGATCCGGTTCATGCCGCCTCCAGCCAGGCGGCCATCAGTTCTTTCCACAGCGCGACCGGCAGGCCGGTCTTCGCCTGGCTTCCGTGTCCGGCCGCCGACTGCACCGGCCGCACGCTGTCGCGCTGGGCCAGCATCAGCATCGCCTCGGCCTGGGCGCGCAGCAGCAGCAGGTGCCGGTCGTCGGCGGGAATGGTCGTCTGCCCTGCGCTATCCGAGATCGCATCGCGCGCCACATACAGGAATTTGAACTCCGCCCCGAGTAGCAGGATCTGCCGTTCGGTCGGCGCCGGCGACAGCAGGATCAGCGTGCCGATCTGGCGCGCCGTCGGCAACCGGCCGGCGTAGCGCCTTTCCCACGGCTGCGCGCGCTGCCCGACGCCCCAGAGCATCGAGCGCAGTTCGATCATGTCGGCCGGGGCCGCATAGTCCGCCTTGTCGGCCTGCAGGTTGATGGCGCCGACCAGGCTGCGCGGTCGCACCCGGTGCATGTCGGCGGCGGCGATATCGAGCATCCGGACGAAATCCGCATCGGCCGGCGCCGAGAAGGTGCGCGCCGAATCCATCAGCGCGGCCTTCAGGTCAGCCACCAGATCGGCGCGGGACATCGTTCCGGGCATGGCTTACTCGCCGGCTCCGCCGTCGCCGGACTGGTCGCCGGGTTCGCCGGTGCTGTCCGACAGGCCGCCGGGCGCGCTCTGCTCGGCACGGCGCAGGCGCTCGGCGGCGATCTCGGCCAGCGCGCCAGCCCGCGGCTTCTCCTTGGCCTGCTCGATCGCTTCCAGGCGCACCAGTTCGTCGTCGGATAGGTCGGGCAGGCCGACCGCCAGCTTGGCGACCGAGAGGTCGGCCAGGGCCAGCAGCGGATCGTCCTGCGCCGCCTCGGCAACAGCCGCCGCCACCGGGCGGTACTCCGGCGGCAGTTCGCTCGGGTCGAAAAGCCGGGTTTCGCCCGGCATCACCATGGCGCTGCCGACGAACATCGCCGACGCGCCGGAATTCGAAACGGGGATCTTGTTCATCATCTCATCCTGAAAAAATCCCCGACCGGACAAACCGGCCGGGGGAAGTCGCCCATGACGTTAGGACGCGCGATTCACCCGGCCCGTCGCGCTGTACAGCACGATCGACGTGAGGCCCGCCTTGAGCGGGGACGGGGTGTGCAGCGCGATGAACTGGTCACCGTAGGCTTCCTTCTTGCCGGTGAAGCGGCCGTTGGAGTCCTTCTGGTCCTGCAGCTGGCCGAGCGCCCACGGCTTCAGCATCCGGAAGCGGGTCAGGCCGCGCTGGCCGATCACGATCCGGTTATCGCCGAGCTGCAGGCCCGGCGCGTAGCTCTTGAAGCCGGGGATGCCCTTGACCGCGCCCAGGTTGCCGTTCTGGTCCAGCGTCGTGCCGGGCCGGGCGAAGTTGGCGCCGAAGCTCTCGGCCTGCTCGATGGCGGTCATCAGCGTGCCCGACATCAGCATCTGGGATGCCGGGTAGCTGCGCTGGTCTTCGAGCAGCGCCTTGCGCAGGCCGATGCGGTACAGCAGGTCGTCGTAGCGCTCCTTGGTCTTCAGGCCGCCGAGGTCGGTATCCCACGTCGCCGCGTTGCTGGCGTAGCTGTACGACAGGGTGATGACCTTGGCGTTGGCCGGGGTCTGCAGGACGCCTGCCTGATTGACGAAGCGCACTTCGCCCAGCTGGTAGTCCAGCACGAAGTAGGTGCCGTTGGCCTGGGTGCCGGTGCCGTCGTATTCGAGGCAGGCGGCGCCGTCGAAGACGCAGGAGACCGGGTTGATCGTGTTGCCGACCTGGTTGCCCTGCAGGTCGAAGATCTTGCGCGGCTTGACCACCGGGAACTTGGCCAGCACGAAAATCTTGTTCGCCCCGTTGACGCCGGTCAGGCCTTCGTTGGCCACCGCCACGGCGCCGTACTCGTCGGCCGCGTTCACCTGCTCGTTCCAGATCAGGCGCTCGGTGTCCTCGCCGATGATCCGGATCGCGTTGCGGGCGTTCTCGCCGAGGATGTCGAAATTCAGCTGGCCGTTGCCCATCAGGTAGCGCAGTTCGTCCGAAACCTCGAAGGCCAGCTTCTGCGGGATCGGGTAAGCGATGTCCATCGCTTGCTTGATGCCGGCGCGCTTCACCCCCTGGCCTTCATAGGTGCGGGTGTCGTTCTTGCCGGCGGCGGTCGTGTCGCGATAGCTGTAGGGGATCGAGACCGACTGCGCGAAGGCATCGGTGCCGACGTCCACCAGCGACATGCCGACCATCTGGTACAGCACTTCGCGGATCACGGTGCGCTCGAAAATCGTCGGCACGGCGACATCCGACATGATGCCGTCGCCGCCGGCCAGCATCTTGTGCTCGGCGTGCAGCTGGGCGCCGTTGCGGCGGTCGAATTCGGCGAGCACCTTCTCGGCCAGCGCCTTGCCTTCGGCGACCTCGATGCCGCCGGAAAGCTCGAAGCGGCGGCGGGCCGGCATGCCGGCAATGCCCAGTCGCTTGTCGATCGCTTCCTGCAGCGCCTTGACCTGGTTCGACGAATCCACGCTGATGATGGCATTGCCGCGGAAACCGCCGAAGCCCATCGCGGCCAGCTGCTTCTGGGCGGCCAGCGGCTCGGCCAGGGCGATCACCTCGACGGCGACGGCCTTCACGGCATCTTCGGACAGCGTGGCGACCAGCGCGGCGAACGGCTTGCAGACCTGTTCGACGATCTCGGCATCCTTGACCTTCTCGCCGACCGTATCGGCCAGCAGCTTGCGGCGCGAGTCGGCGGTTTCGGCGAGCTTCTTGGCGTCGGACTGGGCATCGGCCAGCTTCTTGGCGACCAGATCGGCCACGGCGGCATCGCTCATGCCCAGCGAAATGCTGATGTTGCCCGGCGTCTGGCCGGACTCGGCCAGCTTCACCGCGCCATCCTCCAGCGCGTCGCACAGCGCCTTCATCTGCGCCTCGTCGGTCATGCCGGTCATCGCCTGCTCGGCGGCCTTGAGCACCGAAGCAATGGCGGCCTCGGAGAGTTTCTTCGCGGCCAGCGCCGCCTTGAGTTGTTCAAGATGCTTTTTCATGGTGGTCCTTACCTCGGAAATCAGTTCGGAAAGCAGCGTCGGGTGCAGCAGGATTGCTGCGGCGGCGCCGTCGTCGGGTTGCTCGCTCAACGAAATCGGATCGAGGCGCTTGATCACCGGCCGAGTCGTCAGGCCAGCCCCGAGGAGAACGCATCCATGGGTCGCGCGTTGTTCGTTGTCCTGCCAGTTCTCGTGAAACTCGGCGGAGAGGTAGCGGAAGCCACGCTCCTTCACCGCCTTGACGCCGTAGGGCGTCCATTCGACCAGGGCGCGCAGGCGGTCGCCCTCGATCGTCAGCTTCAGCAGCTTCGCCGCGGCCCCCTTGTCGGGCTCGTGCGAAACGTCGAAGAAGATGTCTTGTCCGTAGGTGCCGGCCTCGAAGTTCTTGACCATCTCCGACAACATCTGCCGGGTGATCTCGAACTCGCCGTAACGGCGGTCGAAAAACTTGCCCGTCCGGGTCACGGTCACCCAGCTGGTCGGCGCATCGCCGCCCAGCGATTCGGACAGCGAAGAAGGCAGGCTCGACAGGAAACGGATGCGCCGCCCGTCGGGGTTCTTCTCGGAAAGTCGGAAATGTCGGTTCTGTCGCATCGCGCCCTCGTTCAGGTGTCGCGGGAGGGCCGGGCGAGGGAGGGAGGGAGGAGATACCAACGGCGCACTCCCGCGACGTGGCCCATTCTCCCGGTCGGCGACGGCAAAAAAAGGGGACCCGATTTGCTCTTGTCCGAGCGTCGTGACGTTACAAAGGAGGCTCCTCAACTCACGGAGCCCATGATGCTCAACGAAACAATCTCGCTCTTGAACTTGATCCGGTCGGTGGAAAAGTCGTACTACCCGGGCCTTTTGGACCAGATTGATCAGCGCCTGAAAGGGGATATTCCCATCGAAGACAAGGAAGCGCTGACAGCAGAGCGCCAGCGCCTTTCCGAAATTCTGCAGCAGCCTGAAAAGCTGAAATTCTTCGGATCGTCCGCTGTCCCGGGCTGGTGAAATGGATCAGCCGAACACAGCGACCGGGAAGGAGAAGGTATTCGGGTGCGCCGGCCAGACCTTCAGGAACTCGTCGACGCTCGGAAAAACGCCTTCGCCCAGGCCGAAGCGGTCTTCCTTGGCCAGTTCGTCGCAGATGTCCGGCTTCGGGTGCTGCGGCGACAGGGTGAAGCGGATGCCGACGAATCCGGGCACGGCCTCGGCCTGCTTCATGTAGGCGACGCCGTGCGCCCGGTTGATCTCGGTTCGGAATACCCGCATCGATTGCGCCAGCGGCCCGCCGGCCGATTTCTCGCCGGTCATCAGCGCCCGGGTGTCGCGGGCGATCGCCGAGGCGCCGGCCGATTTCATCTTCGCCTGGATGTCGGCCGGTACCGGCTGGGCCGCATCGAGGAATTCGCGGGCCGCCTGCACCGCGCCGTGCCCCAAGACGACCGCGCGTTCGAGCGCATTGACCACCGCGTCGCGGGCACCGCGGTCGATCCGCCACAGCCGGTCGGATAGCTGCAGGCCATCGGCGGCGACCAGGCCGCGCACGAAGCGCAGCGCTTCTTCCGGCAGGCGCATCGAGGCCGCCGGCACCACGCCGGCCTGCACGAAGGTTTCGCCGCCGATCCGGGCGGCCTGCCCGAGCGCCTCGTTGAGCAGGGTATTGCGGCCCGCCTCGAGCTGCGCCAGGCGTGCCTCGATCTGCCGGCGCAGGTCGGCCAGCTGGGCGAGCGCCAGCGTGCCGTCGCCATCGGCGCGCAGAAAGATTTCCTGCGCGATGCTCTCGGCAGCCCACCGGTAGAGCCGCATCAGTGCGGCGGCCGCCTCTTCGTCCAGGTCGATCAGTTCGCGCTGCGCCTCGCGCATCGCCCGGCGGATCGCCGCCTCCCGTTCGCGTGGCGTCATTTCTGGCTACGGCTCCCGATGCTGGTCGCGCTCTCGCCCTTGGGCGCATTTCCCGGCGTGATCTTGACCCCGCCCGGCACGCCGCCCCCCGGCAGATCGTCGCCGCCGGGGTAAGGGTCGCCGTCGCGCTGCGCCTGCTCGATCCGCTGGCGCACCTGCTCGGGGTCCTTGCCCATTTCCTCGAAGATCATGGCGCGCGGGTAGCCCAGCGCCAGCCACTTCAGCATGCGGTCGGTCAGCTGGTTCGGCGTCTCGGTCTTGCGCTCGGCGAAACCGATCCAGGTTTCCTGCGGGTCGAGCACAACCCCCTTCAGCAGCAGATGCAGACGGAAGCCGAACTCGTAGCCGAAGGCCAGCGTGTCCTGAAAGCTGTCGACCTCCTCGTAGTAGTCGCGCTTCAGATCCTCCAGGATGTCGCGCGCCATGCCGTCGGTGTAGCCCATCAAGCCCTTCGGCAAGGGCGATCCGGCAAAGAAGGTGTCGAGCAGGTGCACCACGTCGCCGATCTCGCCCAGCGCGGCATCGCCCTGCACGGCGCTGACGGCGCCGCGCTTGTTCAGGAAGAAGTCGACTGTGATCTCGCCCTGCTCGGCCTCGACGCGATCCTGGTAAGCCTGCAGCTCGTCCGGGCTGGCGCCCTCCAGTACGTGCACCAGGCGCAGCGGCGCCCGGTGCCGGCGGCGGATCACCAGGTCTTCTTCGGTCATCCGCAGCTTGCGCAAGACATCGCGCGACGCATCGAGGAAGGGGCGGCCCAGCGCCCCCTGGTCGTCGAACGAATCCGGATCGAGGCGACACAGGAACATCTGCCACATCGGGAACGTGGCGATCTTGCTGCCCGTCGTCAGGTCGATCTGGAAATAGGCCTCGGCGGCCGACTTGAAGCGGCCGTCGTCGCCGACGTTCGGCAGCAGCGTCTCGCTGGGCATGCGCACGGCGGCGACCACGTTCAGCGATTCGTCCAGCACCCACTGCAGCGGCAGATTGCCTTCCATGGCCAGCCCGCGCGCGTCGCTCTTCAGCTTCTGGGGGTTGCGCAGCTGCAGGCGCTCGACGAAGGCCGACCACTCCCGGCGGATCGTCGGCGAGGCGCTGGTCTGCGTCATCACCAGCCCGCCCTTCACCGCATCGCGGGCGATGCGGTTGTGGATGCGGCGCACCCGGCCGTCGAGGCGGTCCATCTCCCGGACGTCGAGAATCGCCTGCCGGACATCCGGATCGACCCACATGGCCCGGTAGAGGTACTTCATCGAGTTTTCCGGCGACGGGCGCTTGCCCTGCTCGGAATTGCCGCCCCCGGCGGCGTCGACCGCGGGAATTGGCGAATTCCTGCCCAATCCGCGCAGCTTCGCCAATACGTCAGTCATCAGACCCATGATCTTCCCCTTCAAAAACCGTCACCGATACCAGGCAACGCATGCCGTCGACCATGCCTTCGGCGTGCAGCGCCTTCATGAAATCCCAGGCCTCCGGCAGATGCTCCTTGACCGCCCTGGCCCGGTCCGCGATGACCGCCTTTTCGGCATCGGAAAGCGGCGGTGCCGGCGTCTGGTTCAACGTCTTCAACGAACCGGGCGCCCGACCTTTTGCGCTGGCGTAGCTCATTTGAGTCTCCAGCGAACGTAGGCCCAGATCAGCAGGCACATCCCGAAAGCGATGATCTCGGGCCACTCGATGGCGATGCGGATCACGTCGCCACCTCGATCAGTCGCCCCGGCGTGCCCAGCAACGCCTCCCGGCTCTGCGTCCGCCGGCCAATGACCACCGGCACCTCGTCGGCGCCGCGCGTCACCAGCGCCCACACCGCCGCGCAGGCCGCGTCGAAAAGGTCGTCGCCGATCTTCGGGTCGGCCATCTTGAAGCTGCTGTAGCCGGCCTTCGTCGCGTCCGCCTTCATGTTTGGCAGCTGGCGCATCAGCGCGATCCAGTCGGCGTAATGCGCCGGATCGTCCTCGTCGAAGTCGGGAATCGCCGCCTGCCCGTGGTGAAAGGCCTGGCGCAGCATCGAGGCCATGCTGTGCTTTGTCTGCCCCTCGAATCGGATCGGCGCGAACGGCCACTGTCCCCAGGTGCTCGCCGTGCTCTGCCCGTCGCCGATCGTGCGCCGGTCGATATCGGTCAGCCCGTTGGCGTACAGCCGGTCGTTCAGGCTGGTCAGCATGCCCACGCCATAGGCGTCGCCCATCGCGTAATCCGGGCGGAAGTAATCCCACAACCCGGCCAGGTCGCGCTCGATCACCCGGTCGTCGGTACCAGCCATCCAGGTGCGGCAATATACGATCACCGCGAAGCTGCCGATCTGCTCCATCACTACCAGCGCCGACTTCGACGCCGTGCCGCTCTCGCCGTGGCCGGTGTGGTCGTAGCCGAACGAAATCAGACCGCGCCGCTTGTACCGCGCCCCCGGCAGCGGCTCGGCGATCTGGATTCCGGCCTGCAGGCCGATCGCCTTGGCCCGCCGTACGTGCTTTTCCCAGATCCAGTTCTGCGCCGCGATGTTCCTGCAGAGGAACTGCCGGATCCACTCGCCTTCGCTGTTCTGCGTCCGCATGTCGGCCGCCCACTGCTGGCCGATGATCCCCAGTTCCAGCCCGAGATAGACATCGACTACCGGCAGCGAGTGGTAAGCCCCCGACTTGATCAGCGACGACAGCACGTCCGCGCCCTTGAAGACGCCGGTGATGCGGATTTTCGGCTTCATCTCGCGGTCGACCCCGGGCCGCCGCGTCGAACCGAGCATCGGCAGAAAGCGCGAGGTCAGCCGGTCGTAGGGCATGTCGTCGGTCTCCTCGAGCGAGGCCACCGTCAGCGAGTCGCCGTCGATGTTCGACATGATCCCGTAGGCCCAGGCGCCGGAGCCGTTGGCGAACTGGTAGCCGGTGTCCTTCAGCTGGCGCCGGCCGTTCTTCGTCGCGATGAAGGCCGAGAGGATCGGCGAGCGCCGGATCGCATCGGTGTGGTACCCGAGGTTCGTCAGCGACTGCTGCGCCCGTGGCGCCACGATCCCTTCTTCCTCGTGCGCATTGCAGGCCAGGTGCTCAAGGCAGTGCAGCTCCTTGCAGAAGGTCTTCCCCGTCCGCCGGCACGACCAATCGACCGTGTTCGCGTGCTGGTCCATCTCGATCATCTTCAGGATCTGCACCGCGTCCAGCGTCACGTTGTGGACGTGCTTGTGCCACAGCGCATGGTCGCCGGCGAAACGCAGGATTTCATCCTCGGCAACGATGGCAGAGCGGCGACGAGCGGCGGCGGAGACGCGAGCGGTCATTGAAATCGCGACAACCCGGCCTGCTGAAGCACCTCACCGGCGGGGATGCCAAGGCACTCTGCGAAAAACCGCGCTGCCCGTGCCACTCGGGCACGCAGTTTCGCCATTTCAACCGCCCGCCGATGTTGCTTTGCCCGTTTCATCCCTGATCCCCCACCTGTTGCTGATACTCGATCAACACCGGATCACGGCCGGCGGCCTCTTGCGCCCGGCCCATCAGCGTTCGCAGGTCTTCCAGCGCCTTCACCTGGCGTTCCTGCAGCACCGATGCCGCCTCGCGGTCGTCGGCCAGCTTGCCCTGCTGGATTTCGTCCTCCGGCGCCTGCTTCGGCGTCATACCGAGGTTGGCCAGGTCGATGCCGGTGCGCGTGATCAGCTCGGCCACCGGCCGGAACAGCGGATGCGCCTCGACGTCATGCACCGTCTGCCGGTTGCCCTGGTCGTCCAGGTACTCAACGACCAGGCAGCGGCCATCCTTGTCCACGTAGGTCTTCGGCGTGCGGATCGTCACGCCGTCACCGACGATCTGCCGCAGGCACTCGGCGACGGTCGCCATCAGCGCCGCGTGGAAGTCCGCATAGATGCCCATCAGGTGCTTCGGATTGCGCTGCTCGAAGGCCGCGTGGTGCAGCAGGAAGTGCTGCGTCTGCTTCACGCAGGCCGGCTGCTCCTTGCACCAGGGCCGATCCACGCTGCACGTCGAGCAGAAGGCGTAACCGTCAGGCTTGGCCGGGAAGTAGCTGGCTGTCCGCGCATTCAGCCCGTGCTTCATGCCGTTGAACCGGGTTCTCAGCGCCTCTTCCGGCGTCGGATGCCCTTCCAGGTTCTTCGCCGTGGCGGCAATGCCTTCCGGCGTCTTCGGACCCGTCGCCGAGCGCCAGGCGCGCAGCAGGCCGCGCTCGAACGGCGCCTGCTCGCACTCGCGGCCGCACTCGTGCGCCGCGAAATAGCGCCACGGGTGGATTTCGTCATCGGTCCAGTCTTCGACGCGATCGGGGGCGGCCTTCCACGTCACCCGGCATGCCGGGCAACGGAAAGTGACTTCGGTCAGGGGGGCGTAAGTATCCTGTTTTGCCATCGGCCACACTTTGGCCGATCCGCAGGGCAAAAAAAGGGGGGAGGCGGGCCGCCGTCAGGGCTTTTCGGCTGGCTTGTGGGGGCGGTCGTAGGGGTCGTACTGGGGGCGGCGGTACAGGCCTTTCGCGAGCCCCTGGATGTGGCACACGCTCAACCTCTCGCCGAGGTGACGCTGCACGATCCGCTGAATCTGATCCGGGTTGAGCCCATGCTCGGCCAGGCTCTTTACGTAGCGGTTGCGCTGATAGCGCTGGTAGGCGCTGAACTCGCGCAGCTTCGGCATGCGGCGGCCGCCGTCATGCCGCGTCGATTCATCCTCGCTGATCATCCGCCAGACGTCGAGGAAGGCGTCAAAACCAACCCGGCGCGCCAGGCGAAGCCAAGCGCCGGGCATGCCGATCGCCTCCAACTCCAAAAATCTCGGGTCTTCCGGCGACTCATCCGGGATTTGAAAGTTCTGGGCACCGCAGATTTTCAGGTACCCGCCCCCCCCGCCGACCGGACCAGACCCGCCTTGCCGAGCCCCCACCCCTTGCCCACCCGCATCGCCGAACAGGTCGCCGATTGCAAAACCGTCGCGATGACTTCGCTTTTTACCCATTTCACTCCCCCCGGAAGCCGCATCGCCACGTTAAACCACTTCGCAAAATGGACAAAAAGCGAAATCGGGACAGTTTAGAGATAGCCCGCCTTTTGCTATAAGACGCGAGCCTCCCCGACTTCACACAGCCACGCCGCTTCGAGCCGATGCGCTGACGCGCCGACCGGCTGTTCGGTGCCTCATCTGGTCGAGGAAAACGCCCGTCGGCGCGCATCGAAATGCCTACGGGCGGCGCCCCAGCTGCTCGAGCAGGGAGGAGACCGGGGTCTTGATCTTGTTGAGCGCCGACGACTTGTCGATTGTGGCCGTCTTCTTGCGCATGGCCAGGTGGATATAGACCGCGGAAGTCTCGGTCTTCGAATGGTCCAGGTGCTCGGCGATTTCCTTCAGGTTCGTGTCGTCCTCGGCCAACTCGGTGCCGAACAGATGGCGGATCGCATGGGGGTGCGTCACATTCGGCGGCAGGCCAGCGCGGCGGCCGTAGCGCTCGATCATGCCGTGCACGCTGTGGCGGTTCATGCGCCGCTTCTCGCCGTGCCATTCGTGCTTCGGGCAATGGCTGTTCCGCGTTGAGATGAACAGCACCTTGTCGCCATCTGGCAACGACCGGTCGACCGCGTGCATCGTCGGGTGCTCGAGGTAGAGGCGCAGCAGAAGCGCGGCCTGCTCGGGCAGAGGCTTCTGGCTCTCCTTCCCGCCCTTGGTGAGCACGCGCAGCGCCAGCCGCGGCTTCTTGTCGACCACAATATCGAGGATGCTCGACTCGTTGAGGCTGGTCAGAGCCGACACCCGAAGCCCGGTACCGAGCAGGATCGCCATCATCGTCGCATCGCGCAGACCTTCGAAGGTCGAATAGTCCGGCATGAACATCAGCGCCTCAGCCTGGGCGAGCGTCATTACCGCCGGCAAGCGCCGGCCGAATTTGGGATGAGGCACCCGGCGGCCCGGATCATCATCACGCCAGCCGCGCAGATGGATCCACTTGTAGAACTCGCGAACTGCGGCGACGGCTGGCTTTCGCGACACCGGATCGCGGACGCCCTGCTCGAAAAGCCATTTCCCGGCGAAGAAGAGAAGGTCGTCGCCCGTCGCCGACAGCAGCGACCGGTTGCCCATGTACGCGGCCAGGCGCCGAAGCGCCAGCGCATAGCGCTCGACGGTCCGGGCAGAGCGTCCCTCGGACACCTGTTTGAACTCAAGAAACGCCTCAATCAGGGCGTCGGCGGAGCCTCCCCCAGGGGGGGGTAGCAGATTTTCCCGTGGATGCGTGGATGCGGCCAAAACCAACCCCAAGTCATTGAATACACGGCAATTATAAATCCACGGAATCCACGGATTAACCCGTGGATCACTGCAAAACCCGTGGATTAAAAAATAGGCAGCAATCTCAACCCGTGGATGTTCAGATTCCTTTTTTCTTCGGCTATTTCCTTAATTTTTTCTTTGTTTACAAGAATTAAGAAGAAAAGTAAGGGGGTTGGAAGAAAAACCGATCCGTGTAGAAAAACGCCTAACCAGTGGATAAAAGACCTTAACCAGTGGGAAAAACGAAAGAACCCGTGGGTGCGTTCTTCTCAAAAATCAATGACTTGCGTGAAAAAAAAGGGAGTCCCACGGATTTTACAGAGAATGCCCAAGGGTTGATTTGCGGCCATCCCATTCATTGATTGCCGAAGGCGCCGAAAGGCGCGGCGCGCTATTCCCTTTGAGGGGTGCGGGGAACAGGCGAAGACAGGTCTGAGGCCGTCTGGACTTTATCCAGCGGCGCCGTCGGCGCCGGAAATGAAAAAGCCCGCTCTCGCGGGCCAGATCAACGAAGGCTGGGTGGTGGGCGATACTGGGATCGAACCAGTGACTTCCACCGTGTGAAGGTGGCACTCTACCGCTGAGTTAATCGCCCATCCTGCTGCGTTTTACACCAACTTTTACACCGGGCCTTCTGAAACCCGCGTGGTTGCTGCAAAGCGCATCGCCGTGTGAAGGCAGTGCTCTACCGCTGAGCTAACCGCCCGCTCGAGAGGGGCGCATTTAAACACAAGTCGTTCGGCGGGTCAAACGTCAGTCGGCTAGAATGTCGGTTTTTCGTTTTCGTAGCGATCCCGTACCTCATGAAGCCTGTCCGCACCCGTTTCGCCCCCAGCCCCACCGGTTACCTGCACATCGGCGGCGCCCGCACCGCGCTGTTCTCCTGGGCCTACGCCCGCCGTCACGGCGGCCAGTTCGTGCTGCGCATCGAGGATACCGATGTCGCCCGCTCGACGCCCGAGGCCGTCCAGGCGATCCTCGACGGCATGGAATGGCTGGCGCTGGGGCACGACGAAGGTCCGTTCTACCAGATGCAGCGCATGGATCGCTACAAGGAAGTCATCCAGCAAATGCTGGCCGACGGCAGCGCCTATTACTGCTACACGACGCGCGAGGAGCTCGACGCGCTGCGCGCCGAGCAGGAAGCCCGGAAGGAAAAGCCCCGCTACGACGGCCGCTGGCGCCCCGAACCGGGCAAGACGCTGCCGACGCCGCCGGCCGACGTGCCGCCGGTCGTCCGCTTCAGGAACCCGAAGGATGGCGTCGTCGCCTGGGACGACCAGGTCAAGGGCCGCATCGAGATCGCCAATGCCGAACTCGACGACCTGATCATCGCCCGCGCCGACGGCACGCCGACCTACAATTTCTGCGTCTGCGTCGACGACTGGGACATGGGCATCACCCATGTGATTCGCGGCGACGACCACGTCAACAACACGCCGCGCCAGATCAACATCCTCGCCGCGCTGGGCGCCGAAGTGCCGCTTTACGCCCACCTGTCGATGATTCTCGGCGACGACGGGGCCAAGCTGTCCAAGCGCCACGGCGCGGTGTCGGTGATGCAGTACGACGAGGACGGCTACCTGCCCGAAGCCGTCATCAACTACCTGGCCCGCCTCGGCTGGTCGCACGGCGACGACGAGGTCTTCTCGCGCCAGCAGTTCGTCGAATGGTTCGACCTCGATCACATCACCGCGTCGGCCGCGCAGTTCAATACCGAAAAGCTGCTGTGGTTGAACCAGCACTACATGAAGCAGCTGCCGGCCGCCGAGCTGGCTGCCCGGGTCAAGCCGCGGCTTGCCGCCCGCGGCGTCGATACGGATGCCGGCCCCTGCCTGGAAAAAGCCGTCGCGCTGTATGTCGACCGCTGCAACACGCTGAACGTGCTGGCGGACGCCGTCGAGGTCTTCTATGCCCACGTGACGCCGAATCCCGAATTGCTGGCCCAGCACCTGTCGGCCGAAGTTCGCCCGGCGCTGGCCGATTTCGCGGCGGGCATCGCGACAGTGGCCTGGGAAGCGCCGGCGATCAATGCGCTGATCAAGGAATGCGTCGGCCAGCATGGCCTGAAGATGCCCAAGCTGGCGATGCCGCTGCGCGTGATCCTGACCGGCCAGGCGCAGACGCCGTCGGTCGATGCGGTCGTCGAGCTGATCGGCCGCGAGCGCGTTCTCGCAAAACTGCAGGCAAATAGCTAAAAATTCGAAGCAGGCCCTTTACAAGGTAAAAAACGATACCTATAATGCGGCCTTCTTTCGACGGGGGTATAGCTCAGCTGGGAGAGCGCTTGCATGGCATGCAAGAGGTCCGCGGTTCGATCCCGCGTACCTCCACCAAGAGCTCGAAAGAATGCAGTAAATTTTGTCCGGGTCCCCATCGTCTAGAGGCCTAGGACACCGCCCTTTCACGGCGGTAACCGGGGTTCGAATCCCCGTGGGGACGCCAAGGTTTTAGCAGTACAGGTTTAGCGCGGAGTGGTAGTTCAGTCGGTTAGAATACCGGCCTGTCACGCCGGGGGTCGCGGGTTCGAGTCCCGTCCACTCCGCCAATCTAAACGCCGGAGAAATCCGGTTCTTTCGGAAAACCGGCTCCGGCCGGGAGTTCGAAAACGGTTCGGCTGTCTCTCACGGGGGTATAGCTCAGCTGGGAGAGCGCTTGCATGGCATGCAAGAGGTCAGCGGTTCGATCCCGCTTACCTCCACCAAGCGCCGAGCCGACAAGTTGTTGCAAGTCCGGGTCCCCATCGTCTAGAGGCCTAGGACACCGCCCTTTCACGGCGGTAACCGGGGTTCGAATCCCCGTGGGGACGCCAAGATCAAAGCGCGGAGTGGTAGTTCAGTCGGTTAGAATACCGGCCTGTCACGCCGGGGGTCGCGGGTTCGAGTCCCGTCCACTCCGCCAACCCTGCAAAGACCAGCTTCGGCTGGTCTTTTCATTTCCCTTAGGCACTGCAGGGTCTTCATCGCCCTGGGTTATAATTCCGCCTTTCAGTCGACCCCGTTCGTGCCAGGAGCCTCACTCATGCAGCAACGCAACGTTCTGTCGCTTCTTCGCCGCCTCGCCGGTGCCGGGCTGGCCGCGCTGGCCTGCAACGCCCCGGCCCTCGCCGAGCCGGCCGACAAGTTTCCCCTGCTCGCGCTGATGATGGCGCCGACCGCCGCCGCCCAGCCGACCAGACGCATCGCCGAAGACACGCTGACACTGCAGGAAATCGAGGCAGTGCCGCAACTGCCGGGCACCATCGACCTGACCGCCCCGACCGACAATCTCTGGGAACGCATCCGCAACGGCTTCGCGATGACCAACCTGAACGACGACCTGGTGCTGTACTACCAGCAGTGGTACCAGGCCCGTCCGGACGCGCTGCGCCGCATGGTCGAGCGCAGCCGCCCCTACCTGCACCACATCGTCGAGGAACTCGAGGCGCGCGGCATGCCGACCGAACTGGCGCTGTTGCCGATGGTCGAGAGCTCCTTCAATCCGATGGCCTATTCGCGCTCCCATGCCGCCGGCCTGTGGCAGTTCATTCCGGCCACCGGCAAGCGCTTCAACCTGGAGCAGAACTGGTGGCAGGACCAGCGCCGCGATATCGTCGCCTCGACTGCCGCCGCGCTCGATTACCTGCAGACCATCTACGACATGCACGGCGACTGGCATCTGGCGCTGGCCTCCTACAACTGGGGCGAAGGCGCGGTGAAGCGGGCGATCGAGAAGAACGAATCGCGCGGCCTGCCGACCGACTACCCGAACCTGACGATGCCCAACGAGACGCGGCACTACGTGCCCAAACTGCAGGCACTTAAGAACATCTTCGGCAATCCGGCGCTGGTCTCCCAACTGGACCTGCCGCGCATTCCCAACCGCCCCTATTTCGCGATGCTCGAAGCGCCGCGGACGATCGACATCAAGACCGCGGCCCGTCTCGCCAACATGTCGGTCGACGAGTTCCAGCGCCTGAATCCGTCGCACAACCGCCCGATCATCAAGGCCGAATCGGCTGTCGTGATTCCGGCCGACAAGATGGAAACCTTCCATCACAACCTGCAGAACCACCAGGCGCCGCTCAGCGAATGGCAGGCCCACACGCTGAAGTCCAGCGAGCGCTTGAACAACATCGCCGGCCAGTTCGGCATTTCGGCAGGCGAACTGGCCCGCGCCAACGGCCTGCCGGAAAACGCCCGGCTGCGCGCCGGCTCGACGCTGCTGGTCCCGGGCAGCGGCAGTTCGGGCAACCTGACGCCGCTGCTCAATGCGTCAGCCCCGCAGTACGTCATCGAACCGGAGCCGGTCGCCCGCACCTGCATCAAGAGCAAGCGCGGCGGCCGCCTGTGCGTCGCGACGGCGCCCCGCCCCGCCAGCGCCGCCGCCAAGCCGGCGCTGGCCGAGCAACGGACCGGCGGCAAGGCGACCTCCCGGATCGCAGCCAAACCGGCCGCCATCAAGACGGTCAGCGTCGCCCTGTCCAGGCCGGCCGCCGGCAAGCCCGGACGCGTCGCCGCCAAGCCGGCGGCGAAGGCCGCACCGGCCAAGATCGCCCGCAACAGCCCGCACCGCCGCGGTTGACCGCGGCCGGCGGGCGATTTTCACGCCCGGTGGCAGTGCACCGCGTGCGTGCCGGAAATTAATGTCGCGGCCGGATACGACTGGCGGCAGACGTCGACGGCCTTCGGACAGCGCGGGTGGAAGTGGCAGCCGGCCGGCGGACTGGCCGGTGACGGCGTCTCGCCGGGCAGGCGGATGCGCTCGCCGGCATCGCCCGGATGCGGACTCGGCACGGCCGACAGCAGGGCCTGCGTATAGGGGTGACGCGGCGCGCCGAGCACCTCTTCCGCCCTACCCCGCTCGACGATGCGCCCGAGGTACATCACCGCGACGTCGTGCGCCAGATAGTCGACGACCCCGAAGTTGTGCGTGATGAACAGGTAGGCGACGCCCAGCTCGGCCTGTAGTTCCTTCAACAGATTCAGGATCTGCGCCTGGACCGAGACGTCGAGCGCCGACGTCGGCTCGTCGCAGACCAGCAGTTCGGGCTGAACGGCGAGCGCCCGGGCGATCGCGATGCGCTGGCGCTGGCCGCCGGAAAACTCGTGCGGATAGCGGTCGAGCGCCGCGGCCGGCAGGCCGACCTGCCCGAGCAGCGCGACCAGCGCTTCCCGCCTTTCCCCGCCGCTGCCGACGCCGAGCGCGTCCATGCCCTCGCCGATGATCTCGCCGATGCGCAGGCGTGGATTCAGCGACGCGAACGGATCCTGGAAGACCATCTGCAGGTGGCGGCGCGCGGCGCGCAGCCGGCGCCCGGACAGGCCGACCAGATCGGCGCCGCCCAGCCGGACGCTGCCGGCGCTCGGCCGGATCAGCTGTAGCAGAGCCTTGCCGACCGTCGTCTTGCCGCAACCCGACTCGCCGACCAGCGCCAGCGTGCGCCCGGGCGAAATGGCGAGGTCGACGCCGTCGACCGCGCGGACGTGGCCGACGGTACGCTGCAGCAGCCCGCGGCGGATCGGGAAATGCACCTGCAGCCCGGCGACTTCGAGGAAGGGACGCCCCGGCTCGATAGCCAGCTCGGTGACCGCGTGACCGGCCGCATCGGCGACACCAGCGCCCTGCCAGTGGCAGCGCAGCGCATGGCCGCCGGCGACCTCGCGCCACGCCGGAGCGCGCTCCCGGCAGACCGGCATGGCCTGCGGGCAACGGTCGGCGAAGCGGCAGCCGGCCGGCATCGCGTCGAGCGCCGGCACCTGGCCGGGAATCGTCGCCAGCCGGCGTCCCCGCCGCGCCGCATCGGGCAGGGCGGCGAACAGCGCCTGCGTGTAGGGGTGGCGCGGCCGGGCAAAGAATTCGTCGCGGCTCGCCACTTCGACCAGTTCGCCGGCGTACATGACGCCGATCCGGTGCGCCATCCGGGCGACGACGCCGAGATCGTGGGTGATCAGCAGCATGCCCATGCCGCGGTCGACCTGGATTTTGGCCAGCAAATCGAGGATCTGCGCCTGCACGGTGACGTCGAGCGCCGTCGTCGGCTCGTCGGCGATCAGCAGCTCGGGGTCGCCGGCCAGCGCGATGGCGATCATCACCCGCTGCTTCATGCCGCCGGATAGCTGGAACGGATATTCGTCGAGCCGGCGCTCCGGATCGGCGATGCCGACCTGGCGCAGCAGTTCGAGCATGCGCGGGCGCGCCGCGTCGCCGGCCAGCCCGGAATGGCGCTCGAGCACCTCGCCGATCTGGCGGCCGACGGTCAGCACCGGGTTCAGGCTGGTCGCCGGCTCCTGGAAGATCATCGCGATCCGGTGGCCGCGGATGCGCCGCATCTCGGCCTCGGGCAGCGCGAGCAGCTCCTCGCCGTCGAGCCGGACGCTGCCGCCGAGCAGGCGCCCGGCCGCCGGCAGCAGGCGCAGGATGCCCTGCGCGGTGGCCGACTTGCCGCAGCCGGATTCGCCGAGCAGCGCGAAGGTCTCGCCGCGGGAAATGGCGAAGGAAATGCCGTCGACCGCGGCCAGCGTGCTGCGGCCGGCGGCGAAGCCGAGGCGGAGATTGCGGACTTCCAGCATCAGGCGGCCCTCGGGTCGAATGCGTCGCGCACGGCGTCGGCGAACAGGTTGGCGGCGAGCACCAGCACGAACATCGCCGCGAAGGCGGCGGCCAGCGACCACCAGACGACCGGTTCGCGGCCCAGTTCCATCCGCGCGTTGTTGATCATCGTGCCGAAGCTGGTCATCGTCGGATCGACGCCGATGCCGACGTAGGACAGCACGGCCTCGGCCAGCACCAGCCCGGAGAAATCCATGACCAGCGCGATGATGACGATGTGCATCAGGTTGGGCAGGATGTGGCGGACGATGATGCGCCAGCTCGACACGCCGAAGGCCTGCGCCGCCTGGATGTATTCGAGTTCCCGGAGCTTCAGCGTCTCGCCGCGCAGCAGCCGGCACAGCCCCGTCCACGACGTGACGCCGAGAATGAAGCACAGCGCCAGCAGGCGCAAGTCGGCGCGCTCGGCGGCAGTGGCGAACCATTGCGGGTGCGTGTCGATGACCACCTGCATCATCAGCACCGCGGCGGCGATCAGCAGCACGCCGGGAATCGAGTTCAGCACGGTGTAGACGTACTGGATCACGTCGTCGACCCAGCCGCGGAAATAGCCGGCGACGATGCCGAGCAGCACGGCGACCGGCAGCATCACCAGCGTCGTCACCAGGCCGATGATCAGCCCGGTGCGCACGCTCTTCAGCACCTGGTAGAACACGTCCTGGCCGACCTTGTCGGTGCCGAACACGTGGTAATCCGCAGCCAGCAGCAGCAGCGGCACGCCGGCCAGCAGCATCGCGAGCAGCGTCGCCAGCACCGCATCCCACGCGAAGACCGTTTCGCGCCGCCAGATTTTTCGCCAGCCGGCCGCGTCGACCGCGGAATCGCCGGCGCGGACCGCCGCGGCGACGAGCGCCGCGATCGCCATCCACGCCAGGAAGCCGATCACCGCGCCGCGGAAGGCGCGGAAGGCGACATCCGCCGCCGCCTCGTCGTCGCGCCCGGCCAGATGGCTGCCGCCGTGCTTCAGCGGCGGATAGTCGCGCACCGCGCCGACGCCCGGGACATCGACCGTCTCCTTGGCGTACAGCCGGGTCGCGAACGGCGCCGAGTAGGTCTTCTCGTTGCGCGTGCGCAGCGGCGTCGCCAGCGCGTCGAGGACCGACAGCACCTCGACGGCGTAGCGCGTCTTCTGCCCTGGCGCGCCGTCCAGCGCGACGCGATAATGCAGCGAATCGAGCAGGCCGACGGCGACGAAGGCGGCCAGCACGGTCGCCGACGCCATGCCCGCCCGGCTCGCCCCGACCCGCCGCCAGGCGGCGCGCAGCGGCGGATTGCGGGCGATCAGCAGGCCGACCCCGACGCCGGCGGCGACGAGCAGCCAGACCAGCACGTCCGACCACAGCACGACGATCTGGAAGCCGGTCATTGGAAACGGATCCTCGGATCGACCAGCGTGTAGGAGATGTCGGTCAGGATCAGCCCGGCGATGTAGAGCACCGAGCCGATGAAGACCATCGCGCGCACCACCGCGAAATCCTGCGCGTTGATCGCGTCGATCGTGTAGCTGCCCAGGCCGGGAATGCCGAAGAAGGATTCGGTCAGCAGCGAGCCCATGAAGAGCAGCGGAATCACGACGACGACGCCGGTCAGGATCGGGATCAGCGCGTTGCGCAGCACATGCCCGAAGAACACCGCCGTTTCCGGCAGGCCCTTGGCGCGCGCGGTGCGCACGTAATCCTTGCCGACCTCCTCGAGGAAGATCGTCCGGTACCAGCGCGTCGAACTGCCGATGCCGCCGATCACACCGATCACCACCGGCAGCACCAGGAAACGCCAGGCATCGACTCCCTCGCCGAAACCGGAAATCGGGACCAGGCGCCACAGCTTGGCGACCAGGTACTGCCCGCCGATGATGTAGAACAGCCCGGAAACCGACATCATCGCGACGCACAGCACGACGCCCCAGAAATCGAGGGCCGAGGCGCGGAA
Organism: Dechloromonas sp.; assembly: GCA_028687035.1. Taxonomy (GTDB): domain Bacteria; phylum Pseudomonadota; class Gammaproteobacteria; order Burkholderiales; family Rhodocyclaceae; genus Azonexus. The sequence continues at coordinate 92,685 of JAQUAX010000010.1, read as the reverse complement.
GAAGGCCAGCATCAGCGCGAAGCTGACGGTCACGAACAGGCCGAGCACGAAGGTCGGCAACGCGATGGCCAGCGACGGCCCCATGCGGGCGCCGATCTCGCGGGCGATGTCGCGGCCGTCCTCGGCCCGGCCGAAATCGCCGACGAACAGCCGGGCCGATTTCTCGAAGAAGATCGTGTCGGTCACGGTCGATAGCCCGGCGGCGGCCGAATTGACGAACAGCGGCTTGTCGTAGCCGCGCTCGGCCTTCCATTTCGCGATCGCTTCCGGCGTCACCCGCTTGACGCCGAGCTGCATGCGCGCCATGTCGTCCGGCGTATTGACGACGAAGAACAGCGCGAAGGTCAGCAGGTTGACGCCGATCAGGATGGGAAGGGCGTAGAGCAGGCGGCGGACGATGTAGGCAAGCATTGGCCGGATTATGCCAAGGAGCGGCGGTTTGGACACGCCGGGCACGCCCGGTTCGCGATCCGGGCAATGTGGGTTACAATGCCGGAAAACAAAAAAGCCCGTGAAATCACGGGCTTATTGCAGAAGTGGCGGAGAGGGAGGGATTCGAACCCTCGGTACCTTGCAGTACGCCTGATTTCGAATCAGGTACATTCGACCACTCTGCCACCTCTCCGCGGGACCGAAATAATAGCACAACTAATGCGCTGGACAACAACATTGATACTCATCGGAACGCTTTTTGTCGTCGCGGCCTGCGGCGACTACCAGCCTTTCGGTGGCCCGCTGCCCTTCCCGACCCCGGCCCAGCACGATCTGGTCGTGCTGACCCGGCCCGGCGCGCTGACCTACACCGCCGACGAACAGGGCAACGCAGCGGGCATCGAGCACGACCTGGCCGAACTGTTCGCGCAGGAACTGGGCGTCGGCATCCGCTACGTCGTCGTGCCGCCCGAGCAGATGGAATCGGAACTGGCCAACGGCCGCTACCACCTCGCCGCAGCGTGGCTGTCGCCGCACGCCGACGAAGGCTACGCGGCGACCCCACCGCTGTTCCAGACGCGCGACACGCTGGCCCAGCACGAGGCCTCGCTGCCGCTGACCGACCTCGGCCAGCTGCAGGGCAAGACCGTACATGCGATGGCCGGCACCCGGCAGGCCGCGACGATGCAGCGGCTGTCGCGGCAGATTCCCGACCTGAAGGTCGTCGAGGTCGGCCAGGGCACCATCCTCGACCTGCTCGAAGCGCTCGGCGAACGCCAGGTCGAATACGTCGCGATCGACCAGACGCTGGAAGAAATCGCCAACCAGTACGTGCCCAGCCTGCGCGCCTCGCTAGCGCTCAGCGACGAACAGCCGGTGGTCTGGCTGCTCGGCCCGCGCCCGAACGCCGAACTGGCGGCCCGCGCCAACGCCTTCGTCGAACGCATCCAGCACGACGGCACGCTGGCCCGCGTCGAGGAGCGTTACCTCGGCCACGTCCACCGGCTGAACCAGGCCGACGTCACCAAGTTCCTGGGCCAGATGGAGACGACGCTGCCCAAGCTGCGCCGCCATTTCGAGGCGGCCGAGACGGTGACCGGAATCGACTGGCGGCTGATCGCCGCGATCGCCTACCAGGAATCGCACTGGGACCCGAACGCGACCAGCCCGACCAACGTCCGCGGCATCATGATGCTGACCGAGGAAACCGCCGACCGGCTCGGCGTCGGCAACCGTCTCGACCCGCGCGAGAGCATCCTGGCCGGCGCCCGCTACCTGAACCTGTTGAAGGAGCAGCTCGATGCCCCCGAGCCGGACCGCACGTGGCTGGCGCTGGCCGGCTACAACATCGGGCCCGGCCATCTGAACGCGGCGCGTTCGCTGGCCCGCCAGCAGAAGGCCGACCCGAACGCCTGGTACGAGATGAAGCGTATCCTGCCGCTGCTGGCCAAACCGCAGTATTACGAGCGGCTGAAGTCCGGCCGCGCCCGCGGCGGCGAAGCGGTGATCCTGGTCGAGAACATCCGCAGCTATTACGACATCCTGGTCCGCCACGAACTGCCGGCCCGCCCGGTCGCGCCCGGTGTCGAACGGATGATCGGGATGCAGGGCGGCAGCGCCCCCGGGCTGAAGCTCAGGCACTGAGCTCCAGCGGGGAGCCCCCGTCGATCAGCGCGTCGGCGCCAGCAGCTCCAGACCGCCCATGTAGGGACGCAGGGCTTCCGGAATCTCGACGCTGCCGTCAGCGCGCTGCGGAGGGTTTTGGCTCCGGCCGCGCCTTTGGCGCTTGACCCGCGCTACGCGCGCGTCAGCCTGCGCCGAAACAATCAGCGCGTCGGCGCCAGCAGTTCCAGACCGCCCATGTAGGGACGTAGGGCTTCCGGGATCTCGACGCTGCCGTCGGCGCGCTGCGGAGGGTTTTGGCTCCGGCCGCGCCTTTGGCGCTTGACCCGCGCTACGCGCGCGTCAGCCTGCGCCGAAACAATCAGCGCGTCGGCGCCAGCAGTTCCAGACCGCCCATGTAGGGACGTAGGGCTTCCGGTATCTCGACGCTGCCGTCGGCGCGCTGGTTGTTTTCCAGGATCGCGACCAGCGTGCGGCCGACCGCCAGGCCGGAACCGTTCAGCGTGTGGCAGAGTTCCGGCTTGTTCTTCTCGTTGCGGAAGCGGGCCTGCATCCGGCGGGCCTGGAAGGCGCCGAAGTTGGAGCAGGACGAAATCTCGCGATAGGTGTCCTGCGCCGGCAGCCAGACTTCGAGGTCGTAGGTCTTGGCGGCCGAGAAGCCCATGTCGCCGGAACACAGCACGACGCGGCGGTACGGCAGGCCGAGCGCTTCGAGGATGGCTTCGGCATGGCCGGTCAGTTCCTCGTGGGCGGCGGCCGACTGGTCCGGATGGACGACCTGGACGAGCTCGACCTTGTCGAACTGGTGCTGGCGGATCATGCCGCGCACGTCGCGGCCGCCGGAGCCGGCTTCGGAACGGAAGCACGGGGTATGGCAGACGAGCTTCAGCGGCAGCGCCTCGGCGGCGAGGATTTCGTCGCGGACGATGTTGGTCACCGGCACTTCGGCGGTCGGGATCAGGTACAGCGGGTCCTGGTCGCCGCGCAGTACCTTGAACAGGTCTTCCTCGAACTTGGGCAGCTGGCCGGTGCCGAACAGGCTGGCCGCGTTGACCAGGTAGGGAGCATAGACCTCGGTATAGCCGTGCCGGGTCGTGTGCGTGTCGAGCATGAACTGGGCGAGCGCGCGGTGCAGCCGGGCGATGCCACCCTTCAGCAGCGAGAAGCGGGCGCCGGAAATCTTCGCGGCAGTCACGAAATCGAGCTGGCCGAGCCCCTCGCCGATATCGGTATGGTCCTTGACCGCGAAATCGAAGGTCTTCGGCGTGCCCCAGCGCTTGATCTCGACGTTGGCGGTCTCGTCGGCGCCGACCGGCACCGTGTCGTCCGGAATGTTGGGCAGCGTCGCCAGGATCGCGTTGAACTCGGTCAGCAGTTCGCCGAGGCGGGCCTCGGAGGCCTTCAGCTCGTCGCCCAGGGCGCCGACCTGGGCCATGACTTCGGATGCATCCTTGCCCTGCCCCTTCAGCATGCCGATCTGCTTGGACAGGCTGTTGCGCTGGGCCTGCAGGTCCTGGGTCCGGGTCTGCAGCGTCTTGCGCTCGGCCTCCAGCGTCCTGAAGGCGGTGAAGTCGATCGGCTTGCCGCGCTTGGCGAGACCTTCGGCGACGGCGTCGAGATTGGAGCGGAGTTGTTGGATGTCGAGCATGTCTTTTCCTGGAATACGGGCGGTGGACCGCGAATTCGGCCTGAAAACGCGGCCAGAAAGGCCGGATTATACGCGAGAGCCTCCCGCCCCCGGCGCGCCGGAATTCGCAAACCGGCCTCGGGCGTTTATCATTACGGCTTGCCCCCCTGCATTGCCAATGTCATGAAACACCCCCTCCTCCCCCGTTTGCTCCTCCTCGGCCTGCTGCTGGCCGGCGCCGGCGCCCGGGCCGACTCCGGCGAAGACGCGGCCCAGGACGACTGGTGCGCGACGATCGCCCGCCGGCTGCACAGCGTCTCGCTGGCCCAGTGCCGCAAGCTCGATCTCGCGCCGCCGGGCGCCCGCTCCAACAACGGCCACGCGCTGATGGTCGGCGACATCGCGCCCGCCGCGAAGCCGGTCGCCAGCGGCGGCTCGGCCCGGGCCAAGGCGCCGCGCGTGCTGGTCATCGGCGGCATCCACGGCGACGAACTGACCTCGGCGTCGATCGTCTTCCGCTGGCTGCAGTGGATGGACGACCCCGAGGCCAGCCGCTACCACTGGCGCGTCATCCCGGTCGCCAACCCGGACGGCCTGCTGGCCGATCCGCCGCAGCGCGCCAACGCCAACGGCGTCGACCTGAACCGCAATTTTCCGACCCCGGACTGGGAACGCGACGCGCACAGCTACTGGGCCAAGCGCACCGACCGCGACCCGCGGCGCTACCCGGGCGACAGCGCCGGTTCCGAGATCGAGACGCGCTGGCTGAACGAGCAGATCGAGGATTTCCAGCCGGACGTCATCGTCAGCATCCACGCCCCGTACAGCCTGCTCGACTACGACGGCCCGGCCCGCCAGCCGCGCCGCTTCGGCCACCTGAACCTGAACCGGCTGGGCGTCTATCCGGGCTCGCTGGGCAACTACGGCGGCCTGCACAAGAACATGCCGGTGATCACCATCGAACTGCCGCACGCGACGGTGATGCCGCCGCTGCGCGAGCAGAAGGAAATCTGGCAGGACATGCTGACCTGGATGCGGCGCAACATCGCCAGCCAGACCCGCTCCTGAGACTGTCGCGGTGGACGCTTGAAAACGGCCGGAATTCCGGCCGTTCTGCTTTTTGCGGCCTACTTGCCGGCCTTGCGGTCGAGTTCGCGCAGGTGGGCGAGCTTCTCGGCGATCTTGCCTTCCAGCCCGCGCGGCGTCGGCCGGTACCAGCCGGGCTCCGGCATGCCGTCCGGCAGGTAGGTCTCGCCGGCGGCGTAGGCTTCCGGCTCGTCGTGCGCGTAGCGGTAGGCCTTGCCGTAGCCGAGTTCCTTCATCAGTTTGGTCGGCGCATTGCGCAGATGCACCGGCACCGGCTGCGAACCGGCCTTGGCGACGAAGGCGCGCGCGGCGTTGTAGGCGTTGTAGCCGGCGTTCGACTTGGCGGCGACGGCCAGGTAGATCACCGCCTGACCGAGCGCCAGTTCGCCTTCGGGCGAGCCGAGACGCTCGTAGGTCGCCGCCGCGTCGTTGGCGATCTGCATCGCCCGCGGATCGGCCAGGCCGATGTCCTCCCAGGCCATGCGGACGATGCGCCGGGCCAGGTAGCGCGGGTCGGCGCCGCCGTCGAGCATGCGGCACAGCCAGTACAGCGCGGCGTCCGGACTGGAGCCGCGGACCGACTTGTGCAGCGCCGAGATCTGGTCGTAGAACGCGTCGCCGCCCTTGTCGAAGCGGCGCAGGCTCTGCGCCATCGCCTGCTCGATGAAATCGCCGTCGACGGTCGCCGTGCCGGCCGCGCGCGCCGCGGTGCGCACCTGCTCGAGCAGGTTCAGCAGGCGCCGGGCGTCGCCGTCGGCCAGGCCGACCAGGCGTTCGCGCGCCGTCGCGTCGAAATCGAGATCGGCCAGCGCCCGCTCGCGGGCCCGGTCGAACAACTGCCCCATTTCGGCGGCGTCGAGCGACTTCAGCACATAGACCGAGGCGCGCGACAGCAGCGCCGAATTGACCTCGAAGGACGGATTCTCGGTGGTCGCGCCGATGAAGGTGAACAGCCCGGACTCGACGAAGGGCAGGAAGCCGTCCTGCTGCGCCTTGTTGAAGCGGTGGATTTCATCGACGAACAGGATGGTCCGCTTGCCCTGGCTGCGCCAGACCTCGGCCTGGGCGACCGCTTCGCGGACTTCCTTGATGCCGGAGAACACCGCCGACAGCGCGATGAACTCGCAGTCGAACTGGCTGGCCATCATCCGCGCCAGCGTGGTCTTGCCGACGCCCGGCGGCCCCCACAGGATCATCGAATGCGGCTGGCCGGACGCGAAGGCCAGGCGCAGCGGCTTGCCGGGGCCGAGCAGGTGCTGCTGGCCGATCACTTCGTCGGGGGTGCGCGGCCGCAGCTGCTCGGCCAGCGGGGCGTTGCGGTCGACGCCGGGGGGAGAAAACAGATCGCTCACGGGAATTCCAGTCCATGCCTGCGGAGACGGCCCGGCTCGACCGGGCGGCTGCCGCCAAGCTGCGCATGGTATGCGGATTCGCGCGGCGCGCCAATCGCGGCCGCCGGCCCGGTCCGGGGAAAACCGGCGGCGCATGCGACAATGGACGCCGAACCCCACGCACCGCCCTCCGCATGACCGCCCGCCCCCGCCTCTCCGGCCCGCCCGTGATCCGCGCGATGACGCCCGCCGACCTGCCGGCGGTGCTCGCCGTGCAGCGCGCCTGCTACCCGCCCGAAATGAACGAAGCGGCCGCGGTGCTGCGCGAGCGGCTGGCGCAGGCGCCGGATTTTGCGTGGATCGCCGCGGTCGACCGCGAAATCCGGGCCTATCTGGTCGGCTACCCGTCGCGGCTGGGCAAGGTCACGCCGCTGGGCGGCGGCTTCGAACCGCCGGCGACGCCCGACTGCCTGTACCTGCACGACCTCGCGGTGGCGCCGGCCGCCGGCGGCCGGGGACTGGGGTCGCATCTGCTGCGCCACGCGCTGGCGGTACGTCCGGGCTGGCCGGTGGCGCTGGTCTGCGTGCAGCAGGCGCTGCCCTTCTGGCAGCGCGCCGGTTTCGTCGAACGGCGGCTCGCCGATCCGGTGCAGGCGGCCCGGCTGGCCGGCTACCCCGGACCGGCCCGCTACATGGTGCGGCCGGCCGGCTGAGCCTCACTCGCCGACGACGTCGGTGCCCGGCGGCGGCCGGAAGCTGAAGGTGGCGGGCGGCAGCGCCGGGTTGCGCTCGATGCGCGAGAAGCGGATCTGCGTCGTCTGGCCGAAGCTGTCGAACAGCTCCATCGCCCGCAGCTCGCCGCCGGCGAAACCCATCCGGACCTTATCGAAGCCGCTGTCGCCGCTTTTCGGCGTCGCCTCGACCCAGACCAGGCCGTCGGCCTCGCCGGCATCGGCCAGCGCGAAGTTCTTCTCGAGTTCGTTGCTGCCGGCCAGCAGCGCGGCCGGCGAGGCGCCGAGGGCCTGGCCGGCCTTGCGCACGGTAACCTGCTGCAGGTCCGGATCGTGAATCCAGATGCGCTCGCCGTCGCCGACGACCAGCTGCGGATAGGGCCGGAGGATTTCCCAGCGCAGCTTGCCCGGCCGGGAGATCGCGACGGTGCCGGCCGATTGCTGCGGCTTGCGGCCGCTGCGCGCGACGACCGTCTGCGCGAATTCGGCCTTCAGCGTCCGCGTGCCCTTCAGGAAGACGTGCAGCTGGTCGATCGCGCTGGCCGCGTCGGCGGCCAGCGGCAGCAGCAGGCAGGCCGCGGTCAACAGCCATTTTCCGGTCGATTTCATTCGGCCTCCCGGCGCGCCAGCACTTCACGGCCGCCGCGCGCGTCCATCGCCGACACCAGGCCGGCCTTTTCCATCGCCTCGATCAGCCGCGCCGAGCGGTTGTAGCCGATGCGCAGGTGGCGCTGGACCAGCGAGATCGACGCCCGGCGGTTCTTCAGCACGATATCGACGGCCTGGTCGTACAGCGGATCGGCCTCGGCGTCGCCGCTGCCCTCGCCGGATTCGCCGCTGCCCTCGTCATCGTCGCCACCGCCGCCGGTGAGGATGTCCTCGACGTATTCCGGCGTGCCGGTCGCCTTCAGGTGCTCGACGACGCGGTGCACCTCGTCGTCGGACACGAAAGCGCCATGGACGCGGGTCGGGTAGCCGGTGCCCGGCGCCAGGTACAGCATGTCGCCCATGCCGAGCAGCGCTTCGGCGCCCATCTGGTCGAGGATGGTGCGCGAGTCGATCTTGCTCGACACCTGGAACGACAGCCGGGTCGGAATGTTGGCCTTGATCAGGCCGGTGATCACATCGACCGACGGGCGCTGCGTCGCCAGCACCAGGTGGATGCCGGAAGCGCGCGCCTTCTGCGCCAGGCGCGCGATCTGTTCCTCGACCTTCTTGCCGACGACCATCATCAGGTCGGCCAGCTCGTCGATGATGACGACGATGAAGGGCATGGTCTTCAGCGGCTCGGGCGTTTCCGGCGTCAGGCTGAGCGGATTCGGGATGTGCTCGCCCTTCTTCTCGGCTTCCTTGATCTTGGCGTTCAGGCCGGCGATGTTGCGCACGCCCATCGCCGCCATCAGCTTGTAGCGCTTTTCCATCTCGGTGACGCACCAGTGCAGCGCGTTGGCCGCCTGCTTCATGTCGGTGACGACCGGCGCCAGCAGGTGCGGGATGCCCTCGTAGATCGACAGTTCGAGCATCTTGGGGTCGACCATGATCAGCCGGACCTGGTCCGGCTCGGCCTTGTACAGCATCGACAGGATCATCGCATTGACGCCGACCGACTTGCCGGAACCGGTCGTGCCGGCGACCAGCAGGTGCGGCGTCTTGGCCAGGTCGGCGACCACCGGCTGGCCGCCGATGTCCTTGCCGAGGCTGACCGTCAGCGGGCTGTGCATGTCGTGGTAGGGCTTGCTCGAAATGATTTCGGACAGCTTGACCGTCTGCCGCCTCGGGTTGGGCAGTTCGAGCGCCATGCACGACTTGCCGGGCACCGTCTCGACGACGCGGATCGACACCAGCGCCAGCGCGCGCGCCAGGTCGCGCGCCAGGTTGACGATCTGGGCGCCCTTGACGCCGACCGCCGGCTCGATTTCGTAGCGGGTGATCACCGGGCCGGGCAAGGCGGCCAGCACCTTGACCTGGACGCCGAAGTCGGCGAGCTTGCGCTCGATCAGGCGGGACGTGAATTCCAGCGTTTCCGGGCTGACCGTCTCGGTCGCCGGGGGGGCCGGGTCGAGCAGGTGCAGCGGCGGCAGCTGGCCGCCGACGACGGCCTCGGGGAACAGCGGGACCTGTTTCTCGCGCTCGATGCGCGCCTCGGCCTTCTTCGACACCGGCACCTCGGGCGGCGGCGTCTCGATGATGATCGGCTCGTGCAGTTCGCCGCGCCGCTTTTCCTCCTCGACGACGACCTCGCGCTGCTGCGCGACCTCGCGGCCGATCTGGCGGTCGCGCCAGGCATCGACCCGTGCGTACAGGAAAGCCAGGCCCGCCTCCAGGCCCTGGCCCAGCTTCTCGAAAGCCCACAGCCAGGACATGCCGGAAAACACGCTCCAGCCCGCGGCCAGCATGGCCAGCAGCAGCAGCGTCGACCCGGTGTAGCCGAACAGTCCGGCCAGCGCGCCGCCCAGCTCGACGCCGAACAGACCGCCGGGCGCCAGCGGCAGCTCGGCCTTCAGCGAATAGAAGCGCAGCGCCTCGAGCGACGAACTGGCGACCAGCAGGAAACCGAAGCCACCGAGCGCGATGTACAGCGGCCGTTCCTGGCGCTCGCCGGCGGTGTGGAACTTGCGCACGCCCCACCAGACGAACATGCCGAACAGCACGATCCACCACCAGGCGGACAGGCCGAACAGGTAGAGCAGCAGGTCGGCGAACCAGGCGCCGGCCCGGCCGGCCGGGTTGTGCGTGGCGCCGCCGACCACCGAATGCGACCAGCCCGGGTCCTGGCGGTCGAATCCCCACAGCGCCATGCCGAGGAACAGCGCGACGGCGCCGACGCCGAGCCAGCGCGATTCCTGCAGCAGCGAGCCGATCTTGTCCGGCAACTGCCCCTGGCGTTCCATCCGGCGGGTTCGCACGCTTACCATGGCTTCACAACAAGCTTGAAAAAAAACACGAAATCAGTTTCCGTTCATGGAGTTACGCGGCGATTATAAACCTGTTTCAAAAACTGCACGGGAACCCGGGAAAATCCCGGACGTCGACAACGCTATAATTTTCGGATCAATCAACGCAGAGGATCCTCATGTCCCAGAACGTCCGCCATACCCCGCTCATCATCCTCGGCTCCGGCCCGGCCGGCTATACCGCCGCCGTCTATGCCGCGCGCGCCAACCTGAAGCCGGTGCTGATCACCGGCCTGGCCCAGGGCGGCCAGCTGATGACCACGACCGAGGTCGACAACTGGCCGGCCGCCGCCGACGGCATCCAGGGGCCGGAACTGATGGCCAACTTCGAGGCGCATGCGCGCCGCTTCGACACCGAGATCATCTTCGACCACATCCACACGACTAAACTGACCGAAAAACCCTTCACGCTGACCGGCGACGCCGGCACCTACACCTGCGACGCGCTGATCATCGCGACCGGCGCCTCGGCGATGTACCTCGGCCTGCCCTCCGAGCAGGAATTCATGGGCAAGGGCGTCTCCGCCTGCGCGACCTGCGACGGCTTCTTCTACCGCAACAAGCCGGTCGCCGTCGTCGGCGGCGGCAATACCGCCGTCGAGGAAGCCCTCTACCTGGCCAACATCGCCAGCCACGTCACCGTGATCCACCGCCGCGAGAAGTTCAAGGCCGAGAAGATCATGCAGGACAAGCTGTTCAGGAAGGTCGAGGAAGGCAAGGTCACGATCCTGTGGAACAGCGTGCTCGACGAGGTGCTGGGCGACGACTCCGGCGTCACCGGACTGCGCGTCAAGCAGGTGCAGAGCGGCGAAACGCAGCAGGTCGACGTGCATGGCGTGTTCATCGCGATCGGCCACAAGCCGAACACCGACATCTTCGCCGGCCAGCTCGAGATGGACAACGGCTACCTGGTGACCCAGGCCGGCCGCCACGGCAACGCGACGCAGACCAGCATCGAGGGCGTCTTCGCGGCCGGCGACGTGCAGGACCAGATCTACAAGCAGGCCTGCACCTCGGCCGGCTCCGGCTGCATGGCGGCGCTCGACGCCGAACGCTACCTGGACAACCTTGGCCACTAAGGCTGGCGACAATCCGCTCCAGGCCGCCCTGCGGGCACTGCGCCCGCAGGTCCGCGAACTGACCCGGAAGGGGCCGAAACCGGCGCCCCCGGGCGCCCCCTCCGACGCATATCCACCGCCCGCGGCCGAAGCCGACGATGGCGCCGCTTTCCGGGCGGCCGTCGCCGGTACCGCGCCGCTGCCCGCCGGGAACCGGGTGCAGCTGGCGAAGGCGCCGTCGCGCCGCCTGCCGCCCCGCCCCGCCCGCCTCAACGGGGAAGCGGCGCCGGTAGTTCGCGCGGAGACTGGCGGCGACCTGCCGGCCCACTGGCACACCGAGGGCGACGCAGCCCGGCGACCGCTGCCTCCGCATCCGGATGCTGCGGCCTTCGTGCTCGCGATGCGCGGCGTCGCCCCCCTGCCCGACAGCAATCGCGTCGTGCTCGGCAAGCCCTTGCCAGCAGCGCGACCACAGCAGTTCATCGCCGACGAACGGGCCGCGCTGCATGAAAGCCTGCACGGCCGGATCGGGCTGCAGGACCGCCTCGAGGGCGGCGACGAGCCGCAGCACCTGCGCCCCGGACTGGCCATCAACGTGCTGCGCGACCTGCGCCGCGGCCGCTGGGTGATCCAGGGCGAGATCGATCTGCACGGCCTGAACCGCGACGAGGCGCGCCACGCGCTGGCCGCTTTCCTGGCCGAATGCCTGCACGCGGGACGGCGCTGCGTCCGGGTCATCCACGGCAAGGGGCTGGGCTCGCCGCAGAAACAGTCGGTCCTGCGCCAGCTGGTGCGCGGCTGGCTGGCCCAGCGCATCGAGGTGCTCGCCTACTGTCAGGCGAAGCCGCAGGACGGCGGCGAAGGCGCGCTGCTGGTGCTGCTCCGCTCCCCGAAAAGAAACGGGGCGGCCTGAGCCGCCCCGCCGGGAATTCGCGCTGTTTCCGCGGTCGACCGCGGAAAGGCGGCAGAAATCAGATCGCCGCTTCGTCGGTCTCGCCGGTGCGGATGCGCACCACCTGCTCGACGGTGCTCACGAAGATCTTGCCGTCGCCGATCTTGCCGGTGCGGGCGGCCTTGATGATGGCGTCGATCGCCGCATCGACGTTCTCGTTGGCGACAACGATCTCGATCTTGATCTTGGGCAGGAAATCGACGACGTATTCGGCGCCGCGGTACAGCTCGGTGTGACCCTTCTGGCGGCCGAAGCCCTTGACCTCGGTGACGGTCAGGCCGGTGATGCCGACTTCCGACAGGGATTCGCGGACTTCGTCCAGCTTGAAGGGCTTGATGACGGCTTCGATTTTTTTCATGGTCAGTGTCCTCGGGAGTCGATTCTAGAATTCGTCAGGATAACGGTTGGTGATGGGGTAACGCCAATCCTTGCCGAAGCCGCGCGGCGTAATGCGGATGCCGACCGGCGCCTGGCGGCGCTTGTATTCGGCGATGCGCAGCAGGCGGACGACGCGCCGCACGTCGGCTTCCGGCAGGCCGGCCGCGATGATTTCGCGCGGGCTGCGGTCTTCTTCCATGTAGGCGCGGACGATGGCGTCGAGCACCTCGTATTCGGGCAGCGAGTCCTGGTCGGTCTGGTCCGGCTTTAGCTCGGCCGAAGGCGGCCGCACGATGATGTTCTCCGGGATCACCGGATCGCCGGCGCACAGCGAGTTGCGGTAGCGCGCCAGGCGATAGACCAGCGTCTTGTAGACGTCCTTGATCACCGCGAAGCCGCCGGCCATGTCGCCGTACAGCGTGCAGTAGCCGACCGCCATTTCCGACTTGTTGCCGGTGGTCAGCACCAGCGCGCCGGTCTTGTTGGACAGCGCCATCAGGAGGTTGCCGCGGATGCGCGCCTGGATGTTCTCTTCGGTGGTGTCGGCCGGCAGGCCGGCAAACAGCGGGTCGAGCATCGCCGCATAGGTGGCCATCGCCGGCGCGATGGCGATTTCGTCGTAGCGGCAGCCGAGCTGGCGGATCATTTCGCGCGAGTCGTCGAGACTCATCTGCGCGGTGTAGGGCGACGGCATCATCACCGCTCGCACCTTGTCGGCGCCGAGCGCGTCGACGGCGACGCACAGCGTCAGCGCCGAGTCGATGCCGCCGGACAGCCCGATGATGGCGCCCTTGAAGCCGCTCTTGCCGATGTAGTCGCGGACGCCGAGGACGAGCGCGTTGTAGGCCTCGGCCTCGAGCGGCAGCTCGTCGCACAGATCGTCCGAGCGCAGCGCGCCGGCCTCGTAATCGACGATGCCGAGCGCTTCCTCGAATTGCGGCAGGCGCATGCATACCTGCTTCTGCGCGTCGAGCGCGAAGGAATCGCCGTCGAAGACCAGTTCGTCCTGGCCGCCGACCAGATTGCAGTAGATGACCGGGATGCCGGTCGCGTCGATCCGCTCGCCGACGACGCGGACGCGTTCCTGCGTCTTGTCGAGGTGGCAGGGCGACGCGTTGAGGACGAGCAGCAGTTCGGCGCCGGCGGCATGCGCCATCTCGGCGGCGCCGGCTTCCCAGACGTCGGCGCAGATGTTGATGCCGCAGCGCACGCCACCCAGCGTAACGACCAGGGCTTCGCTGCCGGCCTCGAAATAGCGCTTCTCGTCGAAGACTTCGTAATTGGGCAGGCGGACCTTGCGGTAGACCGCGGCGATCGCGCCGTTTTCGATGACGCTCGCCGCGTTGTGGCAGCGCCCGTCGTTTTCCTCCGGATAGCCGACGACCAGCGCCAGCCCGGGCGCGACGGTCGCCGCGCGGACGGCCAGGTCGGCCAGCGCGCGCTGGCTGGCCCGGTAGAAGTCCGGGCGCAACAGCAGGTCTTCCGGCGGATAGCCGCACAACGCCAGTTCCGGCGTCAGCAGCACCTGCGCGCCGCGGGCTTGCGCCCGCACCGCACAGTCCAGGATGCGTTCGACGTTGCCCGTCAGGTCACCGACGGTGGCGTTGAACTGGGCAACGGCGATGCGCAGCATGGGAGCTTACTTGGCCTCGGCGGCGGCTTCGGCCTCGTAGCGGGCGACGCCTTCCATGATTTCCTTGTGGGCGGCTTCGATGCCCTGCCAGCCGACGACCTTGACCCACTTGCCCTTTTCCAGATCCTTGTAGTGCGAGAAGAAGTGCTCGATCTGGTCGCGCAGGATCTGCGGGATGTCTTCGTGGGTCTTGACGTCGTTGTAGGTCTGGCTGATCTTCGGCACCGGCACGGCGAGCAGCTTGGCGTCCTGGCCGCCTTCGTCTTCCATGGCCAGCATGCCCAGCGCGCGGCAGCGGACGACGACGCCCGGCGGCAGGCCGAACGGGGTGACGACCAGCACGTCGACCGGGTCGCCGTCGCCGGCGATGGTGTGGTTGATGTAGCCGTAGTTGCACGGGTAGTGCATCGCGGTACCCATGAAGCGATCGACGAAGATCGCGCCGGTTTCCTTGTCGACTTCGTACTTGACCGGGTCGGAATGCGCCGTGATCTCGATGATCACGTTGAAATCTTCGGGGAGGGACTTGCCGGCGGGAACGTAGTTAAGAGCCATTTTTTTATCACTCTTCGGTTGGGTTTGAGAACTTGCGATTATAACGCCGCCCCGGATCAGTTCCAGGCGGCCAGGAATTCGGTCCAGTGCGGTGCGGCGATGCGGGCGAGCTGGGCCTTGACGAATTCGGCCTCGGCGATTTCCTCGTCGGCGGTCAGTTCACCGCGCATCCGGCGGAAGCGATTGTAGACGAGATAGGTATTGACCACGTCGGTCTCGCAATAGTCGCGGATCTCGGCAATCCGGCCGGCCTGCCAGGCTTCCCACACCTTGCTGCCGTCCATGCCGAGCTTGCCGGGAAAGCCGAACAGCTTGGCCAGGTCGTCGAGCGGCGCGTTGGCGCGGCCGTTGTACAGCGCCAGCAGGTCCATCAGGTCGAGGTGCCGCGTGTGGTAGCGGCTGATGTAGTTGTTCCACTTGAAGTCGCGCGAGTCGGCGTAGTCGCCGTCGCCGAGATCCCAGTAGCGCGGCGCCGCGACGCCGTGCAGCATGCCGCGGTAATGCAGCACCGGCAGGTCGAAGCCGCCGCCGTTCCAGGACACGATCTGCGGCGTGAATTTCTCGATGCCGTCGAAGAAGCGCTGGATGATCGCCGCTTCGTCGAGGTCGGGTTCGGCCAGCGACCAGACCTTGAAGCCTTCGAGGGTGCGCAGCACGCAGGAAATGCTGACGATGCGCTGCAGGTGCAGCGGCAGGAAATCGTTGCCGGTCTTCGCCCGCCGCTGCTGGAATGCGAGTTCGGCGACCTCGTCGTCGGACAGCCCGGCCGGCAGGTCGCCGAGCCGGCGCAGGCCGGCGACGTCCGGAATGGTCTCGATGTCGAAGACGAGGACGGGCTTCATGCCGGGAAGACGCCGGTCGACAGGTAACGGTCGCCGCGGTCGCAGACGATGGAGACGATCACCGCGTTCTCGAGCCGCTCCGCGAGGCGCAGCGCGACGGCCAGCGCGCCGCCCGACGAGATGCCGGCGAAGATGCCCTCCTCGACCGCCAGCCGGCGGGTCATCGCCTCGGCGTCGGCCTGGCTGACGTACTCGATGCGGTCGACGTTGGTCCGGTCGTAGATTTTCGGCAGGTAGGCTTCCGGCCACTTGCGGATGCCGGCGATCTGGCTGCCCTCTTCCGGCTGGCAGCCGACGATCTCGATCGCCGGGTTCATTTCCTTCAGGTAGCGGCTGGTGCCCATGATCGTTCCGGTCGTTCCCATGCTCGACACGAAGTGGGTCACGCGCCCTTCGGTATCGCGCCAGATTTCCGGGCCGGTGCCTTCGTAATGGGCGAGCGGGTTGTCCGGATTGGCGAACTGGTCGAGGATGATGCCCTTCCCTTCGTCGCGCATCTTCTCGGCAACGTCGCGGGCCAGTTCCATGCCGCCGTCGCGCGGCGTCAGCACCAGTTCGGCGCCGTAGGCGCGCATGCTCTGGCGGCGCTCGATGCTCTGGTTCTCGGGCATCACCAGGATCATCCGGTAGCCCTTGATCGCCGCCGCCATCGCCAGCGCGATGCCGGTGTTGCCGGACGTCGCCTCGATCAGCGTGTCGCCCGGCTTGATGTCGCCGCGGGCCTCGGCGCGGGCGATCATCGACAGCGCCGGCCGGTCCTTGACCGAGCCGGCCGGATTGTTGCCTTCCAGCTTGGCGAGAATGACGTTGCCGCGCCGTTCGTTGTCGGCGCCGGGGATGCGCACCAGGCGGACGAGCGGGGTATTGCCGACGAAATCCTGCAGGGTTTTATACATGGTCTAGCTTGCACTCGAGAGTTGGTGGATGCCGGCGAAGCGCGCCGCCCGGGCCGCGCGCCTCGCCGGCCGGACAGTGCAGCAAGCCGCATGCCCGGCCCGGGCGGCGGCAGCGCCGCCGCGCAGGCGGTTCAGCGTCCGATCGCCCGGTAGTCGATGCCCTGGCCGCGCACGAACTTCGGGTCGTACAGGTTACGGCCGTCGAAAATCACCGGCTGCTTCAGCGCCGCCTTGATCGCGTCGAAATCCGGGCTGCGGAATTCCTTCCATTCGGTGACGATGACCAGCGCATCGGCGTCCTTCAGCGCGCCCATCGGGTTTTCCGCATAGCTCAGGCGCGCCTCGTCGCCGAAGATGCGCTGCGTCTCGTGCATCGCGACCGGGTCGTAGGCCGAAACCGTGGCGCCGGCCGCGAACAGGTCGGCGATCAGCTCGCGGCTCGGCGCCTCGCGCATGTCGTCGGTGTTCGGCTTGAAGGCCAGGCCCCACAGCGCGAAATGCCGCCCCGTCAGGTCCTCGCCGAAGCGCGCCTTGATCTTGCCGGTCAGCACGTGCTTCTGCGCGTCGTTGGCTGCCTCGACGGCGTTCAGCACCTTGAGGTCGATGCCGGCGTCGTCCTTGGCCGTCCGGATCAGCGCCTTGACGTCCTTCGGGAAGCACGAGCCGCCGTAGCCGCAGCCCGGGTACAGGAAGTGGTAGCCGATGCGCGGGTCCGAACCGATGCCCTGACGCACCATTTCGATGTCGGCACCGAGCACTTCGGCCAGGTTCGCCAGTTCGTTCATGAAGCTGATCCGCGTCGCCAGCATCGCGTTGGCGGCGTACTTGGTCAGTTCCGCGCTCTTCACGTCGGTGACGATCAGCCGCTCGTGGTTGCGCTGGAACGGCGCGTACAGCGCCCGCATCAGGTGGATCGCCTGTTCGTCCTCGGCGCCGACGACGATGCGGTCCGGCCGCATGAAGTCCTCGACCGCGGCGCCTTCCTTCAGGAATTCCGGGTTGGAAACGACGCTGTACGGGATGTCCACCGCGCGCTTCTGCAATTCGTCGGCAATCGCCGCCCGCACCTTGGCGCCGGTCCCAACCGGCACCGTGCTCTTGTCGACGACCACCTTGTAGTCGGTCATCAGCCGGCCAATGTTGCGCGCCGCGCCGAGCACGTACTGCAGGTCCGCCGAGCCGTCCTCGTCCGGCGGCGTGCCCACCGCGATGAACTGGATCGTCCCATGCTGCACGGCCTTCTCGATGTCCGTCGTGAAATGCAGCCGGCCGGCCGCGACGTTGCGCCGGACCATGTCCTCCAGCCCCGGCTCGTAGATCGGGATGCCGCCCTCTTCCAGGATGCGGATCTTGTTCGGATCGACGTCCAGGCACAGGACGTCGTTGCCCACTTCCGCCAGGCAGGTGCCACTGACCAGACCGACGTAGCCGGTGCCGACAACGGTGATTTTCATGCTGTTTCCTACAAGGATTGATCGAATTCTTCGCTGCGTCGCGGCGGGTAGGTTTCCCAGCCGCCGCAGGCGGGACAGCGCCAGTAGAACTGGCGGGCCTTGAAGCCGCAATTATCGCACCGATAGCGCGACAGGCGTTTCGTGTAACCCTGGATGATGGTCTTGGCCAGCTCGACGTCCGGCTGGACTTCGGGCGCGACCAGCGGGAGGCGGGCGCTCATCAGCTTTTCCAGGCCGAGCAGCGTCGGGTTGCGCCGCAGTTCGCCCTGGACCAGGCGATACGCCGCTTCGTTGCCCTCGCTCTCGAGCACCAGCTGGTAGACGACGTCGAGCAGGTCGAGCGAGGTATAGCGCTCGAGGTAGCCGCGCAGCAGCGCGATGCCCTCGTCGCGCCGGTCGAGCCGGCGGTAGGTCTCGAGCAGGCGCTGGGCGACCAGCGCCAGGTAGGCCGGGTCCTGCTGCTCGATGCGCTGCCAGGCCTCGATCGCTGCTTCGGCCTGCCCTTCCTGCAGCAGCAGGTCGCCGAGCAGCAGGCTGGCGCGGACGCACTTGCGGTTCTGCTGCATCGCGGCGTCCAGATAGCCGCGCGCCGCATCCGGGCGCGAGCGCATGATCTCGTTGGCGGCCAGCTCGCAGTGGAATTCGGCGATCTGCTGCTGGCTGATGCCCTCGGCGATTTCGCCGGCGATGTCGATCGCCTTCTGCCATTCCTTCTCGACCTGGTATATCTCGAGCAGGTTGCGCTTGGCGTCCTCGTCGAAGGCCGTGCCGCGCAGGCGGGCGAAGATTTCCTCGGCGCGGTCGAGCAGGCCGGCCTTCAGGAAATCCTGGCCGAGTTCCGACAGCGCATGCAGGCGGACGCCCTCGTCGAGATCGGGGCGGTCGATCAGGTTCTGGTGCATGCGGATCGCGCGGTCGGTCTCGCCGCGCCGGCGGAACAGGTTGCCGAGCGCGAAATGCAGCTCGACGGTCTGCGAGTCGACCCTGGCGACTTCGAGGAAGGAATCGATCGCCTTGTCCGGCTGCTCGTTGAGCAGGAAATTCAGGCCCTGGAAATAGGAACGCGGCAGTGCGCTGGATTCATGGACGACCTGGCGCATGTCGACGCGGGCCGCGACCCAGCCGAGGCCGAAGAACAACGGGATCAGCAGCAGCTGCCAGTAATCGAAGAATTCGTTCATAGCACCGCGGGCGGTTCGACGACGACCGGCGCGGCGGGCCGGGCCTGTTCGCGCTTCAGGCGGGAAATCTCGCGGCGCTGCCGGTAGATGACGCCGAGCAGCGACAGCACGCCGAGCAGCGCACCGACGACGAAAAAGGCGAGCAGCACGATGACCAGCGGCGCCTGCCAGGACTGGCTGGGCAGCAGGTGCAGGTCGACCGGTTGGGTATTCTGGAACGCAAACGCGGCCAGAACGCAGAAGATGACGAGCCGCAGGGCCCAGCTCAACGCTGTCATGACATTCACAAATAAAAAGGGGGCAGTGAAATTCACTGCCCCCGAATCTACCACATTGGGCCAAGCCCGGCTTCAGATCGACTGATCGACCCGTTCGCGCAATTCTTTTCCGGCCTTGAAGTGGGGAACCCACTTGGCCGGGACGCTGACCTTCTCCCCCGACTTGGGGTTGCGTCCAACCCGCGGTGGCCGGTAATTGAGCGCAAAGCTGCCAAAGCCGCGGATCTCGATACGATCCCCGCGCACCAGGGCGTCGGACATCGCATCGAGAATCATCTTGACCGCGAAATCGGCATCCTTCGCCACCAGCTGGGGAAAACGCTCCGCCAGCCGGGCGATGAGCTCGGATTTGGTCATGCTGTCTGCCTATCAGCCTTGCTGGTTCAGCTTGGCCTTGAGCAGCGCACCGAGGTTGGTCGTGCCGGAAGCAGCGGAGGATTCGGCGGCAAACTTCTGCATCGCCTCGTGCTGTTCGGCCTGATCCTTGGCCTTGATCGACAGGTTGATGCCGCGGGTCTTGCGGTCAACGTTGATGATCATGGCTTCGACTTCGTCGCCGACCTTCAGGTGTTGCGACAGGTCGTCGATGCGGTCGCGGGAGAACTCGGAAGCACGCAGGTAGCCTTCGTTGTCGCCGCCGATGCTCATCACGGCGCCGCGGGCGTCGACCGACTTGACGGTGGCGCGCACGATGCTGTTCTTCTCGTGGGTCGCGATGAAGTTGGTGTACGGATCGCCTTCGAGCTGCTTGATGCCCAGGGAGATGCGCTCCTTCTCGACGTCGATGCCGAGCACGACGGCTTCGACTTCGTCGCCCTTCTTGAAGTTGCGGATCGCTTCTTCGCCGGTCGCGGACCAGGACAGGTCGGACAGGTGAACCAGGCCGTCGATGCCGCCGGGCAGGCCGATGAAGATGCCGAAGTCGGTGATCGACTTGATGGCGCCACGGACCTTGTCGCCCTTCTTGTGGTTCATCGCGAAATCGTCCCACGGGTTCGGCATGCACTGCTTCATGCCCAGGGAGATGCGGCGGCGGTCTTCGTCGATCTCGAGGATCATGACTTCGACTTCGTCGCCCAGCGAAACGACCTTGGACGGATGGACGTTCTTGTTGGTCCAGTCCATTTCGGAGACGTGCACCAGGCCTTCGATACCTTGTTCGATCTCGACGAAGGAACCGTAGTCGGTCAGGTTGGTGACCTTGCCGAACAGGCGGGTGCCGGCCGGGTAGCGGCGGGCGATGCCGACCCACGGATCGTCGCCCAGCTGCTTCATGCCCAGGGAGACGCGGTTCTTCTCGGCGTCGAACTTGAGGATCTTGGCGGTGACTTCGTCGCCCACGGCCAGCACTTCGGACGGGTGACGGACACGGCGCCAGGCCAGGTCGGTGATGTGCAGCAGGCCATCGATGCCGCCCAGGTCGACGAATGCGCCGTAGTCGGTGATGTTCTTGACGATACCCTTGACGGTGGTGCCTTCCTTGAGGTTCTCGAGGAGCTTTTCGCGATCCTTGTCAGCGGTGGCTTCGAGAACGGCACGGCGGGACAGCACGACGTTGTTGCGCTTGCGGTCCAGCTTGATGACCTTGAATTCGAGGGTCTTGCCTTCGTACGGGGTGGTGTCCTTGACCGGACGCATGTCGACCAGGGAACCCGGCAGGAACGCGCGGACGCCGTTCGACATGACGGTCAGACCGCCCTTGACCTTGCCGGTGATGGTGCCGGTGACCAGCGCGCCGTCGTTCAGGGCCTGTTCCAGGTAGTTCCAGGCGGCGATGCGCTTGGCGCGATCGCGGGACAGGCGGGTGGCGCCGTAGCCGTCTTCCAGCATTTCGATGGCGACCTGGACGAAATCGCCGACGGCGACTTCAACTTCACCCTGGTCGTTCAGGAATTCTTCTACGGGAACGTAGGATTCGGATTTCAGGCCGGCATTGACCACGACGAAATTGTGATCGATGAGCACCACTTCGGCAGTGATGACTTCGCCTTGACGCATTTCCTGGCGAGCCAGGGATTCTTCAAAAAGTTGAGCAAAGGATTCCATTACGGACTGACTTTCTTGCCACGGGTTTGACGCCGCAGCGGGTTGAGAGTTGAAACACGCCGCCGGCCACACGGCCGGCTGCACCTTACTGCAATGCTTCCGTCGCCCAGTCCAGCACCTGCTTCACCGCCTGTTCGATGGTGAGATGCGTGGTGTCGAGCAGCCGGGCATCGGCTTCCTGGCGGAGCGGGGCCACGCTGCGCTGCGAATCGCGCTCGTCACGTTGCCTGAGGTCCGACAGGAGGTCCGCGAGATTAGCAGAGAAACCTTTGTCGATCAACTGCTTATAACGCCGCTCGGCGCGCGCTTCGGCGCTCGCCGTCAGGAAGACTTTCAGGGGCGCCCGCGGAAAGATCACGGAGCCCATGTCGCGCCCGTCGCCGACCAGGCCGGGCGCCGTGTTGAACGCGCGCTGGCGGAACAGCAGCGCCTCGCGGACGGCCGGCAGCGCGGCGACCTGCGACGCGCCGGAGGACATGGCCTCGGTGCGGATCGCGTCGCCGACCGGGACGCCGTCGAGCCGGATGTCGGATTCGGTGAACACCACATCGAGCCGCGCGGCGATCGCCGCGACCGCGGCCTCGTCGGTCCAGGCGACGCCGGCGCGCTGCGCGGCGAGCGCGGTCAACCGGTACAGCGCACCGGAATCCAGGTAGGCGAAACCGAGCGCCGCAGCGACGCGGGCGGCGACCGTCCCCTTGCCGGACGCCGACGGGCCGTCGATGGCGATCACCGGCGCCGCCCGGGTCACCGTCGCGAAGCGCTCGAAGTAATCCGGGAAGGTCTTGGCGACGCACTTCGGGTCATTGATCCGCAGCGGCGTCGCGAACGCGGCCAGCGAGAAGCACATCGCCATCCGGTGGTCGTCGTAGGTGTCGATCGCCGCCGGTTTTACGGTCGACGGCGTGATCCGGATGAAATCCGCGCCCTCCTCGACCCCGGCGCCGAGCTTCCTCAATTCGGTCGCCATCGCCGCGATGCGGTCGGTTTCCTTGACCCGCCAGCTGGCGATGTTGCGCAGCGTCGTCGTGCCCTGGGCGAACAGCGCGGCGGTCGCCAGCGTCATCGCCGCGTCGGGAATGTGGTTGCAGTCGAGGTCGACCGCGACCAGGCCGCCGGCCGGCGCCTTGGCTTCCATCCAGTTCGGCCCGGTTTCGATGACGGCGCCCATCTGCGCCAGCGCCTCGGCGAATTTCACGTCGCCCTGGATCGAATCGCGGCCGACGCCCTCGACACGCAGCGGCCCGCCGCCGATGGCGCCGAGCGCGAGGAAATAGGACGCCGACGACGCATCGCCCTCGACATAGACGGTGCCCGGCGACACGTAGCGGCTGCCGGCCCGGACCGTGAAACGCTGCCAGCCGTCGCGCTCGACGATCACGCCGAAGCGGGCCATGGTCGCCAACGTGATCTCGATGTAGGGCTTGGAAATCAGCTCGCCGACGACGTCGACCGCGACCGTCTCGCCGGTCAGCGGCAGCGCCATCAAGAGGCCGGTCAGGAACTGGCTGGAGACGTCGCCGCGCACCTTGACCACGCCGCCCGGCTGGATGCTCGCCGGCCGCAGCTGCAGCGGCGGGTAGCCGTCGTTGCCGAGGTAGGTGACGTCGGCACCCAACTGGCGCAGGCCGTCGACGAGGTCGCCGATCGGCCGCTCGTGCATCCGGGCGACGCCCTTCAGCACGTAGTCGCCGCCGGCCAGCGCGAGCGCCGCGGTCAGCGGGCGGAAGGCGGTGCCGGCGTTGCCGAGGAAGAGTTCGGCCTGCTTGACCGGGAAGCGGCCGGCGCAGCCGGTGATCTTCCAGGCCTCGCCGCCCAGCGCCTCGACGCCGACGCCGAGCGTCTTCAGCGCATCGAGCATGCGCTCGGTGTCGTCGGACGCCAGCAGGTCGCGCACCTCGGTGACGCCGTCGGCGAGCGCGGCGAGCAGCAGCACGCGGTTGGAAATGCTCTTCGAGCCGGGCAGGCGGACGCTGCCGGCGGCGGAAACCAGCTGGGGAAGGTCGAGAAATTCTTGGCTCACGAAATCACCGTCGATCGTTGGATTGGATTCAGTCTTCCCGGACGCGAACGAAGGTCGCGAAACGGGGCAGGCCGCGCGCGGTCAGCGCACGGTAGCGATAGGTCACGGTCGTCCCGGGGCGCGGCGGATCGCTGCGCTGCGCATCGGACAGGCCGCTGCCGACATCGAACTCGACGCCGTCCGGGCGGCGCAGGCGCAAGGCACCGACGCGGCCGGCGTACTTGCCCTTGCCCGGCAGGTGGCCGACAACCACCGCTTCGGCATCGAGCCAGGGTTTCAGCTTGAGCAGCGCGTCGCTGCGCCCGGTCTCGTAAGGCGCATCGGCCCGGTGCAGCATCAGCCCCTCGCCGCCGGCGGCGACGACGGCCTGCAGGCGGCGCTGCAGCTCGACGCGGTCGACGACCGTGAATTGCTCGATTTCGGCCAGCCAGGGCCGGTTCACCGCACGCACCAGGGCGCGGAGCGCGGCGGCGCGTTCGGCGAAGCCGCCGGGCGCGCCGGGCAGTTCGAACAGCATGTAGCGGATTTCCCGCCATTCGTCGTCGTCCGGCACCTCGCGGCGGACGATGCCGGACAGGCGCTCGAAGCGGCCGCGCCCGAGCCACAGCTCGCCGTCTACCGGCTGCGCCGGCAGCGCCGCGGTGAACCACGCCGGAGCGCGGATTTCGCGGCCGCCGCGGGAAACCAGGCGCTGCCCGTCCCACAGGGCGCGCACGCCGTCGAGCTTTTCGCTGACCAGATAGCCGGCCGGGTCGATGCCATCGCGATAGACGTTGGCCAGCAGCAGCGCCGGCGCGTCGGCCCGGGTCGCCGCGAGCGGCAGCAGCAGCGCCAGCCCGAGCAGCAGCGCGCGCAGCCCGCGGCGCATCAGCCGGCCCAGTTGCGGCGCGCCTGGCGGGCGATGCCGAAGATTTCCTCGAGCCGCGACCCGTCGTTGGCGGCCAGCGCCGCGCGCAGTTCGTCGAGCTGGGCCCGGTAGCTGTCCAGTTCGCCGAGCAGCGCGTCGCGGTTGGCCAGGCAGATGTCGCGCCACATTTCCGGGTGGCTGGCGGCGATCCGCGTGAAATCGCGGAAGCCGGACGCGGCGAAGGTGAAGAACAGGTCGGCGTCGGGCCGCACCGCGAGGTCGTGCACCAGCGCGAAGGACAGCAGGTGCGGCAGGTGGCTGACCGCGGCGAACACGCGGTCGTGCATTTCCGGCGTCAGTTCGTAGATGTCGGCGCCGCACTGCGCCCAGGCGCGCTTGACGTGGTCGAGCGCGTCGTCCGGATTCTCGGGCAGCGGCGTGACGACGACCTTCTTGCCCTGGTACAGGTCCCAGCGGGCGGCCGCCGGACCGCTGTTCTCGGCGCCGGCGATCGGGTGGGCCGGCACGAACTGCGCGACGCGCTCGCCGAACGCGGCGCGCGCCGCGGCGACGACGTCGCCCTTGGTCGAGCCGCCGTCGGTGACGATGGTCTTCGGCCCCAGGTAGGGCGCGATGCGCGAGAAGATCTCGGGCATCTGGGCGACCGGCGTCGCGACCAGCACGATGTCGGCGTCGCCGATCTCGTGCGCCGGGTTGATCCCGGCCCGGTCGATGACGCCCAGTTCCTGCGCGGAACGCAGCGTCGCCGGCGTCCGTCCGAAGCCAACGACCTCCTCGACCGCCCCCGCCTCCTTCAGGCCGAGCGCGAACGAGCCGCCGATCAGGCCGGTGCCGAAGACGACGACCTTGCCGAACTCGGGCAGACCGGCCGCCATTCAGCGCGCCTTCGCCAGCGCCTCGAGGAAGCGCGCGTTTTCGGCTGCCGTGCCGATCGTCACGCGCAGCCACTCGGGCAGGCCGTAGCCGCCGATCGGACGGACGATGACGCCCTGCTGCAGCAGCTTCTGGTTGATCGCGGCGGCGTCGCCGGCGCGGAAGGTCACGAAATTGCCGGACGACGGAATGATCTCGTAGCCGAGCCCGGCCAGGCCCTCGACCAGCTGCGCCATGCCGCGCCGGTTCAGCTCGTAGCTCTCGGTGACGAACTCGTCGTCGTCGAGCGCAGCGGCGGCGGCGGCGAGCGCCAGGTTATTGACGTTGAACGGCTGGCGGATGCGGTTCATCAGGTCGGCGACTTCCGCCGACGCCAGCGCATAACCGACGCGCAGGCCGGCCAGGCCGTAGATCTTCGAGAAGGTGCGGCAGACGACGAGATTCGGGAAATCGGCGATCCACGACGCGGTATCGACGCGGGCTTCCGGCGCGATGTACTCGTTGTAGGCCTCGTCGAGCACGACGACGACGTCCTTCGGCACGCTGTCGAGGAAGGCGCGCACTTCCGGATAAGGCAGGAAGTTGCCGGTCGGGTTGTTCGGATTGGCGATCCAGACGACACGGGTGTCCGGGCGGATCGCGGCGCGCATCGCGGCGAGGTCGTGGCCGTAGTCCTTCGCCGGCACGCAGATCAGCTCGCCGCCGGCCGACAGCGTCGCGATCGGGTAGACGGCGAAGGCGTGCTGCGCGAACACCGCCGAGCGGCCGGGCGCCAGGAAGACGCGGGCGACGATGTCGAGCACGTCGTTCGAGCCGTTGCCGAGCACGACCTGGTTCGGCGCGACGCCGGCGCGCGCGGCGACCTTGGCGATCAGTTCGAACTGGTCCGGATAGCGCTCGATGCCGGCGATCGCCGCCTCGACCGCACGCTTCGCCTTCGGGCTCATGCCCAGCGGATTCTCGTTGGACGCCAGCTTGACGATGCGGTCGACCGGAATGCCCATCTCGCGGGCCAGTTCGGTGATCGGCTTGCCCGGCTGGTACGGCGAGATGGCGCGGACGTAGGACAGGGCCTGTTCGGCGAGGCTCATGCGATTTCCTTCTGTTCAGTACACGGCGACCGGGTAGGAGCCGAGGATTTTCAGGTAGGCGGCGCGGGCGGCCAGCTGCTCGAGCGCGGCGCTGACTTCGGGCGCGTCGCGGTGGCCTTCGATGTCGACATAGAACACGTATTCCCACAGCGCGTTCCTGGCCGGCCGCGATTCCAGCCGGCACATCGACACGCCGGCCGTCGACAGCGGCAGCAGCAGCTCGTGCAGCGCGCCGGTCCGGTTCGGCGCCGACATGATCAGCGAAGTCTTGTCGCGCCCGGAAGGACCGGCATCGTGCTTGCCGAGGACCAGGAAGCGCGTCGTGTTGTTCGGCTCGTCCTCGATGTTCTCGGCCAGCTTCGGCAACTGGTAGCGCGCCGCGGCGGCTTCGCCGGCGATCGCCGCGGTGCCCGGTTCGTCCACCGCCTTCTGCGCGGCCAGCGCATTGCTGCCGACCGACACGCGCTGCGCGTGCGGCAGCATGCGGTTCAGCCATTCGTGGCACTGCGCCAGCGACTGGGCATGCGAATAGACCTTGGTGATGCGGGCGAACTCGGTCTCTTTGGACATCAGGTTCTGGTGCACGCGGACGACGACCTCGCCGCAGATCTTCAGCGGCGTCGACAGCAGCAGGTCCATGGTCCGGCCGACCGCGCCCTCGGTCGAGTTCTCGACCGGCACGACGGCGTAGTGCGCGTGACCGGATTCGACCTCGCGGAAGACGTCGTCGATCGAGCCCTGCGGCAGCAAGCGCGCGGCATGGCCGAAATGCTTGGTCGCCGCGGATTCGGAGAAGGTGCCGAGCGGGCCGAGGAAGGCGATGCCGAGCGGCTCCTCGAGCGACAGGCAGGCCGACATCACCTCGCGGAAGAAGAAGGTGACGTTTTCGTTGGGCAGCGGACCCGGGTTCAGGTCCTGCAGCCGGCGCAGCACCTGCGCCTCGCGCTCCGGCCGGTAGATGTGGCCGGCTTCGCCGTGTTCGGCCTTGATCTCGCCGACCTTCTGCGCGCAGCGGGCGCGTTCGTTGAGCAGTTCGAGCAGCTGGCCGTCGATGCGGTCGATGTCGGCGCGCACCCCGGCCAGGGCCTGCTGCAGGTCGTTTTGTGGCTGTTCGCTCATGCGGTCAACCCCGGCGCTTCGCGAAATCGTTCATGAAACCGACCAGCGCCTGCACCGCTTCCAGCGACACGGCGTTGTAGATCGACGCGCGCATGCCGCCGACCGACTTGTGGCCCTTCAGCCCGAGCACGCCGGCCGCCTTGGCCTCGGCCAGGAAATCGGCGTCGAGCCCGGCATCGGCGAGGACGAAGGGGACGTTCATCCGCGAGCGGCAGTCCGGATCGACCGGGTTGGTGTAGAAGCCGCCGGAACCGTCGATGGCGTCGTACAGAATGCGCGCCTTTTCGGCGTTGACCGCGGCGATGCCCTCAAGGCCGCCCTGCCGCTTCAGCCACTGGAAGACCAGGCCGGCGATGTAGATGCCGAAGGTCGGCGGCGTGTTCAGCATCGAGCCGTTGTCGGCCATCACCGCGTAGTCCATGACCGTCGGGATGGTCAGCGGCGCCATGCCGAGCAAGTCGCGGTGGATGACGACCAGCGTGACGCCGGACGGGCCGATGTTCTTCTGCGCGCCGGCGTAGATCAGGCCGAATTTCTCGACATTGACCGGGCGCGACAGGATGTGCGACGACATGTCGGCGACCAGCGGCACGCCGGTGTCGGCGATGCGCTCGCCGGGAATCTCGACGCCGTGGATGGTCTCGTTGGTGCAGACGTGCAGGTAGGCGGCGAACGGGTCGAGCTTGATCTCGTCGGCCGTCGGCAGGCGGGTGAAATTGCTGGCCGAGGTATCGGCGGCGCAGCGGACGTTGCCGAAGCGCTGCGCTTCCTTGAACGCCTTCTTCGACCACGATCCGGTGACGATGTAGTCGGCCGATCGTCCGGCCAGCAGGTTCATCGGGATCTGCGCGAACTGCTGCGTCGCGCCGCCCTGCAGGAACAGCACCTTGTACTGCTCGGGAATGCCCATCAGCTCGCGCAGATCGGCTTCGGCCTGCTCGATGATGGACGTGAATTCCTTGCCGCGATGGCTCATTTCCATCACGCTGCAGCCGGCGCCGTGCCAGTCGAGCAGCTCCTCCTGCGCCTGGCGCAGCACTTCCTCCGGAAGCGCAGCCGGACCGGCGCTGAAATTCCAGATACGGGTCATCAGGCTTCGCCTCCCTCGTCGTTGCCAGTTTCGTTGCCGTTTTCGTCGTTGACCGCGCCGCCGTCGGCCGGCGCTTCGCCTTCCGCGGTCGACTCGCCTTCGGCGTCGTTTTCGACGACCGATTCAGCGACCTTTTCCAGACCGGCCAGCTTCTCGCCGTCGTCCAGCGAGATCAGCGTGACGCCCTGCGTCGCCCGGCCCATGCCGCGGATTTCCGCGACGCGGGTGCGGATCAGCACGCCGCCGGTGGTGATCAGCATGATCTCGTCCTCGTCGCTGACCAGCTTGGCGCCGATCACCGCGCCGTTGCGCTCGGAATCGGCGATCGCCTTGACCCCCTGCGTGCCGCGGCCGGAGTGGCGGAAATCGGCCAATACGGTGCGTTTACCGTAGCCGTTCTCGGTCGCCACCAGCACGGTCGCCTGGTCGCTGTCGGCGACCAGCAGCGAGATCACCGTCTGGCCTTCCATCAGCTTCATGCCGCGCACGCCGCGGGCGCCACGGCCCATCGGACGGACGTCCTCCTCGTCGAACCAGACCGCCTTGCCGGCATCCGACACCAGCACGATGTCGCTCTGACCGGTGGTCAGTTCGACGCCGATCAGATAATCGTCGTCCAGCAGGTCGACCGCGATGATGCCGGCCTTGCGCGGGTTGGAGAAGTCGGACAGCGGCGTCTTCTTGACGGTGCCGGCGCGGGTCGCCATGAACACGTACTTGTCGTCGGCGAACTCCTTGACCGGCAGCACGGCGTTGATGCGCTCGCCCTCTTCCAGCGGGAAGAGATTGACGATCGGCTTGCCGCGGCTGTTGCGGCTGCCCTGCGGCGCTTCGTAAACCTTCAGCCAGTAGCAGCGGCCGCGGTTCGAGAAGCACAGGATGTAGTCGTGAGTGTTGGCGACGAACAGGTGATCGACGAAATCCTCGTCCTTGATCGCCGCCGCCTGCTTGCCGCGGCCGCCGCGCCGCTGCGAGCGGTAGTCGGCGAGCGGCTGGGCCTTGATGTAGCCGCCGTGCGACAGCGTGACGACCATGTCCATCGGCGTGATGAAGTCCTCGATGCCGAGTTCCTGCGTGTGCAGCACGATTTCCGACTTGCGCCCGTCGCCGAACTGCTCGCGGACCAGCTTCAGCTCGTCAACGATGATCTGCGTGATGCGCTCCGGACGGGCCAGGATGTCGAGCAGATCGACGATCTTCGCCATCACGTCCTTGTATTCGCCGACGATCTTGTCCTGCTCGAGGCCGGTCAGGCGCTGCAGGCGCAGTTCGAGGATGGCCTGGGCCTGCGCTTCGGACAGCCGGTAGCCCTGGGACGACAGGCCGAATTCTGGCGCCAGCCCTTCCGGACGCGAGGCGTCGGACGCGGCGCGCAACAGCATTTCCTCGACCACCGGGCTGCGCCAGGTGCGCTCCATCAGGCCGCGCTTGGCGTCGGCCGGGGTCGGCGCCGCCTTGATCAGCGCGATGATTTCATCGACGTTGGACAGCGCGACGGCCAGACCTTCGAGGATGTGGCCACGTTCGCGGGCCTTCCTCAGTTCGTAGACGGTGCGCCGGGTCACCACCTCGCGCCGGTGCGCGAGGAAGCACTCGAGCATCTGCTTCAGGTTCAGCAGGCGCGGCTGGCCGTCGACCAGCGCGACCATGTTCATGCCGAAGGTGTCCTGCAGTTGCGTCTGCTTGTACAGGTTGTTGAGGATGACCTCGCCGACCTCGCCGCGCTTCAGCTCGATGACGATGCGCATGCCCGACTTGTCGGACTCGTCGCGGATGTCGGAGATGCCCTCGATCTTCTTCTCGTTGACCAGTTCGGCGATCTTCTCGATCAGCGACTTCTTGTTCACCTGGTAGGGAATCTCGTCGACGATCAGCGCCTGGCGGTCGCCCTTGCCGATATCCTCGAAATGCGTGCGGGCGCGCATGATGACGCGGCCGCGGCCGGTCTTGTAGCCCTCGCGCACGCCCATGACGCCGTAGATCAGCGCGGCGGTCGGGAAGTCCGGCGCCGGGATGTGCTCGATCAGCTCGTCGATCGAGATCGCCGGATTCTCGAGCAGCGCCAGGCAGCCGGCGATGACCTCGTTCATGTTGTGCGGCGGGATGTTGGTCGCCATGCCGACCGCGATGCCGGCCGAGCCGTTCACCAGCAGGTTCGGGATGCGCGTCGGCAGCACCAGCGGCTCGTTCTCGGAACCGTCGTAGTTCGGCCCGAAATCGACCGTTTCCTTGTCGAGATCCTCGAGCAGCTGGTGGCCGATCTTGGCCATCCGGACTTCGGTGTAACGCATCGCCGCGGCGTTGTCGCCGTCGATCGAGCCGAAGTTGCCCTGGCCATCGACCAGCATGTAGCGCAGCGAGAAATCCTGCGCCATGCGGACGATCGTGTCGTAAACCGCGGTGTCGCCGTGCGGGTGGTACTTACCGATGACGTCGCCGACGATACGCGCCGATTTCTTGTAGGCCCTGTTCCAGTCGTTGCCCAGCTCGTGCATCGCGAACAGCACCCGACGATGTACCGGCTTCAGGCCGTCCCGCACGTCCGGTAGCGCCCGGCCGACGATCACGCTCATCGCGTAATCGAGATAGGAACGCCGCATCTCGTCTTCGAGGCTGATCGGCAGTGTTTCTTTGGCGAATTGGTCCATGTCTCTTGTCACGCCACCGGCGGGGCGCATTATTGGTTGAAACGAGCGTAATTTGTTATTTTACCACGCCGCAACCACCGCAAAGGCGCACTTTTCCATGCCATCGACACCCGTCGCCATCGACCTGCTGATCGAAGCCCGCTGGATCGCCCCGGTCGATCCCGACACCCTGCTCTGCAACCACGCCGTCGCCGTACACCACGGACGCATCGTCGACGTGCTGCCGACCGCCCAGGCCCGCGCCCGCTACCATGCCGAACGGCGCGTCAGCCTGGAAGAGCACATCCTGATCCCCGGCCTGATCAATCTGCACGCCCATGCCGCGATGACGCTGATGCGCGGACTGGCCGACGACCTGCCGCTGATGGACTGGCTGCAGAAACACATCTGGCCGGCCGAAGGAGCGCACGTGTCGCCGCAGTTCGTGCTCGACGGCACGCGCCTGGCCTGCGCCGAGATGCTGCGCGGCGGCATCACCTGCTTCAACGACATGTACTTCTTCCCCGAGGCGGCCGCCAGCGCCGCCCGGGAGTTCGGCATGCGCGCGACGATCGGCATCACCACGCTCGAATTCCCGACGCCTTACGCAAGCGACGCCGACGACTACATCGACAAGGGTCTCGCCGTCCGCGAGGCCCACCTCGACGACCCGCTGCTGCATTTCTGCCTGGCCCCGCACGCCCCCTACACGGTCGGCGACGCGACTTTCGAGCGCCTGCTGACGCTGTCGGAACAATTGAACCTGCCGATCCACTGCCACATTCACGAGACCCGGCAGGAAATCGAGGACGGCCTGCGCGACCACGGCATCCGCCCGCTCGAGCGCCTGCGCCGCCTCGGCCTGCTCGGCCCCGGCTTCATCGGCGTGCACGGCGTCCATCTCGATGACGACGAGATGGAACTGCTCGCCCGCAGCGGCAGCCACGTCGCCCACTGCCCGACGTCCAACCTGAAGCTGGCCAGCGGCATCGCCCCGGTCGCCGGCCTGCTGAGCCACGGCGTCAACGTCGGGCTCGGCACCGATGGCGCCGCCAGCAACAACCGGCTCGACCTGTTCGGAGAAATGCGCCTCGCATCGCTGCTCGCCAAGGGCAGCAGCGGCGATGCCGCCGTGCTGCCCGCCAGCCAGGCGCTGCGCATGGCGACGCTGAACGGCGCCCGTGCGCTGGGCATCGCCGACGAAACCGGCTCGATCGCGCCGGGGAAGGCGGCCGATCTGTGCGCGGTCGACCTGGGCGGACTGGACAATCGCCCGTGCTACGACCCGGTCTCGCACCTCGTCCATGTCGCCGGCCGGGAATCGGTCAGCCACGTCTGGGTCGCCGGGAAATGTTGTGTCGAAGACAAAAAACTCGCCGGATTCGACCGGAATTACTTGGAGTCAGCAATTGCCCTATGGCAAAATAAGTTGGAAGTCCGCCGGTAGCTGGTATTCGACTGTAATGCGGACCATGGATTTTCCAAATTTTTCTTCAACGAGGGAAACAATGATCAAGAACATCGCCAAGAAATCTCTGGTCCTGGCCCTGCTGGCCGGCATCGGTTTTGCCGCCACCGCCCAGGAACGCGTCTACGTGATCGACCAACGCGACGTCGTCGCCAAGAGCGGCTTCGGCCTGTGCTGGCGTACCGGCTACTGGACCCCGGCCGCTGCTGCCGCCGACAAGGCCGGCTGCGAGTGCGACAAGGACCTGCTGCCGAAGGAAGCCTGCGAACCGAAGCAAGCCGCTCCGGCCCCGGCTCCGGCCCCGGCTGCCGTCAAGCCGACCGGTGAGAAGATCACCGTCGCCGCCGACGCCCTGTTCGACTTCGACAAGGCCGTGCTGCGTCCGGAAGGCAAGGCCAAGCTCGACGAGCTGGTCTCCAAGGCCAAGGCCGTCAAGCTGGAAGTGATCCTGGCCGTCGGCCACACCGACCGCCTGGGTTCCGATTCCTACAACCAGAAGCTGTCCGAGAAGCGCGCTGCTTCGGTCAAGGAATACCTGGTTGCCAAGGGCATCGAAGCCAACCGCGTCTACACCGAAGGCAAGGGCGAAAAGCAGCCCGTGACCGGCGGCAAGTGCGGCAAGAGCGACAAGAAGACCAAGGCGCTGATCGACTGCCTGCAGCCGGATCGTCGCGTTGATATCGAAGTCATCGGCACCAAGTAATCCGCCGTCCCTTCGACGAAAAGCCCCGCCCTGCGGGGCTTTTTCTTTTCGAGTCAAACCGATGAGCCAAGCCATGCTGAATGCCGATCCCGCCGAACTGGAGAAATTCGGCGACCTCGCCCACCGCTGGTGGGATCCCCACAGCGAATTCAAGCCGCTGCACGACATCAACCCGCTGCGCCTCGACTGGATCGACCGCCACGTTGGCCTCGCCGGCAAGCGCGTCCTCGACGTCGGTTGCGGTGGCGGACTGCTTTCCGAGGGCATGGCTGCCCGCGGCGCCGAGGTGACCGGCATCGACCTGTCCGAAAAGCCGCTCGGCGTCGCCC
Organism: Dechloromonas sp.; assembly: GCA_028687035.1. Classification (GTDB taxonomy): domain Bacteria; phylum Pseudomonadota; class Gammaproteobacteria; order Burkholderiales; family Rhodocyclaceae; genus Azonexus. The sequence goes on along the minus strand of JAQUAX010000010.1, from coordinate 59,437 downwards.
GGCTGCACCTGCTGGAAAGCGGCCAGAAGGTCGATTACCGCAAGATTTCGGCCGAAGCGCTGGCCGACGAGATGCCCGGCGCCTTCGACGCGGTGACCTGCCTCGAGATGCTGGAACACGTGCCCAATCCGTCGAGCATCGTGACCGCCTGCGCGCGCCTGGTCAAACCCGGTGGCCAGGTCTTCTTCTCGACGCTGAACCGTAATCCGAAATCCTACCTGTTCGCGGTGATCGGCGCCGAATACGTGCTGAAGATGCTGCCCCGGGGAACCCACGACTACGCCAAGTTCATCAAGCCGTCCGAACTGGCGCGCTGGGCGAAGCTCGCGACGCTGGAACCGGCCGAGCTGATCGGCATGAGCTACAACCCGCTCAGCCAGCGCTACACCCTGGGCGCCGACACCAGCGTCAATTACCTGATGCGCGCCGTGCGCAATGCCTGACGCAGTCCTCTTCGACCTCGACGGCACGCTGGCCGATACGGCGCCGGACCTCGGCGCCGCGGTCAACCGTCTGCTCGAGGAAGAAAACCGGGCGCCGCAGCCGCTGTCGCTGCTGCGTCCCTACACCTCGCAGGGCGTACGCGGCATGCTGTACGCCGGCTTCGGGATCGGGCCCGACGATCCCGCCTACGCCCCGCTCGCCGAGCGCTTCCTGGCCCTCTATGCGGAACGCCTGTGCGAGGACACCCGGCTGTTCGACGGCATCGCCGAACTGCTCGATGCGCTGGAAGCAATGGGCCTCGCCTGGGGCATCGTCACCAACAAGCGGATGCGCTACACCGACCCGCTGGTCGAGCGCCTGGGTCTGACGCCCCGCACCCGCTGCGTGGTCAGCGGCGACACGACGGCGGCCGCCAAGCCGTCGCCGCTGCCCATCCTGTACGCCTGCTCGCTGCTCGGCTGCGCGCCGCAGAAAGCCTTGTACGTCGGCGACGACCGGCGCGACATCGTCGCCGGCCAGGCGGCCGGCTGCGCCACGGTCGCCGTCGCCTACGGCTATCTCGGCGACAGCGGACCGCCAGCAACCTGGGGCGCCGACCTGATCGTCGACCATCCGGCGGAACTTGCCCGCCATCTCGCCGCCCGTCGGCGCTGAGCGTCCGCCTTAACGCCGGGCCGACAGCAGCAGGTTGCGCGGCGTCAGTTCGCGCGCGCAGAAGCTGCCGAGCTGCACCGCGTAGCCCCGGTTTTCCAGATGCACCGCGAGATCGAGCGCCAGCCAGACCTCGAGCGCCCGACGGAAGGCGTGCCGGACGATGGACAGGCGGATCACCTCGCGCTGGCGCCGCCAGCCGGCCGCCTCGCACTCGTCCGCCTGCGCGGCCGACGGCGGCGGCAGGCCGGCCCGCTTCGCCATCGCGGCCAGGAATTCCGGGAAAGCGGCGCGGAACCACTCGGCCGGCACCGGCCGGAAATTGCGGTAGGCGCCGAGCGTCTGCCGCTGCCATTCGGCAAAAGCCAGCTTCCACGCCATTTCCCGATCGCGCTGGCGCGCCAGGCGGGGCGACGCAGTGACCGTCTCGGTGACCGCCAGCCGGGTGTCGTCTCGGCTCAGTTCGGTACGCAGCGGGCCGGACAGCGGCCGATAGGCGTCGGCGATGCCGCGGTGGTAGCAGCACGGTGCGACGTCGAGGCCGGCCAGGCCGGCGTCGGCGGCCCCCTCGATCAGGCGCCGGTGCAGTTCGCCGCAGGCGTGCAGCGCGACGGCATGGCGACCGGCCGGAATCTCCGCGGTCAACGCGTCGGCAACGAGGAATTCGTGGTCCAGCGCCTGTCGTTCGGCCAGCGCTTCGCCTGCCGCACACAGCGCCGGATCGATTTCCAGCGTGGTTACCGGCGTCCGCCAGTGCAGCGCGAGCAGGCGTCCGAGGTGACCCTTGCCGCCGCACCAGTCGAGGACCGGCCGCGCCGGTGCCGGCGCCGCCGTAGCGAAGGCCTCGATCTGGCGGCGCTTGCGCCCCGGGATTTCCCAGGCCCAGCGCGCGGCCAGCCCGTCCGGCGCAGGAGAGGCGACCCGCATCGGCAACTCGGCCAGCAGGGCGAGTTCGGCGACCTCGGGCCGGTAGCGGGCGAGCAGTGCCAGCGCGGCCGGCGCATCGTCGTTCAGGCCTTCGGCCGTCGCATCGTCGAGCGCCAGCAGTTCGCCAGCCAGTTCGGGCAGCGCCGCGCACCAGGCCGGACGCGGCTCGCGGAAGGGCTGCGGATGCCAGAGCCCGCGGAATTCCGGCAGCAGCGCGTCGAGGCGGCCCAGGCGCTCGCCCGGCGTCATCGCAGCGCCGCCCGCTCGCGCCGGCGATAGGCCCGCCAGGCCGGCATGGCCAGCCCGGCGAGGCCGACCAGCAGCAGCGCGAAAGGCCACAGCACCGGCCGGTTCCAGGCCCGCCGGGCCTGTTCGCGGTCGACGGCGTCGATGCGCTGATATTTCAGGATGTTGTTGCCGACGTCGTTCGGCTTGCGGTTCTTCAGCCAGCGGTGGCCCAGCGTGTAGCTCTTCGGATGCAGCCCGAACACCCACGGCGCGTCCTGGTGCAGGATGGCGTTCATCTGGCGGACGATGGCCAGGCGTTCCGGCGTGTTGTCCATGTTCTTCATCCGGGCGAACAGGCGGTCGAACTCGGGGTTGGCGTAGTTCGACGCGTTCTCGCCGCCGCGGGCGACCTTGCCCTCGTTGCCGTCGAGCAGGAAGAAGAAGTTCTCCGGGTCCGGGTAGTCGGCGTTCCAGCCGAGGTAGTAGAGCTGGACGTTGCCCTTGCGGATCTTGTCCTGGAAGCGGTTGAAATCGGTCGAGCGGACGACCAGCTGGACGTCGATCTTGGCGAACTGCCGGGTCAGCCAGTCGAGCCGCGATTTCTCGCCCATGCCGCCGCCCGTGGTGTCGAGATAGACGACCAGCGGCTCGCCGGTCTTCTCGTCGCGGCCGTTCGGGTAGCCGGCCTCGGCCATCAGCCGGCGCGCGACCTCGACCGGCTTGCGCTGCGGCTGGCCGGCGACCCAGTCGTAGACGACGCGGTTGATCCCGGCCTTCCCGGCTTCGAAGCCGAAGATGCCCGGCGGCAGCGGCCCCTGCGCCGCGATGCCGCGGCCGTTCTGGAAGATGGAGATGAATTCCTCCTGGTCAATGGCGATCGAAATCGCCTGCCGCAGCCGGGTCGACCGCGGCGACAGCCCGCCGACCACCGGGTCGAGCATGTTGAAGCCCATGTAGAAGGTCGAGGCCTTGACCGAGGTCAGCAGCCGGATGCCCTTGTCCCGCATCTCGTCGGTCAGCCCGACGTCGCCGCCGACATTGACGCGCACGGCCTGGTCGAAGCTGTCGGAGGAGATTCCGGAAGCGTCGTAGTAGCCCTGCAGGAACTTGTTCCAGTACGGGATCGCCTCCTTCTCGCGGCTGAACACCGCCCTGTCGATCAGCGGCAGCACCGCCCCGCAGTCGTCGAGCAGGCCGGCGGCACGGTCCCCCGGCTCGCCGTCGCAGGGATAGGTTTCGCCGTGGAAATTGGGATTGCGCGCCAGCACCATGCGCCGGTTCGGATCGTTCTCGGCGAGCAGGAAGGGACCGGTCCCGACCGGCCACCAGTCCAGCGTCAGGTTTTTGGCCGCCATGCCGGGCTGCGCGTAGAAGCGGTCGACCTCGCGCGGCACCGGCGCGAAGAAGGGCATCGCCAGCCAGTAGGCGAACTGCGGGTACTTGCCGCGGATGCGGATGCGCCAGGTCCGCGCATCGACCTTCTCGACGCCGGCCAGCGGATAGGCGTCGAGATCGAGCCAGGCGTCCGGCGGCAGCGCCTGCGCGGCGGCGGCGAGCGCGTCGCCGAGCGCCTTCAGGCCGACGATCTTGTCGGCCATCATGCCGAAGATCGGCGAATGCAGGCGCGGGTGGGCCAGGCGCTTCAGCTGGTAGATGTAGTCGTCGGCAGTCAGCTCGCGGCTGCCGGTCGCCGGGAAATCGGCGATGGACTGCCGCCCGGCGGCGACGTTTTCGCCCAGATACAGCGGTCGACCGCCGGCGTCGAGCGCGAACGCCGGGTGCGGCTGGAAGCGGATGCCCGGCTTCAGCGTCAGCTCGTAGACGCTCTCGGCGATGCGCTCGGCCGGTGCGTCGTCCGGCAGCGCCCGGCCGCCGGCATCGAGGTAGCGCGGATGCGGCAGACGCTCGACGGTCGCCGGCACCAGCTCGTACGGACGCCGCAGGTAGTGGTACTGCAGCGGCGGCTCGTAGATCTGCGCCGTGAAGGTGATCTCGTCCTCGGTGTAGGACTGGGCCGGATCGAGGTGCTTCGGGCGGTCGGTGAAGGCCGTGTACAGCACGTTGCCGCCGGCATCGGCGGCCGGATAGGGATCGTTCCACGTGGCATCGCAGGCGGACAGCAGCAACGCGGCGGCAAGGCAGACGGGGAGTTTCGGCATGGCCCGAAGTGTAACAACTTGACCGCGTCCCTGCCCATTGCCGACAATGGCCCGAACCAACGACAAAGAGGCAACCATGCTCGACACGAAACTCCCCGACTTCGCGCTGCCCACGACCGGCGGCCAGACTTTCACGCTTTCCGGCCAGACCGGCAAGGTTGTCGTCATCTATTTCTACCCGAAGGACAGCACGCCGGGCTGCACGACCGAGGGACAGAACTTCCGCGACCTGCATGCCGGATTTTCCGCGGTGGACGCGGTGATCCTCGGCATTTCCCGCGACAGCCTGAAATCGCACGAGAACTTCAAGAGCAAGCAGGAATTCCCCTTCGAGCTCGGCTCGGACGCCGACGAGACGGTCTGCAACCTGTTCGGCGTCATCAAGCAGAAGATGATGTACGGCAAGCAGGTGCGCGGCATCGAGCGCAGCACCTTCGTTATCGACCGGGCCGGCGTGCTGCGCCGCGAGTGGCGGGGCGTCAAGGTGCCCGGCCACGCCCAGGAAGTGCTCGACTACGTGAAGACCCTCTGAAACCCCGACCATAGGCCCCGACCATGCCGCGCAAGCCCGCCGCCGCCCAGAAGCCCGCCGTCACCAAGATCTTCGTGCTCGACACCAACGTGCTGATGCACGACCCGAGCTGCCTGTTCCGCTTCGAGGAACACGACATCTTCCTGCCGATCATGACGCTGGAAGAACTCGACAACCACAAGAAGGGCATGTCGGAAATCGCCCGCAACGCCCGCCAGGCGTCGCGCACGCTGGACGAGATGCTGGCCCACGACGACGTCGACATCGACGAGGGCATCGATCTGTACGGCCCGTCCAGCAAGCTGGCCAGCGGCCGCCTCTACCTGCAGACCGAGGCGATCAGCGGCGAGCTGCCGCAGGGCCTGCCGACCTCGAAGGTCGACAACCAGATCCTGTCGGTCGTCATCCACCTGCAGAAGAAATTCCCGAAGCGCCCGGTGATCCTGGTGTCCAAGGACATCAACATGCGCATCAAGTCGCGCGCGCTGAACCTGCTGGCCGAGGACTACTTCAACGACAAGGTGCTCGAGGATACAGACATCCTGTACGCCGGCACCCGCGCCCTGCCCGACAATTTCTGGGACAAGCACGGCAAGGGCATGGAGTCCTGGAAGAAGGAATCGAAGACCTATTACAAGGTCAGCGGCCCGCTCTGCCCGCAACTGCTGATCAACGAATTCGTCTGGCTGGAGAAGGACGGCTTCGCGGCCATCGTCAAGGAAACCGCCGGCAAGACCGCGACCCTGGAAACCCTGGTCGACTACACGCATCCTAAGAACGCGGTCTGGGGCATCACTGCGCGCAACCGCGAGCAGAACTTCGCGCTGAACCTGCTGATGAACCCGGACATCGACTTCGTCACGCTGCTCGGCCAGGCCGGCACCGGCAAGACGCTGCTGACGCTGGCCGCCGGCCTGACCCAGACACTGGAGAGCAAGCAGTTCGCGGAAATCATCATGACCCGGGTCACCGTGCCGGTCGGCGAGGACATCGGCTTCCTGCCCGGCAGCGAGGAGGAAAAGATGGCACCGTGGATGGGCGCGCTGGAGGACAACCTCGAGGTCCTGACCCACACCGACGACAGCAGCCCGTACGGCGGCGACTGGGGCAAGGCGGCGACGCACGACATCATCCGCTCCAAGATCAAGGTCAAGTCGCTGAACTTCATGCGCGGCCGGACCTTCCTGAAGAAGTACCTGATCATCGACGAGGCCCAGAACCTGACGCCGAAGCAGATGAAGACGCTGATCACCCGCGCCGGCCCGGGCACCAAGGTGGTCTGCCTGGGCAACATCGCGCAGATCGACACGCCCTACCTGACCGAAGGCAGTTCCGGCCTGACCTACGTCGTCGACCGCTTCAAGGGCTGGCCGCATTCCGGCCACATCACGCTGCAGCGTGGCGAGCGCTCCCGTTTGGCCGACCACGCGGCCGAAGTGCTATAATCGACCGCAATTATTCAAGGGGCCGTGTCGATGACACGGCCTTTTCGTTTCAGCCACGGGCTGTCCATGCCGGAGGAATTTTTTGAAACGTCGCCACTTTCTCGCATCCGCCGCCGCCCTGCTCGCCACCGAGACCTGGGCCGCCCGCAAGCCTGCGGCCAAACCGGCAGCCAAGCCGTCCGCCAAACCGAAACCGTCGGCCAAGCCGGCAAGCCGCAACCGGCGGGGCAAACCCGTCGCCGCAGCGGCCGCCAGGCCGGTCGTCCACACCGCGGACGATCCCGTCATCGAGCGCCCGCCGCAAGGCACCAGCGCGTCGCGCCTGCCGCCGGTCAAGGCGCCCGAACCGCCGAGCGAATGGCGGACCTATGAAATCACCACGCAGATCAGCCTCAAGGGCCAGGCGACGCCGGGCCGGCTGTGGCTGCCGCTGCCGCTGAACCAGGACACCCTGTTCCAGCGCACGCTGGGCCATGCCTGGTCCGGCAACACCAGCCTGTCGAGCATGCGCCGCCTGCCGGACGGCGACCTCGAGGCCTTTCACTGCGAATGGCGCGACAGCGGGGAATTCAACCTCCGGCTGACCACCCAGGTGACGACGGCCGACCGTCATTTCGACATCACCAAACGCACCATACCGCCCGAGCGCGAGGACATCCTGCGCCGCAACCTGCAGGCCTCGCGGCTGATTCCGAACGACGGGCTGGCCTTCCAGCTGGGCGAGCGCATCATCGGCCGGATCAAGGATCCGGTCGCCCAGGCCAAGGCGATCTACGACTGGGTCGTCGAGAACTCGATCTACGACCCCGGCCTGCCCGGCTGCGGCACCGGCGACGTCCGCCGGCAGCTGATCCAGGGCCAGTACGGCGGCCGCTCGGCCGACATCAACGGCCTGTTCGTGGCGATCTGCCGCGCAATCGGGATTCCGGCCCGCTGCGTCTACGGGCTGCGGGTCGGGCCGTCGCGGCTGTTCCGCAATCTCGGACTGACCAGCGACGACGCGACGCGCGGCCAGCACGTCCGCGCCGAGTTCTACATCCCGGGCTACGGCTGGATTCCGGTCGATCCGAGCGACGTGCGCCGGGCGATCGCGCTGGAAGCCCTGTCCGACCGCGACAGCAAGCTGCTCGCGCTGAAGCGCGTGCTGTTCGGCGTCTGGGAAATGAACTGGATCGCGTTCAACGTCGGTGTCGATGTCAGCCTGCCGGAAAAGGACACGACCGTCCCCTTCTTCCTGATGCCGCATTTCGAATTCGGCACCAGCGGACAAGGCCGGGAGGCCGCGTACGCGATCCGCACGCGGCAGATCGAACTCTAGTTGTCGGAACTGACGAAACCGCCGCCGGCGAGGTTCTCGAACCGGGTGTACTCGCCGATGAAGGCCATGCGGACAGTGCCGGTCGGACCGTTACGCTGCTTGCCGATGATGACCTCGGCGATGCCCTTGTCCGGCGAATCCGGCTTGTAGTATTCGTCGCGGTACATCATCAGGATCACGTCGGCATCCTGCTCGATGGCGCCGGATTCGCGCAAGTCGGACATCATCGGCCGCTTGTCGGTGCGCTCCTCGACCTTCCGCGACAGCTGCGACAGCGCGACGATCGGCACCTGCAGTTCCTTGGCCAGCGACTTGATCGAGCGCGAGATTTCCGACACCTCGGTCGCCCGGTTCTCGCCCGGCTTGTTGCCGCTCATCAGCTGGATGTAGTCGATGACCAGCAGGCCGAGCTTGCCGCCGTACTGGCGCGCCAGCCGGCGCGCCCGGGAGCGCAGGTTGGCCGGGCTGAGACCGCCGGTTTCATCGATGTAGATCGGCGCCTCGTGCAGCTTGCCGAGTGCGAACGAAAGGCGCGACCACTCGTCGTCGGACATCCGGCCGGTCCGCAGGTTCTGCGAATTCAGGCGCCCGATCGACGCCAGCATACGCATCGCCAGCTGGGCGCCGCCCATTTCCATCGAGAAGACGCCGACCGGCAGCCCGGTATCGACGGCGACGTTCTCGGCGATGTTCAGCGCGAACGCGGTCTTGCCCATCGACGGTCGACCGGCCACGATGATCAAATCTCCGGGCTGGAAACCCGAAGTCTTCTGGTCGAGGTCGACGAAGCCGGTCGGCACGCCGGTGATGTCCGACGGGTTGTCGCGATCGTGCAGTTCCTGGATGCGTTCGACGACCTGGGTCAGCAGCGGGTTGATATGGACGAAGCCTTCGTTGTGGCCGGCACCCGCTTCCGCGATCGCAAAAATCTTGCGCTCCGCTTCGTCGAGCAGGGTCTCGGCATCGCGCCCGAGCGGGTTCAGCGCGTCGGTCGCGATCTCGTCGGCCGTCGCCACCAGCTGGCGCAGCACCGCACGCTCGCGGACGATTTCGGCATAGCGCTTGATGTTGGCCGCCGACGGCGTGTTGGCGGCCAGTTCGCCGAGATAGGCCAGGCCGCCGGTCTGGTCGCCCTCCCCGGCGGCATCGAGCGCCTCGGCGACGGTGACGACGTCGGCCGGCTTCGCGGTTTCGAGCAGTTTCTTGATCTGCCGGAAGATGCGGCGGTGTTCGTCGCGATAGAAATCGCTGTCGGTGACCAGGTCGCCGACCCGGTCCCAGGCCAGGTTGTCGAGCAGCAGCCCGCCAAGCACCGACTGCTCGGCCTCGATCGAGTGCGGCGGAACGCGGAGCTGGTCGAGCGTGGAATCGGTGACTTTGGTTCTCGGCGGACGGGGATTCATGGCTGGCAGTTTAAATTAAAAAGGCCTCGCATCTGCGAGGCCTTTGATCCGTGAAACGGAGAGTCGCGCTTACTCGGCGACGACGTTCACGGTGATGTTGGCGACGACGTCGGTGTGCAGCGCGACATCGATCGGGAACTCGCCGATCGCCTTCAGCGGACCTTCCGGCAGGCGGATGGCCGACTTGTCGACGTCGAAGCCGGCACCCTTCAGGGCATCGGCGATGTCGACGTTACCGACGGAACCGAACAGGCGGCCGTCCATGCCGGCCTTGCGGGCGACGGACACGGCGGTGCCGTTCATCTTGTCGGCGACGCCCTGGGCGGCGGCCAGCTTTTCGGCGGCCAGCTTTTCCAGTTCGGCGCGACGCGCTTCGAACTCGGCCATCGCAGCCGGCGTGGCGCGCTTGGCCATGCGTTGCGGGATCAGGAAGTTGCGGGCGTAGCCGTCCTTGACCTTGACCACGTCACCCAGGTTACCGAGGTTAACAACCTTTTCGAGCAGAATGATTTGCATGTTTCGTCTCCCCGAGAATTATTGATGGTTGTCGGTGTAGGGCAGCAGGGCCAGGAAGCGCGCACGCTTGATCGCGGCGCCCAGCTGGCGCTGGTAGCCGGCCTTGGTGCCGGTCAGACGGGCCGGCATGATCTTGGCGTTTTCCTGGATGTATTCCTTCAGGACATCGACGTCCTTGTAGTCGATCTGTTCGACCTTTTCCGCCGTGAAGCGGCAGAACTTGCGACGCTTGAACAGACCACCGCCGCGACGCTTTTTCTTGTCGTCATCCTTCTTCTTGAAGAATCGAGCCATTTTGCTTTCCTTCCAAATATTCGAGTGTATTCACGTGCAGCACGGGCGTTCGGCTGTTGCGTCCCCTGGCGGCGAGAAATCCGGTCACTTCGACCGCGCTTCCGAGGGAAGCGGCTTCCAGCCAGCGGGCAGCTTCGCCCAGGGCCAGAACGGCAATCTCGACTTCAACCAGGCGTTCGATCCCCGACTCGGTCAGCGCGGAGCTGTGATGCAGCCTGGCTTCGCTGACCGGAATGCCTGCCGGCGTGTAGCGCAAGGGCTTGCGCTCGACCAGGCAACCGGAGAGTACGAGTTGGTTCAGCCTATATCCCGTGCCAGATGCTTAGGCAGCAGCCTGTTCGGCCGGCGCGGAATCGCCGCCCAGCAGCGACTTCGACTTCTCTTCCTTCATCATCGGGGAGGGAGTCGTCACGGCGGCCTTCATCTTGATGGTCAGATGGCGCAGCACGGCGTCGTTGAACTTGAAGGCGTGCTCGAGCTCGTCCAGCGTTTCGCCGTCGCACTCGATGTTCATCAGAACGTAGTGGGCCTTGTGGATCTTCTGGATCGGGTAAGCCAGCTGACGGCGGCCCCAGTCTTCCAGACGATGGATCGCACCGCCCTTGGCGGTCACGATGGAACGGTAGCGCTCGACCATGCCGGGCACTTGTTCGCTTTGGTCCGGATGGACGATAAAGACGATTTCGTAATGGCGCATGCAAACTCCTTTTGGGATGAACCCTCCGCCATGCGTTCGCGGTAGGGCAAGGTTGAAAAGCCCACGATTATAGCGACTTTCGCCGAGCTTGGCACAAGGACCTGCTTATTTTTCAACCCGCAGGCCGGCTGCGCCTAGTCGGAGGTATCGGCCCGCCTGAGGGTCTCGGCCAGATCGATCAGGAAAAGGATGTCTTCGACGACCGGCAACGGAAAACCGAGTCGCTGCCCACCGCGGTTGTCCCGCAGCAGCTGGTGCAGGTAGGCATCGGCCTCGCCGGTGGGCCACAGCTCCTCGACGCGGGCCATCACGTGACGGATATCCTCGATCGAGCGGGCACGAGGCGAGCCCTCGGCGGTCAATCCGCCTTGATCGCCGCTCCAGGACTGCACCTCGACGTTGAAATTCCGGTTCAGATTGCTGGCGACCGCCTCGAACTCCTCGCGCATGCCGGCAATCCGGTACACATCCATCAGGCGCACCCAGGGTTGCAGCGCATCCTGGGGATTGTGATCGATGTATTCCTGCAGCGCCTGGGCCGCCCCCTTGACCCGACCGAAGGTCAGCATGATTTCGGCGAGCTCCATCACCGGGCTGGCCTCGAAATGCTCGTCCAGCGAAGTCGCGTCCAGGCTGCCGGTCGCATCGCGAACGGGCGCCGGCGGCGGAACATCCGGCGGCTCGGGCCGCACGGCCTCGAAGGAGAAGGCGGCCGACGCCGGAAGTTCATGCAGTTCGATTTCAGGCACGGCCGGCGACGGCGCCGGCTCTGCCGGGTTCGGCTGAACGGCAGGCCTCACGGGGACCTCCGGCAGCTCCGTGGAGGCACTCTCCGGCTCGGTCCGGCGTACGCCGAAACGCTGCCAGGCGAACCAGCCCAGCAAACCGATCAGCATCCCGCCGACCACACCGAAAAGACTCCAGCGCGACAGCCCCGTGCTGCCGGTCGCAGCGGGAACTTCCGGCACGACCGTTGCCGGCGGCGCCGCGGGAAGCGCAGCGGCCGGCCCGGCCCCCTGCTCGACGCGCTGGGCGAAGGCGCCAACCTGTCGCTGCAGATCGCCGAATGCCTCTTCCATGTTGCGCAATTTCTCGGCGGCTTCCAGTTGCGAGTTGGCCTGTTCGTTCAGCGAGGCCAGCATCCTGAATTCCAGCCTCAGGATATCCCGCTCGGCATCCGGCGCCTCTCCCCGCTCGAGGAACAGTTCAGGGATCATGCGAAGCGACAGCGCCTGATCCGGATCGCGCGGCAAAGCCGCCGTCGCAGGCGCCGCCGAGACGACCAGCGCCGGACGCGCGTGATGGCGCAAGCGCTTGCGCTCTACCGGCCGGCGCGATGGCGAAACAACTGTCGGCGAAACCGCGACCAAGTGCTCGGCCGGGGCCGGCGCCATCCGGCCGGACGGCGGGTTGGCCGCAAGAATGTATTCCCGTGACAGTTCGTACCCGCAACCGACACGCACCGCGACCCTCAGCAAGGGATCGCGCAAGGGACCGGTCGAGCGGACTTCCAGTACCGGCAGATCGCCCTGCCGGCGTACGTTCAGGCTCCCCTGGCGCAGCCAGGGCAAATCGGTCGCAGCAGGCTTGACCAGCTCGAAGCAGGAGGCATCCGGCAGGCGCTTGCCTGGTTCGACCAGACCGATTTCCAGCCGCAGCGTCTCGCCGAGTATCGGCTGATTGCGCAATTCTCCCAGGCCGAACGCCGAAGCGCCGCCACTGAGGACCAGCAGGCTCAAACCGGCGATGTAGCGAAACGACAAACCCACGGGAATCACCTGAAAAATGAAATTCCCGGCAATTGTAACGATTATTTATCTGTCAGATAACGGGCATCGTCGAAGCTCGCGACCCAGCCCGGACGGTAGATGACGAAAAGGGTCATCGTCATGCCGGACAACCAGGCTTCGGAAAACGCGAGGAGCAGGAAATAAGGCAGATACTCGTCGGCCAGATAGCCCCAGGAATATACCCCGGACATCGCAAGGAACAGCGAGCTGGCAAGACCAAGGACGACGACGGTCAGCGCCGCCCCCAGGAAGCTGTTGACGAAGATATAGACGAAGAAATGCCGGGGAAACCAGGCGACTACCAGGCCGTAGTAGAAGTGGCTGAACGCCACCCCCAGACCGGCGGTGAGCAGCGCGTTCGCGCCGTAGGCCAGCGGACCGGCGGCACCGTTCAGTGAGATGCCGGCCATCACCAGCGACAGCCCGACGAAGGCGAGGTGCGGACCGAAGCTGAGCGTAAATACCGTGGCCCCGACCAGATGCATGGCCAGTCCGGGCTTGACGCCGGCTTTCAGGCTCCAGAGCAGGGTCAGCAGCACGATCATGCCGAGCCACACGTTCATCTGCTCGGAATCGCGCAGCCTGCCCCACGGCGCGCGCCGCACGCTGCGGGCAAAGAAAAGGAACCAGGCGGCCCACGCCGCCCAGTACCATTCCTCGCTCAGCAGGGTGTCGGTCAGATTCACCCCGGCATTTTAGCCGAGAGCAGACTCCAGCTGGGGAACCACCTCGAACAGGTCGCCGACCAGGCCATAGTCGGCAACCTGGAAGATCGGCGCGTCCGGATCCTTGTTGATCGCAACGATCACCTTCGAATCCTTCATGCCGGCGAGATGCTGGATCGCGCCGGAGATGCCGATCGCCAGATACAGTTGCGGCGCGACGATCTTGCCGGTCTGGCCGACCTGGTAGTCGTTCGGCACGAAGCCTGCGTCGACCGCGGCACGCGAGGCGCCGAGCGCAGCGCCGAGCTTGTCGGCAAGCGGCTCGAGCAGCTTGTGGTAGTTCTCGCCGCTGCCCATGCCGCGCCCGCCGGAAACGATGATCTTGGCGGCGCCCAGTTCCGGACGTTCGGACTTGGTCAGCTCGCGGCCGACCAGCTGGCTCTGCGCGGTGTCGGCCGCGGCGCCGAGGCTCTCGACGGCGGCGCTGCCGCCCGGATTCGCGGCATCGAAGGCCGTCGACCGCACCGTGATGACCTTGACCGGATCGGCGCTCTGTACGGTGGCCAGCGCGTTGCCGGCATAGATCGGACGAACGAAGGTATCGGCCGACTCGACGGCGGTGATTTCCGAAATCTGGGCCACGTCGAGCAGCGCGGCGATGCGCGGCGCCAGGTTCTTGCCGAAGGTGGTGGCCGGCGCCAGGATGTGGCTGTAGCCGGCGGCGTTGGCGACGACCAGCGCGGTCAGGTTCTCGGCGGTCTGCTCGGCGTACTGCGCAGCATCGGCGACGCGGACCTTGGCGACCCCCTGCAGCGCGGCGGCCTGCTGGGCTGCGGCGGCACAACCGGCACCGGCGACCAGCACGTGGATTTCTCCGCCGATCTTCTGGGCGGCGGTAACGGTGTTCAGCGTGGCGGCCTTCAGGGCCTGATTGTCGTGCTCGGCAATGACGAGAATGCTCATGTCTGTTCTCCTTAGATCACTTTCGCTTCATTGCGAAGCTTGTTGACGAGTTCGGCGACATCGGCGACCCGGACGCCGGCCGAGCGCTTGGCCGGCTCGGCGACCTTCAGCGTCTTCAGGCGCGGCGCCACGTCGACGCCCAGATCGGCCGGCTTCACGGTATCGAGCGGCTTCTTCTTGGCCTTCATGATGTTCGGCAGGGTCGCGTAGCGCGGTTCGTTCAGGCGCAGGTCGGTCGTCACCACGGCCGGCAGCGAGATGGCCAGCGTTTCCAGGCCGCCGTCGATTTCACGGGTGACATTGGCCTTGCCGTCGGCGATCACCACCTTGGAGGCGAAGGTCGCCTGCGGCCAGCCGGCCAGCGCAGCCAGCATCTGGCCGGTCTGGTTGGCATCGTCGTCGATCGCCTGCTTGCCGCAGATCACCAGCTGGGGCTGCTCCTTGTCGCACAGGGCCTTCAGCAGCTTGGCGACGGCCAGCGGCTGGAGTTCGGTGTCGGTCTCGACCAGGATGCCGCGGTCGGCACCGATCGCCATCGCGGTGCGCAGGGTTTCCTGGCAGGCGCCGACGCCGCAGGACACGGCGACGACTTCGGTGGCGATGCCGGCTTCCTTCAGGCGGACCGCTTCCTCGACGGCAATTTCGTCGAACGGATTCATGCTCATCTTCACGTTGGCCAGATCGACGCCCGATCCGTCCGCCTTGACGCGCACCTTGACGTTGTAATCGATCACCCGTTTGACAGGAACCAGAATTTTCACAAGCCTCTCCTCATCGGTCGGTTAGTTTCGGCAAATCCGCGGCGTCCGTTTGACAGACGATCGCCCGTTACGCACAATGACCATACTGTGTCGTATGGAAAAGCATACGGTAGCGTATGGAAAATAAAGCTGTCAAGCCCTCGCCGGAAACTTCGCCCGTCCGACCGCGTCGCGCGGGCGCCGGCACGCGCACGCCGCTCGACCCGGAACGCTGGGTGGACGCGGCGATCGACGTGCTGGCCAAGGAGGGCATCGGCGGCCTGCGCGTCGAAGTCCTGGCCAAGCGCTGCGGCGTCACCAAGGGCAGTTTCTACTGGCATTTCAAGGACCGGCGCGCCCTGCTCGACGCGGTGCTGACGCGCTGGAAGGACGGCCGCATCCGCGACATCGAGAAGACCACCGCAGTGGCGCCGGGGCGCGAGCGCGAGCAACTGCACTACGCGATCGAAGTCTATGGCGCGAGCCGCAACCGCAAGGGCATGGCCATCGAACTGGCGGTCCGCGACTGGGCCCGCCACGATGCGGTCGCCGCCACGGTCGTCGAATCGGTCGATCTTTACCGGCTCGAATGCACGCGCAAGCTGTTCGTCGCCGCCGGCATGTCGGACGCCGAAGCGAAGAGCCGCAGCCTGCTGCTCTACGCCTGCGTCTTCGGGCTGTCGCTGATGCACTACACGCATTTCGACGACAACCTGTCCGACCTCAAGCAACGCATTGCCGAACGCATCGTTTCCTGACGCCGGCTAGCGGAAACAGCCGCTGGCCGTACCGTCGGCCAGGCTGGCTTCCCACGCGGAAATCGCGTCGGCCAGCCGGTCCACCGCGTCGCCCAGCGCACCAACCCCGCCGCGCGCGTCCGGCGTCGCCGCCGGCATCGCGATATCGACCGGCAGCGTCGCCAGCAGGCGGCGCGAGCGGTCGAACAGCGCCACCCGCCCCTGCAGCACGCCGCGGCTGCTTTCCGGGCTCGCGAATACCTGGCTGAATTCGCCGATCTCGATGCGCAACAGGCAATCGGCGCGACCGACGCCGGCCGGCATCAGGCCGAGGCGCCCGGCCAGACGCTGCTGCACCAGCTGCGCCGGCGGCGCGGCCCAGCGGGCCTGGGCATATTCCCGCAGGCGTGCCGGATCGGCGTAGGCCAGCCGGTAATCGATGCCGGACGTGTCGAACCACGGCGACGCCCTGACCTCGAGCGCCATCGGCAGCGGGCGAGAAACCCCGGCGACGGCCGGGGCCGGCCCCCAGTCGTAGACGGCGGGCGCCGCGTCGGCGCCGCGCCGGCCCGCCGTCATGCAGGCAGCCAACGACAGGCAGAGGGCGGCGGCGATCAGGCGACGCATGTCATTTCTCCTTGTCCGGCGCGAAGCCGGCCTCGCCCGGCCCCGGCGGCACCGCCGGCACCCCGAAGACCAGGCCCTGCGGCGACTCTTCCAGGATACGCAGCAGCCGGGACAGCTGGTGCGAGGTCTGCGAAAAATCGGCGGCCATGTCGTTGAGCCGCGGCACCAGCGCGGCGGCGCCGCCGCCGGCCGCATCGCCGACGGCGAGGTCGATCCGCTCGCTGGTTGCCTGCATCCGGGTCAGCAGTAGCCGCGCATCGCCGAGCAGCGGACCGACATCGGCGGCGGCCTGCGACAGGCGGCCGACGTTGCGGTCGTCGAGCAGTTTATTGACCTGGACCAGCGTCGTGTCGAGATGGCCGAGCACCGGCTTCAGTCCGGCCGATGCGGCTTCCAGGTTGGCCAGCGTCGCTGCCAGGCGGCGGGCGTTGTCCGGGGTCAGCATCGCGTTGGCGCTGGCCATCAGCTGCTGGGCCTGGACCAGTGTCGCGGTACCGGTCTCGCCCAGTTCGTCGATCAGCGACGGGATCATCGCGATGCGCGGCGGCACACCGCCCTCGGGCAACAGCGGGTCGTCGCCATTGCCCGTCTCGAGCAGCAGGATGTGGGCCAGCCCGGTGACGCCCTGGTAGCTCAGTTTGGCGACGGTGCCGCGGCTGAGCGGGAGGTCCGCCCGCACGGCGATGGTGACCAGGATGTTGCTGCGGTCCTGCGGATCGAGCCGGATGTCGCTGACCTTGCCGACCCGGATGCCGCGGTAGCGGACCTGGGCCTGCGGATTGAGTCCGCCGATGTTCTGCTTGGTGACGACGATGTAGTCACGCGTCGCCTCGCGGTCGCCGTTCAGCCAGTACAGCGCGGACAGCAGCGCCGCGCCGAGCAGCAACACGAACAGCCCGGCGGCGAAAGCGTGCGACTTGTTTTCCATAGGCAGGATTAAAGCAGTTTCCGGCGGTCGGCGCCAAAGAAACCATTGACGAAGGGATGGTCGACCGTCATCACCTGCTCGCGCGGACCGCAGGCGATGATGCGCTGCTCGGCGAGCACCGCGACATGGCTCGCCAGGCCAGCCAGCGTGTTCAGGTCGTGGGTGACCATCACGACGGTCAGGCCGAGTTCGCGCTGCAGCGTGCCGACCAGGTCGACGAAATTCTGGCTGCGGTCCGGATCGAGTCCCGACGTCGGCTCGTCGAGCAGCAGCAGTTCGGGCTCGAGCGCCAGCGCCCGGGCCAATGCGACGCGCTTGATCATGCCGCCCGACAGCTCGGCCGGCATCAGCCGGCCATGGTCCGGCTCCAGCTCGACCATCGCCAGCTTCAGATGGACGAGACGGCGGATCCAGTCCTCGTCGAGGCATTTCAGCTCGCGCAGCGGAAAGGCGATGTTGTCGAACACGCTGAGCGCGGAAAACAGCGCGCCGTGCTGGAACAGCATCCCGAGCCGCCGGCGCAGCCCGCGCTGCAGCAGCGGATCGGGATCGTTGAGATCCTGCCCGAACAGCCGGACGACGCCGGCGGTCGGCTTCAGCAGGCCGAGCATCTCGCGCAGCAGCGTCGTCTTGCCGCTGCCCGAGCCGCCGAGCAGGCCGAGAATCTGGCCCGGCTCGACGACGAGGTCGAGGTCACGGTGGATGGTCCGGCCGCCGAACACGGTGGCGATGCCGGACAGTTCGATGACGGGGCTCGGCTTCACAGTACCGGCAGCCCGACGTTGCGGGTGGCGACCGCGAAGATCGCGTCGAACAGGATCACCGCGGTGATCGCGGTGACCACGGCGCGGGTCGTGCTGGCGGCCAGGCTCTCGGTGTTCGGCTTGACGCGCAGGCCGAAATGGCAGGCGACCAGCGCGACGACGAAGCCGAAGACGACGCCCTTGCCGAGCCCGATGTAGAGGTTGGCGACCGGCACCGCGCGCGGCAGGTTGTCGATGAAATAGGCGAACGACAGGTCGAGCTGCAGCAAGGCCGCCAGCATGCCGCCGAGCAGCGCGACCGCCGACGTCCACAGCACGATCAGCGGCATCGCCACGGTCAACCCGAGAATCTTGGGCAATACGACGCGCAGGCTGCGCGAGATGCCCATCGTCGACAGCGCGTCGATTTCCTCGGTGACCCGCATCACGCCGATCTGCGCCGTCATCGCCGAGCCGGAACGGCCGGCGACCAGCACGGCGACCAGCACCGGCCCGAGTTCGCGGATGATCGCGATGCCGAGGATATTGACGATGAACAGGTCGGCACCGAAGCTCTTCAGCTGCAGCGCCGACAGGTAGCTGATCGTGATCCCGATCAGGAAGCCGACCAGCGCGGTGACCGCGAGCGCCTGCGAACCGGCCTTGTACAGGTTGGCGGTGAATTCGCGGCGCGGAAATTCGCCCGGGTGACGGGCCAGGTAGGCGAGATCGAACAGCAGCTGACCGAACAGCGCGATCATCCCGTACAGGTTGTTGCCGGCCCGGATCGCCAGTGCGCCGAGGAACTCCGGCAAGCGGAAGGGAGCCGGCTCGGGCGCCGGAATGGCGCGGGGCAGCGCGGCGACCCGCTCGACGACCCGGCGATGCAGGTCGGAGATTTCCAGCCGCGCCGGCCAGGCGCCGCCCCAGCTGCGCCACAACAGCACCGCGCCGGCGCTGTCCAGGCGGCTGACGCCGGACAGGTCCCAGGCGACATTCCCGGCGCCGGCCAGTCCGCGCTGCAGCGCGGACAGTTCGGGCAGCATGGCGGCCAGCGTCCAGGCACCGCCCAGCACGATCCTCCCCGGCTCGACCAGCAAGCGGGGAGGCGTGTTCATTCGCCCTTCCTCGCCGCCTTGGGCTTGTCGAGCAGGTATTCGCGGCCGATCTGGCGCCAGACCGCCGCCTCCTCGCCGAAGGCCGCCGCGGTCCAGGGATTGGCGGCCAGCCAGTCGGCCGGCAGTTCGATCCGGAAGCCGTTGTCGCCCGGACGGACCCGCCAGGCCGGCAGCGGCCGGTCGTCGCGCGTGCGGTGCAGCAACACCGCCAGGCGCAGACAGAAAACCAGCCGCCAGGCGCCGTCCGCCGCGGGCAGCCCGCCCAGCTTCTCCAGCTTGCCGCGGTGGCCGAGCACCAGCATGGCCAGTTGCGCCTGATCCTTCTTCGAGAAGCCGGGCATGTCGGCGTAGGTCAGGATGTAGGCGCCGTGCTTGTGGTAGCCGTTGTGCGCGACCGAAATGCCGATCTCGTGCAGCCGGCAGGCCCAGGCCAGGAACTGCACGTCGGCCTCGGCCGGCTCGCCCTCGCTGAGCTGGGTCAGCGCCGACAGCGCGGTCGTCTCGACGCGTTCGACCTGTTCGCGGTCGACCTGGTAGCGGCGGCGGAATTGCTCCACCGTCGAATCGCGCATGTCGTGGTGGTGGAAGCGGCCGAGCAGGTCGTAAAGCACACCGAGGCGCAAGGCGCCGTCGGCGTAGGTCATGCGCTCGAGATCGAGTTCCTCGAAGATCGCCGACATGATCGCGGTGCCGCCGACGAAAACCGGCTGGCGGTCGCGGCTGATCCCCGGCAGGTTGAGCGCCTCGGCCGAACCGGCCTTGACGAGCAGCGCGCACAGGCGGTCCAGGCCGATGCGGGTGATGCCGCTCTCGCCGTTCGGATTCAGGTTGTTCAGTTCGAGCACGTCGGCGATCGCCCGCGCCGTGCCCGACGAACCGACGGCTTCCTTCCAGCCCAGGCGCTGGTAGTCGTGGGCGATCAACTCGATTTCCTTGGCCGCGGCGACCTGCGCCTCGCGCAGGCGTTTGCGGTCGACCCGGCGGTCGGGGAAGAAACGCTGCGTGTAGCTGACGCAGCCCATGTACAGCGATTCCATCAGTTGCGGCTCGTGGCGCTTGCCGATGATGAACTCGGTCGAACCGCCGCCGATATCGACGACCAGCCGCTTGTGGGCGGCCGACGGCAGCGAGTGCGAGGCGCCGATGTAGATCAGGCGCGCTTCCTCGCGGCCGGCGATGATCTCGATCGGGAAGCCGAGCGCCTCTTCGGCCAGCGGCAGGAATTCGAGCGCATTCTTGGCGACGCGCAGCGTGTTGGTCGCCACCGCGCGCACAGCACCGCCGTCGAGGCCGCGCAGGCGTTCGCCGAAACGGCGCAGGCCGTCGAGCGCGCGCGCCTGGGCCTGGGCGTCCAGGCGCTTGTCGGCGGTCAGGCCGGAAGCCAGCCGCACCGGTTCCTTCATCGAATCGAGAGGGTAGATCTGGTCTTCGACCACGCGCCCGACCTGCAGGCGAAAGCTGTTCGAGCCGAGGTCGACCGCGGCGACGGTTTCGTAAATCATCAAGCGAGAGCCAAGGAGAATCTGCCGCGGATTCTACCACCCGCCCCCGTCGCGGATTTTTACAGCCGTCAACGAAAAAAGCCCTGCCGGCACGGCCGGCAGGGCTTTTGCGGAAAACGGAGCGATCAGCCGGCGAGCAGCTTCTTGATGTTTTCCAGCGTGGACGGGTCTTCGATCGTCGTCAGATCGCCCGGATCGCGGCCTTCGGCCAGCGCCTGCAGCGAACGGCGCAGCATCTTGCCGGAGCGGGTCTTCGGCAGGCCGATGACGAAATGCACGCGGGCCGGACGGGCGATCGCACCGAGGATGCCATCGACCGTGGCGAAGACTTCCTTCTCGAGCGCCTTGACCAGTTCCGGCGTCGCGATCTTGGACGCATCCTTGACGACGGCGAAGGCCATCGGCATCTGACCCTTCAGCTTGTCCTCGACGCCGACGACGGCGACTTCGGCGATCGCCGGATGGTTCTGGATCGCTTCCTCGATTTCGCGGGTACCCAGGCGGTGGCCGGCGACGTTGATGACGTCGTCGGTGCGGCCGAGGATCGTGAAGTAGCCTTCGTCATCCTTGATCGCCCAGTCGTAGGACGAGTAGACCAGCGGCTCCTTGAACAGCGTGAAGTAGGTCGACACGAAGCGGTCGTCCTGGCCCCAGACGGTGGACAGGCAGCCCGGCGGCAGCGGCGGCACGACGGCGGCGATGCCCTTCTCGTTGGCGCCGCATTCGGAACCGTCCTCGCGGAAGATCTTCAGGTTGTAGCCATAGACCGGGAAGGACGGCGAACCGAACTTGATCGGGGTCTTCTCGACGCCGTGCAGCGCGGCCAGCATCGGCCAGCCGGTTTCGGTCTGCCAGTAGTTGTCGATGACCGGCTTGCCGAGTTCGTTCTGGAACCACTCGTGGGTCGGCTGGTCGAGCGGCTCGCCGGCCATGAAGACATGCTTCAGCGACGACAGGTCGTACTTGTGCATGTACGCCGGATCCTGCTTCTTCAGCACGCGGGCGGCGGTCGGCGCCGAGAACATCACGTTGACCTTGTACTTCTCGACGATCTGCCACCAGATGCCCGGATCCGGACGCAGCGGCGTGCCTTCATACATCACGGTGGCCATGCCGGCGATCAGCGGGCCGTAGATGATGTAGGAGTGGCCGACCACCCAGCCGATGTCGGAGGTCGAGAAGTAGGTCTCGCCTTCGCCGCCGCAGTAGATGTGCTTCATCGACGAGGCCAGCGCGACGGCGTAGCCGCCGGTGTCGCGCTGAACGCCCTTCGGCTTGCCGGTGGTGCCGGAGGTGTACAGGATGTAGGACGGCTCGGAGGATTCCAGCCATTCGCACTCGACCTTGGCGTCGATGAACTGCTCGCGCAGCGTCGCGTAATCGGCGTCGCGGCCTTCGACCTTGTTGAAGCCCTTGTCCAGGCCGCGGTCGACCATCAGCACCTTGGCCGGCTTGTGCTCGGCCAGTTCGATCGCCTCGTCGAGCAGGTGCTTGTACGGCACCGCCTTGCCGCCGCGCATGCCGGCGTCGGAGGAGACGATCAGCACCGGCTTGGCGTCGTCGATGCGGGTCGCCAGCGAACCGGAAGCGAAGCCGCCGAAGACGACGGAGTGGATCGCGCCGATGCGGGCCGCGGCAAACATCGCGAAGGCGGCCTGCGGGATCATCGGCATGTAGATCAGCACGCGGTCGCCCTTCTTGACGCCGAGGCTCTTGTAGATCGCCGCCATGCGCTCGACTTCGGTCTGCAGTTCGGCGAAGGAATAGACCTTCTCCTCGTCGGTTTCCGTCGAGATGTAGATCAGCGCGCGGTCGTTCGGACGCTTTGCGGCGTGGCGGTCGATCGCGTTGTGGCAGAGGTTGGTCTTGCCGCCGACGAACCACTTGGCGAACGGCGGGCGAGAGAAATCGCAGACCTGGGTGAACGGTTCCTTCCAGTCGATGAGCTGGGCCTGCTCGGTCCAGAACTCGTCCGGCTTTTCGATGGAATACTGGTGAAACTCCTTGTACGTCGCCATAAAGCTCCCTCTATTCAGGTTTTTCCTGCACTACAAAAAACACGAACGGACTCGATATTATTGATTTTTCCGTTCGCTCAGACGGTGCTCGAACTCGGCCAGAGGCAGGTTCGAACCCAATTCCCGGTTCATCAGCTGCAACAGCGGCAGCAGTTGAAATCCCAGCGCCGACAGGTGCGGCAGCACGGCCGCCGGTTGCCCGGCGGCGATCAGTTCCAGCGCCTGCCGGACCGACATCGCCTGGCTGGCCGGCCGGACGCCGCCGGCATCCACGCGGTTGCCGCCGAGCGCCATGGCCTGGCGCATCCGCGCGCCGGCCAGGTCGAGCAGCGCCGCCGCGGTATCGGCCGCGTCGACCGGCTGGCTGGCCAGCCCGATGCTGACGCTGAGCGCGACCGGCGCGCCCGGCGTATTGACCCGCGCGGCGGCGACCGCCTGGCGCACCCGTTCGGCGAAGGTCGCGGCAAAGGCGGCCGGCGTTCCCTGGCAGATGATGGCGAATTCGCCGTCGGCAAAGTGCCCCAGGCTGTCCTCGCGCCGCATCTTGGCCGCCAGTTGCCGGGCCACGCCGACGGCCAGTTCCGCAGCGCCCCGCTCGCCCAGCCGCTCGACCAGCGCCGGATAGCCGTCGAAACCGACGACCAGCGCACTGACCGCACCGCCATGCCGGGCCGCGTGGGCCATCGCCTGGGCGGCCTGCAGCTCGAGGTATTTCCTCGAATACAGCCCGCTTTCCGGATCCTGGACCAGGCGCTGGCGACCGGCTTCGAGACCTTCCTGCGCCGACGACAGCGCCAGCAGGTGGTTCAGCCGGGCCAGGATTTCGGCGCTGCCGGCGCCCTTGGTGACGAAGTCCGACACGCCGAGCGCGCAGGCCCGCGCCCGCTCTTCCTCGGTCTCCTCGCCGGACACCAGGATGAAGGGCATCTGCTGCAGGCGGCGCAGCTTCGACAGGCGCAGCCGCTCGAGCAGCTCGTAGCCGTTGAGCTTGGGCATGCGCAGGTCGGAAATCACGGCGCGGATCGAATGGTCCAGCACCAGCGTCTGCCATGCCGCCTCGCCGTCGCCCTCCTCGCGGATGTCGAAATGCCCCTGCAGGTGGCGGGTCAGCGATACCCGGACCACGCGCGAGTCGTCAACGATCAGGATGCGCGGCAGGTCCGACACGTCAGGCGCCAGCGATCTCGACGACGACGCGTCCCTTGGCCCGGCCGGCGATGTACTCGTCGAAAATGCCCGGCAGCTCGTCGAAGGCGATGCGGCGGCTCATGCTTTCGAGGTGGGGCGGCCGCAGGTCGCCGGCCAGGCGCTGCCAGACGCCGCTGCGATAGGGTTCGCCGATGTAGCCCGAATCGACGCCGAGCAGGCTGACGCCACGCAGGATGAAGGGCGCGACCGTGGTGTTGAGCTTCATCGATGCGGCCAGCCCGATGCTGGCGATCGTTCCGCCCTGCATCATCGTGCTGGCGATCCAGGCCAGAATGTCGCCGCCCAGGTTGTCGACCGCGCCCGCCCAGCGCGCGCTGTCGAGCGGCCGGATCCGGGTCAGGTCGAGGCCGTCGCGCAGCATGACCTCGGCGGCACCCAGGCCGCGCAGGTAGTCGGCCTCGCTTTCCTTGCCGGTCAGCGCGACGACGTGGTAGCGCAGGCGGGCCAGCATGTCGACGGCCAGGCTGCCGACGCCGCCGGTCGCGCCGGTGACGATGACCGGCCCCTTGTCGGGCCGCAGCCCGTTCTCTTCCATGCGGACGATGCCGAGCGCCGCGGTGAAGCCGGCAGTGCCCAGCGCCATCGCGTCGTACAGCGACAGGCCGGCCGGCAGCGGCACCACCCAGGCGGCCGGCACGCGGGCATATTCGGCGTAGCCGCCGTGATGGGCGACGCCGATGTCGAAACTGGTCGCGATCACCGGATCGCCCGGCTTGAAGCGCGGGTCGGCGCTGTCGACGACGGTGCCGGACAGGTCGATGCCGCCGATGCAGGGAAAGCGCCGGATGATCCGGCCGGCGCCGGTCGCCGCCAGCGCATCCTTGTAGTTGACACTGGAGTAGGCGACGCGGATCGTCACCTCGCCGGCATCCAGGCGGCCGGCATCCATCCGGACGAAACCGCTCTCCACCTTGCCGTCGCGTTCTTCAATCAACAATGCCTTGAAGGATTCCATCTCCACCCCCACTCCAGAGCCTTGGATTGTATTCATAATTACGCATTATGAACATAGTGATACCGATAGTCGGCGCCGCCGGGTTTACAGTCCCGCCGAATTGAAATACAGTTCGCCGCTATGCAAAAAGTAATGTTCTCGACCCTGCTCGTTTCGGCGCTCGCACTCTGCGTCCCGAACGCGGCCCTCGCGGCCGAACAGAGCCGCAAGCCGGAGGAGCAGCAATCCTTCCTGGAACGTTACACGAACGCCGCGCAGGACGTGATCCTGCAGGGCCTGAAGCTGGTCGGCGTGCGTTACCGCTGGGGCGGCAACAACGAGGACAGCGGCCTCGACTGCAGCGGCTTCGTCCGCCTGGTCTACAAGGACACGATCGGCACCCTGCTGCCGCGCACCGCGCGCGAGATGAGCGAAATGGGCCAGCGCGTCGACGCCAGCCAGCTGAAGCCGGGCGACCTGGTGTTCTTCAACACGATGCGCCGCGCCTTCTCGCACGTCGGCATCTATCTCGGCGACAACCATTTCCTGCACGCCCCGCGGGCCGGCGCCGAAGTCCGCGTCGAAAGCATGGACAGCAGCTACTGGCTGCAGCGCTACAACGGCGCCCGCCGGATCATCGACAACGAGTAATACGAAGCGGCCCGACAGCCGCTTTTTTTACGTCCGGATGCAATAACGTTTCTCATTTACAAAGCGGATCGCCGCCGATAAACTGGAGCCATTCTCGTTTACATCGACCCCGGAGTTCCCCGCATGAAATTGAAGTCCGCCCTGATCGCCGCCGCCGTCGCCACCCTCGCCCAGGCCTCGCTGGCCGAGGAAAAGGTCCTGAACCTCTATTCGGCCCGCCACTACCAGACCGACGAAGCCCTGTACGCCGATTTCACCAAGCAGACCGGCATCCGGATCAACCGGATCGAGGGCAAGGAAGACGAGCTGCTCGAGCGCATCCGCAACGAGGGTGCGAACAGCCCGGCCGACGTCTTCCTGACCGTCGATGCCGCCCGGCTGGCCAAGGCCCACGAACTCGGCCTGTTCGCCCCGGTCGCCTCGAAGACGCTGGAAAGCCGCATCCCGGCGCACCTGCGCACCGAAGACTGGTTCTCCTTCTCGACCCGGGCCCGGGTGATCGTCTACAACAAGTCCAGCGTCAAGGCCGAGGATGTCCGCAACTACGAGGACCTGGCCGATCCGAAGCTGAAGGGCAAGTTCTGCTCGCGCTCGGGCTCGCACCCGTACAACCTGTCGCTGATGGCCTCGGTGATCGCCCACGGCAATGATGCGAAGGCGGAAACCTGGGCGCGCGGCATGGTCGCCAACTTCGCCCGCGCTCCGAAGGGCGGCGACACCGACCAGATCAAGTCGGTCGCCGCCGGCGAATGCGGCGTGACGATCTCGAACACCTACTACGTCGCCCGCCTGCTGCGGTCGACCAAGCCGGAAGACCAGAAAACGATGGAAAAGGTCGGCATCGTGTGGCCCAACCAGCAGACCACCGGCACCCATATCAACGTATCCGGCGGCGGCATGCTGAAGACCGCTCCGCACAAGGAAGCGGCCGTCAAGTTCCTGGAATACCTGGCCTCCGACGCGGCGCAGCGCTATTTCGCGGACGGCAACAACGAATGGCCGGCGGTCGCCAGCGTCAAGGTGTCCAACCCGGCGCTCGAATCGCTCGGCAAGTTCAAGGCCGACACGCTGCCGGTCAAGAACCTGGCGATGTACCAGGCCAAAGCGCAGATGATCTTCGACCGCGCCGGCTTCAAGTAAGCCGGACCCGCCTCCTTCTTCGATCCCCGCCGCGTGCGGGGATTTTCATTTCCGGCTGCGCGAAATCTGCCGGGACAGCGCGATCAACGGCAGCAGGCCGACCGCGACGATGGCCAGCGCCGCCGTCGAGGCCTCGGCCAGGCGCTCGTCGGAAGCCAGCGTGTAGGCCTGGGTGGCCAGCGTGTCGAAATTGAACGGGCGCATCACCAGCGTCGCCGGCAACTCCTTCATCACGTCGACGAAGACCAGCAGGCCGGCGGTGAACAGGCTGCCGCGCAGCATCGGCGCATGTACCCGGCGCAGCGTCTCGCCCTGGCCCAGCCCCAGGCTGCGCGCCGCGTCGTCCATGCTGGGCGTGATCTTGGCGAGGCTGGATTCGACGGTATGCAGCGCGACCGCCAGGAAGCGCACCAGATAGGCGTAGATCAGCGCCGCGATGCCGCCGGTCAGCAGCAGGCCGGGATTGCTGCCGAACCACGCTTCCCACTGCCCGGCCAGCCAGTTGTCGAGCCGCGTCACCGGGATCAGCACGCCGACCGCGATGACCGCCCCCGGCACCGCGTAGCCGAGGCCGACGACACGGTTCAGCGCCGCCGCGAAAGTCGTTTTCGACAGCCGCGCGCCGTAGGCGAGCAGCAGGGCAAGCAGCACGCCGAGCGCCGCGGTGCAGCCGGCCAGCACGAAGCTGTTGCGCGACAGCATCAGGAAACGCTCGCCGAACTGCGCGTCGCCATCGGTGAAGGCCATCTTCAGCAGCAGCACGGCGGGCAGCACGAAGCCGAGCAGCAGCGGCAGGCTGCAGACGAGCAGCGCGGCGGCGGCGCGCAGCCCGCCGAGACGGGCGCCGGCCAGCGGCCGGTTGCGGCCGGTCGTGTTGTGGTAGCGGGCCCGGCCGCGCGACACGCGCTCGGCCATCAGCAGGAAGAGCACGAAGGCGAGCAGCATCGCCGCCAGCTGCGCCGCGGCGACGCGGTCGCCGAGCGAGAACCAGGCGCGGTAAATGCCCGTCGTGAAGGTGTTGACCGCGAAATAGGCGACCGTACCGTAATCGGCCAGCGTCTCCATCAGCGCCAGCGCGACGCCGGCGACGATGGCCGGCCGGGCCAGCGGCAGCGACACCGCGAAGAAGGCGCGCCACGGCCCCATGCCCAGCGTGCGCGCGGCCTCCAGTATGCCCGACGCGCGCTCGAGGAAGGCCGTCCGGGCCAGCAGATAGACGTAGGGATAAAGCACGCAGACGAACATCAGGATCGCGCCGGGCAGCGTCCGGATATCCGGGAACCAGTAGTCGCCGTAGGCCCAGCCGAAGGTTTCGCGCAAGGCCGTCTGCACCGGGCCGACGAACTGCAGGAAATCGGTATAGACGTAGGCCATCACGTAGGCCGGCACGGCCAGCGGCAACACCAGCGCCCATTCGAAGAAGCGGCGGCCGGGGAAATCGTGCATCGCGGTCAGCCAGGCCGTGGCGACGCCGACCAGCCCGACGCCGCAGCCGACGCCCAGGCACAGCCACAGCGAATTGGCGATATAGTCGGGCAGCACCGTCTGCGCCAGGTGCGACCAGGTCGCGCTGGTCCCGCCGACGAACAGGTTCAGCCCGACGCTGGCGACCGGCAGGCCGGCAAGCAGGGCGACGGCGAGGCCGACGATGAGCAGGGGAGAAAAATGGGCGGCGCGCATGGGAACGCGAATTATAATCGACAGCCATGGCACAACTTGAACTCAAAGGCATCGTTCAGCGCTACGGCGGCCATACCGTCGTCGATGGCGTCGATTTCCGGCTCGAGGCGGGCCGCATCGCCTGCCTGCTCGGTCCGTCCGGCTGCGGCAAGACGACGCTGCTGCGCTGCATCGCCGGCTTCGAGGAAATCGCCGGCGGCGAGATCGTGCTGCGCGGCGAAACCGTCAGCCGTCCCGGCCGGCGGATCGCGCCCGAGCAGCGGCGCATCGGCATGGTTTTCCAGGACTACGCGCTGTTCCCGCACCTGACCGTGGAGCAGAACGTCGCCTTCGGCCTCGGCCGGCGCCCGGGCGGCGAGGCGCAATTGCGCGTCCGCCAGCTGCTCGCGACGGTCGGCCTGCACGGCCAGGGCGGCAAGTACCCGCACGAACTGTCCGGCGGCCAGCAGCAGCGCGTCGCGCTGGCACGCGCACTGGCGCCGCGCCCGGAGCTGATCCTGCTCGACGAGCCCTTCTCCAATCTCGACGTCGGCCTGCGCGAGCGGCTGTCGGTCGAGGTCCGGGAAATCCTCAAGCGCGAGGGGTCGACCGCGATCATGGTCACCCACGACCAGAACGAAGCCTTCGCGATGGCCGACGAGATCGGCCTGATGTACGAAGGCCGCATCCAGCAGTGGGACGTGCCCTACAACCTGTACCACCGCCCCGCCAACCGCTTCGTCGCCGACTTCATCGGCCAGGGCGTGCTGGTCGAAGGCACGGTCGGCGAAGGCAACAGCGTCGCGATGGAACTCGGCACGCTGGTCTCCGACACGCCGGTCGAATGCAGCGAGAGCTGCACCGGCTGCGACTGCGGCTGCCGTGTCGACATCCTGCTGCGTCCGGACGACATCGTCCACGACGATGCCAGCCCGGTCCAGGCCGAGGTGCTGCACAAGGCCTTCCGCGGCGCCGACATCCTGTACACGCTGCGCCTGGCCAGCGGCACCGAGGTGCTGTCGCTGGTCCCGTCGCACCACAACCACGCGCTCGGCGAGAAGATCGGCATCCGGCTCGACGCCGACCACGTGATCGCCTTCAAGAAGCACGACGAGTGCAGCGATGCGGCCTGCGAAATCCAGCTCGAGCAGCGCCGGGCGCAGCCGGTGACGTGGGCGGGAAGCGCCGGCTGAAACCCGTCCGCGGTCGATGATTCCCTACCTCGCCCCGCTCGATCCCTTCCCGCCGGTCGCCTCGGCGCATGCGGAATTCGGCGGCCTGCTCGCGGTCGGCGCGACGCTCGTGCCGGACCGCCTGCTCGACGCCTACCGGCGCGGCATCTTCCCGTGGGGCACCGTCGACGGTTTTCCGCTGTGGTACAGCCCGGACCCGCGCATGGTGCTGTTCCCGGACGAATTCCGGCTGACCCGTTCGCTGCGCAAGACGCTGCGCACCGGCCGCCACGAGGTCCGCTTCGACAGTGCCTTTCCGGCCGTGATCGCCGCCTGCTCGGCGACCCCGCGGCCCGGCCAGGATGGCACCTGGATCACGCCGGAAATGATGGATGCCTACATCCGGCTGCATGAACTCGGTTGGGCGCATTCGGTCGAAACCTGGGTCGAAGGCGAGCTCGTCGGCGGCCTGTACGGACTGGCGATCGGCCGCATGTTCTACGGCGAGTCGATGTTCGCCCATCGGCGGGACGCCTCGAAGGTCGCCTTCGCCCACCTCGTCCGCCAACTGCTGGCCGGAGGTTTCGGCATGGTCGACTGCCAGATGCACACCACGCACCTTGCCTCGCTCGGCGCCCGCGAAATCCCGCGCGACGAATTCGTCGACCGCCTGGCGACGCTGACCGGCAGCGGCGAGCCGCGGTCGACGTGGCCGGCCCCGGCTTTTTCCGCGGAGTGGTGAGATGGCCTTGCCCGACGACGCCGCGCTTCCCTTCTCGCTGCTGCAGTTCTACGCGACCTCGCCCTACCCGTGCAGCTATCTGGCGGAACGCGAAGCACGTTCGCAGGTCGCGACGCCGGCCCACCTGATCGACGGCGAAATCTACAGCGCGCTGGTCCGCGCCGGCTTCCGGCGCAGCGGCATCTTCACCTACCGCCCCCATTGCGACGACTGCCGCGCCTGCGTGCCGGTCCGCCTGCCGGTCGCCCGCCTGCAGCCCGACCGCAGCCAGCGCCGCGCGCTGAAGAAGCACGCCGGGCTGGTCGCCCGCGAACGGCCCCTCGTCTTCCTCGACGAGCACTACGCGCTGTACGCCCGCTACCAGGCCAGCCGCCATCCGGGCGGCGGCATGGACGACGACAGCCGGGAACAGTACGAACAGTTCCTGCTGCAGAGCCGCGTCGATACCCGGCTGATCGAATTCTCGGATGCCGGCGGCGTCTGCATGGTCAGCCTGATCGACGTCCTCGACGACGGCCTGTCGTCGGTCTACACCTTTTTCGACCCGGATCGACCGGGAGCCAGCTTCGGCACTTACAACGTGCTATGGCAGGCCGCCCAGTGCCGGGCGCTCGGCCTGCCCTACCTCTACCTCGGCTACTGGATCGCCGAAAGCCGGAAAATGGCGTACAAGGCGAACTTCCGGCCGATCGAGGGACTGCTCGACGGCCGCTGGCAACCCCTGCCGGAGCCCGCATGAAGCGCGCCGCGCTGCTCTGCCTGCTGCTCGCCGGTGCCGCCCGGGCCGAGGTCGTCGTCTGCGACGTGGACTACGGCGGAACGACGCGGCGTGTCGTCGCGGTGCCGACCGCCGACCCGCTGCAGGTCCGCCCGGTCGAATTCGAAAGCTGGTTCCTGTTCCGCGTCGTGTTCCGCCCGGCCCCGGCCGATCTCGCCGGCATCAAGCTCTACACCTACGGGCGCGGCCCCGACGGCCCGCAGCTGATCCACCAGGCCAGCCACCCCTATCCGCCGCCGGCTGCCGCCGACGGGAGCTTCACCGGCGTGCAGGCCGTCTACGAGCCGCGCCTGAACGCCGAACTGCAATACCGCTGCGCGCTCGCGGACGACGGAAAATGAGCCTGAAAGCCTGGTCGACCGCGCTGCTCCTCGCCGCCTCGCTGGCCGCGCACGCGGAGCCCTTGCGCCTGCTGTTCGCGGGCGACGTGATGCTGGCCGACGGCCCCGGCCGGCTGATCGCCGCCGGCGGCGACCCGCTCGCCCCCTTTGCCGGGCTGCTCGCCCGGGCCGACTACCGGATCGGCAATCTCGAATGCGCGGTCGCCCGCGGCGGCACCACCGATCCGGAAAAGATCTACAGCTTCCGCGCCGATCCGGCCGCACTGCGCGTGCTGCAGGGCCGCTTCGACGCGCTGTCGGTCGCCAACAACCACGCCGGCGACTTCGGCCGGGCCGCCTTCGTCGAAACGCTGGAGCACGTCGCCGCCGCCGGCATCGCGGCCTTCGGCGGCGGCCGCAACCTGGCCGAGGCGCACCGGCCGCTGTGGATAGCGCGCAAGGGGCTGAAGATCGCCGTGCTCGGCTACAACGAATTCCTGCCCCGCCGCTTCGAGGCCGGACCGGACTGGCCCGGCCTCGCGTGGAGCGAGGACGATCTGGTCGTCGACGCGATCCGCGCCGCGCGCGCGGCCGGCGCCGATCTGGTGATCCCCTTCATGCACTGGGGCTGGGAATTCGAGCCGCGGGCCGGCGAACGCCAGCGCCGGCTCGCCCGGCGGATGATCGATGCCGGCGCCGACGCCGTGGTCGGCGGCCATCCGCACGTCGTGCAGGATGTCGAGACCTACCGCGGCAAGCCGGTGATCTACAGCCTGGGCAACTTCGTTTTCGACGGTTTCGACGAGCCGGAAGGCCGGCTCGGCTGGGTGCTCGTGCTCGAACTGGAACGCGGCGGCGTCACCGGCTGGCGGACCTACGCGGCCGGCATGGACGCCGACGGCACGCCGCATCCGCTGCCCGGCCAGGCGACGCCCTGCGGGCACGGCGACGCGATCGCCGACTGCGCGCCCTAGCCCGGCGACAGCGTCGCGACGACGCGGCCCGGCTCGATGCGGATCGCGCGCAGCCACAGGCGGGCGGCGATCTCCTCGTTGCTGCCGTTGTCGCGCAGCACATGCACCGGCCGGCTGCGGAAATAGGTCGCCATCAGCCGGGTCACGGTCTGCCGGACCATGGGCTCGGCTTCCTTCTGCAGGGCCGGCGAATGGACCGACGTCGCGACCGGGTTCTCGAGGAAGAAGGCCTTGGCCCGGTCGTCATAGCGGACGCCCGCGGTGCCGGTGACATCGACCGGGATCGCCGGCTGCCCGGCGAAGGTCAGCTGCATCGCCCCGGTCAGCGTGACCAGGCCGGCCGGCGTGCCGAGCGCGATGCGCGGCGGCTGCTGCAGCGAGATCGAAACGAAACCGCCGTAATTGCGCTCGAGCGAACCCGACTTGTCGATCGCGGCCTGGACCTGGGCCTCGGAAAAGGCGACCTCGCGCTCGAGGAAGCCGGCGGCGGCGGCCAGCCCCGGCAACAGCGCGAGGCCGGCGGCGAACTGCAGGAAACGGCGCCTCACAGCGTCGGCCTCTGTTCGAAGCCGGCGAAATCGCCGCTGCCCAGTTCGACCCGGACGCGCTCGACGCTGGCCCGCGGCGGCCCGCGCCGGGCCCACGCGAGCAGCGCCAGCACGGCCGCCTCGTCGCCGGCGGCGACCGCCTCGACGCTGCCGTCGCTGCGGTTGCGGACCCAGCCGGCGACGCCCAGCGCGGCGGCTTCGCCGGCCAGGCTGCGACGGAAGGAAACGCCCTGCACGCGGCCCTCGACGATCAGATGGCGGACGATCTCGCGCATGCCTTGCTCCTTGTCCGGCCAGGCCGGAAAAATGACAAATTACTTAATCGAATCATTATATTATGAAAAGTGAAAACTAAGACAGATCAAAGAGACGGACGGCGTCGACCGCGACAATCGGACATCCCGTCACGGAGAGTCCCGCCATGCGTCTTTTGTTCCCGCTGCTTCTCGCCGGCCTGCTCGCCGGACCGGCCCTCGCCGACCCGCTCAGCTTCGACCAGCCGATCCACGACGCGGCCCGGCTGGGCAGCGGCAAGGACGTCAGCCGCCTGCTCGCGGCCGACCCGAAGGCGCGCGACGCCCGCACCGCGCTCGGCTCGCAGCCGCTGCATCTGGCCGCGATGAACCCCGACACCACGGCGATGAAGGCGCTGATCGCCGCCGGCGCCAACGTCAACGCCCGCGACAACGAAGGCGCGACGCCGCTGCACAAGGCCGCCTACGCCAGCCGGACCGAGCACACCCGGATCCTGCTCGAGGCCGGCGCCGACCCGCTGGCGAAGACCGACAACGGCCGCGACGCGACGTCGATGGCGCGCAAGGTCAAGGCCGACGAGGTCGCCGGCGTCATCTCGCTGTGGCTGCTCAAGGGCTGCAAGGCGGGCCGGCCATGCTGAGGCGCCTCGTCGCGCTGCTCGCCGCGCTGGCCGGCCCGGCCGCGGCGGCGGACCTGCCGCCGATCGACGTCTACATGCCGAACGTCTGCCTGGCCTGCATCGACTGGACCGAGCACCTGCGCCAGAACGGCTTCACGGTGCGCGTCACGCGCACCGACGACATGGACGCGGTCAAGCGCCGGCTGAAGGTGCCGAAGGACCTGGAGGCGGTGCCCAGCGCGCGGATCGCCGGCTATTTCGTCGAGGGCCACGTGCATGCCGACCAGATCAAGGAACTGCTCGCCGAGAAACCGGCCGCGCTCGGCCTGGCCGTGCCCGGGCTGCCGCTCGGCGCGCCCGGTCGGGAGAACTCGAATCCGACCTGCGAAACGGCGTGCACCGTGCTCGACAAGGACAGCGCCGGCCAGCGGATGCGCCGCGAGTTCTACGAAACCCTGCTGGTGCTGAAGAACGGGCAGACGAAAACCTGGGCCCGGCACTGAGCGCCGCTCACAGGAAGGCCGCGTAGTGCGCCGCGGCCCAGGCCGCGTCCTCGCCGGCATACGGCGCGCGGCGCTGGTTGACCGTCTGCAGCAGGAAACCGTCGGCGCGCAGCCGGTAGCCGACCTCGATCCGCGTCGTCTCGTCCGGCTCGACGCCGCTCAGCAGGTGACAGACGCTGTCCGGCAGGCCGTCGACGGCCTGTCCGGCGATCTGCCGGGCGACCAGCTCGCCCATCCGGGCGGCGACGTGACCGGTCTTCGGGTAATGCCCGAATTGCGGCGACACGATGCCGGCTGCGTCGCCGATCACGAAGACCGCCGGGTCCGCGGCACTGCGGAAATCCAGCGACCCCTGCGCCGCCCAGCCCTCGCCCGGTCCGCCGTCGGGTCCCGGCCGCAGCAGGCCGGCCGCGGCGAGCGGCCCGCCGGCGCGCTGCGGCGGGCAAAGCAGCGCCTCGGCGAAGTCGATGTCGTCGACGTCGGTGCTGAGCACCCGGCGCTCGGGATCGACGGCGCGTACCCGGGCGTGGTCGAGGTAGGTCACCTGGTCGCGGAAGCGCTCGAGCAGCGCGCCGCGGAAAGCCGGCATCAGCGGGTTGGGATCGACGACTACAAGGCGGCCGGGAATTTTCCGCGTCTTCAGCCACCAGGCGATCAGCAGCGCCCGCTCGTAGGGCGCCGGCGGGCAGCGGTAGGGCATGGGCGGCAGCGTCATCACCAGGTTGCCGCCGGCGAAGGCCTGCAGCCGGCGCTTCAGCCCGGCGAGATCGGCCGCCCGCGCGAAGGCGCCGGAAAAGCGCGTCCGCAGCCGGTCGACCGCGACCGGATCGTCGAGCTGCCAGGCCGCCCAGTCCTCGCGGATGCCCGGCGCCAGCACCAGCCAGTCGTAGGGAAATTCGCCGCCGGCCGTCAGCACGCGGCGCGCGGCGCGGTCGATGCCGACGACCTCGGCCTGAAGGAAGCGGTAGCCGCGGCGCGCCGCCAGCGTCGCGTAGTCGGCCGCGCGCGGTACCGGTGCGGCGCCGTGGTCGACCAGCCAGCGGTTGCTGCCGGCGAACGACAGGAAGGCGGGCTCGCGGTCGATCAGCAGCACGTCGAGCCCGGGCGCCAGGCGGCGCAGCTCGGCGGCCGCCGCGAGGCCGCCCCAGCCGCCGCCGACCACGACGACCCGCCGGCCGGCGGCGCGCGCCGCGGGAATCAGCGGCATCAGGCCGGCGGCAAGCAACAGGCGGCGGCGGACGGGATCGGGCATGGTCGGCTCGGGCGGATGGGGAAGGCCCGAGCATAGCCGCGCGGTGGACCGCGAAAAACCGGCCAGATCAAAAATCGGCGCCGCCGGCCGGCGCCGGCTCACTGGTAGCGCAGCGCCTCGATCGGGTCGAGCCGGGCCGCCTTGCGGGCCGGGTACCAGCCGAAGAAGATGCCGACGCCGGCGGCGACCGCGAAGGCGATCAGCGCGGCGCTGCCCGAGATCACGACGACCATGCCGGTGACCACGTTGATCGCCAGCGCAATCACGAGGCCGAGCAGCAGGCCGATCAGGCAGCCGGCAAAGGAGATCATCACCGCCTCGAGCAGGAACTGCGTCAGGATGTCCTGCTGGCGCGCGCCGATCGCCATCCGGATGCCGATCTCGCGGGTCCGCTCGGTGACCGACACCAGCATGATGTTCATGATGCCGATGCCGCCGACCAGGAGCGAGATCGACGCGATGGCGCCGAGCAGGATGGACATGGTCCGCGTCGTCTGCGCCTCCGATTCGGCGGCGGCCGACAGGTTGCGCATGAAGAAGTCGTCGGGCATGCCGTCGCGCAGCCGGTGGCGCTGGCGGAGCAGCGCGGTGACGCCGTCCATGACGCGCGGCATCGCGTCGGCCGAATCGGCCTGGACCATGATCATCCGCACCGAGCCCAGGAAGGGCGTGCCGAACACCTTGCGCTGCGCGGTGGTCAGCGGAATGATCACGGTGTCGTCCTGGTCGCGCCCGTCCAGGTTCTGCCCCTTGCTGCCGAGCACGCCGACGACGATGAACGGGTTCTGCTGGATGCGCATCGTCTTGCCGACCGGGTCCTCGCCGTTGAACAGGTTCTCGGCGACGGTCTTGCCGATCAGCGCGACGCGCGTCGCCGAACGCACGTCGGAATCGCCGAAGGCGGCGCCATTGACGATGTTCCAGGCGCGCGCATCGAGGTATTCGGGCGTCGTGCCGATCACCTGCGAGCTCCAGTTCTGCGCGCCATAGACCAGCTGCCGCGTCCCCTGGTGGGTCGGCGCGACGTTGGCGACGCCGTCGAGTTCGGCGATCGCCTCGCCGTCGGCGACGTTCAGCGTCGGCGCGCCGGCCGAGCCGCTGCGCACACCGGCCGTCGTGAAGGAACCGGAAAGCACGATGAACAGGTTCGAGCCCATCGTGCTGATCGTCTGCTGCACCGCGTACTGCGCGCCCTGGCCGATGGCCAGCATGATGACCACGGCGCCGACGCCGATCACCATGCCGAGCATGGTCAGCGCGGTGCGCAGCCGGTTGGCGCCCATCGCCAGCCAGGCCTCGGAGAACATCGCCTTCAGCATGGCGCGTGCTCCGTCAGGTGGTCGCCGACGATCTCGCCGTCGCGGAAGCGGACCTGGCGCCGCGCGTGCGCCGCGATGTCGGATTCGTGGGTGACCAGCACAATGGTGATGCCCTCGCCGTTCAGTTCGCCGAACAGGCGCATGATGTCCTCGCTGGTGTGGCTGTCGAGGTTGCCGGTCGGCTCGTCGGCGAGGATCAGGCGCGGCCGGTTGACCAGCGCGCGGGCGATCGCGACGCGCTGCTGCTGGCCGCCGGAAATCTGGTTCGGCCGGGCGTCGGCGTTGCGGCCGAGACCGACGCGCTCGAGCAGCTCGCGGGCGCGGGCGCGCCGCGTGTCGCGGTCGGCGCCGGCATAGACCAGCGGCAGCGCGACGTTGTCGACCAGACTCATCCGCGGCAGCAGGTTGAAGCCCTGGAACACGAAGCCGAGCGTCCGGTTGCGCAGCCGGGCCAGTGCGTCCGGGTCGAGCCGGGCGACGTTCTGGCCGGCCAGGAAGTAGTCGCCGGCGCTCGGGGTGTCGAGGCAGCCGAGCAGGTTCATGAAGGTCGACTTGCCGGAACCGGACGGCCCCATGATCGCGACGTAGTCGCCGGCCGCGATCTCGAGATCGACCCCGCGCAGCGCCTGGAAGTCGCCGGCCGCGGTCGGGTAGGACTTGGCGAGCCCGGCGACCCGGATGACCGCTTCCGCCATCAGAACATCCGCATGCCGACCGACGACGGCGCCTTGACGCTGCCGCCGTTCTCGCCGGTGACGACGCGCTCGCCCGCCTTCAATTCGCCGCCGACGACCTCGGTATTGCGGTTGTCGGTGATGCCGAGCTGCACGGCGACCGGCCGGATTTCGCCGTCAGCCAGCACGTACACCGTGCCGCTCTGGCCGTCGCGCTTCTTGCCCTTGCCGGCCCCGGCCTTCGGCGCGCCGCCATCGGCGCCGGCACCCGGCCCGGCGCCCGCGGTCGACGGCTTCGCCGCGCCGTTTTCCGGCTTCGGTCCGGCAGCGTCGGCCGGCTTGAAGCGCAGCGCGGCGTTCGGCACCAGCAGCACACCCTTGCGCTGCTGGACGCCGATATTGACGTAGGCGGTCATGCCCGGCAGCAGCACCTGTTCCGGGTTGGCGACGGTGATGCGGACGTTGTAGGTGACGACGTTCTGCTGGTTGGTCGGATTCAGCCGGATCTGCTGCACCTCGCCGGTGAAATTGCGGCTCGGGAAGGCGTCGACCGTGAAGCGCGCCTTCTGGCCCTCGCGGATGTTGCCGATGTCGGCCTCGGCGAAGCTGGTGTCGATGCGCATTTCCGACAGGTCCTGCGCGATCTTGATCAGCGTCGGCGTCTGGAAGCTGGCAGCGACCGTCTGGCCAAGATCGACGACGCGGTCGATGACGACGCCGTCGACCGGCGAGCGGATCACCGTGAAGTTGAGGTTGGCGCGGTCGCGCTCGTTCTGCGCGCGGGCCAGCGCCAGCTGCGCCTGCGCCGACTTCAGCGCCTGCCGGGCCTGGTCGTATTCCTGCTTCGACACGTATTCCTGCGCGTACAGCTCGCGGACGCGGGCCTCGCTGGC
Organism: Dechloromonas sp.; assembly: GCA_028687035.1. GTDB lineage: Bacteria > Pseudomonadota > Gammaproteobacteria > Burkholderiales > Rhodocyclaceae > Azonexus. The sequence goes on along the minus strand of JAQUAX010000010.1, from coordinate 21,350 downwards.
CTGCGCCAGTTCGAGCGCCGCCTGCGCGCTGGCGATGCTCGCCGCGCTCTGCCGCTCGCTGGCCGAGACCAGCGCATCGTCGAGTTCGAGCAGCGCCTGGCCCTTCTTCACCTTGTCGTTGAAATCGACGTACAGCTTGCGGACCGTGCCCGACACCTGGGTGCCGACATTGACCAGCACGACCGGGTTCAGCGTACCGTTGGCCGACACCGTCTGCGTCACGTCGCCCTGTTCGACGGTCGCGAACTTGTAGCGCGCCTCCGGTTTCTGCGCGGCCTGGCGCTGGGCGTACCAGACGCCGCCGCCGGCCAGCGCCGCGGCCAGCGCGACGCCGATGAGAGTCCTGCCGATGCGTTTCATGGTCTTCCTTCCGCCGCTCCCTGGAGCAGCGAGTAATCGAGGGCGCCGACCGACTGGGCCAGCGCGGCGCGGTTGACGTTCCAGTCGAGCTCGGCCTGGATGCGCTGGACCCGGGCCGCGGCCAGCGCACTCTGCGCCGACAGCAGGTCGAGCACGCTGCCGACGCCGGCCTTGTAGCGGCCGAGCGCGACGCGCTCCGACTGCTCGGCGCTGGCGACCAGGTCGGCCGTCGTCTGCAGGCTCTGCGTCGCCGTGTTGAGGTTCTGCCACGCCTGCCAGACGTCGAGCGCGACCTGGTTCTGCACGCGGTCGCGCTGCGCGGCGCGGACATCGACCTGGGCCGCCGCCGAGCGCACGCGGTAGGTCGTGTCGAAACCGGAAAACAGCGGCACGCTGAGCGTCAGGCCGAACTGCCCGCCCTGCGTCGTCGCCGGGCCGGTATCCACCCAGCTCGGCCCGGCGGCCAGCGACAGCCGGGGCAGACCGGCGGCGCGCGCCGCGTCGACCGCGGCCTCGGCGGCGCGCAGCTGCGCCTCGGCCGCCTTCAGGTCGGGCCGGCGCGCCTGCGCCTCGGCGATCAGCGCCGCGACGTCCTGCGCGAAGGCGCCGGGCGCCGGCGGCGGCGGCGCGTCCTGCAGCGCCAGCGGCCGTCCGGCCGGCAGGCCGATCGCGTTGGCCAGTACGCCGAGCGCCTTCTGCGCCTCGCCGTCGGCGCGGATCCGGTTCAGCGTCGCCTGCGAGCGCGCGGTCTGCGCCTGCAGCCGGTCGGCCGGCGTGCCGACGCCGACCTGGTAGCGCAGTTCGGCGGCGGCCAGCGCCGCCTCGGCCGAACGCTCGGCCAGGCCGGCGGCGCCAACCGCGGCGCGCGTCGCCTGGGCATTGTAATAGGCCTGCAGCGCGGCGAGGAACAGCGACTGCACGGTCGCGTCCTGGGTCGCCGACGCGGCAGCCAGCAACTGTTCCGCCGCCTCGACGCCGGCCGCGCGCTGGCCGAAGTCGTAGAGCAGCCAGGACAGCGTCAGCGACGCCGAGCGCCGGGTATAGGGATCCTCGGCGTACTGGTAGCGGGTCGCCGCCAGGCTCGCATCGACGGTCGGCAGCCACGCGGCGCGGGCGACGCCGAGCTGGGCCGCCTGCGCGCGCGCCGCGGCCCACACCTCGCGGGTCTGCGGATGGCGGCACAGCGCCAGGTCGACTGCCTCGACCGGGCCGAGCGGGACGTCCGGCAGACGGTCGGAACAGGGCGCGGCGCCGGTCCGCCCGAACGGCTGCGGCGACGGCAGGGCCGGCGTGCGGGCGGCCGTCGCGAAGGGATCGTCGAGCGATGCGGCCGCCGCCGGCAGCGCGATTGCGGTCGACGTCAGCGCGAGGGTCAAAATCCGGGTCAAGATTCGCATGGCCGCCAGTTTATCCGCAGTCGCCGCGCCAATCTGTTACCAAACGTGTAAACCCGGCCGCCGGACGCGGGCCGCGATGCGGTAAAATCGTGCCCACTATGCTCTATTCCCTGATCCGCCAATTCTTCTTCGCCCTCGACGCCGAGACCGCTCACGGCATCGGCATGAAGGGCATCGACCTCCTTCAATCCGCGGGCCTCGCCGGCCTGCTCGCCCGCCCGGTCGAAGCCTGCCCGGTCGAGGTCATGGGCCTGAAGTTCCCCAATCCGGTCGGCCTGGCCGCCGGCCTGGACAAGAACGGCGACCACATCGACGGCCTGGCCAAGCTCGGCTTCGGCTTCATCGAGATCGGCACGATCACGCCGCGCCCGCAGGACGGCAACCCCAAGCCGCGGCTGTTCCGCATCCCCGAGGCGCAGGGCATCATCAACCGGATGGGCTTCAACAACGCCGGCGTCGACCAGCTGCTGGAAAACGTCCGCGCCGCCGAATTCCCGAAGCGGGGCGGCATCCTCGGCATCAACATCGGCAAGAACGCGACGACGCCGATCGACAAGGCGGCCGACGACTACCTGATCTGCCTCGACAAGGTGTACAACGACGCCAGCTACGTGACCGTCAACATCTCGTCGCCGAACACCAAGAACCTGCGCGAACTGCAGAAGGACGAGGCGCTCGACGACCTGCTGGCGCAACTGAAGGCGCGTCAGCAGCAACTGGCCGACCGCCACGGCAAGTACGTGCCGATGGCGCTGAAGATCGCGCCCGACCTCGACGACGCGCAGATCGCGGCGATCGCCGACGCGCTGCGCCGGCACCGCTTCGACGCGGTGATCGCGACCAACACCACGCTGTCGCGCGACGGCGTCGACCGTTTCCCGAACGGCGACGAGGCCGGCGGCCTGTCCGGCGCGCCGGTCTTCGGCAAGTCGACCGAGGTGCAGCGAAAGCTCGCCGCGGCACTCGCCGGCGAACTGCCGATCATCGGCGTCGGCGGCATCCTGAGCGGCGACGACGCAGTCGAGAAGATCCGCGCCGGCGCCAGCCTGGTGCAGTTCTACAGCGGTTTCATCTACCGCGGCCCGGAACTGGTCAGCGAAGTGGCGGCCAGCCTGGCTAAGATTCTGCGGAAAAGCGTATAAGCCCATAAGGGGCCAAGGTTGTCCGGCTTATGGCAAAGCCGGATAATACCGGCCTCGTTCATCGGTCAAAACATGAGTCACTACCTGTTCATCCTCGTCGGCGCGGTGCTGGTCAACAACGTCGTGCTGGTGAAGATCCTCGGCCTGTGCCCCTTCATGGGCGTTTCCAAGAAGCTGGAGACCGCCTACGGCATGGGCGCCGCGACGACCTTCGTGCTGACCATGGCGACCGGGGCCAGCTACATCATCGACCACCTGCTGCTGACGCCCTTCGGCCTCGAGTACCTGCGCACGCTGTCCTTCATCGTGACCATCGCAGCCATCGTGCAGCTGACCGAGATGGTCATCGCGAAGACCTCGCCGACGCTGCAGCAGACGCTGGGCATCTACCTGCCGCTGATCACGACCAACTGCGCGGTGCTCGGCGTGCCGCTGCTCAACATCGCCAACGGCCACAATTTCGTCGAATCCCTGCTCTTCGGCGCCGGCAGCGCGGTCGGCTTCTCGCTGGTGCTGATCCTGTTCGCCGGCATCCGCGAACGCATCGAGGGCGCCGACGTACCGACCCATTTCCGCGGCGTCGCCATCGCGATGGTCACCGCCGGACTGATGGCGCTGGCCTTCATGGGCTTCGCCGGACTGGACAAGTACCAATAATGGAACTGCTGCTCGCCATTGCCGTGATGGCCCTCGGGGCCGTCGTTCTCGGCGCCGCGCTCGGCTACGCCGCGATCAAGTTCAGGGTCGAGGGCGACCCGCTGGTCGAGAAGATCGAAGCCATCCTGCCGCAGACGCAGTGCGGCCAGTGCGGCTACCCGGGCTGCAAGCCCTACGCCGACGCCATCGCCAAGGGCGAGGCCGACATCAACCTGTGCCCGCCGGGCGGCATGGAAGGCGTGCAGCGCCTGGCCGACCTGCTCGGCCGCGAGGTCAAGCCGCTCGACGCCGAGGAAAAGCCGAAGCAGGTCGCGATCATCGACGAGAACACCTGCATCGGCTGCACGCTGTGCATCCAGGCCTGCCCGGTCGATGCGATCGTCGGCGCCGCCAAGCAGATGCACACCATCATCGCCGGGCAATGCACCGGCTGCGAACTGTGCCTGCCGCCCTGCCCGGTCGAGTGCATCCGGATGGAGGCGATCACCGAAAACATCGACAACTGGAAATGGAAGTACCCGGTCGTCGAAATCAAGGCCGCAGCGCCGCAAAAGGCCGCCTGATGCTGAACCTGTTCAAGTTCAAGGGCGGCGTCAAGCCGCCGACCAACAAGACGCAATCGCTCGGCCGGCCGATCGCCGTCGCGCCTCTCCCGTCCCGCCTCGTCGTGCCGCTGCACCAGAGCATCGGCGGCACGCCGCGCCCGGTCGTGCAGGCCGGCGACAAGGTGCTTAAGGGGCAGCTGATCGGCGAGGCCGACGGCTGGATTTCCGCCGCCGTCCATGCGCCGACCTCGGGCACCGTCGTCGCGGTCGACATGCACGTCCAGCCGCATCCGTCGGGCCTGGACGCGCTGTGCGTGGTCATCGAACCGGACGGCCGCGACGAATGGACAACCCGCGTGCCGGTCGATCACCGCGCGCTGGCCCCCGAAGAGGTCCGCGAACGCCTGCAGCAGGCCGGCGTGGTCGGCCTGGGCGGCGCGGTTTTCCCGACCCACGGCAAGCTGACCCCGTCGAAGACGGTGCCGATGCAGGAGCTGGTGATCAACGGCGCCGAATGCGAGCCCTTCATCACCTGCGACGACCTGCTGATGCGCGAGCGCGCCGACGAGGTCGTGCGCGGCATCGGCATCTTCCGCGACCTGCTGCAGCCGGAGAAGGTGCTGATCGGCATCGAGGACAACAAGCCGGAAGCGGCCGCCGCGATGCGCGCCGCCGTGCAGGCGCTGGGCGAGTCCTTCGAGGTCGTCCAGGTGCCGACGCTGTACCCGGCCGGCGGCGCCAAGCAGCTGATCCGCGTGCTGACCGGCAAGGAAGTCCCGGCCAGCAAGCGCTCGACCGATCTCGGCGTGCAGTGCTTCAACGTCGCCACCGCCTATACCGCGTGGCGCGCGCTGGCCCACGGCGAGCCGGTCGTCTCGCGCCTGGTCACGGTCACCGGCAACGTCGCCGAGCCGTGCAACTACGAGGTGCTGATCGGCACGCCGATGGCCGAGGTGCTGAAACTCGGCCGGCCGCATCCGGACACCGACGGCATCGTCATGGGCGGCCCGATGATGGGCTTCCTGGTGCCCGACGGCGAGGTGCCGGTGGTCAAGGCGACCAACTGCCTGATCGCCCATTCGGAACGCCTGTTCCCGCCGAAGGCGCCGGAAATGCCGTGCATCCGCTGCGGATCGTGCGCCCGCGCCTGTCCGCACGAACTGCAGCCCTTCGAGATGTACTGGTTCGCGCGCGCCAAGAATTTCGGCAAGACGCAGGAATACCACATCTTCGACTGCATCGAGTGCGGCTGCTGCTCCTTCGTCTGCCCGTCGCGCATTCCGCTGGTCCAGTATTTCCGCTTCGCGAAGAGCGAAATCTGGGCGCGCGAGCGCGAGAAGAAGGCGGCCGACACCGCGAAGACGCGCTTCGAATTCAAGCAGCTGCGCGAGGAGCGCGAAAAGGCCGAGAAGGCCGAAAAGCTCGCCCGGGCCGCTGCCGCCCAGGCCGCCAAGAAGGCGGCCGAAGCCGCCGCGGCCGCCGGCGAGGCTGCGCCCGGCGAAACGGCCGCCGCGGTCGACGCCGAAACCGACCCCAAAAAGGCCGCGATCGCCGCCGCGATGGCCCGCGCCAAGGCCCAGCGCGAAGCCGCGCCGCCGCGCAACACCGAGCAGTTGAACGCCGTGCAGCAGCGCGAGCTCGACGAGATCGAGGCCCGCCGCCAGGCGGCCGGCATCAGCCCGGCCGCCCCCGCCGAGAAGACCGAATGATGTTCGCCCCCGCCCCCTTCCTCCTCAAGGACACCAGCGTCAGCCAGGTGATGACCCAGGTCTGCCTGGCGCTGGTTCCCGGCATCGCCGCCTATGCCTGGCTGGTCGGCCCGGCCATCCTGATCCAGCTGGTCGTCGCCTCCTTCGCCGCGCTGGTCGCCGAGGCCGCGCTGCTGAAGCTGCGCGGCAAGCCGCTGGCGATGTTCCTGTCCGACGGATCGGCCGTCGTCACGGCCTGGCTGATCGCGCTGACCTTCCCGCCGCTCGCGCCGTGGTGGCTGGTCGCCACCGCGACGGTGTTCGCCATCGTCGTCGCCAAGCACCTGTACGGCGGCCTCGGCCAGAATCCCTTCAACCCGGCGATGGTCGCCTTCGCGGTCTGCATCGTGTCCTTCCCGGCGCTGATGGCGCAGTGGCCCAGCGTCGGCCTGCAACTGCCGCTGGTCGAGCAGCTGAACGTAATCTTCGGGCTGTCGCCGCGCGTCGATGCGCTGTCCGGCGCGACGCCGCTCGACGCGATGAAGACCGCACTGAAGCTGGCCGACGGCGAAATCGACGTCGCCCACCTGCTGGCCAACCAGGACCTCTACGGCAATTTCGCTGGACGCGGCTGGGAATGGGTCGCCGCCGGCTACCTGCTGGGCGGCCTGTGGATGTGGCAGCGCGGCATCATCACCTGGCACGTGCCGGTCGCCTTCGTCGCGTCGCTGGTCGCCATTTCCGGCGCGCTGTGGCTGTACCAGCCGGCGCACTTCGCCAGCCCGCTGTTCCACCTGCTGTCCGGCGGCGCGATGCTCGGCGCCTTCTTCATCGCGACCGACCCGGTCTCAGGCTGCACGACGCCGCGCGGCAAGCTGATCTTCGGCGCTGGCGCCGGCCTGCTCGCCTACGTGATCCGCGTTTTCGGCGGCTACCCGGACGGCGTCGCCTTCGCGGTGCTGCTGATGAACCTGTGCGCGCCGCTGATCGACTACCTTTGCCAGCCGGCGATCTTCGGCATGAAGGACAAGGCATGAGCACCGTCAGGGAATTCACGGCGCCCGGCATGGCGGCGCGCACCGCGGCCATCCTGTTCGTCTTCGTGATCGTCTTCACCGGCCTGCTGTCCGGCGCCTACCAGTGGACGAAGCCGGCGATCGAGGCCTCGGCCGCCGAAGAGAAGATGAAGCTGATCGACGAGGTGCTGCCGCGCAGCGAATACGACAACGCGCTGCTGCGCGACACCGTCGCGCTGCCGCCGGTTCCGGAACTGGGCCTGGCCGACCCGTCGACCGCATACATCGCGCGGCGCGCCGGCCAGCCGGTCGCCGCGGTGTTCGAGGCGGTCGCCACGGACGGCTATGCCGGAAAGATCCGCCTGATCGTCGCCGTGCGCGCCGACGGCCGCGTCGCCGGCGTGCGCGTCACGCAGCACAAGGAAACCCCGGGCCTCGGCGACTACGTCGAGGTCAAGAAGGACAAGAACAAGGCCCGGCCCTGGATCGCCCAGTTCGCCGGCCTGTCGCTGGCCGACGTGCCGGCGCGGGAATGGAAGGTCCGCAAGGACGGCGGCCGGATCGACTACTACGCCGGCGCCACGGTGACGCCGCGCGCGGTGACCAAGGCGGTGCTGAAGGCCGCCCAGTGGTTCGAGGCCAGCCGGAACACGCTGTTTGCCCAGGGAGACGCCCGATGATCACGCGCGACGAATTCGACACCATCGCCCGCAACGGCATCTGGAAGCAGAACACCTCGATCGCCCAGATTCTCGGCCTGTGCCCGCTGCTCGCGGTGACCACCAACGCGGTCAACGGCATCATGCTGTCGCTCGCGACGATCCTGGTGATGGCGCTGTCCAACGTCGCCGTCGCCTCGCTGCGCAACTTCATCCCGCACGAGATCCGCATTCCGGTCTTCATCCTGATCGTCGCCGCGCTGGTCACCGTCGTCGACCTGCTGTTCAACGCCAACCTGCACGAACTCTACCTGGTGCTCGGCATCTTCATCCCGCTGATCGTCACCAACTGCATCGTGCTCGCCCGCGTCGAGGCCTTCGCCGCCAAGAACCCGCCGCTGCAATCGACGCTGGACGGCGTGTTCATGGGCGTCGGCATGCTGTGGACGCTGGCGCTGCTCGGCGCGCTGCGCGAACTGCTCGGCAACGGCACGATCCTCGGCGGCATCGACATGGTCTTCCCCGCGCTGCAGCCGATCCACGTGCTGCCGGAAAGCTACCCGGGCTTCCTGCTCGGCCTGCTGCCGCCCGGCGCCTTCATCCTGCTCGGCTGCCTGATCGCCTGGAAGAACTGGATGGACGCCCGCGCCGCCGAGCGCGCCCGGCTGAAGCCGCCGGCCCCGGTGGCCAGCGCCGGCTGCCACTGAACCCTTGCGCCTCGAGCTGATCCGCCGCTCGCTGCGCGAGCTGGGCGCCAAGGACTGCCACCTCGGCCGCGTGCTGCGCGCCTGGACGGCCGCCCGGCCGCTCGACGACGGCCCGCGCCACCAGGCGGCCGGCGATTTCCTGCCGCGCGCCGTGCGCGAGGCGCTGCCCGCGCTGGCCGACGAGCTGGCCGCGCTGGCCCGCGTCCGCTCCGCGCATCCGGGCGCCGACGGCTCCGAACGCCTGCTCGTCGAGCTGGCCGACGGCCAGACCGTCGAAAGCGTGCTGCTGCCGCGCGACGGCGTCTGCGTCTCGACCCAGGTCGGCTGCGCGGTCGGCTGCGTGTTCTGCATGACCGGCCGCGACGGCCTGCTGCGCCAGGTCGACAGCGCCGAACTGGTCGCCCAGGTCGTGCTCGCCCGCCAGCGCCGCCCGGTCCGGCGCGTCGTGTTCATGGGCATGGGCGAGCCCTCGCACAATCTCGACAACGTGTTCGAGGCGATCACGCTGCTCGGCAGCCACGGCGGCATCGGCCACAAGAACCTGGTTTTCTCGACGGTCGGGGATTTGCGCGTTTTCGAGCGTCTACCGCAACAGGCGGTGAAGCCGGCGCTGGCGCTGTCGCTGCACTCGACCGACCCGGCGCGCCGCGCCGCGCTGCTGCCCAAGGCGCCGCCGATTCCGCCGGACGAACTGGTGGTTCTGGCCGAGGATTACGCGCGCCGCACCGGCTATCCGATCCAGTACCAGTGGACGCTGATCGACGGCATCAACGACGGCGACGACGAGATCGACGGCATCGTCCGGCTGCTCGCCGGCAAGTACGCGCTGATCAACCTGATTCCCTACAACGCCAACGACCCGCTGCCCTACCGCCGGCCGCCGCTCGAGCGGGTCACCGCGATGGCGCACGCGCTGCATGCGCGCGGCATCCGGACCACGGTGCGCAATTCGGCCGGCCAGGACGTCGACGGCGGCTGCGGCCAGCTGCGCGCCCGGGAGGCGGCGCAGACGCTGCCCGTCGTCGAGCACCGCATCCTGCCGCCGCGCCGGCGCTCAGCCGCCCAGCCCCTCGAGCCGGCGTCCGGCAAGTAGCTCGCCGAACTCGGCCGCCGGCACCGGCCGGCCGAACAGGAAGCCCTGCAGCTGGTCGCAGGCATGTTCGCGCAGGTAGCCGTGCTGCGCCCCGGTTTCGACGCCTTCGGCGATCACCGCCAGGCCGAGCTCGTGAGCCATCGCGATAATCGCCGCGGCGAGCGGGACCGCCTCGCCGTCCTCGTTGATTTCCGACACGAAGGAGCGGTCGATCTTGACCGACTGCGCCGGGAACTGGCGCAGGTAGCTGAGCGACGAGTAGCCGGTGCCGAAGTCGTCGATCGACACGTGGATGTGCATGTTGCGCAAGGTCTGCAGCACCTCGGTGGCGCGCCGGGAATCGCGCATCAGCATCGATTCGGTCAGTTCCAGCTCGAGCAGCTGCGGCGGCAGGCCGTGGTCGGCCAGCGCGTGGGCGACCAGCTGCGGCAGGTCCTGCTGCGAAAACTGCTGCGCCGAGATGTTGACGGCGACCGGCACGACGAGCAGCCCGGCATCCAGCCAGGCGCGCTGCTGCGCGCAGACGCTCTCGATCGCCCATTCGCCGAAAGCCTTGATCAGGCCGTTCTCCTCGGCCAGCGGAATGAAGCGGCTGGGCGGGATCATGCCCTGCTCGCGGTGGCGCCAGCGCATCAGCGCCTCGGCCCCGGCCAGCTCGCCGGTGACGGCGTCGATCTTCGGCTGGTAGTGCATTTCCAGCTCGTCGCGCTCGAGGGCGCCGAACAGGTCGTTCTCGAGCAGCAGTTCGCCGAGCGACGCGGTGTTCATCTCCGCCGAGAAGAAGCGGAAGGTGTTGCGCCCCTCGTCCTTGGCCCGGTACATCGCGGCGTCGGCCTTGCGCAGCAGCTCGGAGGTGTTCTGGCCGTCCTCCGGATAGAGGGCGATGCCGGCGCTGGCGCTGACCGTCAGTTCGTGGCCGGCCAGCAGGTAGGGCTGGCACAGCGCGGCGAGCAGCTTGCGGGCGACGAACATCGCGTCCTGCCGGCTCTCGATGTCGGACAGCACGACGACGAACTCGTCGCCGCCCAGGCGCGACAGCGTGTCGGTGTCGCGCAGCACCGACAGCCCGCGCTGCGCCGCCTCGATCAGCAGCACGTCGCCGATCTCGTGGCCGAGCGTGTCGTTGATGTTCTTGAAGCGGTCGAGGTCGACGAAGATCAGCGCCATCGACCGCTTGTTGCGGCGCGCCCCGAGCATCGCCTGGTCGATGCGGTCCTCGAGCAGCAGGCGGTTGGGCAGGCCGGTCAGCGCATCGTGGTGCGCCAGGTGATGGATGCGCGCCTCGTTGCGCTTGCGCTCGGAGATGTCGGTGAACACGCCGATGTAATGGCTGGTCTGCCCCGCTTCGTCGCGCACCGCGGCGACCGACAGCCACTCCGGGTAGAACTCGCCGTCCTTGCGCCGGTTCCAGATCTCGCCCTGCCAGGTGCCGTGTTCGGTCAGTTCCTTCCACATCTTGTGGTAGAACTCCTTGCCCTGGCGCCCCGAGTTGAGCACCGCCGGCGTGCGGCCCAGCACGTCGCCGAGCGCGTAGCCGGTAATTGTCGAAAACGCCGGGTTGACCGCGAGGATGCGGGCCTCGGCATCGGTGATCACCATGCCTTCGGCCGCATTCGTGAACACCGTGCCGTACAGCTTGATCTGCCCCTCGGCGCGCTGCTGCGCGGCGTCGAGCAGCGCCATCTGGCGCCGGTCGCGGGCCAGGCGGACCAGCGCGTAGATCACGTAGGCGACCAGCAGCAGCGACACGAGGTACAGCATCTGGCGGAAATGCGTCGCCGTCTGCTGCGCCGCCTCGTGTCCCTCGACGTACAGCCGGGTCAGCTCGTCGAGGTGCTGCGCGCTCGGCGCCATCAGGATGTTGCGGACCAGCTGATCGACCTGCTGCCGCCGTTCGATGACGAGGCCGGCATGGATCAGCATGGCGCCCAGGCGGCCGGTCGCCCCGTCGCCCGGCCGGCCCCGGCGCAGCGCGGCGAGTTCGTCGGCCAGCGCCGCAGACTGACCGTTGTCGCCGCTGCCAGCAAAGCTGAGCAGGTGGCGCGTGAAGCGGACCAGCTCGGGCGATGCCGTATGCGCCGGGTCGGACAGCAGCTCGTCGACCAGGCGCGGCAGGTAGTCCTCGGAATTGCGCAGCACCGAATGGACGCGCTGGAAGCGGTCGACGTCGTCGGCCTTGGCCTGGTGGCTGTCGACCAGCCGGTCGACGGCCCGTTCCAGGCGAATCCGGTGGGACGACGGCAGCGCCGCCGGCAGTCGCGCCAGAAGGCGGCCCTCGCGGCGTATCGCGCGCAGTTGCTGCTGCATCGGGTCGTAGTTGTGCAGCAGGTCGGCGTAGCTGGAAACGACGGCCGCGTTCAGCTCGACGTCGGCCTGCTGGACGCGGCGCAGCGACTGCAGGTAGGCGTGATGGACTTCCGGCGACACGTCGTCCGCCTGGTGGAACAGCCAGGTGACCAGCACGACCAGCGCCGCGAAGCCGAGCCCCAGGCGCAGGCGCTGCCGGCGCAGACTGCGGGCGGCGGGCGTCATGGTGCCTCCCCGGCCGGCAACTGCCCGGTCAGCGCACGCAGGAAGGCGGCGATGGCTTCGGTTTCGGCCGGCGACAGCGTCCGTCCCAGCTGGTAGCGCGCCATCACCGTCACCGCCTGCTCCAGCGTGGTCGCCGATCCGTCGTGGAAATACGGCGCGGTCAGCGCGACGTTGCGCAGGCCCGGCACCTTGAACACGTGCCTGTCCTCCTCGCGGCCGGTGACATTGTAGCGGCCGAGGTCGGCCTGCGTCGTCCCGCGCCCGGCGAAGTAGTCGCCGAGCACGCCGAACTTCTGGTACATGTTGCCGCCGAGCAGGATGCCCTGGTGGCAGCTGGTGCAACCGAGTTCGCGGAAATGCCGGTAGCCCTCGATCTCGCGGGCGTCGAGCGCCGATGCGTCGCCGCGCAGGTAACGGTCGAAGCGCGAATCGAGCGTGACCAGCGAGCGCTCGAAGCTGGCGATCGCATCGACGACGCTGGCCGCGTCCAGCCCGTCCGGATAGCTGCGCTCAAAGGCGGCGACCAGCGCCGGATCGGCGCGCAGGCGCTCGAGGATCTGGACCCAGTTCGATCCCATCTCGATCGGATTGTGGATCGGCCCGGCCGCCTGCTCCTCCAGCGTCTGCGCCCGGCCGTCCCAGAACTGCACGAAGCCGTAGCCGCTGTTCAGCACGCTCGGCGCATTGATGCCGCCGACCGCACCGCCGATGCCGATCGAGAATTGCCGGCCATCGACGCCGCCCCGGCCGAGATCGTGGCAGGACACGCAGGCCATCGTCCGGTCGGCCGACAGCCGGGTATCGCTGAACAACAGCCTGCCGAGGGCGACCCGCTCCGGGTCCAGGTCGAGCATCGGTTCGAGCGGACGGGCCGCCTGGAACAGCTCGGGGTGCAGCACGGTCGGCGCATCCTCCGGAGCCGGCAGCTCAAGCGCCCGCCCCTGCCAGATCGCGAACCCGCCGCCCAGCACCAGCAGGGCGAACAGGGCCAGCGGCCAGGCGATGTCGCGCAGACGGATCATGCAGCCTCCGCTCAATCGTCGCGCCCGGCGACGACGACGCGGTTCCTGCCAAGGCCCTTGGCCCGGTAGCAGGCCTCGTCGGCCCGCCGGATCAGCGTGTGTTCGTCGTCGCCCGCCCGGTACTCGGCAACGCCGATGCTGACCGTGCAGCGGATCGCTTCGCCGCAGGCCGACTCGACCGCTTCGGCGGCAAAGCAGGCGCGCAGGCGCTCGCCGAGCACCCGTCCGGCCTCGGCCCCGGCTTCCGGCATCAGCACGATGAATTCCTCGCCGCCGTGCCGGAACGCGCTGTCCGAGCGGCGCAGGCAGCGGTTGATCGCCAGCGCCAGCGCCTGCAGCACCTTGTCGCCTTCGAGGTGGCCGTAGCTGTCGTTGATCCGCTTGAAATGGTCGCAGTCGAGCAGCAGCAGGCAGAGCGGCCGGTGATAGCGCCCGGCCCGCTCGACTTCCTGGTGCAGCTTGTCGCGCAGGTGGCGCGAATTGAACAGGCCGGTCAGCGGGTCGGTCAGGCTCAGCTTGCGGTAGCGCTCCTCGCTGTCGCGCAGCGCGTCTTCGGCCCGCCGGCGCTCGGTGACGTCCTGCAGCGTCTCGATCGCGCCGACCACCTCGCCGGCGGGACTGAGCAGCGGCGACGCGGTAAAGAACAGCCAGCGCCCGCCGTCGCCGAAATGCGGGAAGAAATCCTCCGCCTCGTAGGCCCCAGGCAACAGCGCCGAAGGCCGGTAACGGCCGTGGTAGAGGCGGTCGACCGCGGCCTCGCTGGCGCCGTCGACGACAAGGTCGGCCATGATCGGCCGGCGGGTCGGGTAGAAGGCTTCCCAGTGCTGGTCGGAGCCGATCAGTTCGCGGGCCAGCCGGCCGGTCAGCACCTCGCAGGCGCGGTTCCAGTGGGTGACCCGGTGCTCGGCGTTGATCACCAGCATCGCCACCGACGACCCGTCGACGATCTGGGCCAGGCAGGCCTCGCTGTCGCGCAGCGCGGCTTCGGCCCGGCGCCGCTCGGTGACGTCCTGCAGCGTCTCGATGGCGCCGACGACGCGGCCCTCGGCATCGTGGATCGCTGCGGCGGTGAAGAACAGCCAGCGCCCGCTGCTCCCGAATTGCGGGAAGAAATCCTCGGCCTCGTAGGCGCCTTCGATCGATTCCGACGGACGGGAGCGACCGCCGTACAGCTGGGCGATGCGCTCGCCGCTGGCGCCATCGACCAGCAGGTCGGCCAGAATCGGCCGGCTGTCGGCGTAGAAGGCCCGCCACTGGTCGCGGGTGCCGACCATGTCGATGGCCGCCAGCCCGGTCAGCGCCGCGCAGGCGCGGTTCCAGTGCACGATCCGGTGTTCCGCGTCGATCACGACGGTGGCGACCGGGTCGCCTTCAAGCAGCTGGAACAGGCTGAGCGAACAGCCCTCGGGATGGTCAGGCATCGAAGCCCCGTCTCTCTCGGTCAGGTTAGAATCTGGTTTGAGACAAATATGGCCCATTCCTCGGCGCCTGACAATCCGATGCCGGACACCCCGTGAAAAAATCCACCATCGAGCAGTTCTACGCCCGCCTGCGCGACGCCAATCCGGCACCGACCACCGAACTCCACTACGCGACGCCGTTCCAGCTGCTGGTCGCGGTGATCCTGTCGGCGCAGGCGACCGATGTCGGCGTCAACAAGGCGACCGCCCGGCTGTTCCCGGCCGCGCCGACGCCGGACGCGATGCTGGCGCTCGGCGAGGAAGGCCTGGCCGAATACATCAAGACGATCGGCCTGTACCGGACCAAGGCGAAGAACGTCATCGCGACCTGTCGCCTGCTGGTCGAGCGGCACGGCGGCGAGGTGCCGGCCGACCGCACGGCCCTCGAGGCGCTGCCCGGGGTCGGCCGGAAGACGGCGAACGTCGTGCTGAACACCGCCTTCGGCGAGCCGACGATCGCCGTCGACACGCACATCTTCCGGCTCGGCAACCGGACGGGGCTGGCCCCCGGCAAGACCGTGCTCGACGTCGAACGCAAGCTGCTGAAGGTGACGCCGGACGAGTTCAAGAAGGACGCCCACCACTGGCTGATCCTGCACGGCCGCTACGTGTGCAAGGCCCGCAAGCCGGAATGCGGGCGCTGCGTCGTCGCCGACCTGTGCGGCTTCAAGGGCAAGAGCGCATGAGCGCCGGCAGCGGCCTGGCCAGCGCCGCCCAGGCCTCGCCCGCGCTGGCCGCGGCGGCGGTCGAGACGGCGCTGGCCGCGGCCGGACTGCCCCGCGCGGGACAGGTCCTCCTGTTTCTGACCCGCGATTTCGACCGCCAGGCCCGCGCCGCCGTGGTCGCCGCCGCCCGCGCCGGCGGCACGCTGCAGGTCGCCGGCTGCACCGCAAGCGGGCTGTTCACCGAAGCCGGCTGGAGCCTCGACCAGCCGGCCGCCGCCGCGCTGGTGCTGGCACCGGCCGCCGCTTCGCCAGCGGGCGACGACGGCCTCCATCTCTGCTTCACCGGCCATGCCCGCCTGCCTTACGGCTGGCAGTCCGGCAGCCGACGTGCCGGCTTGCAGGAAAGCGATGCGGTCGCCTGGTCGGCCGGCCGGGTCGCCGCCGACAGTTGCGCCGAAATCGTCCTGCCGGGCTGGCGGGCACGGCCGGCCCATGCGCCCGGCCTGCATCCGCTGGGCGGCGATCTGACGGTCGACGCCTGCGACGCCTATGAATTGCGCCAGGTCGACGGCGTCGATGCCCTCGACAGCCTGCGCGCCGCGCTGCCGGCCGAGTGGCGCCGCGCGCCACCCTGGCACCGCCTGGCCCTGCTCCGCTCGCCCGGCCGCAGCGGGATCGCCATCCTGTCGGCCGGCGCCGACGGTTCGCTGACGCTGGGCGAAGCGCTGAGCGCCGGCGATACCGTGCGCTGGGCGCTGCGCGACCCGGCGGCGGCCGAGCGGGAAATGCGCGACGCGCTGGCCGCCGCGGTCGACGCCGGCCGGCCGCCCGAATTCGCGCTGTCCTTCTCGTGCATCGGCCGCGGCCCGCTGTTCTACGGCGGCGAGGACCGCGACCTGCAGGCCTTCCGCGACCGGTGTCCGGGCGTTCCGCTGCTCGGCGCCTACGGCACCGGCCAGATCGTCCCCGGTCCGGACGGCAACCTGATGTATCACAACAGCACGCTCACGCTGAGCTACGAAAGCCTCCATGTTTAATCCCACCCGAGAACAGGTCCGCCGCTTTTTCTGCGACGCCTGGAAAAAGCACCTGGAACGCCTGCCTCTGGTCGGCGCCGAAGTCACTGCCGCCGATATCGCGGCCCGCCACCCCGAGTACCACGGGCTGCTCGCCGATGCCGAAACCGCGGTCGACCAGGAATGGACGCCGGAAACCGGGCAGATGAATCCCTTCCTGCACCTGTCGCTGCACCTGGCGATCCACGAGCAGGTCAGCATCGACCATCCGCCGGGCATCCGCGCCGCCTACGACAGCCTGCGCGCCCGCATGGACCCGCACGCTGCCGAGCACGTGCTGCTCGAATGCCTGGGCGAAACGATCTGGGCGGCGCAACGCAACGGCCAGCCGATGGATGCGCTGGCCTATGTCGATGCGGTACGGCGCAAGGCCAGCCTGATCTGAAGCGGAGTCAGGCTTCCTCGGCCGGCGGCGCGACCTTGATGACCTCCTCCAGCGAGGTCACGCCCTGGGCGACCTTCAGCGCGCCGGAAATGCGCAGCGGCCGCATGCCTTCGCGGTAGGCCTGCTCGCGCAGCTTGGGAATCTCGGTCAGCGGCTTGATCATCCGCCGGATTTCCGGGGAATTGAGCAGGATTTCGTAGAGCCCGACGCGGCCGCTGTAGCCGGTCATCCGGCACTCGAGGCAGCCGACCGGCTGCCAGACCTGGGACGGCTCGGCCGATTTCCACGGGGCGACCAGCGAGCGCCAGGCGGCCAGGTGCTCCTCGCTGGCCGGCACCGCCTTCTTGCAGTGCGGGCACAGCGTGCGGACCAGGCGCTGCGCCATCACGCCGAGCAGCGTCGAGTTGATCAGGTAGGCCGGCACACCGAGGTCGAGCAGCCGGGTGATCGCCGACGGCGCATCGTTGGTGTGCAGCGTCGACAGCACCAGGTGGCCGGTCAGCGCGGCCTGGATCGCCATTTCGGCGGTTTCCAGGTCGCGGATCTCGCCGATCATCACGATGTCCGGGTCCTGCCGCATCAGCGCACGGACGCCGTCGGCGAAGCCGAGGTCGATCGCGTGCTGGACCTGCATCTGGTTGAACGCCGGTTCGACCATCTCGATCGGGTCCTCGATGGTGCAGACATTGACTTCCGGCGTCGCGAGCTGCTTCAGCGTCGTGTACAGAGTCGTCGTCTTGCCCGAGCCGGTCGGACCAGTGACCAGGATGATGCCGTTCGGCGTCGCCGTCATCTGCTTCCAGCGCGCCTGGTCCTCGTCGGAAAAGCCGAGCGAGCGGAAGTCGCGGACCAGCACCTCGGGGTCGAAGATGCGCATCACCAGCTTTTCGCCGAACGCGGTCGGCAGCGTCGACAGGCGCAGCTCGACCTCCTGGCCGTCCGGCGTCCGCGTCTTGACCCGGCCGTCCTGCGGCCGCCGCTTCTCGATGACGTCCATCCGGCCGAGCAGCTTGATCCGGCTGGTCATCGCGTTCATCACGGCCATCGGGATCTGGTAGACCTGATGCAGCACGCCGTCGATGCGGAAACGGACGATGCCGATGTCGCGCCGCGGTTCGATATGGATGTCCGAGGCCCGCTGGTCGAAGGCGTACTGCCACAGCCAGTCGACGATATGGACGATGTGCTGGTCGTTGGCGTCGAACTGGCGGTTGCCTTTGCCCAGTTCGACCAGCTGCTCGAAACTCGACAGGCCGCTGGTGACTTCGCCGCGCTCGGCGGCCTTCTTGACCGACTTGGCCAGGCTGAAGAATTCGACCAGGTAGCGCGCAATGTCTTCCGGATTGGCCATGACCCGGCGGATTTCCTTGCGCAGGATGGGCGCCAGCTCATCCACCCACTCGCGGACGTAAGGTTCGGCGGTGGCGACGACGACCTCGCGTGTCGTCACCTGGACCGGCAGGATGGAAAAACGCGCCGCGTAGGCGCTCGACATCACGTCGGCCACGCCGGTGAAATCGATCTTCAGCGGATCGATGTGCAGGTAGTCGAGCCCGCAGCGGCCGGCCAGCCACTCGGTCAGCGTTTCCAGGCCGAGCACCTTGCCCGGCTGTTTCGGCGAGCGCCATTTCTGGTCGGCCACGACGACCAGCGGATGCTGCTTGCCGCCATGCAGCCGCCGCTCGACCCTGAGCGCGTCAGCGCGCTCCCTGTCCGCCAGGCCGTCCTCGACCAGCCAGTCGAGGACTTCGGAAAGCGCCAGGCGGTGCTCGCTGATATTCCTGTCATTCATGGCGGGCAATATAGCATGCGACTTGTAAGCAGTTATTAGCGCGGCCCGGGGGATTTGCACTCATTTACAGCCCCGGCTGGGAACTCGGCGGCGGCTGGCTAGAATGAAGTCACACCCACCACCAGGAGACCATCATGAGAACCGGACTGATGCTGATTGCCACGCTGTTCGCCTCGCTGCTCGCACTGCCCGTCGGCGCCCAGCCGGGACCCGGGATGGGCGGAGGGATGGGTGGTCCCGGGATGATGCAGGGAGCGGGTCCCCGTGCCGCTCGCGATTGCGCACAGACACCGAACCCCGCGGCCTGCCAGGCCCGCCGCGATGCCCGCATGCAGGCCGTCGAAGCCTGCCGCGGCAAGGCCGGCCCCGAACGCCGGCAATGCATGCGCGAACAGGGTCCGGCCTACGACTGCGCGAAGTCGCCCAATCCCCAGCGCTGCGCCGAGCGGCGCCAGGCCGTCCAGGCCGTCCAGGGCTGCAAGGGCCAGGCGGGCATGGCGATGCGCCGCTGCCTGCAGCAACCGCGTAGCCCAGGGGAGTGCGCCGGTGCGGTCGATCCGCAGCGTTGCGAACTTCACCAGAAGGCCCGTGCCGCGTGCCAGGACAAGGTCGGCCCCGAACACAAGGCCTGCCTGTATGAACAGCTGAAGCTGAAGTAGACGGTTTCGCTGCCTGCCGGCCGGTCGACCGCGTCGACCGGCCGTTTTCGTTTACCGGCGACGCAGGGGGGCCAGCAGCGCCGACAGGCCGTTGTGGTCGATCTCCTGCATCAGCGCCAGCAGCCGGCCGATTTCGCCGGGAGGAAATCCCTCGCGGGCGAACCAGTTCAGATAGTTGCCCGGCAGGTCGGCGATCACGCAGCCCTTGTGCTTGCCGAAAGGCATCGTGCGTGTGACCAGCAATTCGAGATCAGCGGGATTCATGTGAAAAACGGGGCCGCAGCCCCGTTTGATCATTTGCCCGACAGGGCCAGCATCAGGTCGTTGATGCGCTTGACGAAACCGGCCGGGTCGTCGAGCTGGCCGCCTTCGGCCAGCGTGGCCTGCTCGAAGAGCAGCGCCGCCCAGTCGGCGAAGCGGTTTTCCTCGTACTTCAGGCGCAGCACCGCCGGATGCTGCGGATTGATCTCGAGGATGGGCTTGACGTCGGGCGCCTTCTGGCCGGCCGCCTTGAGCAGGCGCGCCAGGTTGCCCGACGGGTCGTGCTCATCGGACACCAGGCAGGACGGCGAGTCGGTCAGGCGATGCGTGATGCGGACCGCCTTGACCTTGTCGTCGAGCGCGGACTTGATCTTGTCGAGCAGTTCCTTGTACTCGTCGGCAGCCTTCTCGACTTCCTTCTTCTCGGCCTCGTCCTCGAGCTGGCCGAGATCCAGGCCGCCCTTGGCGACCGACTGCAGCGCCTTGCCTTCGAACTCGGTCAGGTGGCCGACCACCCATTCGTCGACGCGGTCGGACAGCAGCAGCACCTCGATGCCCTTCTTCTTGAAGATTTCGAGGTGCGGGCTGTTCCGGGCCGCGTTGTAGCTGTCGGCGGTGACGTAATAGATCTTGTCCTGGCCTTCCTTCATCCGGCCGATGTAGTCGGCCAGGGAGACCACCTGCTTGTCGCCGTCGCCGTGCGTCGAAGCGAAGCGCAGCAGGCCGGCAATCTTGTCCTTGTTGGCGAAATCCTCGCCGACGCCTTCCTTGAGCACGGCGCCGAAGGCTTCCCAGAATTTCGCATATTTTTCGCGGTCCACCGCGTCCTCGCTGTTGGCGAGGCCTTCCAGCATCGCCAGCACCTTGCGCGTGCAGCCGTTGCGGATGTTGTCGATATCCTTGCTCTGCTGCAGGATCTCGCGCGACACGTTGAGCGGCAGGTCGGCCGAATCGACGATGCCGCGGACGAAGCGCAGGTAGAGCGGCATCAGCTGCTCGGCGTCGTCCATGATGAAGACGCGGCGCACGTAGAGCTTGACGCCGTGGCGTGCGTTGCGATCCCACAGGTCGAACGGCGCGCGCGCCGGAATGTAGAGCAGTTGCGTGTATTCCTGCTTGCCTTCGACGCGGGCATGCGTCCAGCACAGCGGATCCTCGAAATCGTGGGCGACGTGCTTGTAGAACTCGGTGTATTGCTCGTCGCTGATGTCGGACTTGGCGCGCACCCACAGCGCATTGGCCTGGTTGACGGTCTCATCCTCGTCGGTGGCGACCTGCTCACCATCCTTCCAGTCCTCCTTCTTCATCACGATCGGCAGCGTGATGTGATCGGAATACTTGCGGATGATCGACTTCAGCTTCCAGCCGGACAGGAAGTCGTCCTCGCCTTCGCGCAGGTGCAGCGTGACGTCGGTACCGCGACCGGCCTTCTCGACCATCTCGACGGTGTATTCGCCTTCGCCGGCCGATTCCCACTTGACCGCCTGACTGGCTTCGACGCCGGCCCGGCGCGACACCACGGTCACCTTGTCGGCGACGATGAAGGAAGAGTAAAAGCCGACGCCGAACTGGCCGATCAGGTGGGCATCCTTGGCCTGGTCCCCGGTCAGCGACGAGAAGAATTCCTTGGTTCCGGACTTGGCGATGGTACCGAGATGCGCGACCGCCTCGTCGCGCGACAGGCCGATGCCGTTGTCCGAGATGGTGATCGTCCGCGCGGCCTTGTCGTAGGCAATGCGGATTCTCAGGTCGGAATCGTCACCGTACAGCGCGGCGTTGTTCAGCGCCTCGAAGCGCAGCTTGTCGCAGGCGTCGGAGGCGTTCGACACCAGTTCGCGCAGGAAGATCTCCTTGTTGCTGTACAAGGAATGGATCATCAAATGCAGCAGTTGCTTGACTTCCGTCTGGAAGCCCAGGGTCTCGCGGTTCAGCGTCGCGGATTCGGACATCGTTGAAACTCCCAATCACTAACAAAACGTAGGAAGCGATATGGGGGCTGGTTTTCTTCTTTCAAGAGGCAGGCCGGCTCTTGTTGTCGCTTTTGTTTCTGCCGAAGCCAAAGCAGAAAGCAGAAAGCCCCTGCAGGGAATGCAGGGGCTTTCTGGGAGAGGGTGTCTGGCGTTGACCTACTTTCGCGAGCGGAAGCTCACTATCATTGGCGCGACTCTGTTTCACGGTCCTGTTCGGGATGGGAAGGGGTGGGACCAGAGGGCTATGGACGCCAGACGTAACTT
>JAQUAX010000009.1 GCA_028687035.1 Dechloromonas sp. | reverse complement strand
CTTGCGGGCCTCTTCTACCAGCCTTACGGCGCGCTCCCTGACTTCCGGGGAATACTTGTTCGTCTTGCTCATGGCTCCATTCTCTCAGGTAATGGAGCCTCCTCAATTCCCGGGGCGATTCAATGCTTCTCCGTTCTCGATGAATTCCTTTTACGGAGTATGGGATAAGGATGATGGGACGAGGGTGACCTCAAGAGAAAAACTACAACGACAGGCTCTGCTTGGTACTGCAACCATCAATGGTACGGAATACGGGGTTCAGTCAGACTGTATGCCACAGTATTCCAGCACTCCGAAGGATCCTGTTGCAGCCAGATCGACCTGTCCAAGTTCGTTGGCGCCCAGTCTCAATGCAGCTGGCAAGGTTGAACAGCAACTTGGCTGGGTTATGGATTTGAAAAACAACGTGTCCAGTACTAGCAATATTGGGGAGCGCTATATTTCTTCAGCATTGCCGGTGCTGGAAAGCGGTCTTTTGGTGTTCGTGACACTGACGCCGACGGGTGACGTTTGCGGTGGTAACAGCTATGACTACCTGTATGGGCTCAACTACCTCACTGGTGGGGCCTATTCTCAGCCGATTTTCTACACGACTTCTGCTACAACTGCGTCAGCTTTGAGTGTAACGATTACAACAAGTGGTGGAGCCTCTGTTACCAGTCCTCCTAGTGCGCAGAAACTGGTGCATGTCACTCCAAGTGGCAGCACAGAAGCTGCAACTGGCCAGAATCCGCGGATCGTGTATTACTCTGCTGATAAAGGTAAGAGTATGCCCACAGGCACCGGGTGCACACCTTTTGTCAAGGGCCGTTATTGTGCAAAGGACAAGTACGGCTGTGTATTAGGCTCGGCGGGTAGTTCTTGTACAGCGCGAATCAAGCTCCCGTCACCAGGTACGATATCCTGGCGGCAAGTTCAGCAATAGGGGGATTCAGTGCTTAAGCAAAAAAATAATCATGGTTTTACTTTGATTGAACTGATGATCGTGGTGGCGATCATTGGCCTGCTGGCGTCGATCGCCTATCCTTCGTATCAGGAGTATGTTCGTCGCGGTGCGCGCGCTGAGGCGCGCGCAGCTATCATGCAAATGGCTCAGCTTCAGGAAAGATACTTCACTGATCGAGGTGGGTACTTAGTAATAAGCACCGGTGATTTGAGTTCATCCACTACGCTCAGTGCCTGGAAGAATGCCAACTGGTCCGGAACGTCTTATATTAGTAGAAAATACGACATATCCGTTGTTACAGCGAATTCAAATACTACTTTCACCATTACGGCAACTCCGACAAATGGCTTTTCTGATCCAAAATGTGGTGCTTTAACACTTGCCAGCGACGGAACTAAGGGAAGTTCGGTTGGGGGCGCTGTCAGTTGCTGGAAATGAGGTAGTCATTGTTTCAAAGTCTGGATGGGTAAGTGATTAGGACGCGTTCGTTAGAACTCATGGGCGGGTGTTATGATGTTCGGCTTGGTAACCACATCATGCCAGAAATGGCCCTCCAATTCGCCTCTTCCGGGCGAAAAATCCTCAGCAACTACTGGGTTTTGCAAGAGGCTCTGGTGTAAGGACATATTCGAGTTAGGCAACCCGTCATTTAGTTGGTGTAAAAGCCAGGTTAGGCATAGAGCATCTGGAGCGCCTGTCGAACATCTTGGCGAGAAATCGTCGATCAGATCTGTTGTGCCCTCTTCCCGCGGAAAGAAGGAGAGGGGGCTTTTATATACCGTTCTGCTGTCAGCGTTTTTGCATGCCCTTGGAGCCTGGGTATTGGAGCAATATTCACTTCCTTGGCGGGTCGCCGATTTGGGCGTTGCGAGAGGCGACATTGTGGGGGGAGTCAAGGTTCGTTTGGCGTCAGAGTCTAGGGTTGAAGTCAAACCGGCAATCAATGAAAGAGTAATTACATTACCAGAGCTTTCTGGGACCCTTGAAGCAATTGCATCCGCCAAAGTTAAACCAAGACCAATTGATACCGCTGGAGTTGGCGCTGTCTTCCCTAATGCAGACGTCTCAGCGGATGAATATTTGCCAATTACCGTTCTTTCCACCCAACCTTTTCCGCTAGAAGAAATTGTTGTACCGTCGCCCGATCAGCTTTTGCTTTCAGGGGGCAATGTTGCTGCGGTATTCGTGGTGCTCATCGACCAGTTCGGGATCGTGCGTGAGGTCTTCCCGGATGAGCAAGTTGATCTGACGGGACTTGAGGGGGTGGTCAGAGATGCATTTTTGGGAGCGCGTTTTAGCCCGGGGCAGATTGATGGTCGTGCAGTCAGATCTCGGATAAGAATCGAGGTGGTTTTCGAGTCGATTCTGCCGGGGGTTATCCCAGCTATCGCAGCTGGGCAGGGCGTGCCTTGACATGCGTCTCGGCAGAGCTGAGTGTTGAGAGGTCTCGGGCTTCCAGTTCAATGAAGTGTTGTTGGGTGTTGTATGTTTCCTGTAATCTGCTACAATCTTAAGCTTTTGGATTTTGAGTTAAGTTAAATGGCCAACAGCGCACAAGCCCGCAAGCGCGCCCGTCAAGCTGACAAGCAGCGCGCCCTCAACGCCAGTCTGCGTTCGACCCTGCGTACCGCAATCAAGCGTGTGCGCCAGGCGATCGAAGCTGGTGACAAGACCACCGCTCAGGGCGTCTATCAGCAATCCGTCGCGGTGATCGACCGTATCGCCGACAAGAAGATCGTTCACAAGAACAAGGCTTCGCGCACCAAGAGCCGCCTGTCTTCCCAGATCAAGGCGCTGGCTGCTGCCTGATCGCTCCGGATCGATCGAAATAAAAATGGCGCCTCCGGGCGCCTTTTTTATTGCATGTCGTTGCGTTCAGTTCTTGTCGGCGATCGAGCAGACGCCGTCGATGATCTGCAGGTCGTTGTCCTGCGCGAAGTTGAGCATGAAGCGGTAGGCCATCGGCTCGATTTCGCCCAGCCGGCCATCGACGAAAACGGCTTTTTCGCCGTTGTATTCGCCCGGGCCGACATACGGCGAATATTTCATCTTGCGTTCGGCGCCAAATGCCGACATCACACCGCACAGCCGCTCGGCCCAGTCGCTCGGGCGGAATTTCCTTCCCTGTTTGGTGAGGCCGACAATGATGAATGGGGTGGATTCGTGAGTTGTCATTGTTCTACTCTGCGTTTGCGGGCGAAGCGGCCTTGCGTGGCGCGCATTTTAGCAGAAGCGCCACGGCTTTCCATAATTATGGGACGGCCCGGGGCGCCTCAGCCGGGCTGACGCAGGTCGCCGCGCTCGACCAGTTCCTCCAGCAGTTTCCGGTAATCCACCGCGCCGGGGCTTGCCGCATTGTGGCGGAAGACGTCCTGGTTCAGCGAGGGGCTTTCGGCAACGGCCACGTTTTCCGAAATCACGGCATCGAGCAGGTCGTCGCCATAGCGTTCGCGCAGCCGGTTGCGGATGTCGTCGCTCATCCGGCGCCGGCGGTCGAAGCGGGTCAGCAGGTAGCGCCTTTCGACGCGGCGCTTCATCACCGGTTCGAGAACCTGCAAGGTGCGCGTGATGTGCTCCGCGGCCTGCAGTGACAGGTAGTCGGTCGAAACCGGGATGATCAGGCAGTCGCAGGCGAAGATTGCGTTCAGTGCGAGGACGCCGATGTAGGGGCAGCAGTCGATGATGCAGGGGCGGCTTTCCTGGCTGT
Source organism: Dechloromonas sp. (assembly GCA_028687035.1). Taxonomy (GTDB): domain Bacteria; phylum Pseudomonadota; class Gammaproteobacteria; order Burkholderiales; family Rhodocyclaceae; genus Azonexus. The sequence continues at coordinate 154,231 of JAQUAX010000009.1, read as the reverse complement.
CGTCCAGGGTGTCGAGACCGCTGCGCAGCTTGTTCAGCACGGCCGGCCCTTTGCCGAAGATCGAGTCGACCTTGATCAGTTGCTGGTGGGCCGGGATCAGGCGGCCGATGTGCGTCCATTCGAGTTCCAGTTCGTGCAGGGGTCTGCCGTCCTGGTAGAAGGCGTAGAGGCTGTGCCCGGCCTCGAGTGGTGGCTGTCCGTGGATGCTCGACAGGTGTCCCTGGGGGTCGAGGTCGATCAGCAGCGGAGGGCTTCCGGCGCGATGCAGGGCGGCCCCCAGGTTGAGCGCGGTCGTCGTTTTTCCGACGCCGCCTTTCTGGTTGAAGATGGCGATACGCATGGCCTGCCATTCTATACAAGGTTTTATTTTTCACTTAACATTCAGGTTTCTGCAACTCTCCGGGGCTTCCCGCCGAGTCGCGGTCGTTCCGGCGGCGATGGCCGCCGTTTTCGTTTTATGGGGTCGTCTCATGTCGCACGTCATGAATACCTACGCCCGGCTGCCGGTGACTTTCAGTCATGGCAAGGGCTGCCGGATCACCGATACCGAGGGCAAGGAATACCTCGACGCGCTGTCCGGAATCGCCGTTTCGACCCTCGGTCACGCCCACCCCCGGCTGGTCGAGGCGATCGCCGCCCAGGCCGGTCGCATGCTGCACACCTCCAATCTTTACCGCATCCGCGAGCAGGAACAGCTGGCCGACAAGCTGGCCGGACTCTCCGGCCTGCAGGAAGTCTTCTTCGGTAATTCCGGCGCCGAGGCCAACGAAGCGGCGATCAAGCTGGCGCGCTTCTACGGCCACAAGAAGGGCATCGAGCTGCCGACCATCATCGTGATGGAAAAATCCTTCCACGGCCGGACCATGGCCACGCTGTCGGCGACCGGCAACTACAAGGTCCAGGCCGGTTTCGAGCCGCTGGTCGCCGGCTTCGTCCGCGTGCCCTACGGCGATCTCGAGGCGATCCGCGCCGTCGCCGAGCACAATCACCACATCGTCGCCGTGATGCTCGAAGTCATCCAGGGCGAGGGCGGCATCCATCTGGCCGATCCGGCCTACTACAAGGGCGTGCGCGAAATCTGCGACGCTCACGAATGGCTGATGATCTGCGATGAAGTGCAGTGCGGCATGGGCCGGACCGGCAAGTGGTTCGGTTTCCAGCAGGCCGGTGTCCAGCCGGACGTTGCTACGCTGGCCAAGGGCCTCGGCGCCGGCGTGCCGATCGGTGCCTGCCTGGCCGGCGGCCGGGCGGCCGGCCTGTTCGGGCCGGGCAACCATGGCTCGACTTTCGGTGGCAATCCGCTGGCGTGCACGGCGGCGCTGACCACGATCGACGTCATGGAACAGGACGGTCTGCTGGCCAACGCCGCGACCGTCGGCGCGCTGATCCGCCAGCTGTTCGGCGAGGCGCTGGCCGGTGTCGCCGGTGTCGTCGACATCCGCGGCCACGGCCTGATGATCGGCATCGAACTCGATCGTCCGTGCGGCGTCCTGGTCGGCAAGGCGCTGGAAGCCGGCCTGCTGATCAACGTCACCGGCGACAAGATCATCCGCCTGCTGCCGCCGCTGATCTTCAGCGAAAACGATGCCCGCGAGCTGGTCGACCGCAGCGCGCCGCTGATCAAGGAATTCCTGGGAGCCTGATCATGGCGATCAAACATTTTCTGCAGTTCAACGACTTCACGCGCGAGGAACTCGAATACGTCTTCGAGCGCACGCGCTGGATCAAGAACCAGTTCAAGTCCTACCAGAAGTACTGGCCGCTCAGCGACCGCACGCTGGTGATGATCTTCGAGAAGGCCAGCACGCGCACGCGCCTGTCCTTCGAGGCCGGCGTCCAGCAACTGGGCGGCTCGGCGATCTACCTGAATACCCGCGACTCGCAGCTCGGTCGCGGCGAGCCGGTCGAGGACGCGGCGCAGGTGATCTCGCGAATGAGCGACATCGTGATGATCCGCACCTTCGAGCAGGACATCATCGAGCGCTTCGCCGCCAATTCGCGCGTGCCGGTGATCAACGGCCTGACCAACGAATACCATCCGTGCCAGATCCTGGCCGACATCTACACCTACATCGAGCATCGCGGCTGCATCCAGGGCAAGACCGTGGCCTGGGTCGGCGACGCCAACAACATGTGCAACACCTGGCTGCAGGCGGCCGAAGTCCTCGACTTCAAGGTGCACGTCTCGACGCCGCCGGGCTACGAGATCAATCCGGCGCTGGTCGGCAACATCGATCCGGCGCGCTTCAAGGTCTTCGCCGATCCGATGGACGCCTGCCGTGGCGCCGATCTGGTCAATACCGACGTGTGGACCTCGATGGGCTACGAGGCCGAGAACGAGGCCCGCCTGAAGGCCTTCGCCGACTGGCAGGTGGATGGCGAGATGATGCGCGTCGCCAACGCCGACGCGCTGTTCATGCACTGCCTGCCGGCGCACCGCGGCGAGGAAGTCACCGCCGAGGTCATCGACGGTCCGCAGTCGGTGGTCTGGGACGAAGCCGAAAACCGCCTGCACGTGCAGAAGGCATTGATGGAATACCTGTTGCTGGGCCGCCTTCAAGGCTGAGCAGCAAATTTAGACGAAGCAAGGGAACAGAAATGAGCGATATCAAGAAAGTCGTGCTGGCCTATTCCGGCGGCCTCGATACCTCCGTGATCCTGAAGTGGCTGCAGGACACCTACCAGTGCGAAGTGGTGACCTTCACCGCCGACCTCGGCCAGGGTGAGGAACTGGAGCCGGCGCGCGCCAAGGCACTGAAGTTCGGCATCAAGCCGGAAAACATCTTCATCGACGACCTGCGCGAGGAATTCGTCCGCGACTTCGTGTTCCCGATGTTCCGCTGCAACACCGTCTATGAAGGCGAATACCTGCTCGGCACCTCGATCGCCCGTCCGCTGATCGCCAAGCGCCTGATCGAGATCACCAACCTGACCGGCGCCGACGCCATTTCGCACGGCGCGACCGGCAAGGGCAACGACCAGGTCCGCTTCGAGCTCGGCGCCTACGCGCTGAAGCCGGGCGTCAAGGTCATCGCGCCGTGGCGCGAATGGGACCTGCTGTCGCGCGAGAAGCTGCTCGCCTACGCCGAGCAGCACGGCATCCCGGTCGAAATGAAGCACAAGCAGGGCGGTTCGCCGTACTCGATGGACGCCAACCTGCTGCACATCTCCTACGAAGGTCGCCACCTGGAAGACCCGGCGGCGGAAGCCGAGGAAAGCATGTGGCGCTGGACGGTGTCGCCGGAGGCGGCGCCGGATGCCGCCGAGTACCTCGACATCGAGTACGAGAAGGGCGATATCGTCGCGCTGAACGGCGTGCGCATGACCCCGGCCCAGGTGCTGACCAAGCTCAACGAGCTGGGCGGCAAGCACGGCATCGGCCGCCTCGACCTGGTCGAAAACCGCTATGTCGGCATGAAGTCGCGCGGCTGCTACGAAACCCCGGGCGGAACGATCATGCTGCGCGCCCACCGCGCCATCGAGTCGATCTGCCTCGACCGCGAAGTCGCCCACCTGAAGGACGACCTGATGCCGCGCTACGCCAGCCTGGTGTACAACGGCTACTGGTGGAGCCCGGAGCGCATCGCGCTGCAGACGCTGATCGACCACACCCAGCAGAACGTCAATGGTTTCGTCCGCGTCAAGCTGTACAAGGGCAACGTGATCGTCGCCGGCCGCGATTCGAAGACCGATTCGCTGTTCGATTCGACCATCGCGACCTTCGAGGATGACGCCGGTGCCTACGACCAGAAGGACGCGGCCGGCTTCATCAAGCTGAACGCGCTGCGCATGCGCATCGCCGCCAACCTGAAGGCGCGCAAGGGTCAGTAAGGCATGGAAAACGGCACCCTGTTCGGGTTGACCGAAGAGCAGATCGCCGACTTCTTCTCGACCTGGGGAGTCGGCGCCTTCATCCTGTTCATGCTGTTCATCATCGGCGAGATCGCCTGGAAGTCGAAGGCGGGCAAGACGGGCACCTTCGTGCTCTTCTTCGTGCTGTCCTTCGGCATGCTCGGCTTCATCGCCAAATCCGTGATCCAAAAATTGTGGGGTATCTAATGTCTCAGTACGACAACGTTTCGGTGGTCAAGAAGGCCAATGTCTATTTCGACGGCAAGTGCGTCAGCCACACCGTTATTCTCGCCGACGGCACGAAGAAGACGGTCGGCGTGATCCTGCCGTCCAGCCTGACCTTCAACACCGGCGCGCCGGAAATCATGGAAGGCGTCGGCGGTTCCTGCCGCGTCCGCCTCAAGGGCGAGACCGAATGGACGACCTGGGGCGAAGGCCAGTCCTTCAACGTGCCGGGCAATTCCAGCTTCGACATCGAAGTCGCCCCGGGCGAGTCCTACCACTACGTCTGCCATTTCGGGTAAGCGTCATGCCGAGCTTTGACTTCACCTCCGAAGCGGACATGGTGGCGTTGAAGAACGCCATCGATGTCGCCGTCCGCCAGATCGACAACCGCTACGACTTCAAGGGCACCGCGGCCAAGCTCGAACTGAACGAGAAGGACAAGGTCATCACGCTGCACGGCGATTCCGACTTCCAGCTCGACCAGATCAAGGACATCCTGTTCCCGGCGATGGAGAAGAAGGAAACCGAGAGCACCAAGCGTCTCGACCACCAGCCGGTCCAGAAGGTCTCGGGCAACAAGGTCAAGCAGGAACTGAAGATCAAGATGGGCATCGAGACCGAACTGGCGAAGAAGATCGTCAAGCTGGTCAAGGATTCCAAGATCAAGGTCCAGGCGTCGATTCAGGGCGACTCGGTGCGCGTCCAGGGCGCCAAGCGCGACGAGCTGCAGGAATGCATCGCGCTGATCAAGAAGTCGATCACCGACTTCCCGATCAAGTACGGCAATTTCCGCGACTGAGCGCGGTCGACCGCGAAAATCCGGTCAAAAGGGGGCAGCGGACGCTGCCCCTTTTTCATTGGTCGCGGCGCAGCCCCTGGATCCACACCGAATACAGCTGGTCCGACAGGCGGCGCATCGCCGGCAGGCGCGCAGCGATGCCGGCGAGCATTTCCGGCGGCTGCTGCACGCCGGGATGATCGGCCGCCGCGGCTGCCTCGCCGGCCCACTGGCCGCACCAGGTGGCGATCATTTCCGGCGTCATCTCGACATGGCACTGCATGCCGAGGTGCGGCCCGCGCACGAACATCTGGTTGGCGCAGTGCGCGCTGGCGAACAGTCGGGTCGCGCCCGGCGGGATCGAGAAGGTTTCGCCATGCCACTGGAACACCGTGCCGGCGCGGCCGGCCAATTCGCCCAGCCAGTAGCGGGCGATGCCGCCATCCTCGGCCCAGGCTTCGCCCCAGCCGATTTCCTTGCCCGGGTTCTTCGTCACCGCGCCGCCCAGCGCCTTGCTGATCAGCTGGCCGCCCAGGCAGTGGCCGATCACCGGCACATCGCGTTCGACCGCCTGGCGGATCAGCGTGCAGAGCGGTTCTATCCACGGCAGCGGATCGTTGACGCTCATCGGGCCGCCCATGAAACACAGGCCGGAAAAACCGTCGACCGTGTCCGGTATGGCTTCGCCCTCGTCGACGGCGATCAGGCGCCAGGGAATCCCGTGGCTTTCGAGGAATATGGCAAAATAGCCCGGACCTTCGGTGGGGGAGTGGCGGAATATGGCAACAGGCAGCATGGCGTCGGAATCCACGGGGAGAATGACGCGCTATTGTAAGAGGCTTCTGTTGGCCGGTCTGCTCTGCAGTCTGTCTGCCGTCGCCGGAGAGGTCGGCTTGGCCGGCATCCTGGGCAGCCGGGCGATGCTGATGATCGACGGCGGCGAGCCGCAGGCCGTCCGCGTCGGCGAGACCGTCGGCGGCGTCCGCCTGGTATCGATCCAGGGCGACCAGGTCGTCGTCGAGATCGGCGGCAAGAAGCGCCCGCTGCGCATCGGCCAGCATGCGGTCGGCAGCGTGTCGGCCGACGGCGGCGGCCGGATCGTGCTGACCGCCGACGGCCAGGGGCATTTCGTGACGACCGGCACCGTCAATGGCACCTCGGTACGCTTCCTGGTCGATACGGGCGCCAGCATGATCTCGCTCGGCGCCGCCGATGCCCGGCGCATCGGGCTCGATTTCAACCGTGGCCAGAAGGGTCTGACCAACACCGCCAACGGCCAGGCCGTCGTCAGCCGGGTCATGCTCGATACCGTGCGCGTCGGCGACATCACGCTGCACAATGTCGAGGCGCTGATCCACCAGACCGAAATGCCGGTCGCGCTGCTCGGCATGAGCTTCCTGAACCGCATGGAAATGCAGCGCGACGGCAGTACGATGACACTCAAAAAACGATTCTAGGAGAGAGACGATGCCCCAACGCGATCAGGAAATCCGGCTGCTGCGCAGCGAAATCGAAATGCTGATGGGCGAGCGCCAGGCGCTGCTCCGGGTGGTCGGCGCCGCCGCCGCGCTGATCGCCAGCCTGGACAGCAAGCGTCTACCGGTCGGCGCCGTCGAGGCGGCCGACATGGTCGCCACCTCGATCAACCGCCTGTCCGAGGAAACGCTGCAGGACGCCTTGTCCGCGGTGAACGCCGAAATCGAGGAGGATTCCCCGGCCGCATGAAGATCGATCTCGACCGGCTGCGCGGCAGCCTGCTGGCCGCGCCTCAGCCCGGCCACTTCATCGCCGAGGACGGGGCGCTCGACGACGTGCTGACGCCGGCTGCGGTGCTGTTCCCCATCGTGCTGCGCGACGTGGCGCCGACTGTGCTGCTCACCCAGCGCACCGCCCACCTGCGCGACCACGCCGGGCAGATCGCCTTTCCCGGCGGCCGGGTCGAGGCGGACGACCGCTCGCCGGTCGATACCGCGCTGCGCGAGACCGAGGAGGAAATCGGCCTGCCGCGCGAGCGCGTCGACATCCTCGGCTTCCTGCCGGAATACCGGACCGGCACCGGCTTCCGCGTGACGCCGGTGGTCGCGCTGGTGCGCCCGCCCTTCGAACTGAATCCGGACCCCTTCGAGGTCGCCGAGGCTTTCGAAGTGCCGCTCGGCTTCCTGCTCGACCCGGCCAACCACCGGCAGCACTCGCTGCACTACCGCGGCGCGCTGCGCCACTACTTCGCGATGCCCTACGGCGACTACTTCATCTGGGGCGCGACGGCCGGCATGATCCGCTCGCTGGCCGATCGTCTGGGCCTTCTCCAGGCCGCATGAGCTTGTGGTATCGTGGCGCTTTAGTACATAAAAATAAGTTCGACGCGGCGCGCCGCGAAACCCCATGAGCCTTCTGTCGCTGATCGCTGTCTTTTTCATCGAGCAATTCCGCCCGCTCGACTACCGTCGGGTCGTGGCCGAGCCGGTCGGCGCCTGGGCCGATCTCATCGAAGCCAATTTCAATGCCGGCGCCCGGCGCCACGGCGTGATCGCCTGGGGCATCGCGGTCGGACTGCCGGTGCTCGCGGTTGGCTTCCTGTACTGGCTGCTGTATTCGATCAATCCGCTGCTCGGCTGGCTGCTCAATGTCGGCGTGCTGTACCTGACCATGGGCTTCCGGCAGTTCAGCCACCATTACACCGAGATCCAGGCCGCGCTGGCCGACGGTGAACTCGACCGGGCCCGCCACCTGCTCGCCGAATGGCAGGGCGGGGCGACCGCCCACCTCGGCTCGGGCGACGTCGCCCGGCTGGCCATCGAGGGCGCCCTGGCCGCGTCGCATCGCCACGTGTTCGCCGTGCTGCTGTGGTTCGTGCTGCTGCCCGGCCCGTGCGGCGCCTTGCTCTACCGGCTGGCGGCCATCGTCCGCGAGCGCTGGGGGCGGGCCGACGCGACGGGACAGACGGAGTTTTCCGCATTCGCCCAGCGGCTTTTCGGTATCATCGACTGGCTGCCCCTGCGGGCGACCGCGGCCGCCTTCGCCATCGTCGGCGACTTCGAGGATGCGGTCCATTGCTGGCGGACCCAGCCGGCGCAATGGCCGGACAAGGATCTGGGCATCGTACTGGCGGCCGGGGCGGGCGCTCTCGGCGTGCTGCTCGGCAATCCGGTGGCCGATGGCCTGGAGATCGCCGACCGCGCCGAACTGGGCCTCGGCGATCCGGCCGACGCCGATTTCATGCAAAGTGCCGTCGGCCTCGTCTGGCGGGCCACGGTGCTGTGGATGTTGTTGCTCTTTTTGTTGGGGCTTGCCACTCTGGTGGGCTGAATAATTCCTAAGAGGAGATTTACATGAGCAGAGAAGTTGTCGTTCTGAGCGCAGTTCGTTCCCCCATCGGCGCATTCGGCGGTTCCCTGGCCGACTTCGAGACCAGCGAGCTGGCCGGCATCATCATGAAGGAAGCGGTCGTCCGCTCCGGCGTCGATCCGCAGCAGATCAACTACGTCACCGTCGGCACCACGATGCCGACCGATTCCCGCTACGCCTACGCCTCCCGCGTCGCTTCCATCCAGGCCGGCCTGCCGATGGAATCCGTCGCGATGCAGGTTTCCCGCCTGTGCGCCTCCGGCCTGCAGGGCATCGTCACCACCGCGCAGAACATCATGCTGGGCGATGCCGACTACGGCATCGGCGGCGGCGTCGAAGTCATGTCCAAGGCGGCCTACCTGATGCCGACGCTGCGTTCCGGCGCCCGCATGGGCGACACCAAGGCGATCGACTCCATGGTCGCCGTGCTGACCGACCCGTTCGGTGTCGGCCACATGGGCATCACCGCCGAGAACCTGGCTGCCAAGCACGGCATCACCCGTGAAGAGCAGGATGCCTTCGCCGTCGAATCCCAGCGCCGCGCCGCGGCCGCCATCGACGCCGGCCACTTCAAGTCGCAGATCCACCCGATCGTCAAGCAGACCCGCAAGGGCGAAGTGGTCTTCGATACCGACGAGCATCCGAAGCGCGGCACCACGATGGAGTCGCTGGCCAAGATGAAGCCGGCCTTCAAGAAGGACGGCACGGTCACCGCCGGCAACGCCTCCGGCATCAACGACGGCGCCGCGTTCTTCGTGCTGGCCGCCGCCGACGTCGCCGCCCAGGCCGGCCACAAGCCGCTGGCCCGCCTGGTCTCCTACGCCGTCGCCGGCGTACCGAACGACATCATGGGCGAAGGCCCGATCCCGGCGACCAAGCTGGCGCTGAAGAAGGCCGGCCTGTCGCTGGACCAGATGGACGTCATCGAGTCCAACGAAGCCTTCGCGGCGCAGGCCCTGTCGGTCGCCAAGGTGCTCGGCCTCGATCCGGCCAAGACCAACCCGAACGGCGGCGCGATCGCGCTCGGCCACCCGGTCGGCTGCTCCGGCGCCTTCATCGCGACCAAGGCGCTGTACGAACTGCAACGCATCGGCGGCAAGTACGCGCTGGTCACCATGTGCATCGGCGGCGGCCAGGGCATCGCCTGCATCTTCGAGCGCATGTAAGCCCTTTCGCACTGCGCACCAGAAAAGCCCGCCGGAGAAATCCGGCGGGCTTTTTGTTTGCACCAGTTTGTGCGCGGCCTGCACCGGCTTGGGGCGCGGGCCTTCATCGTGTTGTCTTGGCCGGCTGTTTTAATGCGATTTTCATCCGTGGCACGGAACCTGCTGGCTACGGATCGAGAGCATCCTCAGCGACGAGCACAACATGAACTTCTACAACGAAATGTATGACGCCAACGGCGGCGTCCGCGCGCATTACCAGGGTTACGAGGCATGGCTGCAGGCGACTCCGGCCGAGCGCATCGAGCGCAAGCGGGCCGAGGCCGACCTGGCCTTCCACCGCGTCGGCATCACCTTCGCGGTCTATGGCGAGGAAGCGGGCAAGGAGCGCCTGATTCCCTTCGATATCATCCCGCGCATCATCCCGTCGGCCGAATGGAAGGCGCTGCAGTCCGGCCTGCGCCAGCGCGTCCGGGCGCTGAACATGTTCCTGGACGACATCTACCACGACCAGGAAATCCTCAAGGCCGGGAAAATTCCGGCCGAGCAGGTGCTGAACAACGCGCAGTACCGCCCGGTGATGCAGGGGGTCGACGTGCCCGGTGGCATCTACGCGCACATCGCCGGCGTCGACGTGGTGCGCGCCGGGGCCGGCGAGTTCTACGTGCTCGAGGACAACCTGCGCGTGCCGTCCGGCGTTTCGTACATGCTGGAAGACCGCAAGATGATGATGCGCTTGTTCCCGGAGCTGTTCGCCCGGTACAAGGTCGCGCCGGTCCAGCACTATCCGGACCTGCTGCTCGAGAAGCTGCGCGCCGTCGCCCCGCAGGGCGTCGCCAACCCGACCGTCGTCGTGCTGACCCCCGGCGCCTACAACAGCGCCTATTTCGAGCACAGCTTCCTGGCCCAGCAGATGGGCGTCGAGCTGGTCGAGGGGCGCGACCTGTTCGTCAAGAACGAGACCGTCTATATGCGCACGACGCAGGGTCCGCAGCGCGTCGACGTGATCTATCGCCGGATCGACGACGACTTCCTGGACCCGCTGGCCTTCCGCCCGGATTCGGCGCTCGGCGTGCCCGGCATCCTGAAGGCTTACCAGGCCGGCAACGTGACGCTGGCCAACGCGATCGGCACCGGCGTCGCCGACGACAAGTCGATCTACCCCTACGTGCCGGACATGATCCGCTTCTACCTCGGCGAGGAACCGAAGCTGAACAACGTGCCGACCTACATGTGCCGCAAGCCGGACGACCTCGCCTACGTGCTCGCCCACCTGCCGGAACTGGTCGTCAAGGAAGTGCACGGCGCCGGCGGCTACGGCATGCTGGTCGGCCCGGCCTCGACGAAGGAGCAGATCGAGCATTTCCGCCAGCTGCTGCTCGCCAAGCCCGACGGCTACATCGCGCAGCCGACGCTGGCGCTGTCCAACTGCCCGACCTTCGTCGAGGCAGGCATCGCGCCGCGCCACCTCGACCTGCGGCCCTTCGTGCTGTCCTCCGGCAAGTGCGTGAACATGGTGCCCGGCGGCCTGACCCGGGTCGCGCTGACCGAGGGCTCGCTGGTCGTCAATTCGTCGCAGGGCGGCGGCACCAAGGACACCTGGGTCCTCGAAGACTGACAAGGGAGAAAGAACATGCTATCGCGTACTGCCGATCACCTTTTCTGGATGGCCCGCTACATGGAGCGGGCCGAGAATCTCGCCCGCCTGCTCGACGTCACCTGGCAGATGTCGCTGGTCCCGCAATCCGAGGAAGCCGCCAACCAGAGCTGGAACGCGATCATCGCGCTGAACAGCCTCGAAGACGCCTATGCCGCCAAGTATTCCGCGGTCAACGGCGAAAACGTGCTGCGTTTCATGGTCAGCGACCCGGACAACTTTTCGTCCATCCACAGCTGCCTGCGCATGGCGCGCGAGAACGCGCACGCGGTGCGCGGCACGCTGACCACCGAGATGTGGGAGACGCTGAACTCGACCTGGCTGGAGGCGCGCAGCAAGCCCTTCGAGGCGCTGTTCAATGCCGGCATCGGCGACTATTTCGAATGGGTCAAGATGCGTTCGTCGCTGACCCGCGGCACGACGCTGGGCACGCTGCTGCAGGACGAGGCCTACCAGTTCATCCGGCTCGGCACGCTGCTCGAGCGCGCCGACAACACGGCGCGCATCCTCGACGTGAAGTACCACGTGCTGCGTCCGCACGGCGAGGAGGAGGAGGTCGCGACCGATTTCTACCAGTGGGGCGCGCTGCTCCGTTCGGTGTCGGCTTTCGAGGTCTACCGCAAGGTTTACCGCGACGTGATCACGCCGGAGCGCGTCGCCGAGCTGCTGATCCTGCGCAGCGACATGCCGCGCTCGCTGCACTTCTGCCTGAACGGCGTGATCAAGAACCTCGACCTGATCGCCAACAGCCATTCCGGCGAAACGCAGCGCCAGGCCGGCCTGCTGCACGCCCAGCTGCATTACGGACGGATCGAGGACATCCTGGCCCAAGGGCTGCACGAGTGGCTGACCGACTTCATGGATCGCATCTACCTGCTCGGGAACGGCATCAGCAAGGATTTCCTGGTGCCGATGAGCGAAGCCGCCTGACCCTTCCGGAGAATCATTCGTGTCCATCCACGTCGCACTGAACCACGTCACCACCTACAGCTACGACCGCCTGATCAACCTCGGCCCGCAGGTCATCCGCCTGCGTCCCTGCCCGCATTCGCGGACGCGCATCCTGTCCTATTCGCTGAAGATCGGGCCGGAAAAGCATTTCATCAACTGGCAGCAGGATCCGCAGGGCAATTACCTGGCCCGCCTGGTCTTCCCGGAGAAGACGCGGGAATTCTCGATCGAGGTCGACCTGGTCGCCGAGATGTCGGTGATCAATCCCTTCGACTTCTTCCTCGAGGAATACGCCGAGCACATTCCCTTCCAGTACGAGGCCTGGCAGCGCCACGAACTGACGCCCTACCTGTACAAGGTCGCGGGCGGCGAGCTGTTCGACAAGTACGTCGCGGCGATTTCGCGCGAGAAGACGCGCAGCGTCGATTTCCTGGTCGCGCTGAACGCGCAGGTGCAGCGCGACATCGGCTACACGATCCGGATGGAACCCGGCGTCCAGACGCCGGAAGAGACGCTGAGCAAGAAGACCGGCTCGTGCCGCGACTCGGCCTGGCTGCTGGTCCAGGTGCTGCGCCACCTCGGCCTGGCGGCGCGCTTCGTTTCCGGCTACCTGATCCAGTTGACCGCGGACGTCAAGTCGCTCGACGGCCCGTCCGGTCCCGAGGCCGACTTCACCGACCTGCACGCCTGGGCCGAAGTCTATCTGCCGGGCGCCGGCTGGATCGGGCTGGACCCGACCTCCGGCCTGTTCGCCGGCGAAGGCCACATCCCGCTCGCCTGCACGCCGGAACCGTCGTCGGCGGCGCCGGTGAGCGGTGCGCTCGACGAATGCGAGACCGAATTCGGCCACCACATGCAGGTCGACCGCATCTGGGAAGCGCCGCGCGTCACCAGGCCCTATAGCGATGAGCAATGGGTCGAGATCGAGGGCCTCGGCCACCAGATCGACGACGAGCTGCGGCGCATGGACGTCCGCCTGACCCAGGGCGGCGAGCCGACTTTCGTCGCGCTCGACGATCCGGACGGCGCCGAATGGAACACCGCGGCGCTGGGGCCCACCAAGCGCCTGCTCGCGGCCGACCTGTTCCACCGGCTGCGCGACAAGTACGCGCCGGCCGGCCTGATGCACTTCGGCCAGGGCAAGTGGTACCCCGGCGAGCAATTGCCGCGCTGGTCGCTGAACTGCTTCTGGCGCAAGGACGGCGAGCCGATCTGGAATTCGCCGGCGCTGTACGCCGACGAGCGCAAGGACTACGGCGCGACCGCCGGGCACGCCGGGCGCTTCCTGAAACGCGTCGCCGAGCGTTTGGGCGTCACCGGCGAGCACGTCTTCCCGGCCTTCGAGGACGTCTATTACTACCTGTGGCGCGAGCGCCGGCTGCCCGGCAACGTCGATCCCTTCGACTCGCGCGTCGACGACCCGCTCGAACGCGAGCGCCTGATGAAGGTGTTCACGCAGGGGCTGTCGCACACCGTCGGCCACGTGCTGCCGATCATGAAGAGCGCCGCCGGCCAGTGGCAGACCGGGCCGTGGTTCCTGCGCAGCGAGCGCTGCTACCTGGTGCCCGGCGATTCGCCGCTCGGCTACCGGCTGCCGCTCGATTCGCAGCCGTGGACGGCGCAGAGCGACTATCCCTACGTCAATCCGCCCGATGCCGAGACGGCGACCGACCCGCTGGCCCGCTACGCTGCGCTGCGCGCCCGCGTCGGCGGCGAAACCGGCACCCGCGATCCGCAGATGCAGCGCCGTTCCGCCGCAGCGACGGCGGGGCTTGCGGCCAGCAGCGGCGGCGAGGGCCGCCGGCATCCGTGGGACAAGCCGAGCGACACGCCGCCCGGCTTCAAGGAATCGGCCGCCTGGATCACCCGGCTGGCGATGTGCGCCGAGCCGCGCGACGGCCGGCTGTACGTGTTCATGCCGCCGACCCAGACGCTCGACGACTATCTGGAAGTCGTCGCCGCCGTCGAGGCGACCGCCGAGGAAATGCAGCTGCCGGTCATCCTCGAAGGCTACGAGCCGCCGTCCGACCCGCGGCTGACGCATTTCCGCGTGACGCCCGACCCCGGCGTCATCGAGGTCAACATCCACCCGGCGAAGTCCTGGGAGCAGCTGGTCGAGCAGACCACGCACCTCTACGAGGCGGCGCATTACTCGCGGCTGACCACCGAGAAGTTCATGCTCGACGGCCGCCACACCGGCACCGGTGGCGGCAACCACTTCGTGCTGGGGGGCGCGACGCCGAACGATTCGCCCTTCCTGCGCCGGCCGGACCTGCTGCAGAGCCTGATCGCCTACTGGCACAACCACCCGAGCCTGTCCTACCTGTTCTCCGGGCTGTTCATCGGTCCGACCAGCCAGGCGCCGCGCGTCGACGAGGCGAGGAACGACAGCCTCTACGAACTGGAAATCGCCTTCAGGCAGATTCCGCAGCCCGGTGCCGGTTTCGTGCCGCCGTGGCTGGTCGACCGCATCCTGCGCAACCTGCTGACCGACGTCACCGGCAACACGCACCGTTCGGAGTTCTGCATCGACAAGCTGTATTCGCCGGACGGCCCGACCGGCCGGCTCGGCCTGCTCGAACTGCGCGCCTTCGAGATGCCGCCGCACGCGCGCATGTCGCTCGCCCAGCAACTGCTGCTGCGCGGCCTGATCGCGCGCTTCTGGCAGCAGCCCTACCGTCCGCAGCGGCTTGCCCGCTGGGGCACCGAGCTGCACGACCGCTTCATGCTGCCGCATTTCGTCGAGCAGGATTTCGCCGACGTCATGGAAGAAATGCAGCAGGCCGGCTTCGCCTTCAAGAAGGAATGGTTTGCGCCGCATTTCGAATTCCGCTTCCCGAAATACGGCGATTTCGCCGTCAAGGGCATCGAGTTCGAACTGCGCCACGCGCTCGAACCCTGGCACGTGATGGGCGAGGAGGGCGCGGTCGGCGGCACGGTGCGCTACGTCGATTCCTCGGTCGAACGCGTCCAGGTCAAGGTGTCCGGCCTGGCACCCGACCGCTACGTGCTGACCTGCAACGGCGAGGCGGTGCCGCTGACCAACACCGGGAAGAACGGCGAATTCGTCGCCGGCGTCCGCTACCGCGCGTGGCAGCCGGCGTCCTGCCTGCATCCGACGATAGGCGTGCATGCGCCGCTGGTCTTCGACCTGGTCGATACCTGGATGCATCGTTCGCTGGGCGGCTGCCAGTACCACGTCGCGCATCCGGGCGGGCGCAATTTCGACGTCCTGCCGGTCAATGCCTTCGAGGCCGAGAGCCGGCGCCTGGCGCGCTTCTTCCGCTTCGGCCACACGCCGGGGGAAGTCGCCGCGAAATCGCCGGAGCGCAGCGCCGAGCACCCGTTTACGCTAGACTTGCGCCGTTTTTAATTCGAAAAACGCGAAATGTGGTCAGTTGACCGCATCAACAGGCCGGAAACGGCCTGTTCGCGTATTGGTGACGCCGAGATGGCCCGTACCCTACTCGCAATTTATCCCCAGAGTACCCGCCGTTACGACGAAATGTTGAAGGCGGGAGGCGAGGTCCGCCCGCACTGGCAGCAGTTCTTCGACCACCTGGACGCCGCTTCGCCGGAGGAAATGCGCGAGCGCATCGAGTTCGTCGACCGGCGTATCCAGGAAAACGGCGTCACCTACAACGTCTATGCCGATCCGAACGGGGCCGACCGGCCGTGGGCGCTCGACCCGCTGCCGCTGATCATCCCGCCGGACGAATGGGCCGCGGTGTCGGCGGCGGTCGCCCAGCGCGCCCGGCTGTTCGACGCGATGCTGGCCGATCTCTACGGCGAGCAGAGGCTGCTCGCCGAGGGGCTGCTGCCGCCGGCGCTGATCTACGGCCAGCACGGCTACCTGTGGCCGTGCCGCGGCGTCAAGCCGCCGGGTGGCGTCTGGCTGCATCATTTCGCAGTCGACCTGGCGCGCTCGCCGGATGGCCGCTGGTGGGTCATCGCCGACCGCACGCAGGCGCCGTCGGGCGCCGGCTACGCGCTGGAGAACCGGCTGGTGATCTCGCGCGTGTTCCCGGAAATGTTCCGCGACCTGCACGTGCAGCACCTGGCCGACTTCTTCCGCGACCAGCTCGACGGCCTGGCCGCGCTGGCGCCGGTCGAGGGCGACGAGGCGCCGCACATCGTGCTGCTGACGCCGGGGCCGTACAACGAAACCTACTTCGAGCACGCCTACCTGGCGCGCTACCTCGGCTTCCCGCTGGTCGAGGGGCAGGACCTGACGGTGCGCGGCGACACCGTCTACCTGAAGACCCTGCGCGGCCTGAAGCGCGTGCATGTGATCCTGCGCCGCCAGGACGACGACTACTGCGACCCGCTCGAACTGCGCGGCGATTCGGCGCTCGGCATTCCCGGGCTGCTCAACGTCGCCCGCGCCGGCCGCGTCGTCATCGCCAATGCGCTGGGCAGCGGCCTGCTCGGCTCGGGGGCGATCATGGGCTTCCTGCCGGCGATCTGCGAACGCCTGCTCGGCGAGCCGCTGGCGATGCCGTCGGTGGCGACTTGGTGGTGCGGCGAGAAGCCGGCGCTCGACTATGTGCGCGAGCATTTCGACGACCTGGTGATCAAGCCGGCTTACCCGACGCAGCGCCTGGACCCGGTGTTCGGCGCCGAACTCGAGGGCGCCGAGCGCGAGGAACTGCTCGCCCGCATCGCGGCCCGGCCGCACGCCTACGTCGCGCAGGAGATGATCAACCTGGCCCAGGCGCCGACCTGGAGCCGCGCCCACGAGCGCCGGCTGATCGCCCGTCCGGTCGGCCTGCGCGCCTACGCGGTGGTCAATGCCGACGGCGGCTATTCGGTGATGCCCGGCGGCCTGGCCCGCGTCGCGACCGGCGCCAGCACCCGCATCATCTCGATGCAGCGCGGCGGCGCGTCGAAGGATACCTGGGTGCTGACCGACGGCCCGGTCAGCGAATTCACGCTGCTCAAGCCGTCGATCGGCGTTCGCGACCTGGTGCGCGGCGGCGCCAACCTGACCTCGCGCGTCGTCGAGAACCTGTTCTGGCTCGGCCGTTACGCGGAGCGTTTCGACGACAGCGCGCGCATGCTGCGCGTCGCGCTGTCCCGGCTGGTCGAAGCCGGCGGCCAGAAAACGCCGGCCGTTGCGTCGGCGATCGAACTGGCCGAGCGCCTGGACATCGTGCCGGTACCCGAGGAGGACGAGCTCGACCTGAAGGGCGACGGCGAGCATGCGCTGCTCGAGGCGATTTACGACCCGGCCCAGCCGGGCAGCCTGGCCGGCAGCATCCGCAGCCTGATGTGGTCGGCGACCCACGTCCGCGAGCGGCTGTCGCTCGACCACTGGCATTCGCTGAACCGCCTGCAGCGCGAGCAGGCGGCGGCGCAGAAGAAGCATCCGTCGATGACCGAGGCGATCGCCTTCCTCGACCGCGTGCTCGGCATCGCGTCGTCGCTGAACGGCTTCGCGATGGACAACATGACGCGCGACGACGGCTGGCGCTTCCTGATCGTCGGCCGCCGGCTCGAACGCCTGGCCTTCCTGGCCCGGGCGATTTCCCATTTCCTGCGCATGGACTCGGCGCGCGGTCCGGGTTGCCTCGAATGGCTGCTCGAACTGGCCGACTCGATCATCACTTACCGCTCGCGCTATTCGCGCCTGCCCGAGCTGCTGCCGGTCGTCGACCTGCTGGTCTTCGACGACAGCAATCCGCACGGCGTGATGTTCCAGGCCGGCGTGCTCGGCAATTACCTGGAACGCATGGCGCGCGATCTCGGCGCCGAGCGCGGCGAGCACCTGCAGGCGGCGACCGCCGCGCTGCGCGCCTTCCCGCTCGAACGCTTCGAGAACCTGCCCTTCGTCGAGTGCCGCCGGGGCAGCGCCTGCGACGACCTGGCTTCCCGGCTCGACGACCTCGTCGCCGCGGCCGGCGAACTGTCCGACTGGCTCGGCATGCGCTATTTCACGCACGTCGGCGACATCAGCCGGCAAACGATGGCCCTGTGAAGATGCAACCCGTCCGCTACCACGTGCTGCACGAGACCCGCTACGACTACGGCAGCCCGGTCTCGCTGTCGCAGCAGCAACTGCACCTGTCGCCGCGCGTGCTGCCCTGGCAGCTGGTCGAGGAGCAGCGCATCGACATCGCGCCGGCGCCGACCTGGCGGCGCGACGGCGCCGACGCCTTCGGCAACCCGGTCAGCTGGATCGCCTTCCACGCGCCGCACGAGACGCTGCGCATCCGTTCGCTGATGAACGTCGCCGTGCTGCCGCACCGGCCGGCCGACCTGGCGGCGTCGCCGGCCTGGGAAGCGGTCCGCGAGCGGCTGGCCTACGACGCCTCGGCGCCCGATGCCGACGACCTCGACGCGACCCGTTTCCTGTTCGAGAGCCCGCACGTGCGGATCAAGCACGAGCTGGCCGACTACGCGGCCGACTGCTTCCCGCCGGGCCGGCCGGTGCTGCTCGGTGCGCAGGCGCTGATGGCCAGGATTTTCCGCGAGTTCAAATTCGATCCCGAGGCGACCACGGTGTCGACGCCGGTGCTCGAGGTGCTGGAGAAGAAGCGCGGCGTCTGCCAGGATTTCGCCCACCTGATGATCGCCTGCCTGCGCTCGCTCGGGCTGGCTGCGCGCTACGTCAGCGGCTACCTGCTGACCCGGCCGCCGCCGGGCAAGCCGCGGCTGATCGGTGCCGACGCGTCGCACGCCTGGGTCGCCGTCTATGCGCCGGGCACCGCGGACGGCTGGGTCGATTTCGACCCGACCAACAACCTGCTGCCGGATACCGAGCACATCACGGTCGCGATCGGCCGCGATTTCTCGGACATCTCGCCGCTGCGCGGCACCATCCTCGGCGGCGGCGGCGCCGAGCCGGAGGTCGCGGTGACCGTCGTCCCGGTCGACGAGGAGGAACTGCCCGAAGGCCTCCTCGCCGATCCGCTGGAAGAGGCCTGATGCGGCGCGTCGCGGTGATCGGCGGCGGACCGGCCGGCCTGATGGCGGCCGAGCAGCTGGCCGCGGTCGACGGCCTGGTGGTCGAGGTTTTCGACGCGATGCCGTCGCCCGGACGCAAGTTCCTGATGGCCGGCAAGGGCGGCATGAACATCACGCACGCCGAGCCGCTGGCCGATTTCAAGGCGCGCTACGGCGGGCGCCAGGCGGAGATCGCCGCGCTGCTCGACCGCTTCGGCCCGCAGGACCTGCGCGACTGGATCCACGGCCTCGGCGTCGATACCTTCATCGGCACGTCGGGCCGCGTCTTTCCGACCGAAATGAAGGCGGCGCCGCTGCTGCGCGCGTGGCTGCACCGGCTGCGCGGGCAGGGCGTGCAGTTCCGCGTCCGCCACCGCTGGCTGGGCTGGACGGCCGACGGCGCGCTGCGCTTCGCGACGCCGGACGGCGAGATCGCCGTCGCCGCCGACGCCACGGTGCTGGCGCTGGGCGGCGGCAGCTGGGCGAAGCTCGGTTCGGACGGCGCCTGGGTGCCGCTGCTCGCGGCCCGCGGCGTCGCCGTCGCGCCGCTGCGGCCGGCCAATTGCGGCTTCGACGTCGCGTGGACCGCGCATTTCCGCGAACGCTACGCCGGCCAGCCGGTCAAGCCGGTCGTCGCCGCCTGCGGTGAACGCCGCCAGCAGGGCGAATTCAACGTCACGGAAGGCGGCATCGAGGGCGGGCTGATCTATGCGCTGTCGGCGCCGCTGCGCGACGCGCTGGCGCGCGACGGCCGGGCCGAACTGGTCCTCGACCTGGCGCCCGGGCGCAGCATCGAGCGCCTGGCGGCCGACCTGGCCCGGCCGCGTGGCCGCGATTCGCTGGCCAACCAACTGCGCCGGCGGGCCGGCATCGAAGGCGTCAAGGCCGGGCTGCTGCGCGAATTGTGCCCGCCGGAGACGTTGACCGCGCCGCAGCGGCTGGCCGCGGCGATCAAGGCGCTGCCGCTGCCGGTCGTCGCGCCGCGCCCGCTCGACGAGGCGATCAGCAGCGCCGGCGGCGTCCGCTTCGAGGAGATCGACGCCCGGATGATGATCGAGCGCCTTCCCGGTGTATTCTGTGCGGGCGAAATGCTGGACTGGGAAGCTCCGACCGGGGGCTATCTGCTGACGGCCTGCCTGGCCGGCGGCCGGGCGGCCGGGCAGGGGGCCGCCGAGTGGCTGCGCCCGGTCTGAATGCCGTTGTCGATTGAAGTGATGAACCGTTTATCTGATGGAGCCGCCGGTGTCTCAAAGTTGCGTTCTGGTTGTCGATGACGAGCCGATCGGCCGCGAGATGCTGGCCGAAAACCTGCGGGCCGAGGGTTACCACGTGCTCGATGCCGAATCCGGCGAGGCTGCCTGGCAGCTGATCGATGCCGATCCGCGGCGTTTCGACGCGATCCTGCTCGACCGCATGATGCCGGACATGGACGGCATCGAGATCCTGCGCCGGGTCAAGCAGCGCCCCGACATGAGCGGCGTGCCGGTGATCATGCAGACCGGCATGACGGCCGAGTCCGACGTGCTCGAAGGCCTGCAGGCCGGCGCCTACTACTACCTGACCAAGCCGTTCTCGGCCGACACGCTGCTCGCCATCGTCGGCGCCGCGATCCGGGATTTCCGCAGCCATCGCGAACTGGAACAGGAAGTCCAGCGCCAGGGCAGCGTGATGACCTGCCTGGTCGATGGCCGGTTCGCCTTCCGCGATACCGACCAGGCGCGCAACCTGGCGACCCTGGTCGCCAACGCCGCGCCGGAACCGGGGCGGGTCGTGCTCGGCCTGTCCGAACTGATGATCAACGCGGTCGAACACGGCAACCTGGGCATCGGCTACGCGCAGAAGTCGGCGCTGATCGATCAGGGCCGCCTGGCCGACGAAATCCGGGAGCGGCTGGAACGGCCCGAGTTCGCCGGACGCCGCGCCGAACTCGAGGTCAGCCGCGACGAGAACGAAGTCCGTTTCCTGATCCGCGACCAGGGGGCGGGCTTCGACTGGCAGGGCTATCTCGAAATGAGCCCGGACCGCGCGTTCGACACGCACGGCCGCGGCATCGCGATGTCGCGGATGATCAGCTTCGACCGCCTCGAATACCGCGGCTGCGGCAACGAGGTGCTGGCCGCGGTCCGCCTGCCGGCAGCCTGATTGCCCGGCGCCGGCTCAGGGAGCCGGCGGACAGGCCTGGTCGAGCAGCGCCAGCGCGTTGTCGAAATCGAAATTGTCCACCGCATCCTTGAAGGCGCCGAAGCGGGCACCGAAGGCCGGGCGCAAGGCCTCGGCGTTGTCGCGGACGAGGTCGAGCACGGTGAATTCGCTTTCCTGCAGCCCGCGCCGGATCTGCCGGCACAGCGTCAGGAGTTCCGGGCTGACGCCGGCGTTTGCACCGGCCGGTGCCGCAGCAGCCGCCGGCAGCGCGGCGATGCGTTCGCACAGGGCCTGGTAAGCCTGGCGGGTCGTCTCGATCAGCGGAGCGACCGCCGCGCCGTCCTGTCCTTCCTTGATCGCGGCCTCCAGCGTCGCGGCCGCCTGCTGGACCGCCGTCGCGCCCAGCGTGCCGGCGGCGCCCTTGATCGAGTGGGCGAGGCGGCGGGCTTCCTCGCGGTCGCCGTCAGCCAGCCGCTCGCCGATCGCCGCGAAGTCGCCGCCGTGCAGTTCGGCGAATTTTCCGAGCAGCCGGACATAGACCTCGACGCGGCCGCGTACCGCCAGCAGTCCGTTGCGGCTGTCCAGTCCGGGGAGCGCGGCGAGCGCCGTGGCGAGATCCGCCGGAGCGTCCGGTGCCGCCGCCGGCGCGCTCGGCGCCGCGGCGCTGCCGGGCAGCCAGTGGGCGAGGGCCGCATACAGCACCTCCGGGGTCACCGGCTTGGCGATGTGGTCGTTCATGCCGGCGGCCAGGCAGGATTCGCGATCCTCGCTGAAGGCGCTGGCCGTCATCGCCAGGATCGGAATGCCGGACCAGCCAGGCAGCGCGCGGATCCGGCGGGTCGCCTCGAGGCCGTCGAGGCCGGGCATCTGCATGTCCATCAGCACCAGGTCGTAGCGCTGGCGAGCGGCCAGTTCGACCGCGCGCAGACCGTCCTCGGCGAGATCGGCGGCGATGCCGGCGCTGCCGAGCAGGTCGAGGGCGATTTCGGCATTGACCGGATTGTCTTCGGCGACCAGCACGCGGCGGCCGGTATGGCGCAGCGTTCCCGGCAACGATTCGGGCGGCCGGGCGGTATCGGTTTCGCCGGCCACGCGCAGCGCTATCGTCAGCCAGAAGGTGCTGCCCTGACCGGGCACGCTATCGACGCCGACTTCGCCGCCCATCGCCTGGGCCAGCCGCTGGCTGATCGCCAGGCCGAGGCCGGTGCCACCGTAGCGCCGGGTCGTCGAGCTGTCGGCCTGTTCGAAGGGCTGGAACAGCCGGGCGCGGTTTTCCGGGGAGATGCCGATGCCGGTGTCGCTGACCTCGAAGCGGACGTCGACCCGGTCGGCATCGCGGCCGACCAGGCGGGCGGCGACGCCGATCTTCCCCTGTTCGGTGAACTTGACCGCGTTGGACAGGAAATTGACCAGGATCTGCTGGATGCGCAGCGGATCGCCGGCCAGGCTGGCCGGCAATTCGGGGTCGATCGCGCAGTCGACCGCGAGCTGCTTGGCGCTTGCCCGGTCGTGGATCAGGCTGCGGGCATTGGCGACCAGCTGGGCGACCGCGAAGCCGGTTTCCTCGAGGCTGAGTTTGCCCGATTCGATTTTCGAGATGTCGAGCACGTCGTTGATGACTTCCATCAGGTGTTCCGCGGCCTCATTGACCTTGCGCAGGCGCAGGCGCTGCTCGGGGTCGTCGAGGTCGCGCTGGATCAGGTGGGTCAGGCCGATGATGGCGTTCATCGGTGTCCGGATCTCATGGCTCATGTTGGCCAGGAAGGCGCTCTTGGCGCGGCTGGCCGATTCGGCCTGCTCCTTGGCGCGCTCCAGTTCGACGGTGCGCTCGGCGACCAGGCTTTCGAGGTGCTGCCGGTAGCGTTCCAGTTCGATCTGGTTGCGCTTCTTCTCGGTGATGTCTTCCTTGATCGCCAGGAAATGCGTGACCTCGCCGTCGGGCTGGCGGACCGGCGAGATGATCGCGAACTCGTGGTAGAGGCTGCCGTCCTTGCGCTGGTTGATGAATTCGCCGCGCCAGATTTCGCCGCGCATCAGGGTCTGCCACAGGTCGATGTAGGTATTCTTCGGCGTGCTCCCGGAATGCAGCACGCGCGGGTTCTGCCCGGTGGCTTCGTCGCGGCTGTAGCCGGTGGCGCGGACGAAGGCTTCGTTGACGTATTCGATCTCGGCCCGGGTATTGGTGATCACGATGCTGTGCGGGCTCTGCTCGATGGCCAGCGACAGCTTGCGCAATTCTTCCTCGGCGGCCCGGCGTTCGCTGATGTCCTGCACGGTGCCGACGGCGAACAGCGCTTGTCCGGCCTCGTCGAAGCGCAGGTGGGCCCGCTCGCGGACCCAGCGCTGGCGGCCGCCGACGACGATGCGGTGCTCGCAGTCGTAGGGGGCACCGCGCAGCGCGGCGTTCCAGGCGGCGAGCACGCGTTCGCGGTCGTCCGGGTGGATGCGCTCGACGAAATCGTCGAGATGCAGGGCCCGCTTGTCCCCGCTGCTGCCGAAAATCTGGCGGACCTCGTCGCTCCAGACCAGGACGCCTTGGGCGATGTCCAGCGTCCAGCTGCCGAGGTGGGCGATGCGTTGCGCCTCGCGCAGGTCGGCCTCGCTGCGCGCCAGCGCCTGGCGCGAACGCTGCATGCTCAGGCCGATGCCCAGCTCGCTGGCGAGGTCGGCGAGCAACGCGATTTCCTCGTCGTCGAAGGCGTTGACCGTGTCGGAATACATGCAGAAGGCGCCGAAGATCCGCTGCTCGCTGCGCAGCGGCAGCGCGATCACCGAGCGGTAGCCGTGTTCGCGCGCGGTGTCGTGCCAGCGGGCCACGCTGGGATCGGCCTGAATGTCCTGGATGACGATCGGCACGCCGGTGCGGATCGCCCGTCCGGCGACGCCCTGACACTCCTCCGGCTCGCCCCAGGTCCGGGTCAGCACGGCCAGGTAGCCGTCCTCGCAGCCGGAATGGGCGAGCGGCCGGACGCTGCGCTCGGGGTCGTTTTCGGCTTCGCCGACCCAGACCATCCGGTAGCCGCCGGTTTCGACGGCGATGGCGCAGATCTCGGCCAGCATCTGGGCCTCGTCGCTGCCCCGGACCAGCGCCTGGGCGACGCCGCCGAGCAGGCGCAGCGCGCGGTTCTGGCGGGCGATCTGGCGGCGGCTGGTTTCGCGCTCGGTGACGTCGGCCAGGATGCCGGCGGTCAGCCGCGGCGCGCCGTCGGCCTCGCGTTCGATGACGCAGCCCTTGTCCTCGACCCACAGCCAGTGCCCGTCGCGGTGGCGGATGCGGTAGACCAGGTGGTGCGGCGCATTTTCGCCGGCGCGGCCGGCATGCATCGTCGATTGCAGCTGGCCGACGTCCTCCGGATGGATGCGTTCGAGCCAGTCGCCCATCGTCCGCGGGAAGTCGCCCGGCGTGCAGCCGAGCAGTTCGAGCAGCCGGTCGCTGATCAGGTGGCGGTCGGTCGCGTGCTCGTATTCCCAGCTGTAGGCGCCGGCCGCCTCGAGGGCGAGGCGCAGGTGGGTTTCGAGCCGGGCCCGGTCGCGTTCCTGCTGGGCCCGGAACAGCGCGGCCTCGAACTGCTCCAGCGCCAGGCGCTCGAACAGCCGGTGCTGGCTGATCACGCCGACGACCTGGCCCTGGTCGTCGATGACGGTCATGTGGCGGGTCCGCGAGTGCGTCATCCGCTCGACCGCGGCAGTCACCGATTCGCCCTGGGCGACGCTGTGCAGCGGCGAGCTCATGATCTCGCGCACGGCAATTTCGTGCAGCGGCCGGCCGTGGTCGAGCAGGTGCGGGATGTCGCGCTCGGTGACGATGCCGACCGGTTGCCCCTGGTCGCTGACCAGCAGGTAGTCGGCGCCGTGCTCGGCCATCCGGGCGATCGCCACATCGACCGGCGTATCGACCGGCAGATGGGGAATCTCGCGGTCCATCACGGTGTCCAGCGTGCGCAGGTGGCGGAACACCGCGGTCCCCAGGTGCATCCGGAAATCGCTTTCGCTGACCATGCCGACGATGTCGCCGGCGGCATCGACGACGGCCAGGTGGCGGATGCGGTGGGCGTCGACGAGCTTGCGAGCGTTGAACAGGTCGAGCGTCGCCGGCGCGCTGATCAGCGGGCTGGCCATGAACTCGGCGACCGGCGTCGTCGCCGGCCGGCGCTGGTGCAGCGCATGCACGATGTTGCTTTCGGTGACGATGCCGAGCGCCTTGCGGCCCTCGGTGACGAGCAGGCTGGAAATGTGCCCGGCCGCCATCAGGCGGGCGGCATCCTGCAGGCTGGCGTCCGGCCCGATGCGCCGCACGTCGGGGCTCATGATGTCGGCCAGGGTCGTCGAAAGAATGGTGTTCATGGCGGATTGTCGGGAAGCGTGTCGAGCGCCTGGCGCAGGTCGCGGCAGGTCCGGTCCAGCGCATCGGCGAGCACGGCGTGCAGTTCGCCGGTCCGCCCGGCGGCTTCGCCCTGGCGCAGCGCGTCGTTCAGTTCGCGGGCGGCGACATGTACGGCGGCCAGGCCGAGCGTGCCGGCGGCCCCCTTCAGCGCATGCGCCAGATGTTCGGCGGCGGTCGTGCGGCCGGCCGCCAGTTCGGCGCCGATCGCCTTGCCGTCGTCGGCATGGGTGGCGAGGAAGGCGCGCAGCAGGCGCAGATAGCTGGCCATCCGGCCGCGCACGGAGCGCAGGCCGGCAGCGGGATCGAGGCCGGGAAGCGCGGCCAGCAATTCGGCCGCGTCCGGCACGGCGACCGCCGCCGCCACCGTCACCGCTTCCGGCAGCGGCGCCGTCGGCCGGGCCGGCGGCGCCGGCAGCCACTTGATCAGCATCGAGTACAGGTGGCGCGGATCGACCGGTTTCGGCACATGGTCGTTCATGCCGGCTTCCAGGCAGCGCTGGCGGTCCTCGCCGAAGGCGTTGGCGGTCATCGCCAGGATCGGCAGCTGGCGCCAGCGCGGATCGGCGCGGATCAGCCGGGTCGCGCCCAGGCCGTCGAGCACCGGCATCTGGATGTCCATCAGCACCAGGTCGTAGGGCACCTGGCCGACCATTCTGACCGCCTCGGCGCCGTCGACCGCGAGATCGGCCTGCAGGCCGACGCCGCGCAGCAGGTCGAGGGCGACCTCCTGGTTGATCGGATTGTCCTCGACGACCAGGATGCGGGCGCTCCGGTAGTGGCTGGCGAGCAGGCGTTCGGCGTCTTCCGGGGCGACCGCGACGATGTCGGCGACCGGCTCGGCGACGCCCGGGCGCAGCCGGGCCGTGAACCAGAAGGTGCTGCCCTGGCCCGGCGTGCTGCTCAGGCCGGTCGCACCGCCCATCAGTTCGGCGAGGTGCTGGGCGATCGCCAGGCCGAGGCCGGTGCCGCCGAAACGGCGGGTCATCGACTTGTCGGCCTGCTCGAAGGCGCGGAACAGCCGGGCCTGGTGTTCGGGCGGGATGCCGATGCCGGTATCGCTGACCGCGAAACGGATGCGCAGTTCGTCGCCCAGGCGTTCCTCCAGCGAGATCTCGAGGCGGACCTCGCCGCGTTCGGTAAATTTGATCGCGTTCGACAGGTAGTTCAGCAGGATCTGACCGATGCGCAGCGGGTCGCCGTGCAGCAGCGGTGGCAGCGCGGGGTCGATCTGCCGGACGAAGCGCAGTCCGCGCGACTGCAGCCGGTCGATGACCAGTTCGACGGTGTTGTCGATGACGCGCTCGATCGGAAAATCGACCGGTTCCAGTTCGAGCTTGCCGGCTTCGATCTTCGAGATGTCGAGAATCTGGTTGATGATCGCCAGCAGGTGGTGCGCCGCGTCGCCGACCTTGTGCAGGCGCTCGAGCTGCCGCGGGTCCTGGGTGCTGTTTTCGGCGAGATGGGTCAGGCCGATGATGGCGTTCATCGGCGTCCGGATCTCGTGGCTCATGTTGGCCAGGAAGGCGCTTTTCGCGAGGTTGGCCTGCTCGGCGGCTTCCTTGGCGGCGGCCAGTTCGGTGGTGCGCGCCTCGACCAGGTCCTGCAGGTGGTGGCGGTGCTGTTCGAGTTCGGCGGCGCTGCGCTTCTCCTCGGTGATGTCGCTCCAGATGCTGCTGATCAGCCGGCGCCCGCCGATCTCGACGACGTTGGCCGAGACCCGGGCGTCCTGGATGCGTCCGTCCTTGCCGCGGTGGCGGTTGTCGAAAACCGCGCTGCCGCGCTGCAGCACCTCGGCGATCTTGCGCCGGGTCGCCGCCTCGTCCATGTCGGCCTGCAGGTCGGCCAGCGTCAGGCGCATGAATTCCTCGCGGCCGTAGCCGAGCCCGGTGATTCCCGCGTCGTTGGCCTCGATGAAACGCAGGGTTTCCGGATCGACCACGCTGATGCCGTCGCGGGCATTGCCGACGATGATCCGGTAGGCGGTCTCGCGGTCGTGCAGCGCGCGCTCGGCGGCCTTGCGCTGCGACAGGTCGAGCACGAAGACGACCAGATGGGGAACGCCGTCCATATCCACGGTGTCGGCCGACAGGCTGATCTCGCGGCGCCGGCCGTCGCGGCCGACGCCGATGCTTTCGAAATCGACGATGCGGCCGTCCCGGCGCAGGATCTTGACCATCTTCATCCGGTCTTCGGCAACGCCCCACAGCCCGGCCTCGAGCGTCGTCCGGCCGAGCAGTTCGTCGCGCGTCCAGGCGTACTCGTCGAGCAGGCGCTCGTTGACATCGACGATGCGCCCGTCGTCGAGCCGGGTGATGCAGGCGGCGACCGGCGCGCCGCGGAAGGCGATGGCCAGCCGCTGCTGCAGCTGGCTGATCTGGGCCTCGGCCTGCTTGCGCTCGGAAATGTCGAGCACGAAGGCCAGGATGTAGGGTTTTCCGCCCAGGCGGATGATCTCGGCCGATAGGCTGATGTCGATCCGGCTGCCGTCGCGCCGCTGCCAGGTCGTCTGGTAATCCTGCAGGCGGTTGCCCGCCTGCAGCTGGGCCAGCCAGGCGTTGCGGGTGTCGGCGTCCTTCCACATCGCTACCTCGACCGCGTTGCGGCCGACCAGTTCGGCCCGCGGCCAGCCGAGCAGGTCGCCGTAGCGGTCATTGACGTCGAGGAAGATGCCGGTCTCGACGTCGGTCAGCGAAATCGCGGCCGGGCTGGAATTGAAGGCGACGGCGAAACGCTCCTGCAGCTCGTGCAGTTCGGTCATGTCGCGGCCGATGCCGAGCACGCCGACCAGTTGACCGCGCTCGTCGCGCATCGGCGCCTTGGTCGTCAGCAGCAGTTCGCGGTGCCCGTCGCTGGCGAAGCCGACCCATTCCTCGTTGCTGCGCGGCGCATCGGCGTCCAGCGTGGCACGGTCGTTGGCGCGGAAGGATTCGGCCAGTTCGCGGTCGACGAAGTCGAAGTCGGTCCTGCCCCGGATGGCGGCTTCGGAAGCGCCGAAGAAAGCCTCGAAGCGCCGGTTGCAGCACAGGTAGACGCCGTCCGGGTCCTTCAGCCAGACGAGGTCGGGCAGCGTGTCGAGCAGGGTGCGCAGGCGGGCGCGTTCATCCTCCAGGTCGCGCCGTATCGCGTCGGCGGCGGCCTGGCTCTGGTCGATCCGGCGCAGCAGCCGGCCGAGCAGGCCGGCCAGCAACAGCGCGGTGACGGCGACGAAGAACCAGCCCTTCAGCATGTTGACGCGGACCATCGCTTCCGCACCTTCGAAGACGCGGGCGACCAGCGTGTCGGACAGCAGGATCCACAGTGCGGCCAGCACCACGTAGGGTAGCAGGACGTGGACGACGGCCTGGCGCAGCGTGGGGCGTTGGGTCGGAGGGTTCGGCACGGTGGACGCCCGGTTTCCGGCTATTCGGCGTAGGCGCGCGCGATGGCGACGAAGGTGTCGAAATCGCGGATGAAGGCGTCGACGACTTCGGGGTCGAAGTGCTTGCCGCTGCCTTCGACGATGATCCGGCGGGCCTCGTCCGGCGGAAAGGCTTCCTTGTAGACGCGCTTGCAGATCAGCGCGTCGAAGACGTCGGCCAGCGCCATCAGCCGGGCGGCGATCGGGATCTGTTCGCCGCTCAGCGCGTCCGGGTAGCCGCTGCCGTCCCATTTTTCGTGGTGGTGGCGGGCGATCTGCTTGGCGATGGCGAGGAATTCGACCGGCTTCGCCGAGTCCTTCTCGGCCTGCTCGATTGCCTTGGCGCCCAGTTCGGCGTGGGTCTTCATGATCTCCCACTCCTCCGGCGTCAGCTTGCCCGGCTTCAGCAGGATGTGGTCCGGGATGCCGACCTTGCCGATGTCGTGCAGCGGCGCCGACTGCGCCAGCGCCTCGATCGTCTTGTTGTCGAGGAAGTGCCGGAAGCGCGGATGGTCCTGCAGGCCGCGCGCCAGCGTGCGCACGTATTCCTGCGTGCGGCGCAGGTGGTTGCCGGTTTCCGGGTCGCGCGTCTCGGCCAGGCGGGCCAGCGCATGGATGCTGAGCTGCTGGATCAGCTGGTTCTCGGCCATCCGGCGGGCGACTTCGCGTTCGAGGTAGGCGTTCTGGTCGCTGAGGATGTCGCGTGCCCGCTTCAGTTCGAGATGGGTATGCACCCGCGCCATCACGATGGCCGGACGGACCGGCTTGGTGATGTAGTCGACGGCGCCGCATTCGAGGCCGTGCTGTTCGTCCTCGGTGGCGTCCATCGCCGTCACGAAGATCACCGGAATGTCGCGCGTCGCCGGGTCGGCGCGCAGTTCGGCCAGCACCTGGTAGCCGTCCATTTCCGGCATCATCACGTCGAGCAGGATCAGGTCCGGCGGCGGCGCGGCACGCGCGATCTGCAGCGCACGCCGGCCCGAGGTCGCCGCCCGCACGCGGTACGTCGGCTGCAGCAGTTCGCCGAGAACGCTGAGGTTCTCCGGCGTGTCGTCGACGATCAGGATGCTGGGCTGGCTATTGGACACGGAAAAATTCGATACGGTGAATGAATGATTTCGACTTTGTCAGAATTATCACCTCGACCCCCGTGTCTTGCCAAATAAACCGCATCGGGCGGGCTTCAGGGGGAGCGTTGTCCGCCGGCGATGCGGTGGTAGGCGGCAAAGCGGGATTTGTCGATTTTTCCGGCGTCGACCGCGGCGCGCAGCGCGCAGTCCGGCTCGCGGTCGTGGCGGCAGTCGCGGAAGCGGCATTCGCCGAGGAAGGGGCGGAATTCGCGGAAGGCCTGCTCGATTTCCTGGCGGTCGAGGTGGCCGAGGCCGAATTCCTGCAGCCCCGGCGAGTCGATCAGGTGGCTGTCGGCGTTGAGGTGGTAGAGCGTCGCATGCGTCGTCGTGTGCTTGCCGGAATCGAGCGCCTGCGAGATTTCGCGGGTGGCCGCCCGGGCTTCCGGCGCCAGCGCATTGACCAGCGTCGACTTGCCCATGCCCGACTGGCCGACCAGCACGCTGGTCCGGCCGGCCAGGAAGGGGCGCAGCTCCTCGGCATGGTCGCGCGCCGACAGTTCGAGCACCCGGTAGCCGAGCGCCGCGAAGACCGCGACCTGGCGGCGGGCGGCGTCGAGCTTGTCGGCCAGGTCGCACTTGTTGAGCACGATCAGCAGCTCGATTTCCTCGCTCTCCGCGGCGAGGATGGCGCGTGTCACCAGCTCGTCGGAAAAGGCCGGCTCGGTGGCGACGACGATGACCAGCTGGTCGACGTTGGCGGCGATCAGTTTCTGGCGGATTTCGTTGGAGCGGTAGAGCAGGCTGCGGCGCGGCCGGATCGCCTCGATGACGCCCTGGTCGTCGGAACTGCGCTCGACGTCGACGCAGTCGCCGCAGGCGATCTCGCTTTTCTTGCCGCGCGGGAAGCAGGGCAGTCGGCTGCCGTCGTCGAGTTCGACGACGTACTGGCGGCCGTGCGCGGCGATGACGCGGCCTTCCATCAGTCCGTGAATCGGTAGTAGTGCTGGTTCAGCCAGGCGGCGACGGCGGCCTCCTCTTCCGGGAACCAGCCGGTGTGGGTCTGCGAGTTGCAGGCGGCGACCCGTTGCAGGATGTCGAGCTTGGTCGATAGCAGCCGGCCGTCGCGCGTGTACATCTTGCTGCCGTCGCCGCCGTACAGGCGGACGTGGCAGGCGACGCAGGCCTTGTCATGCAGTTCGCGGCCGTGCTTGGGGTCGGCGTCGCCCCAGGGATCGGCGGCCAGCACCGGCAGCGCGGCAAGGGCAAGCAGCAGGGCGGGGGCGGTCGGCTTCATGCGGGCTTCTCCATGACTTGCAGGCGGGCGATACGCTGCGCCGCCGGCGGGTGGGAATCGTGGAACAGCGAATGCAGCGGATCGGGCGTCAGCGTCGCCGCGTTGTCGTCGTACAGCTTGACCAGCGCGCGGACCAGATCGGCGGCCGAGGCATGTTCGGCGGCATAGGCGTCGGCTTCGAATTCGTGGCGGCGTGACAGCTGGCTGCCGAGCGGGCTGAACGGGAAGGTGAAGACCGGCACGACCAGGAAGAACAGCACCAGCGCCAGCGCGGTATTCTGGCTGCCGACGCCGAGCCCGGCATAGAACCACGGGGCGTCGATCAGCTGGCCGAGCAGCCACAGGAAGGCGAGCGAGGTCGCGAAGGCGAGCGCCATCCGCTGGACGACGTGGCGCCGGCGGAAGTGTCCCAGTTCGTGCGCCAGCACGGCTTCGATCTCGGGCGGCGCCAGCTTGTCGAGCAGGGTGTCGAAGAACACGATGCGCTTGTTGTCGCCGAAACCGGTGAAGTAGGCGTTGCCGTGGCTGGAGCGCTTCGAGCCGTCCATGACGAACAGCCCGGAGGAGCGGAAGCCGCAGCGGGCGAGCAGCGCCTCGATGCGGGTCTTCATGTCGCCGTCGGGCAGCGGCGAGAACTTGTTGAACAGCGGCGCGATCCAGGTCGGCCAGACGAACAGGATCAGCAGGTTGAAGCCGCACCAGAACAGCCAGACGTATAGCCACCACCCTTCGCCCATCGCGCCCATCAGCCACAGCACGGCGAGCAGCAGCGGGATGCCGATGACCAGCGCCAGCGCCGCCTGCTTGGCGAGGTCGGACAGGAACAGGGCGGGCGTCATCCGGTTGAAGCCGTAGCGCGCCTCGACGACGAACTGCCGGTACAGCGCGAGCGGCAGGTCGATCGCCGCGGAGATGAAGCCGACGCCGAGGATCAGCGCGACGCCGTAGGCCAGGCCGTCGAGATGCGCGGCGCACAGCGCGTGCAGCGCGTCGAGTCCGCCGCCCAGCGTCCAGCCGAGCAGGACCAGGGTTTCGATGCCGATGTCGATAATGACCGTCCGGCTGCGGTCGACCGTGTAATCGGCGGCTTTCTGGTGCGATGCGAGGCCGATGCGGTCGGCGAAACCGGCCGGCACCGCGGCCCGGTGGGCGCGGACGTGACGGATGTGGCGCCACTTGAGCCAGACCCGGAACAGGCTGGTCAGGACGAGGGCGGCGACGAAGACGGTGGTGAAGGCTGGGGTCACGAAGGCGGCGGCGGGCTGTGAGACAATCGGGTTTTTGAATGATTCGGGCAATTATATGGCAGGCAACGCAAACAACCTCGTCTGGCTGGACATGGAAATGACCGGCTTGAACCCGGAAGGCGACCGCATCCTGGAACTGGCCATCGTCGTCACCAATTCGGAACTCGAAATGGTCGCCGAGTCGCCGTCCTGGGTCGTGCACCAGTCCGATGCGACGCTGGCCGGGATGGACGACTGGAACCAGAAGACGCACGGCCGCTCCGGTCTGATCGACAAGGTCAAGGCATCGACGATGGACGAGACGGCCGTCGAGGCGGCGGCGCTCGAATTCCTGAACAAGTACTCGCTGCCCGGCCATTCGCCGATGTGCGGCAATTCGATCGGCCAGGACCGCCGCTTCATGGTCCGCTACATGCCGGCGCTGGAGGCCTTCTTCCATTACCGCAACCTGGACGTCAGCACGCTGAAGGAATTGTGCAAGCGCTGGCAGCCGGAGATCTACAAGGGCTTCAAGAAGAAGAGCCGGCATACCGCGCTGGCCGACATCCAGGAGTCGATCGACGAGCTGAAGTATTACCGCGAACATTTCTTGAAGGGCTGATCCGGATGCCGGGAACCTCGAACGGAAGCCTCGACGTCGACCTGCGCCAGGTCGTCTATGCCTTGTCCGACGCGCTCGATCTGGTCGGCATCGACGACGTCGCGCACGGCAAGCGGGTCGGCGCGATGGCCGCCTCCTGCGCGCGCGAGGCGGGCCTGTCCGGCGCCGAAACCACCTTCCTGTTCGATCTCGGCATGCTGCACGACATCGGCGTTTCGACGACCACGGTGCACCGCCATCTGGTCAGCGAATTCGACTGGGAATCGTCGCAGGGCCACTGCGACATCGGCTACGCGCTGCTGCGCGATTTCGCGCCGCTCGCCGCGCTGGCCGAACCGGTGCTCTACCACCACACGCGCTGGGAGCGCTTCGCCGGCCTGCCGGATGTTGCGCCGGAGACGGCGGAGCGGGCCAACCTGATCTACCTGGTCGATCGCGTCGATGCGCTGGCTGCGCCGTATTACTCGGGCGGCGGGCTGCTGATGCATGTCGCAACGATCCGCGACACGATCGCCGCCCACGCCGGCCGCTATTTCTCGCCGCGGCTGGTCGAACTCTTCCTCGCCGCATCGGCGTCGGAAGCCTTCTGGCTGCAGCTGGAGCCGCGCGGCATCCAGGCCGTGCTGCAGGAAATGCTGGAGCAGGGCAGGGCCTGCCGCGCGTCGCATGCCGAACTGAAGCAACTGGCCGAAATCTTCTCGCGCATCGTCGATGCGAAGAGCCCGTTCACCGCCGAGCATTCGCTGGGCGTCGCCCGCCTGGCGCGCTGGATCGCCGAGCGCATGGGGGTGTCGCCGGCCAACTGCGAGAAGCTGGAAATCGCCGGCCTGCTGCACGATCTCGGCAAGCTGCGCATTCCCGACGAGATCCTCGACAAGCCGGCCGGGCTCGATGCCGGCGAGCGCCTGATGATGAACGCCCACAGTTTCGAGACCTTCCAGATCCTGCGGCACATCCGCGGCTTCGAGGAAATCACGCGCTGGGCGGCCTACCATCACGAGGAACCGGACGGCAGCGGTTATCCGTTCCGCCTGCACGGCGTCAGTTTGCCGCTCGAGGCGCGCATCCTGCGCGTCGCCGACATCTTCCAGGCGATGGCCCAGGACCGGCCCTACCGCAAGGGGTTGAGCGGAGAGGCGGTGCTGGCTTTCCTCGAGCGCCTGGTCGCCGACGGCCGCGTCGAGGCGGAAATCGTCCGCATCGCGGCCGCCGACATCGCCGGCGCGATGGGGGCGGCCCGGCCGTCGACCGCGGTCAACGCCTGAACAGGCGGAATTTGTCGCGCCGGATACCCGGCCGGCTGCCTTCCCAGACCTTCTGCCATTCGCTGCCCGGGGGCTGCGAATGGGCCTGGCGCCGGCCGTCGCCGACCGTGATCAGCCAGTCGCACACCTTGCCGGCGGGCGTGTTCTCGGCCAGCGGCTCGATATTCGCGAAATAGGCCAGCGACGCGCGCTGGGTGTCCGACAGTCCGCGTTCGGCGACGCAGCTGCGGTTCTCGGGCAGGGCCCGGGCGATCGCCTCGGCGACCGGCCGGTAACTGTTGCCGTAATCGAACCACGGCGTCACCAGCGTCGTCGCCAGCAGCCACAGCATCGTGAAGCCCAGCGTCCAGTGCGTCAGGCTGCGATACGGCGAGCGCGGCGCGGTCAGGATCAGCCAGGCCCACCAGGCGGTGACCAGCAGCCCGACGAACAGCGCAAGCAGGTCGAAGTGGCCGACGAAACCGGGGCGCAGCGTGACGATGCGCCTGGCCAGGCGTTCCGGCCAGCCCAGCGCCATCGCCGACCAGCAGACCCAGACGACCGCTGTGAACAGGCTGAAGGTGCTCATCGCGAACCAGTCGAAGGCATTCGCGGCGCCGCGCCGCAGCGCGAGGGCGCCGGGAGTGGCCAGCAGCGCGAGCGGCGGCAGCAGCAGCAGCGCCGGAATC
Organism: Dechloromonas sp.; assembly: GCA_028687035.1. Taxonomy (GTDB): domain Bacteria; phylum Pseudomonadota; class Gammaproteobacteria; order Burkholderiales; family Rhodocyclaceae; genus Azonexus. The sequence goes on along the minus strand of JAQUAX010000009.1, from coordinate 119,247 downwards.
TCGCGCGGGCGATAGGTCCATGCCAGCAGCAGCAGGGTCAGGAGCAGGAAGGCGAGCGGCAGCAGGATGGCCGGGCGGCCGATTTCCCGGCGCCGGGTCCATAGGGTCCAGGCTGCCAGCGGCATCGCCGGGAAGGCGAACCACGGCAGCATCGCACTGAAGCGGCCGAGCCCGCTCAGCGAGAACGGTGTGGCGAACGGTGCCAGTTCGGTGGCCAGCCAGGCGTGGAAGCGCGCCGGTTCGACGGCGAGCAGCAGCAGCGGCCAGGGCAGCGCGAGCAGCATGGCCAGGCCGAGGCCCAGGACCAGCGTCCGGCCTGCCTGGCGACGGTCTTCGGCGAGCCACAGCGCGGCCGGAGCGATGAGCAGCAGCGGCAGGGTCGGCGCAATGCCGGTGCCGAGCAGGCAGCCGGCCAGCGCCGCGCCGTACAGCGGAGCCGCCAGGCGCGGCTTGCGTCCGAGTGCGGAGAGCGCGCCGAGGGCGGCGGCGTAGGCGGCGAGCGCGATCAGCATCGGCTGCGCGTCGTGGGCATGGACGAGCAGTCCGAGGCTGCCGGCCAGCAGCAGCGGGCTGGCGGCGGCGCTGTCCGGGCCGTAGAGTTCCCGGCCCGCGTAGTACAGGCCGAGCAGCGTCAGCGTGATCCACAGACCGCTGGCCAGCCGGATCGCTTCGTGGGCCGGCAGCAGCCAGCCGAAGAGCAGCCCGCCCAGCGCCCCGCTCCAGTAATAGAGCGGCGGCTCGTGGAAGGCGCGCCCGGCCAGTTCCGGGGCCAGCCACTGGCCGTGCTGCAGCATGTGCCACGCGGTACCGATATGGATCGCATCCTCGCCTTTCCACGGGTCGCGACCGAACAGGCCGGCCAGCACGTAGAAGGCCAGCATCGCGGCGAGCGTCCAGCCGCTCGGCGGCAGACGGATGCCGCGTCGGATCAGCGCGAGGAATTCAGGCATGCGGGGCACAAATGAAAAAGGCAGCCGGTGGGCTGCCTTTTATAACGCAATTCGGAGAAATCAGGCAGCAGCCTTGCCGCGCATCGCGCCGAACTTCTGGTTGAACTTCTCGACGCGACCGGCGGTGTCGACGATCTTCTGCTTGCCGGTGTAGAACGGGTGGCAGGCAGCGCAGACTTCAACGTGGAAGGCGTCCTTGCTCATCGTCGAGCGGGTCGTGAAGGTGTTGCCACAGGAGCAGTTCACCTGGATTTCTTTGTAGTTCGGGTGGATATCGGCTTTCATCTTTCGTCCTTTAAACAAGCGACCGGCGGATGTGGCCGATCTGGGAAGCGCGTGATTATCGTCGAATAATCACGCGCTTGCAAGGGGTTAACCGCGGCGCATTGCGTCGAAGAATTCGGCATTGCCCTTCGTCGACTTGACCTTGTCGAGCAGGAATTCCATCGCTTCGAGGTCGTCCATCGGGTAGCAGAGCTTCCTGAGCACCCACATCTTCTGCAGCACGTCCGGCTTCAGCAGCAGTTCTTCGCGGCGGGTGCCCGAGCGGTTGACGTTGACCGCCGGGTACATCCGCTTCTCGGCCATGCGGCGGTCGAGGTGGATTTCCGAGTTGCCGGTGCCCTTGAATTCTTCGTAGATGACTTCGTCCATCCGCGAGCCGGTATCGATCAGCGCGGTGGCGAGAATGGTCAGCGAGCCGCCTTCCTCGATATTGCGCGCGGCACCGAAGAAGCGCTTCGGCTTCTGCAGCGCGTTGGCGTCGACGCCGCCGGTCAGCACCTTGCCGGAGGCCGGCTGCACGGTGTTGTAGGCGCGGGCGAGGCGGGTGATCGAGTCGAGCAGGATGACGACATCCTTCTTGTGCTCGACCAGGCGCTTGGCCTTCTCGATGACCATCTCGGCGACCGCGACGTGGCGGGTGGCCGGCTCGTCGAAGGTCGAGGCAACGACCTCGCCCTTGACGGTGCGGGTCATTTCGGTGACTTCTTCCGGGCGCTCGTCGATCAGCAGCACGATCAGCACGACTTCCGGGTGATTGGCGGTGATCGCATGCGCGATGTTCTGCAGCATCACCGTCTTGCCGGTCTTCGGCGGGGCGACCAGCAGGCCGCGCTGGCCGCAGCCGATCGGCGCGATCATGTCGATGACGCGGCTTGTGATGTTTTCCTCGGACTTGATTTCGCGTTCGAGCTTGAGGTGACGCGTCGGGTGCAGCGGCGTCAGGTTCTCGAACATGATCTTGTTCTTGTTGGCTTCCGGCGGGAAACCGTTGATGCGGTCGAGCTTGGTCAGTGCGACGTAGCGCTCCCCATCCTTCGGCGTGCGGATTTCGCCCTCGACGGTGTCGCCGGTGCGCAGGTTGAAACGGCGGACCTGCGATGGCGAAACGTAGATGTCGTCGGGGTTGGCGAGGTAGGAGGTGTCGGCCGAGCGGAGGAAGCCGAAACCGTCGGGCAGCACTTCGAGCGTGCCGTCGCCGTGGATGGTCTCGCCATTCTTGGCCATCGCCTTGAGAATCGCGTAGATCAGTTCCTGCTTGCGCATGCGGTTGGCGTTCTCGATGCCGAGTTCGGTCGCCATGTCGAGCAGCTTGCTGACGTGTAAGGTCTTGAGTTCTGAGAGTTGCATTGGGATGGTGTGGCGCCGGAAACGCAATACGGGCGTCAGCCCGGAATCGGGGCGCAGGAGCAGGGGGGCTTGGGAATGGATGATGACGCCCGGCGCGATGTCGCCGGCGTCGCCTGAAGGTGCAGGACGCACCCTCAGGCCTGGAGGGTAAGCAGATTACAGGTTGCTGTCAATGAAGGCGGCGAGCTGCGACTTGGACAGTGCGCCGACCTTGGTCGCTTCGACATTGCCGTTCTTGAAGATCATCAGCGTCGGGATGCCGCGGATGCCGTACTTGGCCGGGGTCGCCTGGTTGTCGTCGATATTGACCTTGGCGACCTTCAGCTTGCCGGCGTACTCGGCGGCGATTTCGTCGAGGATGGGAGCGATCATCTTGCACGGGCCGCACCACTCGGCCCAGTAGTCGACGAGAACCGGCTGCTGCGCCTGCAGCACGTCGGATTCGAAAGTGTCGTCGGTGACGTAGTGGATATGCTCGCTCATGTGTGCCTCGTGAATTGGGATGACGCAATGAACCGGCCGGGGTTGCGTCATGTCCGTGTTCCGGCCGCCGTAATTTCCGCAGCATCCTAGCGAAAATTCGCCGGACTGGGAAGGTGTGATCGGGGCAAAGGCTTGCGCGTAACGCTCCATGGCGGTGGTATCCTTAGCACGTTGAATTTCTACCCGAGATGCTTACTTGGCAGATCCGCACCAGTTGTTCGCCGACAAGGTAACCCACGTCTATCGGCGCTCGCTTTCGCTGTTCGCACACGGCGTCATGGTCGCCAGCGCGCTGGCCGCCTTCCTGTTGACCGAAGTCAGCGTCGCCGCGGTCGCCGCCTGGTATTTCTTCATGCTGGGAACTTCCGGCTACCACAGCTATTTCGGCAACACGCTGCTGGCTGCCGATCGTCGCGCGCTGGCCGGGGTCAACGTCTCGAAACTCGTGTTTCTGGCGGCGCTGGCCGGCTTCGGCTGGGGATCGGCGGCGGCGTTCCTGCCCTTCGTGTCCGTCCACCAGCAACTGCTGCTGGTGCTGACGCTGACTGCCGTTGCCGCTGCATCGCTGCCCCGAATGGCGGCGATGCCGGTGGTCAATGCGGCGTTCATGGCCGGCCTGTTCCTGCCCATCCTGATCGGCCTGGTCGTGGTGTTCGGCGTCGAGCACTGGATGATGGTCATGGTGCTGGTGGTCATCTGGGCCGGCCTGACCGACGAGGCGCGCAAGGCGAATATCGATCTCAGCGCGATCTATGCCAACCAGCAGGCGCTCGAGGTCGAAGCCGTGCGCGACAAGCTGACCGGCATTCCGAACCGGCGCTCGTTCGACAACAGCATCGAGCGCGAGTGGGGGCGGGCGCAGCGCATGGCGGTGCCGATCTCGCTGATCATGGTCGACGTCGATTTTTTCAAGAAATACAACGACCGCTACGGACATCAGGCCGGCGACGAATGCCTGGCCCGGGTTGCCCGTGCGCTGGGCGGTACGATGCGACGCTCCAGCGACATGGTGGCGCGTTACGGCGGCGAAGAATTCGTCGCGCTGCTTTTCCACATGTCGCGCGATGACGGTTTGATGCTGGCGGAAGCCATGCGACGCACAGTCGAGGCACTTCGCATGGAGCACAGCGACAACCCGGGCGGGGTGGTGACGATCAGTCTCGGTGGCGCGACCAGCATACCCGGGCACGACGATCATCCGGAGGCGCTGCTGCGCAAGGCCGACGAGGCCTTGTACCGCGCCAAGGCCGAAGGCCGGAACCGGGTGGTCTGGGCCGACGAAGGGTTTGCCCCGGTGTCATGATTTCCTTTCCTTGTTTCGCCGGGCTGTTTATACTTGTCGACACGGTTTTGACAAAATGTGCAAGTTTTAGATATTTGTGATTTCAGGAGAATGAACCATGAAGACCAAGCTGCTCCAGTTCCTGCGCGATGAAGAAGGTGCCAGCGCGATCGAGTATGCCCTCGTTGCGGCGATGGTGGCGGTGGCGCTGATTGCCTTCGTCGAACCGATCAACACCGCAATCAAGAACATCTTCACGAGCATTCAGAACGCATTGGCGCCGGCCGCCAAGTGATCGTGTTCGCTACCGTTGTCAGGTATTGAGATGCCTGTTGCCGCTGGTCTGGCGGCGAACGAGATCATGGCCGTTCTATGGGCGATGTTCGTTGCCTATTCGGACGTGACCGAAAGGCGCATCCCGAATTACCTGGTTTTCGGTGCCTCCCTGGTTTGCCTGTTCGCTCTCGCGTGGGGCGGCCAGGCACCTCTCGGCGGTAGCCCGATTTCCGTCGCGGGGGGCTTCGGACTCGCGCTGTTGTTGACTCTCCCGGGCTACCTGACGCATCGCCTCGGGGCCGGGGATGTCAAGATGCTGCTGACTGTGGCCACGATGGGGGGGCATGCGCTGGTGCTGCAGACTTTCGTGATCGGCGCGCTGCTCGCCGTGCTGCCGGCATTGGCCTACTGGCATTTCCCCGGACGGCTGGGGGGGCGTGTCCCATGCTCCACTTCCTCCCGGTGCCTGCCTTTCGGTGCCGCTCTGGGGGGCGGGCTGATCGGCAGCCTGCTGTTATTGCCGCTCGTTCATTCACGATGAAAAAAACGCTCATCCTGCGTTGGCAGCGTACCCAGCAAGGGGCTGCGGCAATCGAATTCGCGCTGCTTTTCCTGCTGTTTTTCGTGCTGTTCTACGCCATCGTCGCCTATTCGTTGGCGATGCTGCTGATGCAGGGGCTGGCGCAGGCCGCCGAAGAGGGTGTCAGGTCGGCGATCGCCGTCGATCGCCTGGCTTTCGCGACCGAGGCTGCCTATGAGAGCCATGTCCAGAATCTGGTCAGGACCCGGGTGCAGGGAGAGTTGTCGTGGCTGCCGGACAAGGCCAAGCAGAAGGTCCTGAGTGCCGAGAACATCGTCGTCGAGCCGACGACGGTGGGAGCCCAGAAGCTGATGACGGTAACTGTCCGGTATCCGGGCTACGCGACCGACGGACTGATCCCGACGCTGAAACTGCCGCTGGTCGGGGATGTTCCCCGACTCCCCAACGATCTGGTCGGCAAGGCCTCTGTCCAGTTGTAGAGGCGGACTGGTCAGATGACCAGTTGAGCGCCTCCGCGGTACTTGATGTCGTGCAGCGTGACGTCCAGCCCACCGAGCTGGATGCCGAGCAGCCTGAGCAGCGGGTCGAGCAAGGCCTCGCCCAGCATACCGAGCAGAGGACTGAGCACGCTGTTCAGAACCGTGTCGAGAATATCGTCCAGGTCGATGAGCCCCAAAGAGAGAATCTTGAGAAGTTCTCCCAGGCCGGGAATAACTAGCAACTCGACATCAAGGGCATCCGGGGACTTGAGCGCATTTGCCAGGCTGTCGCCCAGCGAACTGGAGACGCTTTGCGTGATCGGCAGCTTGCCGGCGATGGGCGTGCTGACGTCGTAATTGAGATCGGTCGCATTGCCTGGCTGGATCGGCAGGTTGATGCCTATCCGGGCCAGTTGAATCAAGTCGAACAGGAGGGATACCGAGGCCGGGCCGGTACCCGCCTGATTGGTCAGCATCACGCTGGCGATGCCGGGCGTCGCGCCGATGACCGCCTGCGCTGCGCCGGCTTGGGTGACCAGCGTTTTCAGGTGAGCGGTGCCTTGGGCAACTTCCAGCGCGAGTTTGAGGTCGACGGTGGCCAGCCCGAGCACGTTGATGAAGCTCGTCACGCCGACATCGATCTGTGCGGTCTTCGCCTCGGTGCACCAGTTGCCGTCGGCATCGCGCCCGGCCGGGCCGACGGCGATCTGCGGCGGCTGGATGATGTTGATGTCGGCACTGAGATTGACCAGGCCGGGGATGTTGATGCCGAGCGGCAGCGAGATCGCGTGGTTCTTGTTGGCGACCATCAGGGTCGCCGTGATCAGGTCGAGGACGTTGAGATCCAGATTGGCCGCTGCATCGGTCACCGGCGTTGCGACGTTGAGCACGTCGCCGAGGCGCAGGTCGAGGGCGTTGACGGTGTTCAGCAGCAGCGAATCGAGGGCACCGACCACGGTGGACAGGCCGCTGTCGTGCAAAATCACCGCGCCGCGCGTCATGTCGATGACTTCGCGGATCGTCAGGTTGGCGTTGAGCAGCTCCTCGACCGAACCGACGGTGGCATTGACCTGCAGGAGTTGCAGCAGCGTCACGTTGGCATTGGCGAGGCCCTGGTAGGAGGCGACGTCGAGCGAGAGGCTGCTGCCGAGCAGTCCGCCGAGCAGCAGATTGAGCAGGTTGGCATCCTTGCCGGTGGCGGAGACGCGCAACAGGTAGCTGCCGGCACCGAAGGTGGCCTGGGCCGGTTCGGCGCGGGCGGTCGCCTCGGCCGTGATGCGGACCCGGTTGCCGATCAGCCCGCCGAGCAGCAGGCTGGCCGGGACCGATTCCGTCGCAACGACATGGACGGCCTCCGGGGCGGCGCCTGCGATGAACTGCCGCTCGCCGCCGACGGTCTTCAGCTTGCCGATCTCGACACGGTTGGGGGCCTGGGTCAGATTGTCGCCGTAGCCATTGCGTTGCGCGGCTGCTTGTGCGGCTGCCTGCACGTCGGCCAGGTTGGCAGCGCAGCCGATCGTTCCGGCGGCTTCGAGTGCGGCCATATCGGCGATCGATTGAAGCTGCCGGCGTTCCATCCACAGCCGGCCGGCGTCGACGGCGAGCGCGGTGAACAGCAGCCCGGTCAGCAGGGTCAGGATGCCGAACAGCCCGATCGCGCCGCGCTGCCGGGATGCCGGCAGCGGCCGCTCAGCGCGCCCCGGAACCGCTATTGACGCGTTCACTCTCGAAGCGTTCGGGAATCGGGTGGGAGAAGCTCTTCTGGTAGCGTTCATAGATTTGCTCCTGGACCGGACCCGACAGGGGTTGGGGCTGTGCAGCCGCTTGCTGCCCCTGGCGCTGGCGGTCCAGCCATTGACGCGTCGCTTCGCCTGTTTCGGCGTGCTTCGGGGTGTCGCCGCCGGACGGGGCGGTGCCGCGCTCGCCGACTGCGGCGCAGGCGCCGAGCAGGCAGAGCGGAATGATCGACAGGAGGTGCGTCAGCTTCATCGGTTGTCTCCAGGTTGCTGGGCGAGCCTGGCCGCTTCGCGGCGCAAGGCTGAGAGTTCCTCGGGGCTGGCCTTGTGATGGCGGGCCAGCGCATCGCCGCGCGACGGGTCGCCGTTCAGGTGGTGCAGCAGCGCGAGATTGAGCGCGGCCTTCCGGTGGTCGGGGGCGAGTTCGAGTGCGGTCATGAATTCGACCCGGGCGGCCTCGCGGTCGCCGGACAGCAGCAGGGCGTAACCGTAATCGCTGCGTATCCGGGGATCGGCGGGCTGGGCGAGCCGGGCCTGGCGGAAATGCTGCAGGCTTTCCGCCAGTTTGCCTTGCTGGCCGCTCAGCAGGCCCAATCCGTGCTGGCCGGCGCCGACCATGCAGGTCGACAGCAGCCCGCGATACAGCGCAGCAGCCTCGCTCCCCCGGTCGAGCCGGCGCAGGATGTCGGCGCGCAGCAGATCGGCACCCGGCCCACGACTGCCCGAGGCATCCAGGTGGGCCAGCGCGGCGTAGGGTTGGTCGGCGTCGAGAACCCGCCGGATCATGGTCAGGCGCGTGGTGGTACCGGCATCGCCGTCGTTGGCGCAGTTGCCGGCGTCCTGCGGGCGGAGGGGCTGGTTTTGACAGCCGGTGAGCAGGGTCAGGGACAAAAGCAGGAGGAGGGCGGAGGGGCGCATCTCAGAACACCTTGCCGAGTGCACGAGCCAGCGACAGGAAGCCGGGGCCGGCCAGGAAAATCATCAGCGCCGGGAACATGAAGAGAATCATGACGACGGTCATTTTGGCCGACAGCTTGCTGACGTATTCGCGGGTGCTGCTCAAGCGGCGTTCCTCGAACAGGCTGATCAGGCGGGCCAGCGATTCGCGCAGGCTGCCGCCGTAGCGGGTGGCCTGCTTGAGGATGGCCACGGTGTCGTCGAGTTCCGGGACCTGCAGCGGGGCGGCCATTTCCTCCAGCGCATCGGCCCTTTCCTGGCCTGCGTTGATGCGGGCCAGGGCCAGCGCGATTTCCTTGGTCATTTCGGGAGCCAGTTCGCGTCCCTGCTCGGTGATCACTCGCAACGAGTGCTCCAGCGACAGGCCGGCGTCGAACAGCATGCGAAGCAGATGCAGGATGGGCAGCATTTCCTCGGAAATCGCCTTCTGGCGTTTGCCGGCCCGCCAGCGGAGAAAGCGCGGCGGGAGCAGGTAGCCGATGCCGAAACCGAAGAAGGCCGTGGTCAGCACGTTCTTGATTCCGTCTCCGGACAGCGTTCCCCACATCAGGCCGAGTACCGCGCCGATCACGGGGCAGAACAGCGCGGCCGTCGTGTAGATGCCCTGGGCTTTCGGATGGCTCCAGCCGGCGCGGCGCAGGTCGAGGGCGATCGACTGCTGCTGTGCGGCGTCGCGCAACAGGTTGCGGCTGCCCGGCTTGTTTTCGGCTTCCCCGGAAATCAGCCAGCGCGCTTCTTCGCGGTCGGACCAGACCGCCTCGAAGCGGCGGCGCCGTTCGGTTTTTTCCTGGCGGCGTTGCAGGTAAACGAGTGCGATGGCGCCGGCCAGCAGACCAAGAACGAGGGCGGGCCAGTAATTAGACACTTTTCACCATGCGCCAGAGGATGAAGGCCCCGGTTATCTGCAGGGCCAGCGACATCAGCAGAACGATCCGGCCACCCGGGTCGAGCCACATCGAGTTCAGATAGCCCGGGTTGACCGCCAGCATGTAGAGCGCGACCGAACTGGGCAGGATGCTCAGGGTCCAGGCGCTGATCCGGGTTTCGCCAGTCATCGCGCGCAATTCGCGCTGGGCCTGTTCGCGGTGGAGAACCAGTTTGGCGGCGCTCTCCAGCATTTCCTTGGGGCTGCTGCCGTAGTTGTGGGCGATCTGTACCGCCATCGCGATGAAGTACAGTTCGCGCAGGTTGTACAGGCTGGCCGCGTCGCGCAGGGCTTCGCCGATGTCGGCCCCCAGGTCGACGGCCTGCTGGACGCGGGTCATCACTTCGACCAGCGGGGCCCGGGTTTCCTCGGTGGCGAGGCGCAGGGCGCCGTCGAGGTTGCGTCCGGTGGCAAGCCCCCGGACAACCTGGTCGAGGAACAGCGGTATCTGGGCGGCCATCGCGGTCAACCGCTTGCGGTACTGGTAATTCGGCCAGACGACGAAGGTCACGACGAGAATGCTGATCGCGACCAGGTCGGCGAAGGCGCCGGCAAACTGCCAGACCAGTGCCAGGCCGATGATCAGTCCGATGCCGAACAGCACGATGCGCGGGCGGGTCAGCTGGATGCCGCTACGCCACAACCAGCGGTTGTACAGATTGCCGCGCAAGGGGCTGGTTTTCGGCGTGCCGCTGTCGATCTGGTCGAAGGAAATTTCCTGGAAGCGGCCGCTGATCCGCGAGCGTATCGCGGCGCGTTCACCCGAGCGGAAGGACAGGACCGCCGCGACGATCAGCAACAGCGCCAGCAGGTAGAGGGCGATGCCGAGAATCACCATATCGCGCGGCTGCTGCCGTCGTGCCGCAATTTCGGACAGCTGGGCTGGATGCCGAGATTGGCGAAGGCATCGCTGTCGGCATGATGTTCGTACAGGGAGGTGGTCACGAACTGGTTGTCGCGGACGCCGATGACCTCGTCGATGCCGGTGATCCGGCGGCGGCCGTCGGGCAGGCGGCTGATCTGGATGACCAGGTCGAGCGCTGTCGAGATCATGGTTTTCAGCGTCAGGTCGGTGCCCTGGAAGCCGGCCAGTCCGGCCAGCATCTCGAGGCGGACCAGCGCGTCGCGCGGGTTGTTGGCGTGTACCGTGCTCATGCAGCCATCGTGGCCGGTATTCATCGCCTGCAGCACGTCCATGACTTCATCGCCGCGGGCTTCGCCGAGGATGATGCGGTCGGGTCGCATGCGCAGCGCGTTGCGGACCAGGTCGCGTGCGGTTACCTCGCCATGACCGTCGATGTTCGGCGGTCGCGTTTCGAGACGGACGACGTGATCGTGCCCGAGCTGGAGTTCGGCCGCATCCTCGATGGTGACCAGGCGTTCGCTGGCCGGAATGTGGCGGGACAGCACGTTGAGCAGCGTCGTCTTGCCGGCGCCGGTGCCGCCGCTGATCAGGATGTTGCAGCGCTTGGCGACCGCCTTCTGCAGGAATTCGAGAATCTCCTGGTTGACGGTGCCGAAGACCAGCAGGTCGGCGGCCTGCAGCGGGTCCTTGCGGAACTTGCGGATCGACAGGCAGGGGCCGTCCAGCGCCACCGGCGGGATGATCGCATTGACCCGGCTGCCGTCGGGTAGCCGGGCGTCGACCATCGGGCTGGATTCGTCGAGCCGCCGTCCGAGCGGGGCCAGGATGCGGCGTATCACGCGCAGCACGTGTTCGTCGTCGATGAAGCGCAGGTCGCTGGGTTGCAGCCGGCCGGAGCGCTCGACGAAGATATGCCGGCAGCCGTTGACCAGGATGTCGTTGACCTGGTCGTCCTGGATCAGTTTCTCGAGCGGACCGTAACCGGTGAGTTCATCGACCATTTCCCGGGCCAGGTGCTCGGTGTCGAAGGCGGTCAGCGCGAGGTGCTGGTCGGCCACGTAGCGCGTGACCTTGTTGCGGACGTAGGTGGCCAGGTCGTCCTTGCTCATGTCGCCGACCGGTACCCGCTCGTCCTCGATGCGGTCGATCAGGAAATGATGCAGGCGCAGCTTGACGTCCTGATAGGTGTCGCTGCGCTTGAGGCTGAAGTCGTAGCCGAAGCCCGAAAGCGGGGGCATCCTGGGGTCTCCTAGGTCGCGCCGAACCAGCGGCGCACAGCGGCCAGCCAGGCCGGGGGCTGCGCCTTGTCGGTGCCGGGGCCGGCGGTCAGATTCTGGGCCAGCCGGCGTACTGCAGCTGCGTAGGGATTGCCCGGGTCGGCATCGAACATGCTCTCGCCGCTGTTCATCACCGCCAAGCGGGCCATCCCGGCCGGCGGCAGGCTGGCGAGCAGCGGCAGGCCCATGCCGCTGGCGACGCTTTCGGCATCGGGCGGCATTTTCTGCAGGTAGTGATCGAGGACCAGGCCGCTGTGGGTCAGGTCGATCTTGTTGTCGCGCAACTGCTGCAGCAGGTTCATGCTCTGCTTGCAGCTGGGCAGGCTCTGTTCGGCGATCAGCACGATGTGATCGGCGCGCCCGAGCGCCAGGTAAAGGAAATCGGACGTCGGAACGCCGCCCAGGTTGATGACGATGTGCGTGAAATAGCGGCGCAGCGCACCGAGCAGCACGTAGATGTCGGCCGACGTGATGTCGCTGACCTGGACCCGCGAATCCTCGGGCATGGACAGGAAGCTGAGTCCGCTCTTGTGCCTGCCGAAAGCGGTTTCGATCAGCGTCGCATCCATGCGGCGCAGGCTGCGGACGGCATCGACGAAGGTATAGGAGGACTTGATGCCGAGGAAGAGCAGGGTGTCGGCCGGAGGGGCGCCGAGGTCGAGCAGCAGGGTCTTGTTCAGCGGCGACAGCCCCTGGATGGCCAGCGCCAGGTGCAGCGCGAACATCGGTGCGTCGTTGCCGGGGCGGGCCGAAATCACGGCGCTGGCCCAGCACTGGTCGGCGACCGCGCCGCTGCCGGCGGGATGCGTGCGGCCCAGCGTGCGGCGGACGACGTTGATCACCTCCTCCGAGCGCAGATCCGGCGTGATGAAATCGCGCGCACCGGCCCGCAGCGCGGCGAGCAGCAGGGCCTGGTCGGGCGCTTCGGCGACCGCGATCACCGAGAGCAGCGGCTTGGCGGCCAGCAGGCCCTCGAGGAAGGTGGTCTCCTGGCGCAAGCCGTCGCGGCTGAGGCTGAGAAAGACCAGCCGGGTGCCGGTCATGTCCACCATCTGCAGCACCCGGTCGAGGGCGCTGAAATCCGCCACGATGGTCGTTCCCTCTTCCTGCAGGCTCTGGGTCAGCCAGCGGGCGAAGGGTTCCTTGTCGGTGACGACGACGAAACTGCGGTGCTCGGCCATCAGTCGGAAAATCCCGTCGAAGAGTTGAAGCGTCCGGTTTCCATGAACATCAGTTCGGGGAAGCTGGGGTTGTAGTCGCGATAGCCCTCGCCGGGCAGGGGCGGCAGCGCCTGGGCCTTGGCGAAGGGGCGGACCAGGTGGGCGGTGACGACCATCAGCAGTTCCTTGTCGTTACGCTCGAAGCGGGTCGAGCGCATGAAGGCGCCGAGGATCGGAATGTCCGCCAGCATCGGGAACTTGGCGACGTCGGCCGTCGTGTTGCGGCTGACCAGCCCGCTGAGCACGAAGCTCTCGCCATCGCCCAGCGCGACGCTGGTGTCGGTGCGCCGGACCCGCAGGCCGGGGATGGTCAGGCCGCTGACCTGGACCGACAGCGTGTCGTCGATCTCGCTGACCTCGGGGGCCACCTTCAGGAAAATGCGGTTCTGGTCGAGCACGGTCGGGGTCAACGCCAGTTTGACGCCGAATTCCTTGTAGCGGATCGTCGTCGAGCTTTCGGCGCCGGTCCCGGTGCGCTGCGGGATGGGGACTTCGCCACCGGCCAGGAAGGAGGCCGTCTGGCCGCTGATCGCGGTCAGGCTGGGTTCGGCCAGCGTGTAGGCGAAACCGTCCTCCTCGAGGACGCTGAGCGCGCCGAGCAGGCCTTTCTGGGCGCCGCCCCAGACCAGGTTGTAGGACTTCAGGAAGGGCAGGAAGCCCGAAGCGCTGGTTAGGGTGATGCCCCCTCCTTCAGTTGTTCTGGTGACACCGCTTAAATTGCCCGGGCCGGAAATCGCCCGGGTCACCGCCCCGTCGTTCCTGCCGAGGAAGAAACCGGCGTTCATCAGCCGCTTGCGGCTGACTTCGACGACCTTGATGTCGATCTGGACCTGGGTGTCGAAGGCGGAACGGCTGGTATCCACCGGGTCGGCGTCCTTGCCCAGACCCTGGATCATCGCGTGGTGGGACTCCAGCGACGACAGCGTGCCGGAAATCTTCAGCCGCTCGCCGCTGCCCTCGACGTTCAGGCCGTCGTCGATGTTGTCCGGCGCGACGACGATCCGCGCCTGGAAGGCCGGGCCTGCCTTGTCCTTTTCGCCCCAGACCAGCAGCGTCGTGCTGCCCTGCTGCTTGCCGGTGATCAGCAGGCTGCGCGCCGAGGTCAGCGTCACGCCGGCAACCTTCGGGTCGCCGACCGCGATCCGGCGGATCGGGGTTTCGTGGGTATAGGGGCGCTGGGTGCCGGGCGGGACGACGATGTCCGCCGGTTCGGCCGCATGGGCGAGCGGAAGGCTCAGGGTCAGTGCGGCGAGCAGCGGGGTGATGCAGTGATTGATCAGGCGGCGGAACACGGGGGCCTCGCGGTCAGTGCGGTCTAGCGCAGGGGTCTCTGGGCGGTACGGACGGATTCGCCTTCGTGGATGACGACGGCGGGAGCGGCCGGGCGGCGCGGCGCCGACGGCTTGCTTTCCGGCTTGGCGGTACCGGCGATCTCGGTCAGGCGGATCAGTTGGGCATCGCTGGCGGCCACGGCGGCCTTGCTGCCTTCGACCGGGCGCAGGGCCAGGCGCAGGTTGCCGCTGTTGGCGGCCAGCATCAGCTTCGGCGCGGCGGCCTCGGGTACGGCGAGTACCGCCGAGGTGACCGTCTTGGCGCGGCTGGCCGCCTTGTCCTGCGGCTTGGCAACGCCCGTCGTTTCGGCGACGGACGGTTCGGCGGAGGTCGTGCCCTGGACCGATTCGCCGAAAGCGAGCAGGCGGACGCCCGACAGGACGACCTGGGCGGAGCTGGCGTTCTTGGTTTCCTGGGAAGGACGCAGGTAGAGCAGCACGTCGACCAGGTCGCCCGGCTGGGCGTAGCCGCCGAGGCCGACGATTTCGTCGACCTTGATGGCGACGGCACGTTCTCCCGGGTGCAGGTGGCGCTGCAGCTGGCCCGGCGAAACCAGCTGCGACTTGTTCAGGATTTCACCGGCGGCGATGTCGGCGAGCGGTACCAGGCCGATCGCCTGTTGTGGCGTCGAAAAACTGCCGGCCGGGCGGGCTGGAACCTGACGCAGCGCGATGTTTCCGGCGACGATCGGTTCGCCCGCACGCAACGCTTGCACGACTTCGACGACGTTTTCGGCCGGAGGGGCCTGCACGGTGCTCGGTACGGGTTCGGGCTGATTGCTCAGACGGTAGCCGATGATTCCGGCAACGACGGCACCGATGGCGAAAGCGACGGCCAATATCCGCAGCAGCAAAGTCATGATCTAGCTTATCCTTAGTTTTGCCACAGTATAACCAAAAGCCCGCATCTCAACGATGCGGTTTGAGTAGGTTTGCCAATTCCACTGCCGTTTTTACTTGCATTTTGTCGAACAGGTTGGCGCGGTGCACCTCGACCGTTCGCATGCTGATGTTCAGTTCGTCGGCGATCACCTTGTTGAACTTGCCGGTCAGTACCAGATCCATGATCTGGCGTTCGCGGCTGGTCAGGCTGGCCAGCCGGGCATTCACCGAATCGACGGTGGCGCTGGCCGTGCGCTGGCTCGCGTCGAGTGCCAGCGCTTCGCCGATCCGGGTGACCAGGTCGTTGTCGTTGAAGGGTTTCTCGAAGAAGTCGAAGGCGCCCTTCTTCAGCGTCGCGACGGCCAGCGGCACATCGCCGTGGCCGGTCAGGAAAATGACCGGCAGCGTCGAGCCGCGTTCGAGCAGGCGGTCGAAGCAGTCCAGGCCGCTCATTCCGGACATCCGCATGTCGAGGACGATGCAGCCGCTGGTCTGCGGGGTCCAGGCGTCCAGAAAGGCCTCGGCGCTGTCGTAGGTGGCGCAGGGCAGGCCGCGCGATTTGAGCAGCCAGGCCAGCGCGTCGCGGATGGCCTCGTCGTCGTCGACCAGGTGGGCTTGCGAAATGCTCATGGGGCTTCCAGGGGCAGGGTGAAGGCGAATATCGTACCGCTTCCGGTCGGCGAGTCCGGGTTGTCCTCGCTCCACAGTCGGCCGCGGTGGAACTCGACGATCGACCGGCAGATCGACAGGCCGATTCCCATGCCGTCGGGCTTGGTGCTGAAGAAGGCGGTGAACAGGCGGTCGCGGATTTCCGGCGCGATGCCGCAGCCGTTGTCGGTGACGGCGATGCGCAGTTGGCCGCCTTCTTCCATCGCCGAAAGCTTGAGCATGCGGTCGCGGACCGGCGTGTCGGCCATCGCGTCCATGCCGTTGCGGATCAGGTTGAGCAGCACCTGCTCGAGCATCACGCGGTCGGCGAGCACCGGCGGCAGCGGCGGAATGCGGCAGTCGATGCGGACCTGCCGCTTGCGCGCCTCCGGTTCGATGAAACCGAGGCAGTCCTCGATGACTTCGCCGATCGCGCAGGGCGCCCGCTTCGGCTCGCTCTTGCGGACGAAGTCGTGCACGCGGCGGATGATCTTGCCGGCGCGCTGCGCCTGGTGCCCGATCTTTTCCAGCGCCGGCCGCAGGTCCTCGGCCCGGGTCGCTTCCTGCGCCAGCAGGTTCAGGCAGCCGGTGTTGTAGCTGGCGATCGCGGCCAGCGGCTGGTTGAGCTCATGGGCCAGCGTCGAGGCCATCTCGCCCATGGTCACCAGGCGCGCCGTGAATTGCAGCTGTTCCTGCTGCTGGCGGGCCAGTTCCTCGGCGTGCTTGCGTTCGGTGATGTCGAGCACCGAGGCCATCCAGCCGGTGTGCTTGCCCTTGCCGTCGATCAGCTTGGCTTCGTAGACGAGGGCCTGGAAGCGCTCGCCGTTCTTGCGCATGAAGGTGATTTCGAATCCATCCTGCGGCGCCGCGCCGGCCAGCACCGTCTGGTGCATCGCGTAGGTCTGTTCCATCTGCTCCGGGGCCCAGTAGGGCATCGGCGGCGCGGCGCCGACCAGTTCTTCCGCGGTGAACCCCGTCATCCGGCAGAAAGCCGGGTTGACGTAGATGACCCGGCCGTCGAGGTCGCGGGCCCGCATGCCGACCGTCAGCGAATCCTCCATTGCGGCGCGGAAGGCGTGTTCGGCGCGCAGCGCCTCCTCGGCCCGCGAGCGCTTCTTCATCAGGTCGCGCACCAGCCACAGGCTCCAGAAGACGCCGCCGGCCAGCGCGATGATCGCCGCGATCAGCAGCCGGGGCAGCCAGTTGTCCGGCGTCCGGTAGCTGGTCACGCGCAGCTTCAGGCCGTAGCCCGGCGGGTCGAAGGGGATGTCGTAGCTCTGGTTGCCGGGGCCGGCGATGCGCGATTTGGTCGCGTAGCGGACGTCGTTGTCGTCGACGATCTCGACATTGTATTTTTCGGTGAACCACCACGGGACCTGGCTGGAAAGCAGGGCTTCGAGCGGGTAGACCGCGAGCAGCATCCCGGTCAGCCGGCGTTCTGCGAACACCGGGGTCAGCATCGCGATGTGGGCGCGTCCGCCGGGCAGCAGGAAAGGTTCGCTGTAACTCGCCTTCGACAGCAGGCGTGCCCTCTCGAAGGCGTCGGCGGTCGCCGTCGGACCGAAGGTCTCCTTGTCCTGCTCCGGGGGCAGCGGGGAGGGCAGTGCGTCGATGACGCGGCGTTGCGCGTCCAGCCACAGGATCTGCGCGATGTCCGGTGCGTTTTTCAGCATGTGGCCGGCGCGCAGGCGGAAGAGTTTTTGCGCCTCGCCCGTTTCCGCCATGTCGAGCGCCAGCTGCTGCAACTGTTCCTCGTTGCCGCTCAGATGGAACCGGATGTTCTGTTCCAGCCACAGCACGTCCTTGATCAGCGCGGCGCGTTCCTCGTCCTGCTCGTTGTGGTGCAGCAGCGCGAGCAGCGACAGCAGCGCGGCGACCAGCAGCACGATGGCCAGCTTGGGCAGCGCGAGCAGCCAGCCGAGGCGCCGGGTGCCGACGAGGGAAGGTGGGGCGTCGTTCATCCGGCGGATGGTACATCACGGGTTTCCCATTTCCGCCATTGCGGTTTTCCACAATACGGATAGCCACAATGGCGGGGTGGTCGCGACCTGCCGATACTGGCATCCTTTTCCAGGACGCAGGGAGTTTCGCCATGGCCCGTAAAGCCATTTTCAAGAGCCTATATTTCCAGGTGTTGGTCGCCATCGCGATCGGCGTGGCCCTCGGCCATTTCAACCCGCAACTCGGCGCCGACATGAAGCCGCTGGGCGACGCCTTCATCAAGCTGATCAAGATGATCATCGCGCCGATCATCTTCTGTACCATCGTCGTCGGCATCGCCGGCATGGAGGACATGAAGAAGGTCGGCAAGACGGGCGGGTACGCGGTGCTCTATTTCGAGGTGGTCAGCACCATCGCGCTGATCATCGGCCTGGTCGTCGTCAATGTGTGGGCGCCCGGCGCCGGCATGAACGTCGATCCGGCGACCCTTGATACCAAGGGCATTGCCAAGTACGCGCAGCCTGGCCAGATGCAGTCGACGACCGAGTTTTTGATGAACATCATCCCGACCAGCGTCGTCGATGCCTTCGCCAAGGGCGACATGCTGCAGGTGCTGTTCTTCTCGGTGCTCTTCGGCTACGCGCTGCACGCTTTCGGCGAACGCGGCAAGCCGGTGTTCGAGCTGGTCGAGAAGCTGTCGCACGTGCTGTTCGCCATCGTTGGCGTGATCATGAAGGTCGCCCCGATCGGCGCCTTCGGCGCGATGGCTTATACCATTGGCAAGCACGGTGTTGGCAGCCTGACCCAGCTGGCCAGCCTGATGGGGGCCTTTTACCTGACCTGCGTGATTTTCGTGTTCGGCGTGCTGGGGACGATCGCCGCGGTGCACGGTTTCTCGGTGTGGAAATTGATCAAGTACATCAAGGAGGAACTCTTTCTCGTCCTCGGCACCTCGTCGTCGGAATCGGCCCTGCCCCGCCTGATGGCCAAGATGGAAAACGCCGGCGCCCAGAAGTCGGTGGTCGGTCTGGTCGTTCCGACCGGTTACTCGTTCAACCTCGACGGCACCTCGATCTACCTGACGATGGCCGCCGTGTTCATTGCCCAGGCGACCAACACCCCGCTCGACCTGCAGCATCAGGTCACGCTGCTGCTGATCCTGCTGCTCACCTCGAAGGGCGCCGCTGGTGTGACCGGCAGCGGCTTCATCGTGCTGGCAGCGACGCTGTCCGCTGTCGGCACGGTGCCGGTTGCCGGTCTGGCGCTGATTCTCGGCATCGACCGTTTCATGTCGGAAGCCCGGGCGCTGACCAATTTCGTCGGCAACAGCGTCGCGACGCTGGTCGTCGCCAAGTGGTGCCACGCGCTCGATGCGGACAAGATGCGGGCCGTGCTCAACGGGGAAACCGACGACGAGGCCGAGCATCCGGAACTGGTGCTCGATGATGCCGAGTCGCCGCCGATGGCTCCCTCTCCGCGTCCGGTGGTCGAACATCACTGATCCCGTTTTCCTCGCATCCCTCCTGCCGCCGGCTTCGTCCGGCGGTTTTTTTTGTGGTTAACCACAATACGCAGCCGTTACACCTTTCGTAATACTTCCAACCAGTCGTAACGCCAAATATGCGACCTTATCCAACAGGAGGAGAAAGACATGAAAGTATCGAAGCTTCTGGTTGCCCTGTTCGCCGGCGCGCTGTCGCTGGCCGCCTACGCGCAGCAGCCGATCGTCATCAAGTTCAGCCACGTCGTCGCAGCCGACACCCCGAAGGGCAAGGCGGCCGAAATGTTTGCCAAGAAGGCCGGCGAGCTGACCAAGGGCAAGGTCAAGGTCGAGGTCTATGCCAACTCGACGCTGTACAAGGACAAGGAGGAAATGGAGGCGCTGCAGCTCGGCGCCGTGCAGATGCTGGCACCGTCGCTGGCCAAGTTCGGGCCGCTCGGCGTCAAGGAATTCGAGGTCTTCGACCTGCCCTTCATCTTCAGCGACTACGACGCCCTGCGCAAGGTCACCAACGGTCCGGTCGGCAAGCAACTGCTGGCCAAGCTGGAGCCCAAGGGCATCCGCGGCCTGGCCTACTGGGACAACGGCTTCAAGTCCTTCTCGGCGAACAGCCCGATCAGGACGCCGGCCGACCTGAAGGGCAAGAAGATGCGTATCCAGTCGTCCAAGGTGCTCGAGGAGCAGATGCGCTCGGTCGGCTCGATCCCGCAGGTGATGGCCTTCTCCGAGGTCTATCAGGCGCTGCAGACCGGCGTCGTTGACGGCACCGAGAACCCGATCTCCAACCTCTACACCCAGAAGATGCACGAGGTGCAGAAGCACCTGACGCTGACCGACCACGGTTATCTGGGCTACGCGGTGATCGTCAACAAGAAGTTCTGGGACGGCCTGCCGGCCGACGTCCGCGGCCAGCTCGATGAAGCCATGGTGCAGGCGACGCGCTACGCCAACCAGATCGCCAAGGTCGAGAACGACAATTCGCTGGAGGCCGTGAAGAAGAGCGGCAAGACCACCGTCTACGCGCCGACCAAGGAAGAGCGCCTGGCTTTCAAGAAGGCGATGCTGCCGGTCCACCAGAAGATGGAAGGCCGCGTCGGCAAGGAGGTGATTCAGGCGGTTTACAAGGACACCGGGTTCAAGCCGGACAGCCTGTAATTCCGTAAAAACGCCCGGGGGCCGACGTCCCCGGGAATAACAAAGGGGGAGCGTTCATGCTCAACAAGGCACTCAATCACCTCGAAGAGTTGCTGGTCACCTTCCTGATGGGAGCGGCGACCCTCATCATCTTCCTGTCGGTCGGCCACCGCTACCTGGCCGGGGTCGACATCCCGGGGCTGCAGGACTGGCTGCTGACGCTCAATTTCAGCTGGGCGCAGGAACTGTGCATCATCATGTTCGTCTGGATGGCCAAGTTCGGCGCCGCCTATGGCGTGCGCACCGGCATCCACGTCGGCGTCGATGTGCTGATCAACCGGCTCGACGACCGCATGCGCGGCAAGTTCATCGTTTTCGGCCTGCTCGCCGGCGCCACCTTCACCGGCATCGTCGCCACGCTGGGCGCCAATTTCGTCTGGGAAAACGGCGCCCACTACGCGCTCTTCAACGCGCTGGGCATGGCCGGCGAGGAGCTGTACGAAGGGCCGACCACGCCGGATCTCGAGTGGCCGACCTGGATCGTCTATAGCGCGATCCCGCTCGGTTCGTCGCTGATGTGTTTCCGTTTCCTGCAGGTCGCCTGGGGCTTCCTGAAGACCGGCGAACTGCCACACCACGATCACGGCCACGTCGATGGTCTCGAAGAAGAAAAGCTGCCGGTCGACGTCGATGTGTACGGCATGGGCGACAACCTGCACATGCACGACCTGAAACATCCGCAGCTCGGCGAGGGCGACAAGGAGAACAAGCAATGAACGCCCTGGTGATCTTTTCCCTGCTGGCCGTGCTGATGCTGACCGGCATGCCGATCTCGATCTCGCTCGGCCTGACCGTGCTGACCTTCCTGTTCACGATGACGCAGGTGCCGCTCGAATCGGTCGCGCTGAAGCTGTTCACCGGCATCGAGAAGTTCGAGATCATGGCCATCCCGTTCTTCATCCTGGCCGGCAACTTCCTGACCCACGGCGGCGTCGCCAAGCGGATGATCAACTTCGCGACGAGCATGGTCGGCCACTGGTACGGCGGTCTCGGCCTGGCCGGTGTCGTCGCCTGCGCGCTGTTCGCGGCGGTGTCCGGCTCCAGCCCGGCGACCGTGGTGGCGATCGGCTCGATCCTGCTGCCGGCGATGGTCAAGGCGGGTTTTCCGAACAAGTTCGGGGCCGGCGTGATCTCGACCTCGGGCGCGCTCGGCATCCTGATCCCGCCGTCGATCGTCATGGTCATGTACTCGGTGGCGACCAATACTTCGGTCGGCGCGCTGTTCATGGCCGGCGTCATCCCCGGTCTGGCGCTGGCGGCGACGCTGGGCGGCGTGACCTGGTACCGCGCCCGCAAGTTCGACTACCCGCGCCAGCCGAAGGCGAGCTGGGGCGAGCGCTGGAAGTCCTTCCGCGCGTCGGTCTGGGGCCTGCTGCTGATCGTCGTCGTGATGGGCGGCATCTACTCCGGCATCTTCACGCCGACCGAGGCGGCGGCGATGTCCGCGGTGTACGCCTTTTTCGTCGCCGTTTTCATCTACAAGGACATGGGCCTGAAGGACGTGCCCAAGGTGCTGCTGAACTCGGCCAACATGTCGGCGATGCTGCTCTACATCATCACCAACGCCGTGCTGTTCTCGTTCATCATGACCAACGAGAACATCCCGCAGGCGCTGGCCGACTGGATGCTGGGCAACGGCCTGGGCGTCATCACCTTCCTGCTCGCGGTCAACGTGATCCTGCTGCTCGCCGGCAACTTCATGGAGCCGTCGTCGATCGTGCTGATCTTCGCGCCCATCCTGTTCCCGGTCGCGGTGCAGCTGGGCATCCACCCGGTGCATTTCGGCATCCTGATGGTCGTGAACATGGAAGTCGGCATGTGCCACCCGCCGGTCGGCCTGAACCTGTACGTCGCGTCGGGCATCACCAAGATGGGCATCACCGAGCTGACCGTCGCGGTCTGGCCGTGGCTGCTGTCGATGCTGGTCTTCCTCGGCGTCGTCACCTACTGGCCCGGCCTGTCGCTGTGGCTGCCGCAGCAACTCGGCATGCTCTGATCCGCTTCGGCACCGTCAGCCCCGGCCCCGGCCGGGGCTTTTTGCTTTCATCAAGCCGCAATCCTGCAGTGTTCCAATGCCGGTCCCTTTTTTCCGGAACCGGCCATGAAACTGCTGCCTTTTCTGCTGCTTGCGCTGCTGACCTGTGTCGTCCCCGCCGCCGTCGCTGCGCCGCCGGCGACCGGCCGGGCGGCTGAAATATCCGACGGCGTGGTGGCCGTCGGCACCCTGCGCCTGCAGGCGCATCGCCTGGCCAAGCTGCGGGTGCAGAGGGGGCTGGGACTGGCTCCGGCGACCACGGAGCGGGACGAACGGCAGGCGATCGACGCCGCCGAGGCTGCGCTGGCCCGGCTGGGCCGCCTGTCCCGGCAGGCGGCCGTCCAGCGCAGCCTGCTGCGCTGCATCGCGTTGTGGCGCGAACTGCGCGTTGCCGCAGGGAATCCGCCCGCAGCCGCCGGCACCGAACGGATTGCGCAACTGGCCGAGGAGATCGGCCTGCAGTCGGGGCGCCTCGCGCTGCAACTCGAGGGCGAGACGGAGTCGCCGGTCGGCCGCCTGCTCGACCAGTCGTCGCGGCTGAACATGTTGTCGCAGCGTCTGGCCCGCCTCTATCTGCAGGCGCTGGCCGGTGACCGCTCGGCCGGTCGGCTGGTCGATCTGGAGCAGACGCGACGGGAATTCGTCGCCGGCCTGCTCGAGCTGGAGTCGGCACCGGACAACTCCCGGGCGACGCGGGAAGCGCTCGCGCTGGCGCGCAATCAGTGGGTCTTCTTCGATGCGGCGCTGGTCCGTCTGCAGCAGCAGCGCAGCGATTCCCGGGCGCCGCTGAATGTCGCGACGACCAGCGAACGGATCCGCGAAGTGCTCGAGGTCGTCACCACCCAGTACGCCGAGCAATTCGCTGCGCGGGGCCGCCTGGATGCCTCGTCCGAACCCCGGAATGGCAGCGACGGGCGGACGGGGAGGCCCTCTGTGGCAAAATGACCGCCCATTTTCCGACCTTGCCCGCCATGAAATTCGCCCTGTCGATCGTCCTGCTGATCCTCGCGCTGATCGCGCTGCCCTTCCTGATGCCCGGTGCCGGCAAGCAGGAGGGCGTCGATCCGGAAAGCAACCTGCCGTGGCAGATCGAACTCGATGGCCGCGGCGGCAGCAAGGTGTTCGGTCTGCAGCCCGGGGTCAGCACGCTGGCCGACGTGCGCCGGGCGCTCGGCGACGAGCTCGAGGTGGCGATCGTCGCCGCCCCGCAGGAAGTCGGCGCGCTGGAGGCCTATTACAACCAGGTTCCGCTCGGCTTCGTGCTGGCCAAGCTGATCGTCACGGTCGACGCGTCGCCGGAGGCGATTTCGGCCATGCGCGAACGCGCCGTCAAGGCCGAATACATGGAGAGCACGACCCGCAAGATCAGGCTCCACGCGGACGACCGGGCGGCGGTCGAGGGCATGCCGATCCGCGCCATCGCGGTGATTCCGACGGTGAATCTCGACGAAGCGACGGTGATCCAGCGCTTCGGGCCGCCGGGCGAGCGTCTGCCGGTGTCCGATAAGCGCGTGCACCTGCTGTATCCGGACAAGGGGCTGGACGTCATCGTCGACGGCGATGGCAAGGAGTTGCTGCAATACGTCGCACCGCGCGATTTCGCGCTGCTCCGTACGCCGCTCGCCGCTGCCGCGCCGGCCCGGTAAGCGGGCGCATCGCCGGCGAGTCTGCTAAAATGGCCCGTTTTTCAACTGACTAGCTTTTTTCGGAGCAAACATGGCTATCGAACGCACCCTCTCCATCATCAAGCCGGACGCCGTCGCCAAGAACGTCATCGGCCAGATCTATTCCCGTTTCGAAGGCGCCGGCCTGAAGGTCATCGCCGCCCGCATGACCTGGCTGTCCGCCCAGGAAGCCGGCCAGTTCTACGCCGTGCACAAGGAACGTCCCTTCTTCAAGGATCTGGTCGAGTTCATGACCTCCGGCCCGGTGATGATCCAGTGCCTGGAAGGCGAGAACGCCATCGCCAAGAACCGTGAGCTGATGGGCGCCACCGATCCGAAGAAGGCCGAGAAGGGCACCATCCGCGCCGACTTCGCCGAGTCGATCGACGCCAACGCGGTGCACGGCTCCGACGCCCCGGAAACCGCGGCCGTCGAGATCGCCTTCTTCTTCCCGGGCATGAACACCTACGCTGGCCGCTAATACCCCGATGTCCGTCAATCTGCTGGATTTCGATGCCGAAGGCCTGACCGCCTGGTTCGCCGAGCAGGGCGAGAAGCCCTTCCGCGCGAAGCAGGTGCTGCGCTGGATGCACCGGTCCGGCGTGGCGGACTTCGATGCCATGACCGACATCGCCAAGAGCCTGCGCGACAAGCTCAAGGCGAGGGCGGTCGTGGCGCCGCCTGCGGTCGTTTCCGACAAGCTGTCGGACGATGGCACGCGCAAGTTCCTGATCGATGTCGGCAATGGCAACGCCGTCGAAACGGTGTTCATTCCCGAGGACGATCGCGGCACCCTGTGCATTTCCACCCAGGCCGGCTGCGCGCTCGACTGCGCCTTCTGCTCGACCGGCAAGCAGGGTTTCAACCGCAACCTGACGGTGGCCGAAATCATCGGCCAGCTGTGGCGGGCCAACCAGGCCCTCGGTGCGGTACACGGCGACGAACGGGTCATTTCCAACGTCGTGATGATGGGCATGGGCGAGCCGCTCGCCAATTTCGACAACACGATCACCGCGCTGCGCCTGATGCTCGACGACCACGCCTACGGCCTGTCGCGGCGGCGCGTCACGGTATCGACGTCGGGCCTGGTCCCGGCGATGGACCGCCTGCGCGACGAATGCCCGGTGGCGCTCGCCGTATCGCTGCATGCGCCGAACGACCGGCTGCGCGACGAACTGGTCCCGATCAACCAGAAATACCCGCTGAAGGAACTGATGGCCGCCTGCCGGCGCTACCTCGACAAGGCGCCGCGCGACTTCATCACCTTCGAATACACGATGATCGCCGGCATCAACGACAGCGAAGCCCACGCCCGCGAACTGCTGGCGCTGGTCCGCGACGTGCCGTGCAAGTTCAACCTGATTCCCTTCAACCCCTTCCCGGGCTCGCCGTTCCGGCGTTCGCCGGCCGAGCAGGTGCGCCGCTTCGCCGACGTGCTGATGCAGGCCGGCATCGTCACGACGACGCGCAAGACGCGCGGCGACGACATCGACGCCGCCTGCGGCCAGCTCGCGGGGCAGGTCCAGGACAAGACGCGGCGTACCGCCGGCAAGACGATACCCCTGACGGAGATCCGATCGTGAGCAAAGCCCTTTCGCAGACCCTGGTCGCGCTCTGCCTCGGCGCCGTCTGCGCGCTGCCGGCGCAGGCCCAGTACGACTACGCCGGCCCGGACGGAGGGCAGTCCAGCGGCAGCCCGCGTGCGCGGGCGAAGATCCACACCGAACTCGGGGCGATGTATTTCCAGGCCGGCAACATGGCGGTCGCGCTCGAGGAACTGCGCATCGCGCTCGACGCCGATTCGCGCTTTTTCCAGGCCTACAGCGTGCGCGGCCTGGTCCACGGCGCGCTCAAGGAACACGCCAAGGCCGAGGCCGACTTCAAGCGGGCGCTCGACCTCGCGCCGAACGACCCCGAGGTCAATAACAACTACGGCTGGTACCTGTGCGAATCCGGCAAGGAACGCCAGTCGATCACCTATTTCCTGAATGCGCTGAAGAGCCCGCTGTATGAGACACCGGAGCGCGCCTACGCGAATGCCGGCACCTGTGCGCTGAAGGCGGGCGACCTCGAGGGCGCGCAGCGTTACCTGCTGCAGGCGGTCCAGCTGTCGCGCGACGGCGCGCCGGCGGCGCGCCTGCAACTGGCCAAGCTGTTCTACCAGCGCAGCATCCTCGAGGAGGCGCGCGTCTATCTGGCCGATGCGCTGCGCATGATGGAGCCGCCGACGGCCGAGGCGCTGTGGCTCGGCGTCCGCCTCGAGCGCAAGCTCGGCAATCGTGCCAACGAGGGCGGTTATGCGGCGCAACTGCGCAGCCGTTACCCGACCTCGCCTGAATACCAGGAATTCCTGAAGGGCAATTTCGAATGACCGTAACACCCGATATCCAGGACGGCGTGGCCGAGGTGGACGTTCCGCCCGCCGGGACGCCGGTCGGCGAGCATTTGCGCGAGGCCCGCGAGGCCCTCGGGCTGCGCGTCGACGATATCGCCCAGGCACTCAAGCTCGGCCGGCGTCAGGTCGAGGCGCTCGAGGCCGGTGACTGGGAGCAGTTGCCGGGCGTCACTTTCACGCGTGGCTTCGTGCGCAACTATGCGCGCCTGGTCCATGTCGATCCGGCCGGGCTGATGACCCAGCTCGACCGCGTGCTGGTCAAGCCGACGGCGAACCTCGATGTGCCGGAAACCGAATTGACGACGATGCCGGACTCCGGTCCCGGGGCTTCCCGGCGCGACCGTCTGGTCGTCCTGGTCGGCGCCGCGTTGCTGCTGCTCGCTGCCGTCGCCTATTTCCTGATGCCCAACGATCTGTCCGAGCTGCGCTCGAATACCCAGGCGCTGCTCGATTCGGCGTCGAGCCGGACGGAAGCGCCGGCGCCCGCCGCGCCGCCGGCTGCCGAACCGGTTTTCCCCCCGGGCGTGACACCGCAGCAGGTGCTCAATCCGCAGGCCGTCGTGCCGCCGGAGCTGCAGCCGGCACCGGCAGCCGCTACGCCGCCGGCAACGGTCGCGGCGTCCCCGGTCGCCATTCCCCAGCCCGCGGCACCGTCCGCTGCCGTTCCGGCGGCCGCGCCGTCGGCGCCGGCCGCTGTGCCCACCGCAGTCGGCGGCCCCCAGATGCGCTTCGTGTTCGACAAGGAGTCCTGGCTGGAAGTGCGCGACCGCGACAACCACATCGTGTTTTCGCAACGCGTCCCGGGCGGGCGCGAGGAGACGCTCAGCGGCCGCGGTCCGCTGTCCATCGTCATCGGCTACGCCCCGGGCGTCCGCCTGTTCTGGCGCAACCAGCCGGTCGATCTGGCGCCGCACACGCGCGGCGACGTCGCCCGTTTCGTCCTGGAGTAAGCATGACGGCAGTACCCAAGCGTCCCACGCGCGCCACGCGCATCGGCGGCGTCCGCATCGGCGGCGACGCGCCGGTCGTCGTCCAGTCGATGACCAACACCGACACCGCCGACTACCTGGCCACCGCGATCCAGTGCGCCGAACTGGCACGCGCCGGCTCCGAGCTGGTGCGCATCACCGTGAACACGCCGGAAGCCGCCGCGGCGGTGCCGAAGATCCGCGAACACCTCGACCGGATGAACTGCAGCGTGCCGCTGATCGGCGATTTCCACTACAACGGCCACCGCCTGCTGACCGACGAGCCGGCCTGCGCCGAGGCGCTGGCCAAGTACCGGATCAATCCGGGCAACGTCGGCTTCGGCAGGAAGAAGGACGAGCAGTTCGCGCAGATGGTCGAACTCGCCTGCCGCTACGACAAGCCGGTGCGCATCGGCGTCAATTGGGGCAGCCTCGACCAGGACCTGCTGGCGCGGATCATGGACGAGAATTCGCGGCGGGCCGAGCCGCTCGACGCCACCGAGATGATGCGTCACGCGATGGTCACCTCGGCCCTCGAATCCGCGGCCAAGGCCGAGGAAGTCGGCCTGGCCGGCGAGAAGATCATCCTGTCGTGCAAGGTCTCGAGCGTGCAGGATCTGATCGCGATCTACCGCGAACTGGCCAAGCGTTCGGACTACGCCTTGCACCTCGGCCTGACCGAGGCCGGCATGGGATCCAAGGGGATCGTCGCGTCGACCGCGGCGCTGTCCGTGCTGCTGCAGGAAGGCATCGGCGACACCATCCGCGTGTCGTTGACGCCGGAGCCGGGCGGTTCGCGTTCGCAGGAAGTCATCGTCGCGCAGGAAATCCTGCAGACCATGGGCCTGCGCGCCTTCACGCCGATGGTCGCGGCCTGCCCGGGTTGCGGCCGGACGACCTCGACCTTCTTCCAGGAACTGGCCGGCGAGGTGCAGGATTTCGTCCGCGCCAAGATGCCGGAATGGAAGCTGCACTACGACGGCGCGGAGAACATGACGTTGGCCGTCATGGGCTGCATCGTCAACGGCCCGGGCGAATCGAAGCATGCGAACATCGGCATCTCGCTGCCGGGTACCGGCGAGGCGCCGTCGGCGCCGGTGTTCGAGGACGGCGTCAAGACGACGACGCTGAAGGGCGAACACATCGCCGACGAATTCAAGCAAATCATCGAGCGCTACGTCCAGCGCACCTACAAGAAAAAAATCCAAGCATGAGTCAAACCTTGCAAGCCGTCCGCGGGATGAACGACATCCTGCCCGACGAAGCCGAGTTCTGGGAACTGTTCGAGGACACCGTCCGTTCGTGGCTGAAGGCCTACGGCTACCGGCCGATCCGGCTGCCGATCGTCGAGCCGACGCCGCTGTTCAAGCGGGCGATCGGCGAAGTTACCGACATCGTCGAGAAGGAAATGTATTCCTTCATCGACAGCCTGAACGGCGAGCCGCTGACGCTGCGCCCGGAAGGCACCGCCGGCTGCGTGCGCGCCGCGATCCAGCACAATCTGGCGGCGCAGCAGCCGCGCCGCCTGTACTACCTGGGCCAGATGTTCCGCCACGAACGGCCGCAGAAGGGTCGTTACCGGCAGTTCCACCAGGTCGGCGTCGAGGCGCTCGGCTTTGCCGGTCCCGACATCGACGCCGAGATGATCCTGATGGGCGCCCGCCTGTGGGCCGACCTCGGCCTCGACGGCATCGAACTGCAGATCAACAGCCTAGGCCAGCCCGAGGAGCGGGCCCAGCACCGCGCCGCGCTGATCGCCTATTTCGAGGAGCACGCCGAACTGCTCGACGAGGACGCCAAGCGCCGGCTGTACACCAATCCGCTGCGCATCCTCGACACCAAGAACCCGGCGCTGCAGGACATGTGCGCCGCTGCGCCGAAGCTGATCGATTACCTCGGCGACGAATCGCTGGCTCACTTCGAGGGCGTGCAGCGCGTGCTGCGCGACGCCGGCATTCCCTACACCATCAACCCGCGGCTGGTGCGCGGCCTCGATTACTACAACCTGACCGTCTTCGAGTGGGTGACCGACAAGCTCGGCGCGCAGGGCACGGTCTGTGCCGGCGGCCGCTACGACGGCCTGGTCGGACAGCTCGGCGGCAAGGCGACGCCGGCCTGCGGCTTCGCGATGGGCGTCGAGCGCCTGATCGCGCTGATCCGCGAATCCGGCGGCGAGCCGGCGGCGCCGGCGCCGGATGTCTATATTGTCCACCAGGGCGACGCCGCGTCCCGGCTGGCCTTCCGGGCCGCCGAGGGGCTGCGCGACCAGGGGCTGAACGTGCTGCTGCATTGCGGCGGCGGCAGCTTCAAGTCGCAGATGAAGAAGGCCGACGGCAGCGGGGCGACCTTCGCGGTCGTCATCGGCGACGACGAGGCGGCAACCGGCGAGGCGCAGCTGAAATTCCTGCGCGAGGAGGGCGGTGCGCAGCGCAAGTTGCGCGTCGACGACCTGGCAGGCGCTATCATCGAACAATTGATCGATTCGGAAGACGAAGAGGAATAAGGGCATGGCGCATTACGACCTCGAAGAACAGGAACAGCTCGACTCGCTGAAAACCTGGTGGAAGATGTACGGCAACCTGGTGACCTGGGTCGTCGTTGCGGCCTCGCTCGGCGTCGTCGGCTGGCAGGGATGGAACTGGTATCAGGGCAGCCGTTCGGCGCAGGCCGCCGGCGTCTATGCGGTGCTCGAGCAGGCCGTCGCGGCTGGCGACGCGCAGAAGGTCAAGGCAGCGGCCGGCGAACTGGCCGAGAAATACGGCAGCACCCGCTATGCGGCCCTCGGCGCGCTGCTGGCGGCCAAGCAGTCCTTCGAGGCCGGCGACCTGAAGACCGCGAAGGCGCAGCTGGGCTGGGCGGCCGAACAGGCCAGCGACGAGGCGCGCGATCTGGCCCGCCTGCGCCTGGCCGCCGTGCTGCTCGACGAACAGGCCTACGACGAGGCGATCCGGCAACTGGAGGCCGGCCATGCCGCCGCCTTCGATGCGCGCTTCCAGGAACTGAAGGGCGACGTGCTGGCCGCCCAGGGCAAGAAGGCCGAGGCCCAGGCTGCCTACCGGGCGGCGCTCGACAAGTCGGCCGGCAAGTCCGGTCCGGGTCGTGAACTGCTGCAGCAGAAATTCGACAACCTCGGGGGGGCCGCCTGATGACCCGCCCGCTGCTTGCGCTGCTCGCCGCCGCAGGCCTCGTGCTCGGCGGCTGCTCGACGGTCTCGAAGACTGTCGATGCGATGAATCCCTTTGCCTCGACGGGGCCGAAAATGACCCCGCTGCAGCCGTTGACCGGGTCGGCGGACGTCCGCACGCTGTGGTCGACGGGCATCGGCAAGTCCGGGGACTACGTCTTCGTGCCGGCCGTCGTCGATGGCGCCGTTTACGTCGCCGGGCGTGACGGTACGCTGAGCAAGCTGGCCGACGGCAAGACGGTCTGGAAGATCAGCGCCGGCCAGACGCTGTCCGGCGGCGTCGGCGCCAGCGAACGCCTGGTCGTCGTCGGCACGCCGAAGGGCGAAGTGCTGGCCTATTCGGCCGACGACGGACGGCCGCTCTGGCAGGCCCGCGTCTCCAGCGAGGTCCTGGCCGCGCCGACGGTCGGCGACGACGGCGTTGCCGTCCGTGCCGGCGATAACCGCGTTTTCCTGCTCGATGCGGGCGACGGCGGCCGCAAGTGGGTCTACCAGCGCTCGACACCGGCGCTGGCGATCCGCGGTGCGGGTTCGCCGATCTTCGCCGAGCGTTATGTATTCGTCGGCTTCCCCGGCGGCAAGCTGGTCGCACTGGCCGCCAACAACGGCGCACCGGTCTGGGAAGGCACGGTTGCGCTGCCCAAGGGCGCGACCGAACTCGACCGCGTCGCCGACATCGTCGCCGCGCCGGTCGTCGATGGCCGCCAGATCTGCGCCGTCGCCTTCCAGGGACGCGTCGCCTGTTTCGATCTCGGACAGGCCGGCAACATGGTCTGGTCGCGCGACATCTCGTCGTCAGTCGGCCTTGCGCTCGACGGCCGCTACCTGTTCGTCACCGACGACAGCGGCGTCGTCTATGGCCTCGACCGCCTGTCCGGCAGCAGCCTGTGGAAACAGGACAAGCTGAAGAACCGCCGCGTCACGGCGCCGACGGTGCGCCGCGGCCTGGTCGCCGTCGCCGACGGCGAAGGCATCGTCCATTACTTGTCCCGTGAGGATGGCAGCTTCGTTGCCCGCCAGAAGACCGACGGATCCCCGGTCAAGGCTTCCCTGAAACCCCTCGGCTCCGGCCTGGTCGTCCAGACGACCGGCGGTACCGTCGCCGCGATCGAGGCGCAATGAAACCCACTCTCGTTCTGGTCGGCCGACCCAATGTCGGCAAGTCCACGCTGTTCAACCGCCTGACCAAGTCGCGCGACGCCATCGTAGCCGACCTGCCCGGCCTGACCCGCGACCGCCACTATGGTCACGGCAAACTGGGCAAGAAGCCCTACCTGGTCGTCGATACCGGCGGTTTCGAACCGCTGGTCAAGGACGGCATCCTGCACGAGATGGCACGCCAGACCGAGCAGGCGATCGCCGAGGCGGATGCGGTGGTCTTCGTCGTCGATGGCCGCACCGGTCTGACGCCGCACGACAAGGAAATCGCCAACAAGCTGCGCTGCATCGACCGCCCGGTCTTCGTCGCGGTCAACAAGGCCGAGGGCCTGAATCGCGGCATGGTCGAGGCCGAATTCCACGAACTCGGCCTGGGCGAGCCGTATGCCATTTCCGCCTCGCACGGCGAGGGCGTGCGCGGTCTGGTCGAACTCGCGCTCGAGAGCTTTCCTGAGCCGGAAGACGACGAATGGCACGACGATTCGATCCGGGTGGCCATCGTCGGCCGGCCGAACGTCGGCAAGTCGACGCTGATCAACACGCTGCTCGGCGAGGAGCGCGTGATCGCTTTCGACGCGCCGGGAACGACGCGCGACTCGATCGAGATCGACTTCGAGCGCGGCGGCCGCAAGTACGTGCTGATCGATACGGCCGGCATGCGCAAGCGGGGCAAGGTCTTCGAGGCGATCGAGAAATTCTCGGTGGTCAAGACGCTGCAGGCGATCGAGGACGCCAACGTGGTGATCCTGATGGTCGATGCGCAGGCCGACGTCTCCGACCAGGATGCGCATATCGCCGATTTCATCGTGCAGTCCGGCCGCGCCCTGGTCGTCGCGGTCAACAAGTGGGACGGGCTCGATTCCTACGTCCGCGAACAGACGCGCCAGATCCTGCAGCGCAAGCTGAAGTTCCTCGATTTCGCCAAGTTCCATTTCATCTCGGCGCGCGACAACATCGGCCTCAACAACCTGTTCCGCTCCGTCGATGCCGCCTACGCGGCCGCGATGACCAAGCTGTCGACGCCGCGCCTGACCCGCGTGCTGGCCGATGCGGTGGCCAAGCAGGCGCCGGCCAAGCACGGCGTCTTCCGGCCGAAGCCGCGCTACGCCCACCAGGGCGGCTCGAATCCGCCGATCGTCGTGATCCACGGCAATGCCGTCGACCAGATCACCGACAGCTATCGCCGCTACCTCGAGCACACCTTCCGCGAGGCCTTCAAGCTCCAGGGGACGCCGTTGCGCATCCAGTTCGTCACCGCGAAGAACCCCTTCGCCGACAAGGACAGCAGATAAACTGCAAATTCTTTGGCATCCCCTAGGGATTTTGGGTACATTAAGGCCCTCATAACAACATCCACATGGAGCTCCACACCATGAGCAACAAAGGGCAACTTCTACAAGACCCGTTTTTGAACGCGCTGCGTCGCGAACATGTTCCCGTTTCGATTTACCTGGTCAACGGGATCAAACTGCAGGGCCAGGTTGAATCCTTCGATCAGTACGTCGTTCTGCTGAAGAACACGGTGACCCAGATGGTGTACAAGCACGCCATCTCCACGGTGGTTCCGGCCCGTCCGGTCAACCTCCAGCAGGAACAGGCGGCAGAATAAGCTCCGCCTGTTGCGCAGCCCGCCGTTCGCGGCGGGCCCTCCTTTTACTCCCAGGATGCTTCGATGATTGAACGGCCCGCCGCTGGTGAACGGGCGGTGATCGTTCAGCTCGACTTCGGCCAGCCCGATCTCGAGGATCAGCTGGAAGAAGTTCGTCTTCTCGCAGAATCGGCTGGCGGCATCGTCGCTGCCGAGGTCCGCGGTCGCCGCCACAGTCCCGACCCGAAAACCTATGCCGGCAAGGGCAAGGTCGACGAGATCGGCGCGATGGTCGCTGCCGGGGAGGCCGACCTGGTGATCTTCAACCACGAGTTGTCGCCGGCCCAGGAGCGCAACCTCGAGCGTGCGCTGAAATGTCGCGTCATCGACCGTACCAGCCTGATCCTCGACATCTTCGCGCTGCGCGCGGCGAGCGCCGAAGGCAAGCTGCAGGTCGAACTCGCCCAGCTCGAGCATCTGTCGACGCGGCTGGTCCGCGGCTGGACCCACCTTGAGCGCCAGCGCGGCGGCATCGGCCTGCGCGGCCCGGGCGAAACCCAGCTGGAGACCGACCGCCGGCTGCTCGGCAACCGCGTCAAGCTGCTGAAGGAGCGCCTCGAAAAACTGTCGCGCCAGCGCGGCGTGCAGCGCAAGGCCCGGATGCGCGGCGACCTGCTGAACGTGTCGCTGGTCGGTTACACCAATGCCGGCAAGTCGACGCTGTTCAACGCACTGACCCGGGCCGGCGTCTACGCCGCCAACCAGCTGTTCGCGACGCTGGACACCACGTCGCGAAAGCTGTGGATCGAGGGGGCCGGCAATATCGTGATTTCCGATACCGTCGGCTTCATTCGCGAACTGCCGCATTCGCTGGTCGACGCCTTCCATGCGACGCTGGAGGCGGCGACCGATGCCGATCTGCTGCTGCATGTCGTCGATAGCGCGAGCCATGCCCGGGATGAGCAGATGGCCGAAGTCGACAAGGTGCTCGAGGAAATCGGTGCGCGCAGCGTGCGTCAGGTCGTCGTCTGGAACAAGATCGACCTGACCGAGGCCGGGCCGGGAGTCGAGCGGGACGAGTATGGTAATATCGCGCGAGTCCGGCTGAGTGCGCGCACAGGCGAAGGCATCGAACTTCTGCGCGAAACCCTGGCCGAATACGCTCGAGCCAAGGCCGAACTCCGGCAAAAGGCACTGGACGAGGCGGCTAGCCGAGCCCGGGATGACTATTTCAACTGACTCTCTCCGACATCCATGATTCCTACGCTAGGCATATTCATGTCGCTGAACGATCCGCAGTGGGGTAACCGCGGCGGCAGCGACGAACCCGGCGGCCCGCGCCGGCCGAACGACGGACCGCCCGACCTCGAAGAATTGTGGCGGGATTTCAACCGGCGCCTGAACGGCCTGTTCGGCAAGAAGGGCGGTGGCGGCGGAAACGGCGGCGGTGACGGTCCGCGCCTGCCGAACATCGATTTCAACCCGCGTTTCCTGGGTGGCGGCATCGGTCTGCTGCTCGGCCTGATCGCCCTGGTCTGGCTGGCTTCCGGCTTTTACATCGTCGATGCGTCGCAACGCGGCATCGTGCTGCAATTCGGCAGCTTCAAGGAAGCGACCGAGCCCGGCCTGCGCTGGCGGCTGCCCTACCCGATCCAGTCGCACGAACTCGTCAACCTGACCGGCGTGCGCACCATCGAGATTGGCTATCGCGGCAGCGAGCGCAACAAGGTGCTCAAGGAAGCCCTGATGCTGACCGATGACGAGAACATCGTGAACATCCAGTTCGCGGTGCAGTACATCCTGAAGGATCCGGTCGAGTACCTGTTCAACAACCGCCATACGGACGAGGCGGTGATGGGGGCTGCTGAATCGGCGGTGCGCGAGATCGTCGGCAAGAGCCGGATGGACTTCGTGCTTTACGAAGGGCGCGAGCAGATCGCGACCCAGGCGGCCAAACTGATGCAGGACATCCTCGATCGCTACCAGAGCGGCATCCTGATTTCCAAGGTGACGATGCAGAACGCGCAGCCGCCGGAACAGGTGCAGGCGGCCTTCGACGACGCCGTCAAGGCTGGCCAGGATCGCGAGCGGCAGAAGAACGAAGGTCAGGCTTACGCCAATGACGTGATTCCGAAGGCCAAGGGGACCGCCGCCCGCCTGATGGAAGAGGCCAACGGCTACAAGCAGCGCGTCATCGCGACCGCGGAAGGCGATGCGTCGCGCTTCAAGCAGGTCGTCGCCGAATATGCCAAGGCGCCCGAAGTGACCCGCCAGCGCATGTACCTGGATACCATGCAGCAGATTTTTGCCAATACCAGCAAGGTGATGGTCGATGCCAAGGGGCAGGGCAACCTGCTGTACCTGCCGCTCGACAAGCTGATGCAGGCGACGGCTGCCGCGGCACCGTCGGTTGCCGCCGAATCGCAGGCGGCGCCGGTGGCCCGTCCGGCCGCCCCGGTGTCGTCGGAAGTGCCGCC
This sequence comes from Dechloromonas sp., assembly GCA_028687035.1. GTDB lineage: Bacteria > Pseudomonadota > Gammaproteobacteria > Burkholderiales > Rhodocyclaceae > Azonexus. The sequence continues at coordinate 83,658 of JAQUAX010000009.1, read as the reverse complement.
GCAACTGGAGAGCGCTCCGCGGGTGGGCGGGGGTTCGTATTCTTCGAACGCACGCGATGGTTCGCTGCGTTCCCGTGACCGGGAGGGGCGTTGATGGCCCAGCGTCTGAATTTTTTCGCCGGACTGCTGGCGACCGTGCTGGTCGTGCTGGCGATGTCCATCTTCACCGTCGATCAGCGGCAGTACGCGCTGGTCTTCCAGCTCGGCGAGGTCAAGCAGGTGATCGCCGAACCCGGCCTCTATTTCAAGCTGCCGATGGTGCAGAACGTCCGCTACTTCGAGAAGCGCATCATCACGCTCGACAATTCCGACCCGGAGCGTTTCATCACCTCCGAGAAGAAGAACGTGCTGGTCGATTCCTACATCAAGTGGCGCATCGTCGATCCGAAGCTGTATTACATCTCGGTCGGCGGCGACGAGTCGCGTGCCCGGACCCGTCTGAACCAGACGGTCAACGCCGGTTTGCGTGAGGAATTCGGCAAGCGCACGGTGCATGACGTCGTTTCCGGCGAGCGCGACCGGATCATGGACCAGATGCGTGAAAAGGCTGATGCCGACGCGCGCAAGATCGGCGTGCAGATCGTCGACGTCCGTCTGAAGCGCGTCGAACTGCCGACCGAGGTCAGCGATGCCGTCTATCGCCGGATGGAGGCCGAGCGCAAGCGGGTCGCCAACGAACTGCGCTCCGAAGGCTCCGCCGAGGCCGAGAAGATTCGCGCCGACGCCGACCGCCAGCGCGAGATCATCATCGCCGAGGCCTATCGCGACGCCCAGAAGATCAAGGGCGAGGGCGATGCCAAGTCGACCGCGATCTACGGCCAGGCCTTCGGCCAGAACGCCGAGTTCTATGCCTTCTACCGCAGTCTCGAAGCCTATCGCGGCAGCTTCAAGAGCAAGAGCGACATCCTCGTCGTCGAGCCGAATTCCGATTTCTTCAAGTACATGAAGAGTACCGGGCGCGGCAGCGACAAGGGCAAATGACCTCGACGCTGCTGCTCGCCTTCGCGCTGATGCTGGTGCTGGAGGGCATCATGCCCTTCATCGCGCCGGCAGCCTGGCGTGAAACCTTTCGTCGCCTGACCCAGTTTTCCGACGGTCAGATCCGCTTCGTCGGTCTGACCTCGATGCTGGCCGGGCTCATCCTGCTGATGCTTTTCTCATGAACTGGCTGTTACCCGAATACCTCGCCGATGCGCTCCCGGCCGAAGCCGCGCGCATCGAGCGCCTGCGCCGCAACGTGCTCGACCACTTCCGCGCGCACGGCTTCGAATACGTGATGCCGCCGATGCTCGAATACCTCGAGTCGCTGCTGACCGGCGCCGGCCAGGACCTCAACCTGCGTACCTTCAAGCTGGTCGACCAGCTGAGCGGCCGCACGCTGGGCGTCCGGGCTGACATCACGCCGCAGGCGGCGCGCATCGATGCGCACCTGCTCAATCATCAGGGCGTCACCCGCCTGTGCTATTGCGACAGCGTGCTGCACACGCTGCCGGCGAGCATTTCCGCCAGCCGCGAGCCGGTCCAGATCGGCGCCGAGCTGTACGGCCATGCCGGTATCGAGGCCGACCTCGCGGTGATCCGGCTGATGGCCGGCGCCTTTGCCGGTATCAAGCTGCCGGTCAGCCGCATCGATCTCGGCCATGTCGGCATCTTCCGCGCGCTGGCCGAGGCGGCCGGTTTGCCGGCCGATGCCGAGGAGAACGTGCTGAGCCTGTTGCAGGCCAAGGACGTCCCGGGGCTCGTCGAGGCCTGCGCCGGGGTTGCCTCGCCGTATCGCGAAGCCCTGCAGCGCCTGCCGCAACTGTACGGCGGCATCGAAGTCATCGACCGCGCCGCAGCCGAACTGCCGGCCCTGCCCGGCATTGCCGCCGCACTCGATGGCCTGCGCCATCTGGTCGCCGGCGCGCCGGAACTGCCGCTGTCGATCGACCTGTCGGACCTGCGCGGCTACCACTATCACAACGGCATCGTGTTCGCCGCCTACTGCCCCGGCTACCCGGCCGCCATCGCGCAGGGCGGCCGCTACGACGGCGCCGGCAAGGCCTTCGGCCGCGCCCGGCCGGCCACCGGCTTCTCGATGGACCTGCGCGAGGTGGCTCGTCTGGCGCCGGCCGGCAGGACCCAGGGCGCCATCCTGGCGCCGCACGCCGGCGGCGATCGCACGCTGGCGGCGCATGTCGCTGCGCTGCGCGGCCAGGGCGAGGCAGTCGTCGAGCTGCTGCCGGGCGAGACGGCCTGCGAGGGGCCGCAATGTGACCGCAAGCTCGTTCGCCTGGGCGAACAATGGATTATTGAAGCAATACAAGAGGACTAGAAAATGGCCAAGAATGTCATCGTGGTGGGTACCCAGTGGGGCGACGAAGGGAAGGGCAAGATCGTCGACTGGCTGACCGACCACGCCAAGGGGGTCGTCCGTTTCCAGGGCGGCCATAATGCGGGCCACACGCTGGTCGTCGGCGAAAACGTCTACAAGCTGAACCTGGTGCCGTCGGGCATCGTCCGTGCCGGCGTCGATTGCTACATCGGCAACGGCGTCGTGCTCGACATCCACCACCTGATTTCCGAAATCGCCGAACTCGAGAAGGGCGGCATCGACGTCCGTTCGCGCCTGAAGATCAGCCCGGGCTGCCCGATCATCCTGCCGTACCATTCGGCCATCGACAGGGCGCGCGAAGGCGCCAAGTGCGCCGACAAGAAGATCGGCACCACCGGCAAGGGCATCGGACCGAGCTACGAGGACAAGGTCGCCCGCCGCGGCCTGCGCGTCTATGACCTGTTCTACCCGGAACGCTTCGCCGAGAAGCTGAAGGAAGTGCTGGAATACCACAACTTCGTGCTGACCCAGTACTTCAAGGCCGAGCCGGTCGACTTCCAGGCCGTCTACGACCAGGCGATGGCCGATGCCGAATACATCAAGCCGCTCGTCGTCGATGTTTCCGCCGCGCTGTACGACGCCCACGAGGCCGGCCACAACATGCTGTTCGAAGGCGCCCAGGGCACGCTGCTCGACATCGACCACGGCACCTATCCCTTCGTCACGTCGTCGAACTGCGTCGCCGGCCAGGCGGCCGCCGGTTCGGGCATCGGCCCGGGCATGCTGCATTACGTGCTGGGTATCACCAAGGCCTACTGCACGCGCGTCGGCGGCGGTCCGTTCCCGAGCGAACTGGACATCGACACCGAAGGTACGCCGGGCCACCAGATGTTCTCAGTCGGCAAGGAATTCGGCACGGTGACTGGCCGCAAGCGCCGCTGCGGCTGGTTCGACGCCGCGCTGCTGCGCCGTTCGGCCCGCATCAACGGCCTGACCGGGCTGTGCATCACCAAGCTGGACGTGCTCGACGGCCTGAAGGAGATCAAGATCTGCACCGGCTACCAGCTGGGTGACAAGGTCGTTGACCTGCTGCCGATCGGCGCCGACGACGTCGCGCGCTGCGTGCCGATCTACGAAACGATGCCGGGCTGGGAAGGCACGACCTTCCGCGTCAAGCGCTGGGAAGACCTGCCGGTCAATGCCCAGGCTTACCTGAACCGCCTCGAGGAACTGTGCGGCGTGCCGATCGCCATCGTGTCGACCGGCCCGGAGCGCGACGAGACCATCCTGAAGCAGCATCCGTTCAAGTAACAGCTGTCCGGATTGTCGCGGTGAACGGGCCCCTGGGGCCCGTTTTCATTTTCAGCGGGCGGGAACCGCCTGCCAGCCTTCCGGACAGACCTGGGTGTAGGGGTGGTATTGCCCGGACGAGCCACAGTAATACCAGACGCCCGGATTGACCGGCGGGGCCTGGTAGACCGGTGCCGGCTCGGCGTAGGCGCGGCTGCCATAGGTCGCCGCGCCGATCGCCAGCCCGGTGATCGCCAGGACGGCGGCCGGACCGACCCAGTCGGAGCGGTACGGGCGGTGGTGATGGTGGTGGTGCGGCACCGGCGGGCGGAAATGGCGATGATGATGGCCGCCGCGGTCGGCGAATGCATTGCCGGCGCTGCCGAGCGCCAGGCTGGCGGCGAGAAGGATGGAAATTGCTTTTTTCATGGTTCGGCTCGTTTCATGATCGGATTCTTCGATGAGCCGAATAACGTCCGGCCGAAGCGGGGGATGACCGGATGCCGGGATGCAGATGTTAGGAATTGTTGCGGCCCCGGGGATTTCGGCGGCGCGGAAAAGAAAAAAGGCTTCGATTGCTCGAAGCCTTTGATCTGCATTCGTGGTGCCCAGGAGAGGACTCGAACCTCCACGCCGTTAAGCGCTAGTACCTGAAACTAGTGCGTCTACCAATTCCGCCACCTGGGCACAGGTGCGAAGAGCGCGCATTATATAGCTATATTTTGTTTTGTGTACACAATTTTTGGAAAAAGGCGGATTCCGATTTTCGGGCGACGTGGGGCGGGGAGTGTGAGACAATGCGCGCCTGATTTTCCGGCCTGGAAAAGAAAAAAGGCCTCGATTGCTCGAAGCCTTTGATCTGTATTCGTGGTGCCCAGGAGAGGACTCGAACCTCCACGCCGTTAAGCGCTAGTACCTGAAACTAGTGCGTCTACCAATTCCGCCACCTGGGCACAGGTGCGAAGAGCCCGCATTATAGAGGACAATAAGAACATGTCAAGAAAAAAACTATCTAAGATTCGTCGAGCCGATCCTTACCTTGAGCGCGAGCAGGCGCGCTACGATTTTCCGCTGCCGTCGCGCGAGTACATCGCGCAGATCCTGGCCGACGAAGGCCGCCCCCTCGAACTGGCCGAACTGGCCGAATGCCTGGACATCGCCGCCGACGAGCGCGACATGTTCCAGCGCCGCCTCGGCGCGATGGAGCGCGAAGGCCAGCTGATGCGCAACCGCAAGGGCGCCTACATCCTGCCCGAGCGGGCCAGCCTGATTCCCGGCCGCGTGCAGGGGCATCCGGACGGCTACGGTTTCCTGATTCCCGACGACGGCAGCGCTGACCTCTTCCTCGACCAGCACCAGATGGGCAAGGTGCTGCACGGCGACCGCGCCCTGGCCCGGGTGACCGGCGTCGATCGCCGGGGCCGCCCGGAGGGGGCCATCGTCGAAGTCACCGCGCGCGCCAACAGCCGGGTCGTCGGCCGGGTTTTCGTCGAGCATGGCGTCGTTTTCGTCGTGCCCGAGAACAAGCGCATCTCGCAGGACATCCTGGTGCCGCCGGAAAAGAAGGCCAAGCTGAAGGCGCAGTCCGGCCAGGTCGTCATGGTCGAGATCATCGAGCAGCCGAGCAAGTTCTCGCAGCCGATCGGACGCATCGTCGAGGTGCTCGGCAACTACGCCGATCCGGGCATGGAGATCGAGATCGCGCTCAGGAAGCACGACCTGCCGTTCGAGTTTTCGGCGGCGGCGCTGGCCGAGAACAAGAAGGTGCCGCAGAAGGTCCGCAAGGCCGACGCCAAGGGGCGCGAGGACCTCTGCCACCTGCCGCTGGTGACCATCGACGGCGAGACGGCCAGGGACTTCGACGACGCCGTCTATTGCGAGAAGCAGGGCCGCGGCTGGCGGCTGATCGTCGCCATCGCCGACGTCTCGCACTACGTGCAGCCCGGCATGGCGCTCGACCGCGAGGCCGAGGAGCGCGGCAATTCGGTCTATTTCCCGCGCCGGGTGATCCCGATGCTGCCGGAGAAGCTGTCGAACGGCATCTGCTCGCTGAATCCCGAGGTCGAGCGCCTGGCCATGGTCTGCGACATGTCGGTCAGCGCCGCCGGCAAGATCGGCAAGTACCGCTTCTACCCGGCGGTTTTCCGGTCGCATGCGCGGCTGACCTACAACCAGGTCTGGTCGTGGCTGTCCGGCGAAAAATCGCCCGAAACCGACGTGCACCGCGGCCTGCTGCCGCACGTGCAGAATCTCTACAAGCTGTTCCAGGCGCTGCACAAGGCGCGCGGCCAGCGCGGCGCGATCGACTTCGAGACGACCGAGACGCAGATGCTGTTCAACGACCAGGGCAAGATCGAGAACATCGTGCCGGTCGTGCGCAACGACGCCCACCGCGTGATCGAGGAATGCATGCTGGCGGCCAACGTCTGCGCTTCCGAATTCCTCGCCAGGCACCAGCAGATCTGCCTTTACCGCATCCACGAGGCGCCGTCCGAGGACAAGCTGAAGAACCTGCGCGGTTTCCTCGGCGAGTTCGGGCTGGCGCTCGGCGGCGGCGACGATCCGCGGGCCAAGGATTACTCGCTGCTGCTCGAGAAGATCAAGGTCCGTCCGGATTTCCAGCTGCTGCAGACGGTGATGCTGCGCTCGCTGAAGCAGGCGATGTACAGCCCGGACAACGTCGGCCACTTCGGCCTGGCCTACGAGCACTACACGCATTTCACGTCGCCGATCCGGCGTTACCCGGACCTGCTGGTGCACCGCGCGATCAAGGCCGTGCTGGCCGGCGGCAAGTACACGCCGGAAAAGAGCTGGGACGACATCGGCCTGCACTGTTCGGCGACCGAGCGGCGCGCCGACGAGGCGACGCGCGACGTCGAGGCCTGGCTGAAGACCTTCTTCATGAAGGAGCGCATCGGCGAGGTGTTCGACGGCACGATTTCCGCGGTCACGGCCTTCGGCATTTTCGTCGCGCTCGACCAGGTCTATGTCGAAGGCCTGGTCCATGTGTCGGAACTCGGGGCCGACTATTTCCAGTTCGACAACGTCAAGCACCAGATGCTCGGCGAGCGGACCGGCGAGCGTTTCCGGCTCGGCGACCGGGTCCGCGTCAAGCTGGTCCGGGCCGACCTCGAGAGCAACAAGATCGATTTCGTGCTGGTCCGCGACGAGCCGAAGGCGACCGGTCGGGGCGGCGCGAAGAAGGCGGCCGCCGCGCCGGCCCGCGACGGGGCGAAGGCGGGGGCCAAGCGCGCTGCGGCACCGGCCAAGAAGGGGGGAAAGCGACGCTGAGCCTTTGTCGATCCGGCTGAATTGAAACGGTAGACGCGCGAAATAAGCGTTTTATGGTTAAAATGTCAAACTTGATTACAACCGGTCGGTGAGTGGCGATGAGGGGCGCAGCAGCACCAGAGTTGGGACGGGGCGAAGGAGCGGCGTCGCCGGTCAGGGAATCGCGGCCGTGGCTGCCGGGCGGGCCGCTGCCGGCGGCGCTGGTCACCGGGCATGCCGCGATCGATGCCGAGCACGGTCAGCTGTTGTCCAGCATGACCAGCCTGCGCCGGATCTGCACCGACTACGCGGCCTTGCCGCATTGCCGGCAGTGCGCCGCATCGACGCGGCGCGACTGCGAGAGCGGCCTGATCTCGCTGCTCGGCGACCTGCTGGCCTTCATCCTGGATCATTTCGTCCATGAGGAGGGCATCATGCGCGATACGCTGATGCTGGCCGTCGACCGCGACGTCTGCGAGGCACACATTGAGGACCACGCGGCGATTTCGGCCAAGGTCCAGCAGATCGTTTCGCGGCTCGAGCCCGACCATCTGGTCGAACGCATCCGCGAGCTCGACCAGTTGCTGTCGCGCTGGCTGACCCACCACATCGCGCTGCACGACGTGCTGCTCGTGCGCTGGATCGACCGGCAGGAATTCGCCTCGCTGCGGCGCTGAGCGGCGCCGGCGGTCCGGGCGGGGTAAAATCCGCCCCTCGACTTTCCGAAAGCAGCCATGTCCTCCCGCCTGATCTACGGCTTCCATGCCGTGACCGCCAAGCTCCGCCATGATCCGGAAGCGGTCAAGGAAATCATCATCGATGCGACGCGCCAGGACGCGCGCGCCCGCGACCTGATCGCCCATGCCGAACTGCAGGGCGTCAAGCTGATCGTCGCCGACGGCAAGCGCCTCGACGGCATGGCGCCGGGCGCCCGCCACCAGGGCGTCATCGCCTGTCTCGAAGGCGGGCGCAAGGCGCTGCACCTCGACGATGTGCTCGACACGCTCGAGGAGCCCCCCTTCCTGCTGATCCTCGACGGCGTCACCGACCCGCGCAACCTTGGCGCCTGCCTGCGCGTCGCCGATGCGGCCGGCGTCCATGCGGTGATCGCGCCCAAGGACCGTTCGGCCGGGCTGACCGACGTCGCCGTCAAGACCGCCTGCGGCGCCGCCGAGAGCGTGCCCTACATCACCGTGACCAACCTGGCGCGGACGCTGCGCGAACTGAAGGAACGCGACATCTGGATCGTCGGCACCGCCGGCGAGGCCGAGCAGGACATCTATACCGCCGACTGGCCGCAGGCCGTCGCGCTGGTCATGGGGGCCGAAGGCGAGGGCATGCGCCGGCTGACCCGCGAAAACTGCGACCAGCTGGTCCGCATCCCGATGCGCGGCAGCGTCGAGAGCCTCAACGTCTCGGTTGCCGCCGGCGTCTGCCTGTTCGAGGCGCGCCGCCGCCGCGGCTGAAGCACCGGCTGAAGCGCGAAAAAAAGCCGGCGGATGCCGGCTTTTTCGCTTGCAGGGGGCGTTGACCGCGAACGGCCTACTCGGCCTTCCAGCCGCCGCCCAGCGCCTTGAACAGCTCGACGGCCGAGGCCAGCCGGGCCTGGCGGGCGGCGATCTGCGCCAGCCGGGCGTCGTTGGCGGTGCGCTGGGCGTCGAGCACCTCGAGGTAGCCCGAGTAGCCGGCGTCGTAGCGCAGCCGGGCCAGGCCGAGCGCCTTGCCGGCCGCATCGGCGCGCGCCGTCTGGGCGTTTTCCGCCTCGCCGTTCTCGCGCAGCCCGACCAGCGCGTCGCGGACTTCCTTGTAGGCCGTCTGCAGCGTGTCCTGCCACGCGATCAGCGACTGCTGGTTGATCGCCTTCGCCTGGTCGACGCGGGCCGCGGTCCGGCCGAAATCGAGGATGGGCATGAACAGCCCGAGGCCGAGGCCCCAGGTGCCGGCACCGGCGGCGAAGAGGTCGGCGAGCGCCTTGCTCTCGCTGCCGACGCTGCCGGTCAGCGTGAATTTCGGGAAGTAGCCGGCCTTGGCCAGGCCGATGCCGGCGTTGGCCGCGATCAGTTGCTGTTCCGCCTGGCGGACGTCGGGCCGGCCGTCGATCAGGTCGGCCGGCAGGCCGGCCGGCGGAACCGGCGGCAGCGGCAGCTGGCGCAGGTCGCCGGCGGCGATCTTCAGGTCCGGCGTGCCGGTCAGCAGCGCCAGCTGGTGCTCGGCCAGCGCCCGCGCCCGGCGCAGGTCGGCCTGCTGGGCCTGGGCCGCGGCCAGCGCGGCTTCGGCCTGGTGCAGGTCGAGCGGCGAGACGAGGCCGGCATCGACCCGGGTCTGCACCAGCTTCAGGCTGTCCTCGCGGCTCTTCAGCGTTTCGGCGGTGACCGCCAGCTGGGCGTCGGCGGCACGCAGCGCCAGGTAGTTGCCGGCGATCAGCCCGGCGACGCTGAGGCGAACGGCGTCGCGCGAGTATTCGCTGGCCAGCAGGCTGGCGCGCGCCGCCTCGTTGTTGCGGCGGACGCGGCCCCAGACGTCGAGCTCGTACGACGTGGTCAGCGCGGCGCTGCGCGTGTTGCGCAGGCGCGGCGCGCCGGCCGCGTAGGTCGAGGTCAGCGTGCTGATCCGGTTGTTGGCGACCGAAGCCGTGCCGTCGATTTCCGGGAAGAAGGCGGCGCCGGCCTCGCGGGCCGCGGCGTCGGCCTGTTCGACGCGGGCGACGGCGAGGCGCAGGTCGGCGTTGCCGGCCAGCGCGCGGTCGACCAGCTCGTTCAGCGTCGCGTCGTTGAAAAGCGCCCACCAGCGGGCGTCGACCGCGGCATTGCGCTCGGCCGGGGCGGCTTCGGCGTAGGCCGTCGGCAGCGCGGCGGCCGGGCGCTGGTAGTCGGGGCCGACGGCGCAGCCGGCGAGGGCCAGCGCGATCGGGGTCAGTTGCAACAGTCGGCGGAACATCATGCCTTTTCCTCCTCGGCGTCGAGGTGCGACGGATCGATCTGCTTGCCGCGCTCCAGCCACTTGAAGAACAGCGGCACGAACAGCGTGGCGATGAAGGTGGCGGCCAGCATGCCGCCGAACACGCCGGTGCCCATCGACTGGCGGGCGGCGGCGCCGGCGCCGCTGGCCTTGACCAGCGGGAATACGCCGAGCACGAAGGCGAGCGAGGTCATGATGATCGGGCGCAGGCGCAGGCGCGCCGCCTCGACCGCGGCCTCGGCCGCGCTCATTCCCTCGGCGTACTTCTGGGCGGCGAACTCGACGATCAGGATCGCGTTCTTCGACGCCAGGCCGATCAGAACGACCAGGCCGATCTGGAAGTAGATGTCGTTCGGCATGCCGCGCAGCCAGATCGCGGTCAGCGCGCCCATCAGTGCGAAAGGCACGGCCATCACGACGGCGATCGGCAGCGACCACTTCTCGTACTGCGCGGCGAGGATCAGGAAGACCATGATGATCGCGAAGCCGAAGGCCTGCAGCGACGAGCCGGAAGAGCGCTTTTCCTGGTAGGCCTGGCCGGTCCAGGCGATGCCGTAGCCGTCGGGCAGCGTCGCGGCGGCGACGTCCTCGACGATCTTGATCGCGTCGCCTGAGCTGATGCCCGGCTTCGAGTCGCCCATGATCTTGGCGGCGATGAAGCCGTTGAAGCGCTCGACCTGCTCCGGACCGACAACGTTCTTGACCTTGCTGATCGCCGACAGCGGGATCATCGCGTTGGTCGTCGCGCTGCGCACATAGACCTTGCCGATGTCCTCCGGCTTCATCCGGTAGTTCGCCTCGGCCTGCAGCTGCACGCGGTAGACGCGGCCGGCCTTGTTGAAATCGTTGACGTAGAGGGCGCCCATCGTGCTCTGCAGCGTCGAATAGACGTCGGCCAGCGGAATGCCCAGCGCCAGCGCCTTCGGTTCGTCGACCTCGATGAACAGCTGCGGCACGGTCGGGCGGAAGAAGGTCGAGATGCGGGTGAATTCCGGGTGCTTCTGCAGTTCGGCGATGAAGCCCTGGACGACTTCGTTGAGCTTCTTGGCGTCGCCGTCGACGCGGTTCTGGACATAGACCTCGAAGCCGCCGGCGGAGCCGAGGCCCATGATCGGCGGCGGGTTGAAGACCAGCGCCATGCCGTCCGGCTGCATCATGCCCATGCCCATGAACTTGCCGGCCAGGTCCTGCGCCTTGGCGTCGCGCTCCTTCCAGTCCTTGAGCGGGATGAAGATGGTGCCGGCGTTCGGCTTGTTGCCGCCGCCGATCAGGTCGAAGCCGGAAACGACGAAGACGTGGCGCACGGCCGGATCGGCAGAGATCATCTGGCGCATGCCGGCACCGGTCTGCTGGGTGCGCTTGATCGTCGCGCCGTCCGGCAGCATCAGCGCCGAGATCAGGTAGCCCTGGTCCTCGGAGGGCACGAAGCTGCCCGGAATGATCCGGAAGTAGGCGGCGGTGGCGCCGATCACGGCAACGAAGACCAGGCCGCCGATGATGCCGTGCTTCAGCGTGAAGCCGACGGTGCGGGTGTAGCTCGTGGTCAGCCGGTCGAACATCCGGTTGAACGGGGCGAACAGCTTGTTCTCGGTGTGCTGGGCCTTGAGCAGCAGCGCGCACAGCGCCGGCGTCAGCGTCAGCGCGACGACGCCGGACAGCACGACGGACACCGCGACGGTGACCGCGAACTGCTTGTACAGCTGGCCGGCGATGCCGCCCAGGAAGGCGACCGGGATGAACACCGCGCACAGCACCAGCACGATGGCGACCAGCGCGCTCTGCACCTCGTGCATTGCCTTGATCGCCGCCTGCTTGGGCGGCAGCTTTTCCTCGGCCATCAGGCGCTCGACGTTCTCCAGCACGACGATCGCGTCGTCGACGACGATGCCGATCGCCAGCACCATCGCGAACAGCGTCAGCGTGTTGATCGAGAAGCCGAACAGCCACAGGCCGGCGAAGGTGCCGATCAGCGAGATCGGCACGGCGACCATCGGGATCAGCGTCGCGCGCCAGCTCTGCAGGAAGATATAGACGACGGCGAGCACCAGCAGCATCGCCTCGATCAGGGTCTTGACCACCTCGTCGATCGACGCCGACACGAAGCGCGTCGTGTCGAAGGGGATCACGTAGTCCATGCCCTCCGGGAATTTCTGCTTCAGCTCCTGCATCCTGTCGCGGACGCGCTGGGCGACTTCCAGCGCGTTGGCGCCGGTCTGCAGGAAGACGCCCATGCCGATGGTCGGGTTGCCGTCCAGCGACACGCTCTGGTCGTAGCTGTAGGCGCCGAGTTCGATGCGCGCGATGTCCTTGAGGCGCAGCGCGCCGCCCGGGCCGCTGGAACGGATCACGATGTTGCCGAATTCCTCCGGCGTCAGCAGGCGGCCCTTGGCGGTCACCGTGTAGGTCAGCACCTGCTCGGTCGGGGCCGGCTCCTGGCCGATCTTGCCGGCGGCGTTCTGGGCGTTCTGCGCCTTGATCGCGTTCGACACGTCGCTGGTCGTCAGGCCGAGCTGCGCCATGCGGTCCGGCTTCAGCCAGACGCGCATCGAGTAGTCCTGGGCGCCGAAGATCACGACGTCGCCGACGCCCTTGACCCGCTTCAGCTCGTCGACGATGTTCAGGCTGGCGTAGTTGGACAGGAACAGCGTGCTGTACTGGCTGCCTTCCCCTGATTTCAGCGAAATGACCTTCAGGATGTCGTTCGAGCGCTTCTGGACGATCACGCCGTTGCGCCGGACTTCTTCCGGCAGCCGCGGCTCGGCGGCTTTCACCCGGTTGTTGACGTTGACCGAGGCCATGTCGACGTTGGTGCCGACCTCGAAGGTCGCGGTGATCGTCACCGAGCCGTTGGCCGACGCCGACGACGTGAAGTAGGAAAGCCCCTCGACCCCGTTCAGCTGTTCCTCGATCGGCGCGGCGACCGTCTTGGCCAGCGTTTCGGCCGAGGCGCCCGGGTAGGTGGCGGTGATCAGCACCGTCGGCGGCGCGATCTGCGGGTACTGCGCGATCGGCAGCACCTGCGCGGCGACCAGGCCGGCGATGACGATGATGATCGAGATGACCGACGCGAAGATCGGCCGGTTGATGAAGAATTTGGACATGGCGTCAGTCCTTCTTGGCCGGCGCCGGGGCGGCAGTCTCTGCCTTGGCCGGTGCGGCGGCGTCCTTGGCCGGCGCGCTACCCGGTCCGCCCGGCTGGGCGCCCGGGGCGTGCGGCGCGACCGGGGCGCCCGGCTTCAGTTTCATCAGGTTGTCGACGATCACCTTGTCGCCGGCCTTCAGGCCGCCGAGGATGACCCAGTCCTTGCCGTGCCATTCGCCGGCCTGCACCGGGCGCGGCGCGACCTTGTTGTCGTCGCCGGCGGTCATCACCAGCGTCGCCTTCTCGGTCTGGATCACCGCCGACTGCGGCACCAGGAAGACGCCGTCGCGCTCGCCGGTGAGCAGCCGGACGCGGACGAACTGGCCGGGCAGCAGGCGCTGTTCCGGATTGTCGAACTCGGCGCGCAGGCCCTGGGTGCCGAGCGTGGTGTCGATGTTGGAGGCCAGGAAATTGATCCGGCCCGGCTTTTCATAGACGCTGCCGTCGGCCAGCACCAGCTGGACGCCCTTGACGTCCGTCGCGGTGACGCGGCCGCCGGAGAAGCGGGCGAGGTCGCTCTCGCCGAGCGAGAAGCGGACCCAGATCGGGTTGGTCTGGTAGATCGCGGTCAGCAGGCTGTCGCTGCCGGCGACGACCAGGTTGCCTTCCGATTTCGCGGCGCGCCCGGTGGTGCCGGCGACCGGCGCGGTGACCGTCGTCCACGACAGGTTCAGTTCGGCCTGGCGCAGCGCGGCCTGGGCCAGCGCGTCGGCCGACAGCGCGTCGTCGTAATCCTTGCGGGCGATCGCCTTCGCCTCGGCCAGCCCCTTCAGGCGGTTCGCCTCGCGCGCCGTCTGCTCGGCCTTGGCCTTCGCTTCGGCCAGCGCGATCTCGTAGGGGGCGCGGTCGATCTGGAACAGCGGCTGGCCGGCCCTGACCGTCTCGCCTTCCTGGTAAAGGCGCTTGACGATGATGCCGCCGACGCGGGCGCGGACTTCGGTCTCGCGGGCGCCTTCGGTCTGCGCCATGACTTCGACCGAGGTCGGCACGCGCTGCGGCTGCATGTCGAGCACGGTCACCGGCAGCGGGCCCATGGCCGGGGCGGCGGGTTTCTCGCCGGAGCAGCCGGCGAGCAGCAGCGAACCGCACAGCGCGGTCGACGCGATCAGGACGGCGATTTTGCGCCGGGGCAGGAAGGTCGGGGTCATGGCGTGGCTTCTCCTTGAAAGGCGTTTTGTGCGGTATTATATACATACAGAAATGTATGTAAATCGTCGGGCGCATGGTTTAACATGCGCGCCGCGACGGGGAAGGGGTTTCAATGGTCAGGAAAACGAAGGAAGAAGCGGAGCAGACCCGCAAGGACATCATCGAGGCGGCGCGCCGTACCTTTCACCAGTACGGCGTCAGCCGATCGACCTGCGAGCGCATCGCCAAGGCGGCCGGCGTCACGCGCGGCGCCGTGTACTGGCATTTCCGGGACAAGGCCGAGATTTTCTTCGCGATGCGGGAAGACGTCTTCCGGCCGCTGATCGAACGCACCGACGCGCTGCTCTACGCGGAGCGCTTCGCCGATCCGCTCGACGCGGTCGAGGCGTCGCTGACCGAGTTCTTCCGGGTGCTCGACGATTGCGCGGTGGTCCGCGAAGTGTTCGAAATCATGATTTCGCGCTGCGAATACGTCGATGAATTCGCCAGCGTGCAGGAGGAGGTCGGCCGGCCGGCGCTCGACTTCCTCGACAAGATGCAGCGCATGTACAGCAAGGCGGCCGAACTCGGCACGCTGCGCGCCGGGCTCGATCCGCTGGCGATGGCGCAGGACACCTGGGCCTACACCAGCGGCCTGCTGAACCTGCTGCTCGGCTGCCAGAACGGCACCGACCTCGGCCAGCGCATTCCGGGCATGATTGCGACGCACATGGCCCTGCGTCGCGGGGGGCGCGGCGTCTAGCCGACGTATTCCCGGAGCCTGGCGGCGAGTTCGGCGACCAGCGGGTCGCCGCTTTCGTCGGCGAGTTCGAGCAGTTCGTCGTTGCTGGCCCACTCGATGCTGTGCCGGGCCGGTCTGCCGGTCACGGCCGGGAAGCACAGCAGGTGCTCGAGGGCATTGTCCAGTCCCTGGGCGGTATGCGGATTCCGGTTGCTCATGGCGTGTCTCCTCCGGGATGGCGATCGGCCCCGATGCCGGGGCGATCCTTGTCTCTCATGTTGTCACATTAGGTGTTGTTGTAACTAAGTCAAACAAAAATGACTTAATTGAGAGCTATCGGGAGCCGGCCAGCCGGTCGAGGTCGGCCCGGTTCTTCTCGTCGACGTAGATGCCGGCCGGCGCCGGCCGGCTGCTGGCGAAGCAGGCGACCTCGACGTTGGCCAGCGGTTTCGCCTTGTGCAGCACGTCGACCGCGCAGCGCCCGTAGACGCTCTCGATGGTGGCCAGCAGGTTGCGGGCGTACGGCGATTCGAGCTTGCCGTCGAGGATCAGGTTGGCGAGCAGCACGCCGTCCGGCTTCAGCACCCGGCGCAGCCCGTCCCAGAATTCGCGGGTGACCAGGTGGCTGGGGATCGACGTGTGCGAGCCGAAGACATCGACGACGACCGCATCGAAGCGGCGCACTGTGGTCGCGACGTAGCGCCGGGCGTCGTCGGCGACGAATTCGCCGCGCGCCGGCGCCTTCAGGAAATGGCGTTCGGCGATGGCGCGGATCTGCGGATCGATATCGACGTAGGTGTAGCGGTTTTCCGGTTCGCGGTGCGACAGCGTGAAGCCGCCGGCGCCGAGCACCAGGATGTCGCGGTCGCGGAAGCCGAGGTCGTCGAGCAGCACGCGGCGCAGGTGCTCGATGTAGCGCGTGTAGCGCGGTGGATCGGACTCGTCGATCAGCGACGCGGCCGACTGGTTGACCCAGAAGGCGCGCGGATTCGTCTGTCCCGGACGGTCGACCGCGGCGACGCGGTATTCGGCGTAGGCGGTGTCCGCGGTCACCGCATGCTGCAGGTTGGCGTAGCCGGCCAGCACCGCGGTGGACAGCGCCAGCGCGGCGATTCCGGGGGCGCGCCCGGTCAGCATCAGCGTGCCGGCAAGCAGGCCTGCGGCGCACGCAAACACCGCGGCGGAGACGCCCAGCCACTGCATGACCAGCAGCGACAGCCCGAGCGAGCCGAGGAAGGAGCCTAGCGTCGACCAGTACAGCGCGGCGCCGCTCGCCTCGCCGGCCCGTTCGTGCTGCAGCAGGTTGGTCAGGATGGGCACGGTCTGGCCGAGCAGCCAGGCGACCGGACACAGGATGGCGCCGACGAAGACCAGCCACGCGAACGGGGCCGGCTGCAGGTGGGCGAACAGCGCATCGACGACGGGGCCGGACAGCCCGATGCCGGCGAGCGCCGCGGAGACCAGGAAGTTGCGCGCGACGACGGCGCGGAAATCGGCGGCGACCCGGCCGCCGGCCGCGTAGCCGAGGGCCAGCGCGAGCAGGAAGAAGCCGATGGTCGGCGCGGTGACGACGATCGCGCTGCCGACGTGCGGCACCAGCCGGCGCAGCGCGATGACCTCGGCGCCGAGCGAGCAGAAACCTTCGATGAAGACGATCGCGTAGATCAGCAGCCGCGGCATCGGCTCAGCGCTCCGGCGGTGCCATCCGGGTGACCAGCAGCTGGTCGATCCGGTGGTGGTCGACGTCGATGACCTCGAACTTGAAGCCGCCGTGGATCACGCTGTCGGTCGGCCGCGGCAGCTTGCGCAGCATGTACATCATGAAGCCGGCGACGGTCTCGTACTGGTCGTCGTCCGGGAAGGGCGGCACCGCGAGCTGGCTCTCCAGGTCGCCGATCGCGGTCAACCCGTCGACCAGCCAGGAATCGGCGTCGCGCCGGATGATCTGCGCGTCCTCGGACGGGCCCAGGGTTTCCCCGACCAGCGTGCTGGTCAGGTCGTTCAGCGTGATCAGGCCGACGATTAGCGCGTATTCGTTGATGATCATCGCGAAATCCTCGCGCGCCGCCTTGAACTGCGCGAGGATCTCGGCCAGCGTCAGCGTTTCCGGCAGGATCAGCACCGGCCGCACCAGGTCGTCGCCGGCCAGCGTCAGCGGCTGGCCGGTCAGCACCCGGCTCAGGATGTCCTTGGAATCGACGTAGCCGATGACCTCGTCGATGCTGCCGGCGCAGACCGGGAACTTGGCGTGCGGATGGGCGGCCAGCCGGGCCCGGAGGTCGGCGTCGCCGGCATGGCGGTCGAGCCAGACGATGCCGTCGCGCACCGTCATCGTCGAGGGCGCGGTGCGCGCCTCCAGCTCGAACACGTTCTCGATCATCTGCTGCTCCTGCTCGGCGACGACGCCGGCTTCGGCGCCGGCCTGGGCGAGCGCGACGATGTCCTCCGGCGTGACGTCCTCGGGGCGGCGCTCGGGCAGGCCGCAGCGCGCCATCACGCGGTTGGCGATACCGTTGAAGGCCCAGATCAGCGGCGCCAGCAGCCGGATGCACAGCGCCATCGGCGCCGCGATGCGCAGCGCGATGGCTTCCGGCGCGACGATCGCGATGCGCTTGGGCAGCAGGTCGGCGAACAGGATGAAGGTGCTGGTGACGATCAGGAAGGAGAGCAGCGAGGCCAGCGTCGCCGCCGTATCGGCCGCCAGCCACGGCGCCAGCGCGGCGGCGAACCACGGCGCGTAGGCGCCTTCGCCGAGGATGCCGGCGAGAATGGCGACGGCGTTCAGGCCGATCTGGATCGTCGTGAAGAAATGGCCGGGCTGGCGCTGCAGCGCCAGCACCGCCGCGGCGCGCGCGTCGCCCTCGGCGGCCAGCTGTTCCAGCTTGAGCCGGCGCGCCGCGGCCAGCGCGATTTCGGACAGGGCGAAAAAGGCGCTCGTGGCGATCAGGGCGAGGATGATCAGGGTGCTTTCCAGCATGCCGTGGGCCGAGGCGGGAGGGGTCCCGATTATCCCCGATTCCGCTCCCACAGGCTGCCGGAAAACAGCAGCAGGCCGAGCCAGATCAGCGCGAAGCTGGTCAGCCGCGCCGGCTGCAGCGGCTCGTCGAACAGCCACACCGCGGTCAGGAACTGCATCGTCGGGTTGATGTACATCAGCATGCCGACCGCCGCCAGGTCCAGGCGCCGGGTCGCCGCCGCGAAGGCCATCAGCGGCAGCGCCGTGAGCAGGCCGGAGGCGGCGAACAGCGCCGCGGTCCACGCGTCGCCGGGCACGAAAACGGCGTGTCCGTCGGCGCCCCGCCACAGCGCCCAGGCCACGCAGACCGGCAGCATGACCCCGGTTTCCAGCCACAGTCCGCTGACCGCATCGACCGGCACCTGCTTGCGCAGCAGCCCGTAGATGCCGAAGGACGCGGCCAGGAACAGCGAGATCCAGGGCAGCGCGCCGAGCGTCAGCAATTCGTTGGCCACCGCCGCGACGGCCAGCCCGACCGCCAGCCATTCCCGGCGGTCCAGCCGCTCGCCGAGGACGACCAGGCCGAGCAGCACATTGACCAGCGGCGTCAGGAAGTAGCCGAGGCTGGATTCGACGACCTGGTGCCGGTCGACCGCCCACAGGAAGCCGAGCCAGTTGGCGCCGAGCAGCAGCGCGGCGACGGCCAGGCGCAGCCGGTGCCCCGGCGTCGTCGCGAAATCGACGACCCGCTGCCAGCCTCCGCGCAGCGCCAGCAGCAGCGTCACGAAGACGAAGGCCCAGGCCGTCCGGTTGGCCAGGATGTCCATCGGCGCGACCTGCGCCAGTTGCCGGAAGAACAGCGGGAAACAGCCCCAGATCACATAGGCGAGCAGGCCGTAGGCCACGCCGGCCGGATAGTCCGGGCGGTTCATCCGGTTCAGTCGGGGTCGCGCAGCACGTGCAGCGCCGGCGAGCGGTAGTCGCGGCGGAACAGCACGATCAGCACGATCACCGCCAGCGCGCCGAGCGCCCACGGCGTCAGCAGCCAGCCGGAACCGGCCAGCCCGAAGTAGTAGGCGCGGATGCCGCGGTTGAAGTCGTCGCCAGCCAGGCTGTTGGCGCCGGCCAGCCGGCGTGCGTAAGCGTCGATGCCCGGTTCGCCGGCCTTGCCGAGCGGCGCCGCGCCGACCAGGATGGACAGCAGGTTGAACTGGCGGATCGACCACGTGAATTTGAAATAGGCGAACACGAAGGAGAACAGCACCAGCATCAGCTTGATCTCGAGCAGTTCGCGGTTGCCGGCGCCGGCGAAGGGCAGGTCGGCGGTGAAGCTGACCAGCTTGTCGGAGGCGCCGAGCGCGGCGACCAGGCCGGCGATGATGTAGATCGTCGTGTTGGCGTAGAAGGACACGCTGGTCATCAGGTTGCCGACCAGCGTCGAATCCATGACCCGGACCTCGCGCTCGAGCATCCGGTAGGCCCACAGCAGGCGGTATTGCTGGCTGGTCCGGTTGAGGCCGCCGGCGCCCTGCCGGCTGTGTTCGGAATACCAGGCGTAGCCGGCCCAGCTGGCGACGAAAACGGCCAGCGAAACCCAGTCGACCGCGGAAAGGTGGGGAAAGGCATGCATGTCCGAATCTTGCCACAGGCGCGTGACAAATCGACAGGCGGGCGCCGCCCGGCTATGCTCGCGGCCTTTGCGAATTCAGGGGATATCCATGGGACAGGCGAAAAATCGCGGCACGCTGGATCAGCGCGTCGCCCAGGCGCAGGCGAAGCTCGCCGCGAACCGGCCGGAAAAGCTGGTGTGCAACAGCTGCGGCGCCGACGTCACGCAGATCAACCCGGTCAGCACGCGCGGCCTGCGCGGGCTGGAAGCGATCTGGGTCGGCCAGTGCGACTGCGGCCACACGACCTTCGCCGCCTCCGGCGAACCGAAGGCCGTCGAGGCCTTCTTCTTTGCGCTGAGCCAGGACACCGAACTGGCGCTGGGCCGCCAGGACAAGGACGGCGGCGGCCACGACAAGGCCGGCGACTAACGCGGGTCCCGCTTCCGGTCGCCGCCCTGCGGCCGGCCGGCCGGCGGGGCCGGGGGAGGTGGCGCGGCGAGCGGCGGCGCCGGCGGAGGTGCTTCGCCGCGCCGCGTTTCCGGTTTCGGATGGGCGTGGAAATGGCCGGGCCGCGGCCGCGCCACGCCGACCGGCACGTAGATGGTTTGCGGCCGTGCGATGCGGCCGCATTCGGACTCCAGGCGCTGGCGATCTTCCGCTTCCAGCGCCATCTGGCCGATATCCTGACGGCACTCCTCGGGGCTGCCGTAGACGCGCGGCTGGCTGCGTGCCGCCGCGGCGCGCTGCTGCGCGGCCAGGCGCTCGCGCTCGAGTTCCGCGGCGGTCTCGGCGCGTTGCGAGGCTTCGCGCTGCCGGACGTAATCGCGCATGCGTTCGACGTCCTGCTCGGCGCGCTGCCTTTCCTCTTCGCTGACGCGTTCCTCGGGGCGGGCCGTCAGCGTCCTGCTGCCGCCGGCGCACGGCGAATTGCTGATCTCGATGCGCCCGTCGGCGCTGCGGCACTTGTACACATCGGCCGCGGCGGCGCCGTGCCAGAGCGCGGCAACGGCCGCGAGCAGCAGTAAGCGGGACTTCATCGCTGGCTTCCTCGTCGTTGGCATCGTTTCCACTGTAGCCGGTGGCGCCGTTTCGGGGCAAGCGCCGTTCGCAGTGGGGCATTGCGCCGCACCATGACGGTGCGCCGCTTCCCGGCGCCCGGCCGCTCGAGGCCGGTCGAATCCGGCCAAGCCCCTGTTTTTGCTTGGAATGCTCGGAACTCCGGCAAGTTCCGCAAGGCCTCGGCACGCTTGTTGCACATCGATGCCTGACTAATTTCCATTGCAGGAACGAGATGTTGAGAAGCGAGCAAATGCAGCTGTCGGCGGCCGAGCGCCGCTGGCTTCCCTGGTTCGGCCGGACCGGCAAGATCGCGATGCGCTGGGCGACCTCGCGCAACCGCCACCGCTACCCGGCGATCGAGCAGACCTTCGAGTCCTTCGCGGCGACGCGGGTGCGCATCCTGACCGGGTGGTGCACGCAGCAATGGGGCTACCTCGAGGGGCTGGCGCGCGAGGTCGCCGCCGGCTGGCCGCAGCCCGAGCGCGAGCTGCTGCTGCAGTACCGCCAGCGGGCGGTCGATTTTTCCGAACTGTTCATCGTCGACCCCGCCGGCAAGGTGCTGGCGTCGTCGCATGCCGGCCGCGAGGGGGGGGGCGCCGCCTCGCCGAAGGCGGTGCAGGCCGGGCTGCAGGGGCAGTTCCTGTACGGCCCCTACCGCGACCCGGTGACGCGCAGCCTGCCGGCATCGACTTCGCGTTTCCACGATGCGGTGACGCTGATGTTCCACCAGCCCATCGTGGTCGATGGCGCGGTGGTCGGCATCGTCTGCGGCCGCGTGCCGAACGACGTGATCGGCGACCTGATCCAGCGCGAGGCCGGACACATCTTCCATGAATCCGGCGACAACTACCTGTTCATGGTCGATTCGGCCTTCGATCCGGCGATCCGGCCGGGCACCGCGCTGTCGCGCTCGCGTTTCGAGGACGCCACCTTCACGCACGGCGACAACCTGAAGGACGGCGTGCGCACCGAATTCGGCATCGTCCGGGTACAGGAGCACACCGAACTGGAACTGGTCTTCAACGATCCGGCGACCGGGCAGCTGCATCCGGGTGTCCGCGAGACCATCCGGCGCGGCGACAACCTGTTCGTGACCTATCCCGGCTATTCCGACTACCGCCACGTGCCGGTCATCGGCAAGGGCGTGACCTTCCGGC
Organism: Dechloromonas sp.; assembly: GCA_028687035.1. GTDB lineage: Bacteria > Pseudomonadota > Gammaproteobacteria > Burkholderiales > Rhodocyclaceae > Azonexus. Next base: position 62,032 of record JAQUAX010000009.1, on the reverse strand, counting down.
TGCCGGGCTCGCCCGACACCTGGGGCATGATGTGCGAGGCCGACCTCGAGGAGGTCTACCGCTACCGCAGCCTGTCGTTCCGGCTGCAGCGCCTGTACCTGCTGCTGGCGCTGGCCAGCTGGGGCGGCGCCGCGGCGGCGGCCGCGTTCGGGCTCGACGCGACGCTGGCCGCCGCGGCCGGCGGCCTGATGCAGCTGGCCGGCGCCGCGCTGTTCCAGCATTTCGGCAGCCGCCCGGTCAGCGAACGGCTGCGCGAGGCGACGCGCATCCTGCGCGGCACCGCCGAGGGCGGCGGCAACCTGTCGCAGCGTCTGCCGCGGGTCAGCCAGGGCATCGACGAGACGGCCGTGCTGGCGCAATGGACCAACAGCTTCATCGACAATCTGGAGCAGGTCATCCACCTGGTCGCCGAAACCTCCGGCGAGATCAGCGACACCAACCGCAAGCTGCAGCACAAGAGCCTGCATGCCGGCCAGGTGTCGGCCGACATGCAGCGCCTGGTCGGCGACATCCTGAACGCGATCCGCCAGCAGCTCGGCGAGATCGACGCGGCGACCGACAGCACCCGGGCGATGCGCGAGGTCGTCGCCCGCGTCGGCGAACAGGCGAGGGCGCAGTTCGCACTGATCGGCGAGCGCAGCCGCAGCATCCGCGAATCGGTGAACCTGTCGGCCGACACCATCCGCCAGCTCGAGCAGCGCACGCTGGACATCGGGGGCATCGTCACCTTGATCAAGGAGATCGCCGAGCAGACCAACCTGCTGGCGCTGAACGCGGCGATCGAGGCGGCGCGCGCCGGCGAGAGCGGCCGCGGCTTCGCGGTCGTCGCCGACGAGGTCCGCAAGCTGGCCGAGCGCACCCGGCGGGCGACCGCCGACATCAGCGGCATGATCGACGGCGTGCAGAGCCAGGCCGAGCAGGCGGTGCGGACCATGGAAACCGGCATGACCGACATGGAGGAGGGCCTGCGCCTGGCCGCCGAGGCGGCTTCCGACAAGCGCGAGATCGAGGAGGTCGTCGAGCGGCTGTTCGTGACGATCAGCCAGATCGCCAGCTCGACGCACGCCTACGGCGACCGTGTCGAGGCGATCTCGAGCGCCGCGCTGGCGATGCGCGAAGCGACGCTGGCCTCGGCGCGCAGCGCCGAACTGACCGGCTTCGCCGCCGGCAAGCTGGAGCAGACGATGGGGCAGTTCAAGGTGTCTCGGGCCTGAGCGCGCTGTGGTTTTGCCGGATAATCGGGCGACCAGGACAACCCTCGCCGCCATGTTCCGGAAATTCCGCATCCTGCTCCTGCTGTTCGTGCTGGTCACCGTCGGGCTCGGCGCCTGGCGGGCCAATGCCCGGCTGACGGCCTGGCAGCACACGATCCCGGTCGCCCTCTACCCGGTGGCGGCGGACGATTCGCCGGTCACCGCGGCTTTCCTGCGCCGGCTGGACGCCGACGCCTTCGCCGGGCTGGCCCGCTGGGTGCAGGCCGAGAGCGAGCGTCACGGGCGCCCGGTGCTGCAGCCGATCGCTCTCGCGCTCGCGCCGGCGCTTTCCGGGCGTCCGCCGCTGCCGCCGGAACGGCCGGGCGTGCTCGATGCCGTGGCCTGGAGCCTGCAGCTGCGCTGGTGGGCGTCGCGGCACGACGCGATAGCCGGTCCGCGACCGCAGGTCCGGCTTTTCCTGCTCTTCCACGACCCGGCGCGGACGCCGTCGCTGCCCCATTCGACCGGCCTGAGCAAGGGCGGCATCGGGCTGATCCACGTTTTCGCGAGCCCGGGCCAGCAGGCGCAGAACCTGGTCGTCGTCGCGCACGAACTGCTGCACGTGTTCGGCGCCACCGACAAATACGATCCGGCCACGCTGCAGCCGCTTTTCCCCGCCGGCTATGCCGAGCCGGAGCGCGGCCTGCCGCAGCGGCGCGCCGAGATCATGGGCGGCCGCATTCCGGTCGACGCGCAGCGGGCCGACATCCCGGACAGCCTGGAGGAAACGCTGATCGGAGCGCAGACGGCGCGGGAGATCGGCCTGCTGCGGTAGACATGCTGGCTTAACAGATATAACACAAAATGCATATTTGCATATTTTTCTGTCGTTAGTGTTTCAGATGACAGCATAGTGTTGCCAGGGTTAGAATGACTTTGTTCTACAAGCAGGTCATTGACCGGGGGCACCGAATGAATCTCAAAAAATTGTGTATATGCGCCATCGTCTCCGCGATGGCCGGTTGTGCGACGCACGATGGTCGCCCGCCCGTGGCAAGCTTCGATTCCCAGCCAGAGCTGAAGCTGAAATCGGTCAAGCACTGGGAAGCCGTTGCCAGTCACCTTGCCGGCAAACTTGAGCCGACCCTGAAGGCTGCCAATCAGCCGGTCTATGTTCCGGAAATTTCCGGATCGCCGTTCGGAAAGGTCTTCCCGAGCCAGTTTCGGAGCAGTCTGATGCAATTGGGAATTCCGGTCAGCTCGTCGGCGGCCGGTGCTCTTCAGGTCAACGTCGGCGTCCAGGAGGTCAGGCATGTGATCCCGGGGGGGCTGAAGCCGGGTGAGCTGACGGCGCTCGGTGGCAGTCTCTGGTATCTGGATGCGGCTGGTGCGACCGCGGCCGCACTGGGAGGTGCGTTAGCGATCGCCGATGCTGTTTTCAGTTATGAAAAGCATGACAGCCGTCCGACGACCGAAGTCACGCTGACCACGACGATCGAACAGAACGGCGTTTACTCCGTTTATCGGAGCGATACCTACTATATCGACGGCGTCGATGCGTCGTTGTTTGTGGACCGGAGCCGTCAGTTTCCGGTCATCCAGCGGGAGCGGTAAATGAAATACGTAAAAAACTTCCTGCTGGCCCTGTCGATACTGGCTGGCGTCGCCGGATGCTCGACTTCCGGTGGTCCGTCCCGGGCCGAACGCGAATCGGCGCTGATTGCGGCGGTTTATGATGCGGTCGATGCCCTGGTCGGAACGCAGCAGCTGTCGCCGGTGATCGCTTCGGGGGGCGGAGTTCGCGTTCTGGTCGCCACCGTGGTCGACCTGAACAATCTGGATCAGTCGAGTCCCTTCGGCCGCCTGCTGGCCGAGCAGATGTCGGCCCGTCTGGCTCAGATGGGGGTTTCCGTCAGCGAACTGAAGCTGGGTGGCAAGCTCTACGTCAGTCGTTCGCAGGGGGAGCTGATGCTGTCCCGTGAGGTCAAGGAGATCAGTGCCAGCCAGAACGCCGATCTCGTCCTCGTCGGTACCTATGTCGAGGGGGGCAGCTCGGTCTATGTGACCCTGAAACTGGTGCGTGCCTCCGATTCCGCCATTTCCAGCGCATTCAACTTTTCGGTGCCCAAGACCGGAAATATCGGCTTCATGCTGTTGAAGCCCGTCAAATAAGTTGTTGCTGCTCCAATGAAAAACGCCTCCGGCACTTCGGAGGCGTTTTTGTCTTCCTGCCGCGGTCGACCGCGGAAGGGGTCAGAGAATCATGCCGGCGCCGACGGTGTTGTTGTTGCTCTCGTCGATGACGATGAACGCGCCGCTTGCGCGGTTGGTCGCGTAGGGATCGGCGAAGATCGGCTGGGCGAGCTTGAAGCTGACTTCGGCAATGTCGTTCATCGCCAGCTTCTCGGCGGGCAGGTGCTCCAGCGTATTGACGTCGAGCCGGTGGTCGATGCCGGTCAGCTTGGCCTTGGCGTCGCGCGTCGTATGCCGGATCAGGTAGGTCCGGGCGCGGTCGAGCGGGGTCTCGGACAGCCAGCACAGGTTGGCGCGGATTTCCTTGACCGCGGCCGGGGCTTCGTCCGACTTGACGATCATGTCGCCGCGCGAGGTGTCGATCTCGTCGGCGAGCAGCAGCGTCACCGACTGCTCGGTGACCGCCTCGGCGATGTCCTGGCCGCCGATCTGGACCGCCTTGACGGTCGACGTCAGTCCGGAGGGCAGAACGGTGACCGCGTCGCCGACCCGGATGCTGCCGGATTCGACGCGGCCCATGAAGCCGCGGTAGTCGTGCAGGTCGGGGTTGGCCGAATCCTGCGGCCGGCAGACGTACTGCACCGGGAAGCGGAAGGCTTCGGCGTGCTCGCTGTGGGCGCCCGGCGTCGCTTCGAGGATGTCGAGCAGGGTCGGGCCGTCGTACCACGACAGCGACTCGCCGCGCTCGACGATCATGTCGCCGTTCAGCGCCGACAGCGGGATGAAGCGCACGTCCTCGATGCCGACCTTGGCGGCGAAGCGCAGGTAGTCCTCGCGGATCTGCTCGAACACTTCCTGCGAGTAATCGACCAGGTCCATCTTGTTGACCGCGACGACCAGGTGCGGGATGCCGACCAGCGAGGCCAGCTTGGAATGGCGGCGGGTCTGCGTCAGCACGCCCTTGCGCGCGTCGATCAGGATGATGGCCAGGTTGGCGGTCGATGCGGCGGTCACCATGTTGCGCGTGTACTGCTCGTGGCCCGGCGCGTCGGCGATGATGTACTTGCGCGTGCCGGTCGAGAAGTAGCGGTAGGCGACGTCGATGGTGATGCCCTGTTCGCGTTCGGCCTGCAGGCCGTCGGTCAGCAGCGACAGGTCGACCGCGCCGAGGCCGCGCTTCTGCGAGGTCTTCTCGATGGCGTTCAGCGTGTCGGCCAGGATGGCCTTGGTGTCGTACAGCAGGCGGCCGATCAGCGTGCTCTTGCCGTCGTCGACGCTGCCGCAGGTCAGGAAGCGCAGCAGGCCGTGGTCTTCAACGTGGGTAGTCATTAGAAGTAACCCTCTTTCTTGCGTTGTTCCATGGAGGCTTCGCTGGTCTGGTCGTCCAGACGCGTCGCGCCGCGCTCGGTGATGGTGGTGGTGGCGGTTTCGACGACGATCTTCTCGACGGTGTCGGCGTCCGATTCGACCGGCGCCGTGCAGGAGATGTCGCCGACGGTGCGGAAGCGCACCTGCAGTTGGACGATGTCCTCGCCGGCCTTCGGCAGGTTGGTCAGCTCGCCGGAAACCAGCGGCACATTGACCGGCACGATGGCGCCCTGGCGGATGACGACCGGGCGGGTGTGGGCGAAGTAGATCGACGGCAGTTCGAGGCCTTCGCGCTCGATGTACTGCCAGACGTCCATCTCGGTCCAGTTCGAGATCGGGAAGGCGCGGATGTTCTCGCCCTTGTGGCTGCGGGCGTTGTACAGGTTCCACAGTTCCGGGCGCTGGTTCTTCGGGTCCCATTGGCCGAACTCGTCCCGGAAACTCATGATCCGTTCCTTGGCGCGGGCCTTTTCCTCGTCGCGGCGGGCGCCGCCGATGCAGGCGTCGAAGCCGAATTCCTCGATGGCTTCGAGCAGCGTCACCGACTGGTGCTTGTTGCGCGATTCGTTCTCGTGCTTCAGCACGACGGTGCCGCGCTTCATGGAATCCTCGACGGAGCGCACGATCAGGCGCTCGCCCAGTTCGGCGGCGCGCTTGTCGCGGAACTCGACGACTTCCTTGTAGTTGTGGCCGGTGTCGATGTGCATCAGCGGGAACGGGAAGCGGCCCGGGCGGAAGGCCTTCTCGGCCAGGCGCAGCAGGCAGATCGAGTCCTTGCCGCCGGAGAACAGCAGCACCGGATTGGCGCACTGGCCGGCGACTTCGCGCAGGATGTGGATGGCCTCGGCTTCCAGCCAGTCGAGGTGGGACAGGGGGCGATGGGGCATGGCAGGGGATTCCGCGATTCGTGTCGAATGGGAGGCATTGTAGTCCCGGCTTAATATTCAATTAAGAACATGTAATCATCTTGTTATTCACTATTGGAATATGTTCGGTGTTTTCCGGTCGACCGCGCGGCCTATGTTAGATTCGGGCCATGGATGCGATGAATGCCCTTTTTCTGCTGGCCGGGCTGCTGCTCTTCATCAGCGTGCTGGCCAGCACCATTTCGGCACGGCTCGGCCTGCCGCTGCTTCTGCTGTTTCTGGTCGTCGGCATGGTGGCCGGGGAGGATGGCCCCGGCGGCATCCAGTTCGACGATTTCGGAACCGCCAACCTGATCGGCCAGCTGGCGCTCGCGGTGATCCTGCTCGACGGCGGTCTGCGCACGCGCACCGACACCTTCCGCGTTGCGCTGCGCCCGGCCGGCGTGCTGGCGACCTGGGGCGTGATCGCCACCAGCGGCCTGCTCGGCGCCTTCGCGACCTGGTGGCTCGACGTCGATTGGCGCCTCGGTTTCCTGCTCGCCGCGATCGTCGGGTCGACCGACGCGGCGGCGGTGTTCGCGCTGCTGCGCAACAGCGGCGTCCGGCTCAGCGAGCGGGTCCGCTCGACGCTGGAAATCGAGTCCGGAGCGAACGATCCGATGGCCATCCTGCTCGTCGCGGTATTCGTCGAGACGCTGCTGCATCCGGCGCAGGCCAGCCTGGGCGGTTTCCTGTGGATGCTGGCCCAGCAGATGGGCCTGGGCATCGGCCTCGGCCTGGCCGGCGGCTGGATACTGGCCCGGCTGCTCGTCCGCCTGACGCTGGCCGAGGGGCTGTACGCGCTGCTGATCCTGTCCGGCGGCATCCTCGTCTTCGCGGCGACCAACCTGATCGGCGGCAGCGGCCTGCTGGCGATCTACGTCGCCGGCATCGTCGTCGGCCAGCGCCGCAACCACGCGACCGAGCACGTGCTGCGCGTGATGGACGGGCTGGCCTGGCTGGCCCAGGCCGGCATGTTCGTCGTGCTCGGCCTGCTGGTGACCCCGAGCCATGTGCTCGATCACGCGCCGGAGGCGCTGGCGATGGCACTGTTCCTGATGCTGGTCGCCCGTCCGCTGGCGGTGGCCGGCGGCCTGCTGCCCTTCCGCTACGCGTGGAAGGAGATCGCCTTCGTCAGCTGGGTCGGCCTGCGCGGCGCCGTGCCGGTCGTGCTGGCCATCGTTCCGGTGGTCATGGGCGTGCCCGATTCCAAGCTGCTGTTCGACGTCGCCTTCGCCGTCGTGCTGCTGTCGCTGCTGGTCCAGGGGGCGACCATCCCGACCGCGGCGCGCTGGCTCGACGTCGAGCTGCCGCCGAAGGACGAGCCGACCGAGTGGCGGGAAGTCTGGGTCGGCCGCGAAGCGGTGCTGAACCTGCTCGCCTGCCGGGTCGCCGCCGGGTCCGACGCCGAAGGGCGCGACCCGGACGAGCTGGCGGCCGGCGTTGGCGGCGATACGCGTGCGCTGGCGGTCATCCGGGCCGGCCGCTTGTGCCGGCTGGAGCCCGGCCTGCGGCTGGCGATCGACGATACGGCCTGGTTCGTCGCGCCGGCCTCGGCCGCCGATGCGCTGGCCGGCGCCTGCGGCGGCAGCGCCCAGAACCTCGGCCGCAATGCCGCATTCTTCGGCGAATTCTCGGTCGACCCCGGCGTCGCCGCGGGGGACCTCGCGGCTGCCTACGGTTTCGAGCTGGAGGACGGCGAGGCCGGGCTGACGGTCAGCGCCTTGCTGTTGCACCGGATCGGCCGGCCGGCGGTGCTCGGCGACCGGGTCCGGATCGGCGCGGTGACGCTGGTCGTCCGCGAGATGCAGGCCGATGGCGAGGTGTCGCTGGTCGGCGTCAAATGCCCGTGGCCGGGCCTGTCCGATGCTGCCTGAGCCGCTTCGCCGCCGCTTGCTGTTGGCTGCCGCGGGGGTGCTGCTGGCGGCCTGCGGCAAGGCGCCGAAGCCGCCCCGGCTGGCGCCCGGCAGCACGGTGCTCGCCTTCGGCGACAGCGTGACCTACGGGACCGGCGCCGGTCCCGGCGAGGACTGGCCGACCCGGCTGGCCGCGGCGACCGGTTGGCGCGTGATCAACGCCGGACTGCCCGGCGACACCGCGGCGGCGGCCGGCGAACGGCTGGCTCCGCTGCTCGCCGCCGAGCCGCCGGCGCTGGTCATCGTCGAGCTCGGCGGCAACGATTTCCTGCACCGCAGGCCGTCGACCGCGGTCAAGGAGGACATCCGGCAGATCGTCCGCCGCGCCGCGGCCGGCGGCGCCCGGGTCGTGCTCGTCGCGGTGCCCGAACTGTCGCTGCTCGGCGCGCTGACCCGCCGCCCGTCGGATTCGCCGATCTACCGCGAACTGGCGGACGAGGAGGGGATCCCGGTCATCGAATCGGTGTTTTCCGACATCCTCGGCCAGCCGGAACTGTGCGCCGACCAGATCCACCCGAACGCCGAGGGCTACCGGCGGATGGCCGAGGGGCTGCTGGCCGGCCTGCGCCGCATCGGCCTGTACTGAGCCGCGGCATTTCGGCCGTTCCCGGCCGGTCGACCGCGTTTACCCGGCGCGCCCGGCCAGCCAGCGGCGCAGCGTGGCGAACAGCATGTCCGGATCGACCGGTTTGGCGATGAAGTCGTCCATGCCGGCGGCCAGGCAGCGGGCGCGGTCCTCGGCGAAGGCGTTGGCGGTCATCGCGAGGATGGGGATGCGCTCGCCGCCGGGCCGGGCGCGGATCGCGCGGGTCGCGGCCAGGCCGTCCAGTCCGGGCATCTGCATGTCCATCAGGATCAGGTCGTAGTCGCGTTCGCCGGCCAGGCGCACCGCCTCGGCACCGTCCTCGGCGGTGTCGACGACGAGTTCGAGGTCTTCGAGCAGGCTGGTCGCGATCTCGCGGTTCAGCGCTTCGTCCTCGGCGAGCAGGATGCGGGCGCCGGCATGTTCGCGGCGCAGGTCGCCGGCCGCGTCGCAGTCGCCGGCGGCGCTCGCCGGCGCCGTCGCCGCCGCGCGGCCGAGGCGGGCGGTGAACCAGAAACGGCTGCCCTGGCCGGGGGCGCTGTCGACGCCGGCGTCGCCGCCCATCATCCGGGCGAACTTGCGGGTGATCGCGAGGCCGAGCCCGGTCCCGCCGAAGCGCCGGGTCGAACTGTTGTCGGCCTGCTCGAACGCATTGAACAGCTTGGGCAGCACTTCGGGCGCGATGCCGATGCCGGTGTCGGCGACCGTGAAGCGGACCAGCACGCCGTCGGCGTCCTCGGATTCGACGGCGGCGTCGATTTCGATGCCCCCCTGCTCGGTGAACTTGATCGCGTTGCCGACGTAGTTCAGCAGCGCCTGCTGCAGCCGCGTCGGGTCGCCGAGCAGGCCGCCGGGCAGCGGCGCGACGCCGCCGACCAGCGTCAGCTGCTTGGCCTGGGCCCGCGGGCCGAGCATCAGCACCACGTCGTCGATCAGGCGCTGCGGATCGACCGGGATGCGTTCGAGCGCCAGTTTGCCGGCCTCGATCTTGGACAGTTCGAGCACCGAATTGAGGATTTCCAGCAGGTGGCCGCTGGCCGTCTCGATCGCCTTCAGGCGATCGCCCTGCTTGGGGCTGACGCCGTCGCGGCGGATCAGGTAGACCATGCCGTTGATCGCATTGAGCGGGGTGCGGATTTCGTGCGACATGTTGGCCAGGAAGGCGCTCTTCGCGATGTTCGCGGCTTCCGCGGCCTCCTTGGCCGCCGACAGCGCCGCGGTTCTTTCCTCGACCAGGCTTTCCAGGTGGTGGCGGTGGCGGTCGAGTTCGGCCGCGGCCTCCTTCTGCTCGGTGACGTCGACGCAGTAGCCGATGTAGCCGATGAAATTTCCCTGGCTGTCGCAGCGTGGCGTGCCGTCGTCGCGGATCCAGCGGTATTCCCCGTCGTGGCGGCGCAGCCGGTACTCCATCCGGAAGGCTTCGCGGCGGTCGAAGCAGCCGACATAGATGTCCAGGCAGCGCTGGAAATCGTCCGGATGCACGCCCTCGGCCCAGCCGTTGCCCTGCTCCTGCGCCAGCGTCCGTCCGGTGAAGCGCAGCCAAGGCTCGTTGAAGTAGTTGCAGCCCTTGTCCAGGCCGGCGGTCCAGATCAGCGCCGCGCCGCTGTTCGCCAGATTGCGGAAGTGCTGTTCGCTTTCGCGCAGCAGCGCCTCGTTGCGGCGCAGTTCGGTGACGTCGCGGAACACGTTGACGGCGCCGACGACGCGCCCGTCGCTGACCAGCGGGGCGACCGTGTATTCGACCGGGAAGCCGCTGCCGTCGCGGCGCCAGTACCAGTCGTCCTCGACGTGGCGCCGCTGGCCGTCGCGGATCGTCGCGTGGGTCGGGCAGGCCTCGACCGGGAAGGGGCTGGCATCCGGATGGTGGTGATGGATCAGCGCGTGCAGCGGCTCGCCGATTCCGTCGCCGTCACGCCAGCCCAGCATCTCGCGGGCGGCCGGGTTGATGAAGCTGACCCGTCCCTCGGCATCGACGCCGCAGATGCCTTCGCCGGCCGAGGCGAGGATCTGTTCGCTGTGCTGCCGCGCCGTTTCGGCTTCGCGCGTTCGTGCTTCGAGCGCTTCGTTCAGTTCGGCCAGCCGGCGATGGGCGGCCTCGTCGCGCCGCCAGCCGGCGTGCGCATGGCGTGCGAACAGCAGGCTGCCGACGACCAGCAGCCCGGCCAGCCCGGTCAGCAGCAGCGTCTGCTGGCGCCATTCGGCCAGGTAATCGGCCTCGGCCAGGCCGACGATCAGGTACAGCGGGTAGGTATCGATCCTGCGGAAATGGTACAGGCGGCGGATGCCGTCGATGCCGGACACCGCACTGTAATGCGCGGCCGGCGTGTCGGCCTCGAGCAGCGCGCGCAGCCCGGGCGACGGCGTCGAGGCGCCGATACTGGCGCCGGACGGATCGTCGCGGCTGTAGCGGGCATAGACGGTGGTCCGGTCCCACAGTGCGCTGTTGCCCAGCCGGCCGAGGTCGAGTTGGGAAAAGCGTCTGATCAGGTAGTCGACGGGGAGGCTGACGAGGACGATGCCGGCAAAGCTGCCATCCGGGTGCTTGTAGCGGCGGGAAATCGGGATGGCGTGCTTCTGGCTGATTCGTCCGAGTACCGGCTTGCCGATATTCAGGCCGGTTTGCGGGTGATCGCGCAGCTGGATGAACTGCGGTCGGTCGGCGATGCTGATCCGGCCGTTGTTGCCGGCGACGTGCGACACGGCGTGGATGATGTTGCCTTCCGAATCGCTGATCCGCAGGCCGTAGGTCTCGGCGATCCGCTGGTCCTGGCGGGCGACGAAGGCGTCCATTTCGCGCCGGTCGATGCGGCCGCGCGCCTGCTGGCGCTCCAGTTCGTCGACGACGTTCTGCAGCGTGACGTCGATCGTCTTGATGAAGCCGGCGACGCTCTGCTCGAGCACCCGGGCGTAGTTCTCGGTGATCAGCCGGGCTTCGTCCTCGGCCATCCGGCGGGCATCGACGACGTAGAACAGCGCCAGGCCGGCCAGCGCCAGATTGAACAGCAGCGTGGCGAGCCAGATCTGCCGGCCGGAATGCCGGTTCGGCCGGGTGCTGCCGCCGCTGTTCGCAATGCTGGACTGCATCGGTCCCTCCTCGGGTCGGTGCTGCGCTTTTCAGATATGGCTGATTTGTCAATCCTAACAATTATCGGTGCGTCATGACAAACGAAATCGCCCGGGGTCGTCCGCTAGGCCGCGGCGCGGGCGACCGCCTCGCCGAGCGTGCGCAGCGCCGGCAGCGTCGGCGAGTCGCGCAGATGGATCATGCCGGTCGGTACCCGGGAAAATTCGGCGGGCAGTTCGGCGACGGCCAGATCGGCGGCATGGGGCGACTGTTCGACGACGCGGCGCGGCATCAGCGTCCAGCCGAGGCCGACCGCGACGCAGCCGAGGATGCCCTCGAGCGTGCCGAATTCCATCGCGTCGGCGACCGCGTGGCCGCTCGCCCGCTGCCATGCGATGGCGCGGCTGCGGTAGGCGCAGCCCTCGCGGAACAGGATCAGCGGCTGGACCACCGGGTCGCAGCCCCGGGCGCTGACCTGGACGAGTTCTTCGACGACCAGTTCGACGAAATCCAGTTCGGGATGGACCACCGGGCCGGCGACGAAGGCGCAGTCGAGCTTGTGGGCCAGCACGCGGGCGGTCAGCGCGGCGCTGGTGTCGGTCTGCACGCGCGGCTCGAGCCGCGGGTGCGCGCTGCGCATCGCCTTCAGTGCCGCCGGCAGGTGCAGTGCGGCGAAGGTCTCCATCGCGCCGATGCGCAGTTCGCCGACGCTTTCGCCGGCCTGGCGGACCGCGGCGCTGGTCTGCCGCTCGAGCAGCAGCATGCGGCGCGCGTAGTCGAGCAGCACGCGGCCGGACGGCGCCAGTTCCAGGCCGCGTCCCTTGCGGAAGAAGAGTTCGGTGCCCAGTTCCTCCTCGAGCCGGCGGATGCGGCTGGTCACATTGGACTGGACGGTGTTCAGCTTGCGCGACGCGGCGAGGATGCCGCCTTCCTCGACGACCGTCTGGAAGGTGCGCAGGGCGAGGAGTTCCATAATCCATTCTCCATTGGCGAACGATTTGTTCTCAACAATTCATTTGTATGGATAGGTTAGCCTGTTTATCTTTGCCGGGACAAGCACGACAAGGAAAAACCTCATGCCCGAACAGACCCAACGCCTCAAGGTGCTCGCCGCCGGCATCTTCAGCCTGATCCTCGCCCTCGGCGTCGCCCGTTTCGCCTACACGCCGATGCTGCCGCTGATGCAGCAGCAGGCCGGCCTCGGCGTCGCCGCCGCCGGCTGGCTGGCGGCGGTCAACTACGCGGGCTACCTGGCCGGGGCGCTGGTCGCGTCGCTGATCGGCGACCTCGTGCTGAAGGACCGCCTGTACCGGATCGGCATGGTCGTCGCGATCGGCTCCACCGCGCTGATGGGGCTGACGACCGATCCGGCGGTGTGGGCGCTGTCGCGCTTCCTGGCCGGGCTGAGCAGCGCCGCCGGCATGCTGCTCGGCACCGGGCTGATCCTGAACTGGCTGATCCGCCACGAGCACCGCAGCGAACTGGGCATCCATTTCGCCGGCATCGGCCTCGGCATCGCCGGCTGCGCCGCCGTCGTCGAGCTGCTCGGCCATTACCTCGACTGGCAGGCGCAGTGGCTCGCGCTGAGCGCGCTCGGCGGCCTGCTGCTGATCCCGGCGCTGGCCTGGCTGCCGGCCCCGGATCGCAGCGGCGTCAGCCGGAGCGGCGTGCCCCTAGAGGACCGGCCGCCCAGCCCGCTGTTCCTGCGTCTGTTCATGGCCGCGTATTTCTGCGCCGGCGTCGGCTACGTGGTCAGCGCGACCTTCATCGTCGCCATCGTCGACCAGCTGCCCGGCCTGGCCGGCCGCGGCAACCTGGTTTTCCTGGCGATCGGCGTCGGCGCCGCGCCGGCCTGCATCAACTGGGACCTGATCGCCCGCCGCACCGGCGAACTGAATGCGCTGATCCTGGCTGCCCTGCTGCAGATCGTCGGCATCCTGCTGCCGGTTGCGGTCGGTGGGCTGGCCGCGGCCCTGTTTGGCGCGCTGCTGTTCGGCGGCACGTTCATCGGCATGGTCAGCCTGGTGCTGACGATGGCCGGGCGCTTCTACCCGACCCGGCCGGCCAAGATGATGGGGCGGATGACCCTGTCGTACGGTGCGGCGCAGATCCTGGCGCCGGCGCTGACCGGCTGGCTGGCGATCCACTACGGCGGCTACGCGGCCGGCCTCTACCTGGCGGCCGGGGTCATGGTCGTCGGCACGCTGCTGCTGTTCGCGCTGCGTTCCGTCGAGCGGCGCGAGCGCGCCGGCCTGCTGCAGCCGGCGGCCTGCGCCGCTTCCTGAACGGGCCGGGCGCTCAGGCCCGGCTCTGGATTTCCTCGATGTAGCCGAGCATGCCGGTGCGGATGTTGCCGGCGTTGCCTTCGTCGGTATCGATGTGCATGGCCAGCCGGAAGGCGGGATTCACGCGGACCACGACGTCGCCGAAGATCAGTTCGCGGTCGCCTTCGACGCGGACCCGGACGACGTAGTTGTCGCGCACGCGGAAGCGCATCGCGTCCTCGGGCGACATGTGGATGTGGCGCTGGGCGCAGATCACGCCGCGCTCGATCTGGGTGCTGCCGTACGGGCCCTCGAGCGTGATCCCGGGCGTACCGGCAAGGTCGCCGGACTGGCGGATCGGCGGCTGCACGCCGAGCTTGAACTGCTCGGTCATCGCGATCTCGACCTGGGTTTCCTTGCGCGTCGGGCCGAGCACGCGGACCTTGGCGATCCGGCCCTTGGGGCCGACCAGGTGCACCTGCTCCTCGCAGGCGTACTGGCCCGGCTGCGACAGCTCGTGCATCGGGGTCAGCTGGTGGCCGGGGCCGAACAGCGCCTCGACGTCGGCCTGCGACAGGTGCACGTGGTGGGCCGAAATCTCGACCGGGATGGCCGGCGTATCCTCGGCCTTCGCCTCGAGCAGCAGCTGGTTGCGTTCGATGGCGCGCAGCGTTTCCCAGGCGACCAGGCGTTCGTCGTCGTTGGCGACGACCAGGATGGCGACCGGCGAATCGTCGGTCGAGATCACCGCGTGCGAGCCGATGCGGCCGAGGTTGCGGTTTTTTTCCTCGTCGAGCTTGATGCCCATGTAGCCGAGGCCCTGGCAGGCCAGGCTGCGCACCGTCGCGCTGGTTTCGCCGATGTCGCCGGTGAAGGCGAGCACGTCGACGCCGCCCATCGCCGCGACGTAGGCGCCGATGTTCTTGCGCACCTGGTAGCAGAAGGCCTTGTGCGCGAGCAGCGCGCGGTGGTGGCCGTCGGCGGCGGCCGCCTCGATCTCGTGGATGTCGTTCGAGATGCCGGAAATGCCCTTCAGCCCGCTTTCGCTGTTGATCAGCGTCGACAGCTGTTCGGGCGACATCTTGTGCTGTTCCATCAGGTGGATCATCACCGCCGGGTCGATGCTGCCCGAGCGGCTGGGCATGATCAGGCCGTCGGCCGGCGTCATGCCCATCGTCGTATCGACCGAGCGGCCGTGGTCGATGGCGCACAGCGAGGCGCCGATGCCGAGGTGGCAGGAGACGATTTCCAGTTCGCCGAGCGGGCGCTTCAGCACCTCGGCCGCCTTCAGCGACACGTAGCGGTGCGAGGTGCCGTGGAAGCCGTAGCGGCGGATGCCGTGCTGCTTGTACAGGTCGTAGGGCAGGCCGTACAGGTAGGCGTAGGGCGCCAGCGTCTGGTGGAAGGCGGTGTCGAACACGGCGACCTGCGGCACGTTCGGGAAATGCTTCTGGGCGACGCGGATGCCGGCGACGTTGGCCGGGTTGTGCAGCGGCGCGAAGGTGGCCAGCTCCTCGATGTCGGCGATCACCGCGGGCGTGACGACGACCGAACTGGCGAAGCGGTTGCCGCCATGCACGACGCGATGGCCGATCGCGGTGACGTCTTCCGGGTGGAACGCGAAGGCCGGGCCGAGCAGCGCGGTCGCCTCGGTCATCACCTTGAACAGGTCGGACAGCTTGAACGGCGCGTGCTCGATGGTTTTGGTCTGCGGGCCGACGTTGACCGTGATCCGGGCGAGCTGGCGGTCGGCGTTGTCGATGACGCCGTGGATGTCAGCGCCGCTTTCCTCGGTGTCGTAGATGCCGAAGTGGATCTGGCTGATGCCGACGTTCAGCGCGACGACCTTGCCCGGCCGGTTGTTGGTCAGCGACAGCGCGTACGGGTCCTCGGCGTGGGCCGGGGCGCCGTCGTGGGCGGCATGGTGGTCGGCCGACAGCGCGCGGGTGCGCTCGGCGAGCAGGCGCGACAGGTAGCCGACCGCCTTCGGGTTGGTCAGGATCTGGGTGTTGAACACGTCGCGCGGGATCATCAGCACGAAGCAGCGGTTGCCGGCGATCACGTCGGCGGCGATCGGCTCGCCGGTCAGCAGCGACATCACGCCGAACACGTCGCCCGGGCCGAGCTGCGTGATCACCGAGCGGGTGCCGGTGTTGTCGGTCAGCGAAATCTCGGCGTGGCCGCTGATCATCACGCCGATCGAACGGCCCTCGTCGCCGGTCTCGAGCATTGCCTCGTTGCCCTCGTAAGTGGCGAGCCGGGACTTGATGACGATGGCCTCGACCTGGTCGGCCGGGAAGTTTTCGAACAGCGGAACCTGTTCCAGGAAGAATGTTTTCAGATCGATGTCGCTCATGCTGTTTCTCGCATTTTTCTTTCTTCGGAGTGAGTGCCAGATTACCATCTTGCTGCAGTGCAGCAAAGGTTTTGCGATGAAACTTTTACGACACCGGGCATCGGCGCCGGCGGTCCGGGCGCGGGCATCCAAACCGGGGCGACGGGGGCGGTTTCAGCCGTCGGGGGCCGCCGGCTCGGGCGTATCCTGCGCGGCGATCCCGCCGAGGATGCCGGACGACTGAAGGTTCAGCCGGCCGCTGCCGGCAGCCGCCGGCGCAGCTCGGCATTGAGCGCCGACAGGCTGGCCTCGAGGGCCTGCAGCGGGGCTTCGAGCTGCTCCGGCGGCAGCCCGTTCTTCAGCGCGTTCTCGACCTCGGCGGCCAGCCGGCCGACCTCGACGGCGCCCAGCGTCGCCGCCGAGCCCTTCAGCGAATGCGCGGTGCGCCGGGCGTCCTCGGGCGCGGCCGGGAGTTGGGCGCGCAGTTCGCCGACGCTGTCGGCGTGCAGTTCGACGAACTTGCCGAGCAGCCGCAGGTAGCTCGCCTCGCGGCGGCCGACGCTGGCCAGGCCGATGCCGACGTCCAGGCCGGGAATGCCGGCCAGCCGGGACAAGGGATCGTCTGCCGGGGGCGGCGCCGGCTCGGCCGGCCGTTGCGCGGTGGACGGCGCGCCGGGCAGCCATTTGAGCAGCGTCGCGTAGAGCAGGGGCGGGTCCACCGGTTTGCCGATGAAGTCGTTCATGCCGGCGGCCAGGCAGGCCCGGCGGTCGGCCTCGAAGGCGTTGGCGGTCATCGCCAGGATGGGGACCGTGCGCCGTTCCGGATGGGCGCGGATCAGCGCCGTGGCCTCCAGCCCGTCGAGGCGGGGCATCTGCATGTCCATCAGGATCAGCCGGTAGTCGCCGGCCAGCGCCTTGTCGACGGCTTCCTGGCCGTCGCACGCGACATCGACGTCGAGCCCGACGCCGTGCAGCAATTCGAGGGCGACTTCGCGGTTGACCGCGTTGTCCTCGGCAAGCAGCACGCGGACGCCGGCATGCCGGCAGCGGATGTCGTCCTCGGCGGCCGGCCGGACGGGGTCCGTCGTCGCCGGGGCGATGCCGCGGCCACAGCCGAGGCGGGCGGTGAACCAGAAGCGGCTGCCGCGGCCCGGGGTGCTGCTGGCGCCGGCCTCGCCGCCCATCAGTTCGGCCAGCCGCCGGGTGATCGCCAGCCCGAGTCCGGTGCCGCCGTAGCGGCGGGTGGTCGAGGAATCGGCCTGCTCGAACGGGTTGAAGATGTGTGACAGCTTGTCCGGGGGAATGCCGATTCCCGTATCCTCGACTTCGAAGCGGACCACGACGCTGTCGCCGGCGTTGTCGAGCAACTGGGCGCGCAGGTCGATGCGGCCGCGCTCGGTGAACTTGACCGCATTGCTCGCGTAGTTCAGCAGCGCCTGCTGCAGGCGGACCGGGTCGCCGCGCAGCCAGCCGGGCACGCTGTCGGTGTCGATCGAGATTTCCAGCCCCTTGGCCCGCGCCTGTTCGCTGACCAGCGAGCGGACGTGGTCGAGCACCGAGTCGAGCGAGAAATTGCGGCATTCGAGTTCGAGCTTGCTGGCTTCGATCTTCGAGATGTCCAGGATGTCGTTGATGATCGACAGCAGGTGCATCGCCGCCGCGTCGATCTTGGCCAGGCGCTCGACCTGGTCGGGGCGCGGGGCGTCGCGCCGCAGCAGGTGGGTCAGGCCGATGATCGCGTTCATCGGCGTCCGGATCTCGTGGCTCATGTTGGCCAGGAATTCGGATTTCGCCTGGTTGGCGGCGCGGGCGGCCTCTTCGGCCTTCTTGCGTTCGGTGATGTCGCGCGCCGCGGCGAACACGCCGAGCACGCGGCCGGCGGCATCGCGGTACAGGCTGGCGTTGTAGATGACGTCGGTGATCCGCCCCGAGACGTGGCGCAGGGCGAGCGGGTAGTCGGTGACGAAACCGTCGGAGAAGACCTGCTTGTAGCCGGCGCGGGCCTTGTCGGGTTCGGTGAAATAGTCGGCGAAATCGCTGCCGATCAGCTGCTCGCGGGCGACGCCGGTGATCCGTTCGGTGGCCAGGTTCACGTCGGTGATCTTGCCCTCGGCGCTGATCGTGACCAGGGGGTCCAGACTGGCTTCGATCAGGCTGCGAGCGTAGTTGGCGTCGTCGGTCATGTCGGGTGGAGAAGGCGCAGCCGGTTCGGCTACCCGCCTACTCTACCCGAAAATTCCCGCTGCATAGCAGGGGAGTGGGATGATCCGGCCGGAAGCTACTTCTTCACGTGCAAGCCGCACTCCTTGGATTCTGGCGGCACCTGTCTCCGGCCGCCGCTGCGCGGCTTAACATTCGCTGCGCGAAGTTAGCCTGCGACGAAGTCCCGAGTGTTACTTCTTCACGTGCAAACCACACTCCTTGGACTCGGGACTTTCCCACCACCAGCGGCCTGAGCGGATGTCTTCGCCGGGGGTGACGGCGCGGGTGCAGGGGGCGCAGCCGATGCTCGGGTAGAACTTGTCGTGCAGCGCGTTGTACGGCACGCCGTTCTGCTTGATGTAGGTCCAGATTTCCTTCTCGCTCCAGTCGGCGAGCGGGTTGAATTTTTCCAGCCCGTTGCCGGTGTCGTATTCCTGAACGGCGAGCGCGGTGCGGGTCGCCGCCTGCTGGGCGCGCAGGCCGGTGATCCAGGCGCGCTTGCCGGCCAGCGCGCGCTGCAGCGGCTCGACCTTGCGCGCGTGGCAGCAGGCCTTGCGGAGTTCGACCGAGTCGTAGAAGGCGTTGATGCCGTGGTGGCGGACGAAGGCTTCGACCGACTCGGACTGCGGGAAGTAGATCTTCAATTTGAGGCCGTAATGGCGGTCCACCGCGGCCATCAGGTCGTAGGTCTCGAGCGGCAGCCGGCCGGTGTCCAGGCTGAAGATCTCGATCGGCAGGCCGGCCTTGACGATCAGGTCGGTCAGCACCATGTCCTCGGCGCCCAGGCTGTTGGCGAAGGCGGCCGGCGACCACCGGCCGGCGATGTCGGCGAGCAGCGCATGGGCGGCGGCCGTTTTGGCGGCGACGCTGGCCGACAGTTCGGGGGTGACGTTGAGCAGGCTGGGAGTCATCGTTTGTCCTCAGGCGCGGCGGCGGAACAGGGGGTGCGGCTGGCGGGTCGAGGCCTGGTAGGTCTCGCCGAAGGTGGAAAAGCCGGCTTCGATCGCGTAGACCGCGTTCTTGCCGTCCTTCAGCGCGTAGCTGTCGAAGCCGACGCGCTGCATGTAGAACAGCTGGTCGTGCAGCACGTCGCCGACGGCGCGCAGTTCGCCCGGGTAGGCGTAGCGCTGGCGCAGCAGGCTGGCGGTCGAGTAGCCGCGGCCATCGACGAACTTCGGGAAGTTGATCGCGATGACGATGAAGTAGTCGAGGTCGCCGGCGACGTCCTCGACGCGGTCGGCCGGTTCCAGCCACAGGCCGATGCGCTTGTGGCCGGAGATGATCTCGGTCTTGCGCGCCTGCCACACGGCGAGCGGGAACAGGATGTCGCCGGCCGGCAGCGCGACGGTCTCGGGCGTTTCGCCCTCGGGGATTTCGAGCTTCTGCCAGGCGTCCACCGCGACGGCCTGGTTCTTGATCAGCTGGGACATTATGCGGTCTCCTTTTCGGCCGACTTGGCCTTGCCGTGGGCGCGGCCCTCGTAGACGCGGTTCTTGAAGGGGTCGATGCCGATGCGGTCGAAGGTGTCGAGGAAGCGCTCGTCGGCGTGGCGGTGTTCCAGATAGACGGCGATGATCTTCCCGACGACGTCCGGCATTTCCTCGGCCGCGAAGGACGGGCCGATCACCTTGCCGAGCTTCGCGTCGTTGCCCTGGCGCCCGCCCAGCGTGACCTGGTAGAACTCGGCCTCGTTCTTGTCGACGCCGAGCACGCCGATGTGGCCGACGTGGTGGTGGCCGCAGGCGTTCATGCAGCCGGAGATGTTGAGGTCGATCTCGCCGATGTCGAACAGGTAGTCGAGGTCGTCGAAGCGCTGCTGGATGGCGTTGGCGATCGGGATCGACTTGGCGTTGGCGAGGTCGCAGAAATCGCCGCCCGGGCAGCAGATGATGCCGGTCAAGAGGCCGATGTTCGGCGTCGCCAGGCCGGCGGCCCTGGCCTGCTGCCAGACTTGGTAGAGGTCGGCCTGCCTGACGTCGGCCAGGATGATGTTCTGCTCGTGGCTGATGCGCAGTTCGCCGAAGCTGTAGCGGTCGGCCAGGTCGGCGACGGCTTCCATCTGTTCGGACGTGATGTCGCCCGGCGGCACGCCGTGCTGCTTCAGCGACAGCGTGACCGCGGCGTAGCCCGCCACCTTGTGCGCGTGCGTGTTGCGGTCGACCCAGCGGCGGAAGGCTTTTTCGTCCGGCAGTTCGACGTCGCCGACGGCCTCGTAGGCCGGCGCCGCGAAATGCGCGGCGATGCGGTCGTATTCGGCCTGGGTGATCGTCGCCGGGCCGTCCTTGCCGTGCGCCCATTCTTCCTCGACCTGGCGGGCGAATTCCTCGATGCCGAGCGCCTGCACCAGGATCTTGATGCGCGCCTTGTACGCGTTGTCGCGGCGGCCGAAGCGGTTGTAGACGCGGAGGATCGCCTCGCAGTAGGTCAGGATGTGCTGCCAGGGCAGGAATTCACGGACGACCTGGCCGCGGATCGGCGTGCGGCCGAGGCCGCCGCCGACGATCACGGTGAAGCCGATTTGTTTGCCAAACTCGCCGTCGACGACCTTCAGGTGCAGGCCGATGTCGTGGAACCAGGTTACCGCGCGGTCTTCCTTCGTGCCGGAAATGGCGATCTTGAACTTGCGCGGCAGGAAGGCGAATTCCGGGTGGAAGGTCGTCCATTGGCGCAGGATCTCGGCCAGCGGGCGCGGGTCGATGATCTCGTCGGCGGCGACGCCGGCGAACTGGTCGGTGGTGATGTTGCGCAGGCAGTTGCCGGAAGTCTGGATCGCGTGCATGCCGACCTCGGCCAGTTCGGCCAGGATGTCGGGCACGTCGGTGATCTTCGGCCAGTTCAGCTGCAGGTTGTGGCGCGTCGTGAAGTGGCCGTAGCCGCGGTCGTACTGGCGCGCGACGCGGGCCAGCCGGCGCAGCTGCGCGGAATTCATCATGCCGTAGGGCACGGCGATCCGGAACATCGGCGCATGGCGCTGGATGTACAGGCCGTTCTGCAGGCGCAGCGGGCGGAATTCGTCGTCGGTCAGCTCGCCGGCCTGCCAGCGGCGGACCTGGTCGCGGAACTGGGCGACGCGTTGGTCGATCAGCTGGCGGTCGATGGCATCGTATTGGTACATGGGACTTCCTTAGGCAAAGACCAGCTTGCTGCCGATCAGAACGAGCATGGAGGCGAGGATGCGGCGCAGCACGTGCTCCGGAACCTTGGCCGAGACCTGGGTGCCGAGCCAGATGCCGGGCAGCGAGCCGAGCAGCAGGCTGCCGAGCAGCGCCCAGTCGACGCCGCCGAGCAGCCAGTGGCCGAGGCCGGCGACCAGGGTCAGCGGCACCGCATGGGCGACGTCCGATCCGACAATTTTCACCGGCGAAAGTTTGGGATAGAGGAAGAACAGCGCGGCGACGCCGAGCGCGCCGGCGCCGACCGAGGAAATGGTGACCAGCACGCCGAGCAGGGCGCCGACGGCGACCGTGATCTTGCCCAGGCAGCACTGGCGCAGCGGCGAGTCGTCGTGCTTCGCCGCGTAGTCGCGCAGCTTGCGGCCGAACAGGATGGCGACGGCGGTCAGCATCAGCGCGAAGCCGAGGCCGTGCGAAATCACCGCGCCGATCGCGTTGCTGCCCTTGGGCAGCAGCGACAGCACCCACAGCGTCAGCACCGCGGCCGGCAGGCTGCCGGCGGCCAGGCGGCCGGTCACGGCCCAGTCGATGTGGCCCTTGCGGCCGTGCGCGACGGTGCCGCCGGCCTTGGTCAGCGCCGCGTAGAGCAGGTCGGTGCCGACCGCGGTGGCCGGATGCACGCCGAAGACGAGCACGAGCAGCGGCGTCATCAGCGAGCCGCCGCCGACGCCGGTCAGGCCGACGATGGCGCCGACTGCGAAGCCGGAAAGGGTGTAGAGCGGGTCCATGGGGGCGCATCGTACCGGCGTCGATTTGAAACAAAAAGAATATTGGGTTAGATTGTTATATCCAACGGTTATTTGTTCGTCGCCATGAAGCTGCAGCAACTGCGTTACATCGTCGAAATCCAGCGCCAGGGGCTGAACGTCTCCGAGGCTGCGGAAACCCTCTACACCTCGCAGCCCGGCATCTCGAAGCAGGTCAAGCTGCTCGAGGACGAACTGGGGATCACGATCTTCGAGCGCAGCGGCAAGCGCTTCACCGGCGTCACCGAGCCCGGACGGACCGTGCTCGACATTGCCGAGCGCATCCTGCGCGAGGCCGAGAACCTGAAGCGCGCGGCCGGCGAGTTCGCCGGCGGCGACAGCGGCCGCCTGGTGCTGGCGGCGACCCACACGCAGGCGCGTTACGCGCTGCCGGTCGTCGTCCGCGATTTCGTCGCCCAGCACCCGAAGGTCAAGCTCGAGATGCACCAGGGCAACCCGATCCAGATCGCCGAATGGGTCGCCGCCGGCGACGCCGACATCGGCATCGCGACCGAGTCGCTCGACCAGTACCCGCAACTGATCACCTTGCCGGTCCGCCAGTGGACGCACTGCGTGATCGCGCCGGAAGGCCATCCGGTACTCGCCGTGCAGCCGCTGTCGCTGGCCGAACTGGCGAAGTGGCCGCTGATCACCTACGACACCGCCTTCACCGGCCGTTCGCGGATCAACCGCGCCTTCGAGCGCATCGGCGTCGAGCCCAACATCGCGCTGACCGCCCTCGACGCCGACGTGATCAAGACCTACGTCGGCCTCGGCCTTGGGCTCGGCATCATTTCGGCGCTGGCCTACGATGCGCAGCGCGATGCGGGACTGGTCGCGGTCGACGCCGGCCACCTGTTCGAATCCAACACGACGCGCATCGCGCTGCGCCGCGGCACCTACCTGCGCCGCTGCGAATACGACCTGATCACGCTGTTCGCGCCCCACCTGTCGAAGCGCGTCGTCGAAATGGCGATGCAGGGCGGTGGCGATGCCTATCAGTTATAACCAAAGTTATATTTTCAAATTTACCATTATTGGATAATCTCGCGCGCTGACCACGGAGATCCCTCGATGAACGCGCTACCCGACGAGCAGCTGCTGCCTGCGCTGCTGAACGGTGTCGATATCCCGCCCTGTCCGGCGGTGCTGCTCGACATCCAGGCCGAGCTGGACAAGGACGATGCCGACCAGCGCACGATCGCCCGGCTGATCAGCAAGGATGCGGCGCTCGCCGGGCACGTGATGGCCATCGCCAATTCGCCGGCCTTCTCGGGCGGCCAGAAATTCGGCTCGATCATGCAGGCGATCAACGTGCTCGGCTCGCGGCAGCTGTTCAACCTGGTCGTCTCGCAACTGCTGAAGATCGCGCTGGCCGGCGATCCGGAAGTGCCGATGGACCGCTTCTGGGAAACCTCGGCGCAGACGGCGCGGCTGTCCGCCGAGCTGGCCCGGCGGCTGCGCTGCGTGCGGCCGGACGTCGCCTACACCTTCGGGCTGTTCCACGACTGCGGCATTCCGCTGCTGATGAAGCGCTTCCCGAATGTCCGCGAGGTGCTGGCCGCTGCCAATGCCGCCGAGGAACGCAGCTTCACCGAGGTCGAGGACGAGATGCTGGGCACCAACCACGCGGTGGT
Source organism: Dechloromonas sp. (assembly GCA_028687035.1). GTDB lineage: Bacteria > Pseudomonadota > Gammaproteobacteria > Burkholderiales > Rhodocyclaceae > Azonexus. Next base: position 38,453 of record JAQUAX010000009.1, on the reverse strand, counting down.
CGGCTATTTCCTGGCCCGGCGCTGGCGCCTGCCCGGCTACATTGTCGAGGCGATCCTCTGTCACCACGATTACAAGGCGCTGACCGAGAGCGGCCGGCTGTCCGACACCGCGCGCGGCCTGATCGCCGTCTGCGTGCTGGCCGAGCACGTGATCCGCCTGCATTCGACCAACGAGGTCGAGAACGAATGGGCCAAGGCGGCACCGACGGCCTGCCAGGTCTTCGGCCTGTCCCTCGGCGCCGTCGACGACGTCATCGAGGACATGCTCGACTGGCTGGGCTGACCGCCTATTCCCAGTGCTCGGTGACCTCCGCGGCCCAGGCCGTGGCGGCGAGCAGCGCGCGGTTCAGCGTTTCCGCGTCGAGCCCGACCTGGCGGGCGGCTTCTTCCATGCGCGGCGGATCCAGGCTGGCGCAGGCTTCGGCGACGGCGAGCAGCTCGGCGTAGGGGCCGCGCCGTTCGAGCACCGCGGCCCGCACGTCGTCGGCCAGCGGCATCGCGTCGAGCGCCTTGTCGAGCGGCAGGTGCAGCAGGCGGTCGAGGCAGGAAAAGACGCCGGTCAGGAACAGCGGATCGGTCGAGCGTCCGGGCAGCAGCTGGGCGCCGAGCAGTTCCATCAGCCGGGCGCGGGTCAGCGCGTCCTCGACCAGCAGCCAGTCGCCGAGTTCGGGCTGGCGGACGGAGAAGATCAGCACCGACAGCCAGCGCGTCAGCCGCTGCCGGCCGAGGATGATCAGCGCGTGCGACAGCGAGTCGATCCGGTGGGTCAGGCCGAGCGCCGGCGAGTTCAGGTAGCGCAGGATGCGGAAGGCGACCGCCGGGTCGTGCTTCATCGCCTCGGCGATCTCGGCCGTCTCGGCCTCGCCCTGGACCAGGCGCATCAGGTTGAGCAGCAGCATCTTGTGCGGATCGCCGCCTGCCGGCGCCGGGCGCGGCGGGGCCGACGCCGCGAAGCGGCCCTGCAGGTAGTCGTAGTGCCATTGCAGGCACAGCTGGTGGTCGTCCAGCGTATCGATGCCGCAGGCGAACAGCAGCTGCTGCTGGCGGTTGCCGCGGATCGCCGCCGAAAAGTCGCGGACGGCGGCGGGGTCGCTGGCGGCGACGTCGATCGCGCCCAGCGCGGCCTGCCCGATGGCCAGCGCGAAGGCCGGGTTCTTCGGCTGGCGGAACAGTCCGCAGCGGATGCCCCGTTCGGCCAGTTCGCCGAGCCGGGCGGCCAGCGCCGCGCCGTCGGCGTCCGGCGCGAGTTCGACGAGCAGGATGAAATTGGCCGACGCGATGCGGTCGACCGCGGGCAGGTCCAGGCTGTCCGAGCCGAGCGGCACGAAGACGAGTCCGGCCGGCGTTTCCGCGGCGCCGAGAAGGGTGTCGAGCAGGGCCTGGTCGAGGGCGCGCTGCAGCGCGGCGCGGCTGGTCGTCTGGCGCAGCCGGAACAGGTGGCCGACCGGCCGGTTCTTGCGGTCGAACACCGGTTCGCGGCACAGGAAGGCGGCGAGGCCGGACGGCAGTGCGGCGTCCGGGACCGGTGGCGTCGCCGGCGACGTCGACGGGTTTTCGCCGGCCGGCGCCGGGGGCGGGGCGGCTTTCGGCTCGCTGCCGAACATCTTCTTCAGACCGCTGAACATGATTCCGTCTCCCAAAACAAAATGCCCACCATTCGGTGGGCATTCTCGCACAGGCGGAAAGGACTCAGTTGACCTTGGCCTTGTCGCGCAATTCCTTGACCAGCGAGTCGATCTTCTGCTGGCCGGCGCGCTGCTGCAGCTGCGGCTTGATCTGCTCGAACGGCGGCGGATTCAGCGGACGGGTCTCGTCGAGCTGGATCACGTGGTAGCCGAAGTCCGACTTGACCGGCGTCTTCGTGTATTCGCCCTTCTTCAGCTTGCCCAGCGCGTCGCCGAAAGGCTTGACGTAGGCCGCGGCCGAACTCCAGCCGAGGTCGCCGCCGTTGTCCTTGGAGCCCGGGTCCTTCGACTGCTTGGCCAGTTCGGAGAACTTCTCGCCCTTGTCGAGCTTGGCGATGATCGCCTTGGCGTCTTCTTCCTTGTCGACCAGCACGTGGCGCGACTTGTACTCGGTGCTGCCCATGCTGTTCTTGATCAGGTCGTACTCGGCCTTCAGCTGCGCTTCGCTGATCGCGTGCGTCTTCATGTAGTCGGCCAGGAAGGCATTGACCAGCACGGCCTGGCGGGCGGCTTCGATCTGCAGCTGGATGTCCTGCTTCTTGTCGAAGCCCTTCTTCTTGGCTTCCTGCAGCAGCAGTTCGCGGGCGATCAGCTGTTCCTTGATCGCGTTGGTCAGTTCGGGCGATTCCTTGACGCCCTTCGCCTTCTGCTCGGCGAGGATGGTGTCGTAGACCGCCTGCGGGATCGCCTGGCCATTGACGGTGACGAAGGCCTTGCCCTTGTCGGCGGCGAGCGCCGGAGCGGAGACCAGAGCGCCGGCGACGAGGAGGGCGGCCAGGCGGGAGAGCTTGTACATGTCGGTATCCTTGCGGTGAGGGGTGTGGAGACTGCGCGGAAAATTATACTTCGCCGGGCGCCAGCGCGCGGACGCGCAGGGCATGCACCGGGCCGCGCATCAGATCGCCGGCCGCGGCATAGACCAGCCGGTGGCGGGCGACCGTGCCGTGGCCGGCGAAGGCCGCGGCGACGATGGTCACCGCGTAGTGGCCGCCGCCGCGGGCGCCGGCATGGCCGGCGTGCAGGTGGGATTCGTCCTCGATGGCGAGCGATTCCGGCTGCAACGTGGCCAGCCGCTCGCGCAGCAGCGCCAGCGTTTCGGCGCTCACGCCGGCAGCACCTTCTTGAACGGCTTGACGCTGACCTGCTCGTAGACGCCGGCGGCGACGTACGGGTCGGCGTCGGCCCAGGCGCGCGCGTCGGCCAGCGACGCGAACTCGGCGACGATCAGGCTGCCGGTGAAGCCGGCCGGGCCGGGGTCAGGCGAATCGACGGCGGGGCACGGGCCGGCCAGCACGAGCCGGCCGTCGGCCTGCAGCGCCTGCAGGCGCGCGAGATGGGCGGGGCGGGCGGCCAGGCGCTGGTCCAGCGAACCGGCGCGGTCTTCACCGATGATGGCGTAGAGCATCACTTTTCTTCCTCGACGTATTTCGACAGCACGACGCCTTGTCCCAGCACGAAGGCGAGTAGCAGGCCCATGCCGCCGAACAGTTTGAAATTGACCCAGGTATCGGTCGAAAAATTGAAGGCGACGAACAGGTTCAGCGCGCCCATGCCCAGGAAGAACGCGATCCAGGACAGGCTGAGCCGGTTCCACACCGGCTCGGGCAGCGTCAGCTGTTCGCCGAGCATGGCCTTGACCGGGTTTTTCTTCAGCACCCAGGCGGCGAAGGCCATCGATGCGGCGAATACCCAGTAGAGCAGCGTCGGCTTCCACTTGATGAAGGCCTCGTTCTGGAAGAACAGCGTCAGGCCGCCGAAAACGACGACGAGCACGAGGCTGACCCACAGCATCTTGTCCACCTTGCCGTGGCGGAAGCGGACCCAGGCGATCTGGCCGATCGTCGCGGCGATGACGACGACCGTGGCGAGCAGGATCGGCGCCTGTTTGACTTCGGCCGGCGCCGAACCGAGCAATGCCGCCATCCAGCCGGCGGCGGTTTCCGGATTCTTTTCGGCGTACTTGAAGGTCGCGAAGAAGAGGATGACCGGGAAGAGATCGAAAAGCAGTTTCATGGCGCGGCATTATATACTGCGGCCCGGGCCGGTCCGGGCGAGGTTTCGCACTGCGGGCGGTCCGTGGCAAACGGAGAAAATGAAATGGCTGAAGCTTTCGTGCTGGATCGTGCGGCAATCCTCGACCGCCTGGGCGGCGACGAGGAAATCTACGCGATGATGCTCGACATGTATCTGAGCGATTTCCGCAGCAACTGCGATGCGCTGACCGCCGCGCTGGCCGCCGGCGACGCGCCGACCGTCCGGCGCGAGGCGCATACCGTCAAGGGCCTGCTGGCGACCTTTTCCGACGATGCCGGCGCCCGCGACGCGCTGCTCATCGAGCAGCAGGCCAAGGCCGGCGAACTGGCCGGTCTCGACGCGCCGGTCGCCGACATCTGCCGGCGCCTGCACGAAGTCGCCGGCGTCCTCGCGTCAGCCGCCGGCCGGTAGGCCGACGAATTCCGCGCCGCCCGCCGCGCCGCCGGCCGGCGCGTGCGGCACGACGCCGAGCAGCGGCGCCGGCAGCAGCGCCTGCAGCGTCGCCAGATTCTCCTCGAAACGCGCCATCGCCGGATCGATCCGGTTGGCGACCCAGCCGGCCAGCGCCAGGCCACGCGCCGCGATCGCCTCGGCGCTGAGCAGCGCATGGCTGATGCAGCCGAGCTTCATGCCGACGACCAGGATCACCGGCAGACCCAGCGCGACCGCCAGGTCGGCGCTGTCGCGGTCGACGCCGAGCGGCACGCGAAATCCGCCGACGCCCTCGACGATCACCAGGTCGGCTGCGCGGCGCGCCGCGGCGCAGGCTTCGGCGATCACCCCGAAATCGATCTCGACGCCGGCCTCGGCGGCGGCCAGGTGCGGCGCGACCGGCGGCGCGAAGCAGTAGGAATTGACCACCGCCGGCGGCAGCGCGACCGAACTGGCGGCGCGGATGCGTTCGACGTCGTCGTTGTGGCCGTCGGCATCGGTGCCTGCGGCCACCGGTTTCAGTCCGGCCGCGCGCAGTCCGTCGCGGGCGGCCCGGTGGAGCAGCGTGCAGGTGACGAAGGTCTTGCCGATCTCGGTATCGGTGCCGGTCAGGAAATAGGCGGTATTCATGGGCAGCGGGCGTGGAGGTGGATGACGTCGTAGCCGAGCGGCAGGCCGTCCGGCGTGCGCAGGCGTTCGCCGGCGGCCTCGGCGCGGGCGAAGGCGGCGCGGCTCATCAGCCCGGTCCGCCGGCCGTCGCCGACCTGGTTGGCGCCGACCGCCTTGACCGCCTTCAGCAGCGAACGGAAATCCGGGTAATGCGCGGTTTCGGCGCTGCGCCGCACGTCGACCGCGACGAATCCGGCCGCAGCGGCCAGCGCGGCGACCTCGTCCGGCGTGTGGAAGGCCAGCGTGTGCCGGTAGGCATCGACGCCGGCGAAGGCGGTGCGCAGTTCGCCGAAGGTGCCCGGGCCGAGCGTGGCGAGCGCGACGTGGCCGCCCGGGCGCAGCACGCGCCGGGCTTCGGCCAGCGTCCGGCCGAGGTCGCACCACTGCACGGCCAGGCTGGACCAGTACAGGTCGAGGCTGGCCGCGGCCAGCGGCAGGTGCTCGAGGTCGCCGGCCAGGCGCAGGCAGCCGGGGGCGACGCGGTGCAGCATCGCGCAGGAGAGGTCGAGGCCGAGCCGGCGGGCGGCCGGGAAGCGCTCGCCGAGCAGTCCCTGCGCGTAGCCGGTGCCGCAGCCGGCGTCGAGCAGGTCGGCGACGGCCAGGCCGGCCGGCAGTTCGTCGGCCAGCCGGCGGCAGATCCGGCGCTGCACGTCGGCTGCGCCGTCGTAGGTCGGCGCGGCCTTCTCGAACGACTGGCGGACGCGCTGCTTAGCCGGCCGGGACATCGAGGAAGGCGCGCAGCCGGGCGATGCAGTCGTCCGGCCGGGAAACGAAGGGAGCGTGCGCGCAGTCGGCGAACACGGCGAGTTCGGCGCCGGGGATCAGCGCGGCCAGCGCCTCGGCGGCGCCGACCGGCATCAGCGGGTCGGCCGCGCCGTGCAGCAGCAGTGTCGGCGCCGCGATGCACGGCGCGTCGGCGCGCAGGTCGACGTCGCGCAGCCAGGCCAGGCCGGTCGCCAGCACGTCGCCGGCCGGGCGCGGGTCGGCCAGGCGCAGCAGCTCCGCGCTCACCGCCTTGGCCCGGGCGTCGCCGCGGTTGAAGCCGCCGACGAAGCGCGGCAGCATCGCCTCGACGTCGGCGGCGATGCCCGCCGCGAAGTCGGCGAGCACGGCCGGCGGCATCGCGTGCGGCCAGCCGTCGCGCTGCACGAAGGACGCGGTACCGGCGATCAGCGCCAGGCGGCCGACCTTGTCCGGATGGCGGGCGGCGACGGCGAGCGCCAGCTGGGCGCCGAGCGACCAGCCGACCAGCGCGCTGCCCGGGGCCAGGCGTCCGGCGACGAGGTCGACCGCCGCGTCGAAGCCGGCGACCGGCGGCATGTCGCGGTAGCCGGGCAGGTCCAGGATGCCGGCGCCGAGCGCGTCGGCCGCCGCCTGCAGCGGGCCGCGGCCCAGGCACCAGCCGGGCAGGAAGACGACAGGGTTCATGCAAGTTCCTTCAGGGCGTCGACCAGGCGGTCGATGTCGGCCGCCTCGTGCGCTGCGGAAACCGAGATGCGCAGCCGGGCGGTGCCTTTCGGCACGGTCGGCGGGCGGATCGCCGGCACCCACAGGCCGCGCTCCCACAGCGCCTGCGACAGTGCGACGGCGGCTGCGTTGTCGCCGACGATCAGCGGCTGGATTGCGGTCGGCGACGGCAGCAGCGGCCAGCGCAGGCCGGCCAGGCCGTCGCGCAGCCGGGCGATGCGTTCGAACAGCCGGCGGCGCAGCGCGTCGCCGTCGGCGATCAGCTGCAGGCTGCAGGCCAGCGCGCCGGCGACGGCGGGCGGCGCGGCGGTCGTGAAGATGTAGCTGCGCCCCTTGTTCAGCAGGTAGTCGATCGCGGTCGCGCTGCCGGCGACGAAGGCGCCGCCGACCCCGGCCGCCTTGCCGAGCGTGCCCATCAGCAGCACGCGCGGCGACGCCGGCAGGTGGAAATGGGCCAGGCTGCCGCGGCCCTGCGGGCCGAGCACGCCGAAGCCGTGCGCGTCGTCGACGACCAGCCAGGCATCGTGGCGCTCGGCCAGTTCGAACAGCGCGGGCAGCGGCGCGAGGTCGCCGTCCATGCTGAACACCGCGTCGGTGACGATCACCTTGCGTCGGGCGTCGCTGGCCGCCAGCAGGCGTTCGAGCGCCGCCGCGTCGTTGTGCGGGTAGCGCTGGACCGTCGCGCCGTTGGCCTTGGCCAGCTGCATCGCGTCGATCAGCGAGGCGTGGTTCAGCTTGTCGGCGAACACCGCGTCGCCGCGTCCGGCCAGCGTCGGCGTCACCGCCAGGTTGGCGAGGTAACCGGTCGAGAAGCTCAGCGCGCGGGGGAAGCCGGTGAAGGCGGCGAGGCCTTGCTCGATCGTTTCGTGCGGCACCAGGTGGCCGCTGACCAGATGGGAGGCGCCGCTGCCGGCGCCCCAGGCGAGCGCGGCGTCGGCCATCGCCTGTGCGATCGCCGGGTCGCCGGCCAGGCCGAGGTAGTCGTTGGCGGCGAAATTGAGCATTTCCCGGCCGTCGACCGTGGCGATGCGGCCGCAGCGGGATTCCAGAACTCGGCGGCGGCGGTTCAGTCCGGCGGCGGCAAGTTCCTCGAGCTCGGTGGCGAGCTTGGCATTCAGACGGTCTGCGGGCATGGGGCGCGATGCTAGTGCGAACCGGCCGAATTGGCAATCCGCCGGGCGGCTTGCCGATTCCGGAGAAAAGAAAAAACCCACCGGAGTGGGTTTTGAAAAACGGCTAATGGAATAACCGTGCAGCAATCCCGGAACCGGGGTTCCCGGAGCGTTCCTGATAATCACACGGTGAATATAAACGGCGGGTCATTCGAATATCAATATTTGATCAATTGATGAATATAAACTCGTTTTAAATGACGAATTTCGATATCACGGGGTGGGGCGATCCGGCCTTCGCTTCAATATAGTAATTCAAACAAATCATAGGGATGTAATGATTAGATCAGCAAAAGATCAATAAAAGATCAACGTCCGTAAATAAGCCGGATTCCGGGTTTTGATGTCAGCCTGCCGTAAGTTTTCGCGCAAAAACTCGGGGCGTGGCCAGCAAAGCCGTTTGTGCTGCCGCATTCAATTATTAAAGGAGACAAATATGGATCAAACGGGTCAGGCCTATTGGTCAGCCGTATTGGGATTGCTGGGGAAAATCCTCGCCATCTGGTTCCTGGTCTCGTTCGGTGCCGGCATCCTGTTTGCCGATGCCCTGAACGGGATCAAGCTGGGCGGTTATCCGCTGGGCTTCTGGTTTGCACACCAGGGCTCGATCTACATCTTCATTGCGCTGATCTTCTACTACGCCAAGGCGATGGACAGGATCGACCGCAAGTTCGACGTACACGAGTAACGAGGAGCCGAAATGGATCTGCAAACCATGACCTACCTGGTGGTCGGCGCCTCGTTCGCGCTGTACATCGGGATCGCCATCTGGGCTCGCGCCGGCAGCACCAGCGAGTTCTACGTCGCCGGCGGCGGCGTTCACCCGGTCACCAACGGGATGGCCACGGCGGCTGACTGGATGTCGGCCGCCTCGTTCATCTCGATGGCCGGCCTGATTTCCAACATGGGCTACGGCGGCGGCCTGTTCCTGATGGGCTGGACCGGCGGCTACGTCCTGCTCGCCTGCCTGCTCGCCCCGTACCTGCGCAAGTTCGGCAAGTTCACCGTGCCTCAGTTCATCGGCGACCGCTTCTACTCGAAGACCGCGTCGACGGTGGCGGTGGTCTGCCTGCTGACCGCGTCGATCACCTACATCATCGGACAGATGACCGGCGTCGGCGTCGCCTTCTCGCGCTTCCTGGGCGTTTCCAGCGAGATGGGCATCTACATCGGCATGGGCATCGTGTTCGCCTACGCGGTGTTCGGCGGCATGAAGGGCATCACCTACACCCAGGTCGCCCAGTACATCGTGCTGATCCTGGCCTACACGGTTCCGGCGATCTTCATTTCGCTGCAGCTGACCGGCAACCCGATCCCGCAACTGGGTCTGGGTTCCGATATGGCCGGCAGCGACGTGTCGCTGCTGCAGAAGCTCGACCAGGTCGTCACCGAGTTGGGCTTCGGCAAGTACACGACGACGACGGCCGGCAGCACGCTGAACATGTTCGTCTACACGCTGTCGCTGATGATCGGTACGGCCGGCCTGCCGCACGTGATCATGCGCTTCTTCACGGTGCCGAAGGTCTCCGACGCGCGCGTCTCCGCCGGCTGGGCGCTGGTCTTCATCGCGATCCTGTACACGACCGCCCCGGCTGTCGCCGCGATGGCCAAGATGAACCTGATCGGCACGACCAACGTCGCGGCGATGAAGGGCGGCGACATGTACGCGCCGGAATCCAGCCTGAAAGCCGAGGAGCGTCCGGACTGGATGAAGCGCTGGGAAAAGACCGGCCTCCTGAAGTTCGAGGACAAGAACGGCGACGGCCGCATCCAGTACTACAACGACAAGACCAAGGACGCGGCCGTCAAGGCCAAGGCCGAGGCGGCCGGCTGGAAGGGTAACGAGTTGACGGTCAACGCCGACATCATCGTGCTGGCCAACCCGGAAATCGCGCTGCTGCCGAACTGGGTCATCGCACTGGTTGCCGCGGGCGGTCTGGCCGCTGCGCTGTCGACCGCTGCCGGCCTGCTGATGGCGATCTCCGCCGCGGTGTCGCACGATCTGGTCAAGGGCGTCTTCAAGCCGGACATCAGCGAGCAGGGCGAACTGATGGCGGGCAAGATCTCGATGGCCATCGCCATCGTCATCGCCGGCTACCTGGGCCTCAACCCGCCGGGCTTCGCGGCCGGTACCGTCGCGCTGGCTTTCGGTATCGCTGCTTCCTCGCTGTTCCCGGCGATCATGCTGGGCATCTTCTCCAAGAAGATGAACAAGGAGGGCGCCGTCGCCGGCATGCTGGCCGGCCTGTTCGTGACGCTGGTCTACGTGTTCGCGCACAAAGGCATCTTCTTCATCAAGGGCACCGAGTTCGTCGATATGATCGGCGGCGCCAACAGCTTCTTCGGCATCACGCCGGAAGCCTTCGGTGCGGTCGGCGCGCTGGTCAACTTCATCGTCGCCTTCGTTGTCGACAAGATGACCAAGGAGCCGCCGGAGCACATCCAGGCCCTCGTCGAAAGCGTCCGCATTCCGCGCGGCGCCAAGGCAGTGGATGGTGCACACTAAGTCGTGAGTCGTAACGGCCGCCCGCTTGCCGGGCGGCCGGCCCGGACCCCGCTCCGGCGGGGTTCACCGTTTCAGAGGTCTGCCATGAGTTTTGACGTCAGCGTTGCCGTTACCTGGATTCTGTTCCTGGCCCTGTTCCCGATGGCCTTTTTCTGGCTGCGCCGCGCCTGGCGCATCGCCGTCGACAAGGATTTTTCCGAGGTCGCGCTCAAGCGCGGCCTGCCGCCGGTCAATGCCGGCAAATACGCGCCCTACGAGGCGGCGATCAACCTCGTCGCCGGCAGCGTCGCATGCGCCGTGATCCTCGGCGTGCTCGCCGGCGAACTGGAATACAATACCTGGACGGCGATCGCGGGCTCGACGATCTGGTGCAAGTTCTTCGCCAGCTTCGCGCTCAGCCGCCATGCGCACCCCTTCCTGTTCGGCAGGAAGGCCTGATCGAGGCAAACCCCGCGGAACGGGGAGGCCGGCACGATCCGCCCGTCCCCGTCGCGATCCGGATTCTCCGGTCGGTGGCAGCGGCGGGTGTGCCGCCACCGTTCCGCCCAACCCTGACCGTCCATGCCCCACCGTCTGCTGATCGTCGAGGACGACCGCGACCTCGCCCGCAACCTGATCGACTACCTGGAAATCCAGGGCTATGTGACCGACTACGCGCCCGACGGCTTCTCGGCACTGAACCTGCTGTCCGGCCACGCCTACGATCTGGTCGTGCTCGACCTGAACCTGCCCGGCGTCGACGGCATCACGCTGTGCAAGCGTTTCCGCCACGAGTTGTACGGCCGGACGCCGGTTGTCGTGCTGACGGCGCAGGACGACCTCGACGTCAAGATCGCCGCGTTCGACCTCGGCGCTGACGATTATGTCGTCAAGCCGGTCGCGCTGCGCGAACTGGAAGCGCGCATCCGGGCGCTGATCCGGCGCGCCGGCCCGGAGCCGGACAGCGCGCTGCTCAGCGTCGGCGACCTGCGTTTCGATACCGGAACGATGAAGATCGAGCGGGCGGGCCGCCCGATCGCGCTGCCGCCGGTGCCGACCCGCATCCTGGCGCTGCTGATGCGCCATTCGCCCAATGTCGTCCACCAGCAGGCGATCTTCCGGGAAATCTGGGGCGACGAGCCGGGCGACAAGCACGCGATGCTGGTGCACATGCATGCGCTGCGCAATGCCGTCGACAAGCCCTTCGACCGCCAGCTGATCCATACCGTGCGCGGTTTCGGCTACCGGATGGCGGTGGACCATGCATCCCTATGACAGTCTGCGCGAGAAGCTGGTCCAGCCGTTCGTGCTGCTCGGCTTCGTCGTCAGCGCGACGCTGGCGCTGAGCACTTTCGCGCTGCTCGCCCAGATCGAGGAGCGGGCGGTGCTGCGCACGCTGCACGCCGAACTGGAGAGCTTCCGCAACCGTCGTGCGCAGAATCCGGACGCGGCGCCGGCCAACGCATCGCTGCTGCGCGGCCATTTCCTGCCGGCCGAGAATCTCGCGTCGATCAAACCGTTGCCGCCGGGCGAGGAGCAGGTCGAGATCCGGATGCTGGGCGACACGGATTTCAGCATCTTGGTCGCCGATGTCGGGGGCCGGCCGTTCGCGCTGTTCTACGACCGTTCCTACATCAAGAGCAACCTCGAGCAGGTCGCGCTGCTGTTGCTGATCGCCACCGGCACGATGACGCTGCTCAGCTTCTCGGTCGGCTACCGTCTGTCGCGCCGCGTCGTCCGGCCCATCGTCCGGCTGCTCGACGACGTTTCGACGAAGGCGTCGCAGCCGGCCCCGGCCGACGGCCGGATCGGCTTTTCCGCGCAGGATTATCCGCAGGACGAGATCGGCCGCCTGGTGCGCGAGCTCGATCGTTTCGCGCTGCGCCTGTACAGCTTCCTGCAGCGCGAGAGCTGTTTCGCGGCCGATGTCAGCCACGAACTGCGCACCCCGGTCACGGTGATTCTCGGCGCGACCGAAGTGCTCGCCGAGTTGCCCGGTTTGCCCGACGGCGTGCGCCAGCGCATCGCGATCATCCAGCGCCAGGCGTCGCGGATGGCCCAGATTCTCGAGGCCATGCTGCTGCTCGGCCGCGAGGACGGTCCCGACCACGATCCGGCCTGCAGCATCGCCGAGGTCATTGAGGAGGCCGTCGCCGACTGCCTGCCTTCGCTGGCCGGCCGGCCGGTGCGCATCGAACTCGAGCTGCAGGCGCATCCAATCCTGGCCGCCGAGCGTTCGCTGGCCTATGTCGTGGTCAGCAACCTGGTCCGCAATGCCTGCGCCTACACCAAGGAAGGCCTGATCCGGGTCAGCCTGTTCGACGATGCGCTGGAGGTCGCCGACACGGGCGTCGGCATCCCCGGCGAGCGTTTTCCGGAGCTGATGCAGCGCCACGCGAAGGGCGCGGGGAGTTCCGGGCACGGCCTTGGCCTGTCCATCGTCGCCCGCGTCTGCGACCGGCTCGGCTGGCGCTTTTCGGTCGACAGCGCGGCCGGGCGCGGGACCCGGGTCACGATGCGCTTCGCTGCGGCCGCCGCCGGCTGAGTCCGGCCAGGGTTCGCAAGCGGGCGCGATCCGCTTACCATGCAGGCCATCCCGCCGTCCCTTACCGGAGTCCGCATGTTGCCAGTCCCCTTCCCGAGCACCCCGCTGCTGAACGGTCCCGAGTCCGAAGCCCGGCGCCGCGAGATCCTCGACTACTTCCACGCGACCTGGGAGCGCTACGAGAGCCTGTTCGAGACGCTGGCCGGCGACGAGGCCTACTACGTCAAGCCGATCCCGCTGCGCCATCCGCTGATCTTCTACTTCGGCCACACGGCGACCTTCTTCATCAACAAGCTGGTGCTCGCCGGTCTGGTCGCCGGGCGCGTCGAGCCGCGCTTCGAGTCGATGTTCGCGATCGGCGTCGACGAGATGAGCTGGGACGATCTCGACGACGCCCGCTACGACTGGCCGCCGGTCGAGGCCGTGCGCGCCTACCGCGGGCAGGTCCGCGCACTCGTCGACGGCCTGATCCGCCGCCTGCCGCTCGGTCCGGCGATCGGCTGGGACGATCCGTGGTGGGTGATCCTGATGGGCATCGAGCACGAGCGCATCCATCTCGAGACTTCGTCGGTGCTGATCCGCCAGCACGCGCTGCACTACGTCCGTCCGCATCCGGCCTGGGCGCCGTGCCGGGACGCGGGGCCGGCGCCGGACAACGTGCTGGTCGCCGTGCCGGCCGCCGGCTTCGTCCTCGGGCGCGACCGCGCCGACCCGAAGATTTACGGCTGGGACAACGAATTTGGCCGCCACGCGGCGTCCACCGCGGCGTTCGAGTGCAGCCGGCAGCTGGTCTCGAACGGCGAGTTCCTGGCCTTCGTCGAGGCCGGCGGCTACGCCGACGACAGCCTGTGGAGCGAGGAGGGCGCCGCCTGGAAGGCCTACGCACGCGCCGGACATCCGACTTTCTGGGTGCGCGGCGACGACGGCTGGCGCTTGCGCCTGATGCTCGAGGAGGTCGCGATGCCGTGGAACTGGCCGGTCGAGACCAACTGCCACGAGGCGCAGGCCTACTGCGCCTGGCTGGCCCGGCGCAGCGGCCGGCCGGTGCGCCTGCCGAGCGAGGACGAATGGCACGCGCTGCGCCGTTTCGCCGGCGTCGGCGAACTGCCGGCCGAACTGCCGCCGGCCAACCTCGGGCTGGCCGGATTCGCGTCCAGCTGCCCGGTCGACCGCCACGCGCACGGCCCGCTGTTCGACGTCGTCGGCAACGTCTGGCAATGGCTGGCGACGCCGACCTATCCCTTCGACGGCTTCGCGGTGCACCCGATCTACGACGACTTCACGACGCCGACCTTCGACGACCGCCACAACCTGATCAAGGGCGGCTCGTGGATTTCCTGCGGCAACGAAGCGTCGCCGCTGTCGCGCTACGCCTTCCGCCGGCATTTCTTCCAGCATGCCGGCTTCCGCTACGTCGTCGCCGAGGCGCCGGCCGCGCCGCCGCCGTCGCACTACGAGACCGACCGCCTGGTCGCCGAATACGCCGAGTTCCATTACGGCGCCGAATACTTCGGCGTGCCCAATTTCCCGCGCGCGCTGGCCGAACTGGCGATCGCCGCGCTCGGCGACCGCCCGGCGCGGCGGGCGCTCGACATCGGCTGCGCGACCGGACGGGCCAGCTTCGAACTGGCGCGGCGCTTCGACTCGGTGACCGGCCTCGACTTCTCGGCCCGCTTCGTCGGCGTCGGCACGCAGCTGAAGGAGGGCGGCCGGCTGCGCTACACGCTGGTCGAGGAAGGCGAACTGGTCGCCTACCGGGAAGTCGCGCTGGCCGACCTCGGGCTGGCTGACGTCGCGCCGCGCGTCGAGTTCTACCAGGGCGACGCCTGCAACCTGAAGCCGGTCTTTGCCGGCTACGACCTGGTGCTCGCCGCCAACCTGGTCGACCGCCTGTACGACCCGGCCCGCTTCCTGGCCGGGCTGCACGAGCGCATCGTTCCCGGCGGCCTGCTGGTCGTCGCGACGCCCTGCACCTGGCTCGAGGAGCACACGAAGCGCGCCGACTGGCTGGGCGGTTTCAAGAAGGACGGCGAGAACTTCACGACGCTGGACGGCCTGCAGGCCGTCCTCGGCGCGAATTTCCGCCGGCTCGGCGAGGCCCGCGAGATTCCCTTCGTGATCCGCGAGACGAAGCGCAAGTTCCAGCACACGCTGTCCGAAGTGACGATCTGGGAGCGCCGCTGAGACGAAGGCGCCGGCGGCCCGCCTGCCTTTCCGGAGCGCCGCCGGCGCGGATCGGCCGGCACTGCCTTCGATGACATCCGGCAGTTGCGGCTGCCAGTTCCGGCAGTCATGGCAGCGTCGCCGGCGTCGGCAGCGCTGCCTGCGGATCGCGTCCCCTTGCTCCGCGTCCCCGCCGCGGGCCGGTTCCTGGCTGGGTCGACGGCCCGGTTTTCCTGATTTCCGGGCTGTCGACCGCGGCCGGGCGGCGGGCACGCCTCTTGCGAATCCCTGTTCCGCGGCTGCCGTCCGGCAGTCGCTGGCCAGAAGACAACAGGAGAAAGTCATGGCATGGGAGCTGCTGTTTACGTCGGATATCGGCTTGTTGAGCCTGTTTACGATCGCCTTCATCCTGGTGATGGGCTGGTACATCGCCGGCTACGTGTCGAAGCACATGAAGGATGAGGAACGGGGACCGTCTTCCGGTTCCCGGCCGGCGATCCACTGATCCCCGGTCCCGCCCGCTTCGGCCGGTAGACGCCGGCCGCGCAAGAGGAGGGCGGTTTCCGGCACGACCTGCCCGCGGACGACGGTTCCCATCCTCCGTCCGGCCTTCCCCTGCGGCCGGGCGGCACCTCCCTTGATCGTCTTTTCGCGCGCCGTGCCGGAACCGCCCGGCCTTTTAATCCGGCCGCTAACGCTGTTCGACCCGGTCGCGGCCGCGGCGCTTCGCCTCGTACAGCGCCTCGTCGGCCCGGGCCACCAGGTCCCTGGCCTCGTCTCCGGGCCGATAGGCGGTGACGCCGAAGCTCGCCGAGCGGCGGCCGGCCGTCGGGAAGGCGTGTTCGCCGATGCGCCGGCGCAGGTTCTCGGCAAGGATCGCGGCGCCAGCCGGGTTCGCCTGCGGGCAAAGAATCATGAATTCCTCGCCGCCCCAGCGGGCGACGAGATCGGTGCGCCGCGTGTTGTCAGCGAGAATCCGGGCGACGTCGATCAGCACGCGGTCGCCGACCGGGTGGCCGTAGGTGTCGTTGACCCGCTTGAATTCGTCGAGATCGAGCAGGATGACCGCGAAGGGCTGGCCGAAACGCCGGCTTCGTTCCAGTTCGGAAGCGAGTTCGGCGTCCAGCTTCATCCGGTTGAACAGGCCGGTCAGCCGGTCGGTGACCGACAGGCGTTCCAGTTCCCGGTTCATCGCGCGCAGCTTGCGGTTCCAGTACAGGATCAGCAGCGTGATCAGCGCACTGACCGCGAGCACCTGCCAGACCAGCGTGTAGTCGATGCCCTGTTGGACCCGGATCGCGACGTGGCGGTTGACGATCGCTTCCCGTTCCTGCGGCGTCACGCTGTGCACGCCCTTGTCGAGGATGTCGCGCAGCACGTCCTGGTCGCGGGCGACGCCGATCGCCAGGCGGTTGGTGAATTCCGGAATCTGTCCCGAAATCTTCAGGTTGAACAGCCCCTCCTGACGGATCGCGTAGGCCGCGACGATCAGCGAACGTATCGTCATGTCGGCCCGCCGGCTGGAAACCAGTTCCACCGCCTCGTTCTCGCTGTCGGTGGGGATCACCCGCAGGTTCGGGTAGTCGCGGCGGATGCGTTCCTCGACCATCGTGCCGCGCGGCAGCGCGACCGTGGCCTCGGCCAGCCCGTGCGGGTCGCCGATGTACGGATGCTCCTCGCGCGTGATGATGATGTTCTGGTCGAGAAACAGCGGTTCGGTGAAGATCAGCCAGCGCTCGCGTTCCGGCGTCCGGTTCAGGAAGCTGACGACCCGGCAGCGTCCGGCGCGGGATGCAGCCAGCGATTCCTCCCAGTGCGCGGTCGGCAGCAACTCGATGCGCAGCCCGACGCGCCCGGCGACCAGCCGGATCAGGTCGGCCGCAATGCCCTCGTGCCTTCCTGCTGCGTCGATCCGCTCGAAGGGCATCCAGTCCGGGTCGACGCACAGGCTGATCGGCGGCGCCTGTTCCAAGTAGGCCCGTTCTTCCGGCGTGAAGTCGATCGGCAGCGGGGCGTCGGCGGCGATCGCCGGCGCGCAGCAGAGGGCGGCAGCCGCCAGCAGTAAACGCAGTGAGGGAATCGGCATCGGGGACAGGTCTACCGCTGGAGCGGCCTAGGGCCGGTGGGCGAGCAGCGCCCTGGCCGCTTCGATGCGCAGCGCGAGGTCGACGGACGGGTCGTTGATGACGGCGAGCAGGAAGCTCGCCGCGTCGGCGTAGGGGCCGGCCAGTTGCGGTGCCGCTGCGGCCGCCGGCGCAGGGGGCGGGGATGCCGGCGGCGCCGGGGCGCGTTCGGCCAGCACCTGCCGGAAATCCGCCGCCGACAGGCTGGCGCAGCCGGCCAGCAGTTCGGCCTGCTGGTCGGCCGACGGCGGGAAATCGAGCCAGGGCTCGGCGGCGAACAGGCTGCCCAGCGCCGGATCGACGAAGGCTGACCAGCGTTCGCCGTCGGGCAGCGCGTAGGGCGGCAGCGCGACGCCTTCCGGCTGCAGTTCGACGACGCCGGCCGGCAGCGCGGCCAGTGCGTCGCGGCACAGCTCGGCCAGGAAATCGCGGCCCTGGGCGGCGTCCACCGCGTCGGCCAGCGAGAACCAGACCTGGAAGCCGCCGACGCCATCGACCGACAGCGCCGGTTGCGCCAGGCCGAGTTCGCCGATTTTCCCGTACAGCGCGGCGATCGCCGGCCAGTCGGCGGCGCGCCGGAAAGCGGCGACCAGCGCACGCCGGCCTCCGGCGGCGTCGGGTCCGACGGCGCCGCCGGCCGGCAGGCCGAACAGGCGTTGGGTTTCGCTGCTCAGGCGGTCCATCGGCATCAGCCGGCGAGCGCCGCGTCGAGCGCCCCGGCGACGGCGCGGCCGAGGTGGGCGATCTCGTCGTCGCCGACGATGTAGGGCGGCATCAGGTAGACGGTGTTGCCGATCGGCCGGACCAGCGCCTCGCGTTCCAGTGCGGCGCGGTAGAAGCGGCGCGAGAAATGCGGGTCGGCGGTGGCGACGTCGAAGGCGGCGATCATGCCGCGCTGGCGCAGGTGTGTGACCTGCGGGCGGTCGGCCAGCGGGGCCAACGCGGCGCCGATTTGGCGCGATTTTTCGCGGTTGACCGCGATCACGTCGTCGGTTTCGAAAATGTCCAGCGTCGCCAGCGCGGCGCGGCAGGCCAGCGGGTTGCCGGTGTAGGAATGCGAGTGCAGGAAGGCGCGGGCGACCGAGTCGTCGAGGAAGGCGGCGTAGATCGCGTCGCTGCTCAGTACGACGGACAGCGGCAGGTAGCCGCCGGAAATGCCCTTCGACAGGCACATCAGGTCGGGCCGGATGTCCGCCTGCTCGTGCGCGAAGAAGCTGCCGGTGCGGCCGAAGCCGACGGCGATCTCGTCGCAGATCAGGTGCACGTCGTGGCGGTCGCACAGCGCGCGGGCCAGGCGCAGGTATTCCGGGTCGTACATCGCCATGCCGGCGGCGCCCTGGACCAGCGGTTCGACGATCAGCGCGGCGACGGTATCGCCGTGCTGCTCGAGGTGCGCTGCCAGCGCCGCGGCGGCGCGGCGGGCGACGTCGGCCGGCGTCTCGCCGGCTTCGGCCAGCCGGAAGTCGGGCGAGGGCAGCACGTGGGCGGCGGCGCGGACCAGCGGCGCGTAGGCGTCCTTGAAAATCGCGACGTCGGTGACGGCCAGCGCGCCGACCGTCTCGCCGTGGTAGCTGCCGGCCAGGCACAGGAATTCCGATTTCTCCGGCCGGCCGGCGTTGCGCCAGTAGTGGAAGCTCATCTTCAGCGCGATCTCGGTCGCCGACGCGCCGTCGGACGCGTAGAAGGCGTGGCCGAGGCTGCCGCCGGTCAGCGCCGACAGGCGCTCGGACAGCTCGACCACCGGCCGGTGCGTGAAGCCGGCCAGCATCACGTGCTCGAGCGTGTCGAGCTGCTCGCGCAGCGCCGCGTTGATGCGCGGGTTGGCGTGGCCGAACAGGTTGGTCCACCACGAGCTGATGCCATCGAGGTAGCGCCGGCCGTCGAAGTCGTGCAGCCAGGCGCCCGCGCCGCGGGCGATCGGGACCAGCGGCAGGTGGCCGGGCGCGTCCGGCTGCTGGTGGTGCCGCATCTGCGTGCACGGGTGCCAGACGGCGGCCTGGCTGCGCGCCAGCCAGCCGGCGTTCGCGCTGTCCGTCATGTCAGTGCAGCGCCTGCGAATTGGCCGCCGGCTGCTCGGGCATTTCGGCATGCACCAGCTCGGCGTCGGCGTTCGGGAACATCGGGGCGCCGCAGTCGTCGCAGAATTCCATCGGGAAATGGTGGTCGAGGAAGATCACGTCCTTGACGCCGGCTTCGCGCAGCACCGTCTCGATCTCGCTGGCGGCGTCGGTCGATTCGTCCTCGGCGCCGAGCAGCGGCCAGACGATGCCGTGGTAGGTGTCGTCGGAATTCTTCGGGCCGAGGCCGACGCGGTATTCCTCCATCCGGCGGTCGTAGCACGGGCCGACGACGGCGCGGATGTCGGCCGGCATCAGGCCGAGCATGGTCTGCAGGAAGGCGACCGAGGCCTTCAGCGAATACGGGCGCGACGCCCGGTCGGCGTTGCGGCAGGCGGCGTGGTAGGCGTCGGGCAGCAGCGGCTGCCAGGCGCAGCCGGTCAGCAGCGGCTCGAGGCCGGGGCTGCCCTGCTTGATCCATTCCCTGAGCGCGCCTTCCTTGCCGCCGTCCTTCTCGTTCCAGCGGAACAGCGCGGCGCCGCGTGGCACGGCCAGCGCGCCGACCAGGTAGCGGACGTCGGACAGGAAGCGGTTGGTTTCCGGCAGGCCGTCGGTGTCGACCGTCAGGTGCTCGCCGGCCAGCGAGGCCTTGCCGAGGTCGCGGGTCAGCTGCCAGGTGTCGCAGAAGCTGCGCGGCAGCTGGTCCGGGCTGAACAGGAAATCGGCCAGCGCGACGCGGGCGTCGGCGCCGAACACGTGGGCGCCGAGCTGCACGGCCAGCGTCTGCAGCGTCGAGGCCGGCAGCGTGCAGGCCGGGATCGAGTAGCGCGACCAGGCGAGCACCGGCGCGGCGAACAGCAGGATGTCGAATTCCTTGCCGCCGGCTTCCAGGCGGACGGTCTCGGCACGCGACTCGACCATGTCGGCGAGTTCGTCGTGGGCGCGCGGATTGGCCTCGAACAGCCGGTCGAGCGCGGTGTTGATGTCGTCCTCCGCGCCGTTCTTCAGCAGGCCGTCGACGGTTTCGGCCAGGCGGGCCTCCCAGTAGGCGTCCTCGAGCTTGCCGCCGGACTCGGAGATACCGGTGGACAGGCGTTGCAGTTCAGCCGCGTCGCGCGACAGGCGGTCGCGCGAGCCGAAGCGGGTGCGTTTCATCGGAATTCCACAAAATTCAAAAACGCGATTTTACCAGCCGGTAAAATGATGCACAGCACAAAACACGTCCGAGACCGACCATGCTGATCTTCCTGTCCCCCGCCAAATCGCTCGATTTCCAGACCCCGCCGCAGGTTCCGGCGTTTACGCAGCCGGCCTTCCTGGATCGCTCCGCGGCGCTGATCGACGGGCTGCGCCGTCTGTCGCCGGCCGAGATCGCCGGGCTGATGGACCTGTCGGACCCGCTGGCGCGGCTCAACTACACCCGCTACGCCGAGTGGTCGCCGCCCTTCACGCCGGAAAACGCCAAACAGGCCGTGCTCGCCTTCGACGGCGACGTCTACGACGGCCTCGCCGCGAAGACGATGGACGCCGCCGACCTCGGGTTCGCGCAGGACCACGTGCGCATCCTGTCCGGCCTGTACGGCCTGCTGAAGCCGCTCGACCTGATCCAGCCCTACCGGCTGGAAATGGGGACGAAATTCGCCAACGCGCGCGGCAAGGACCTCTACGCGTTCTGGGGCGAGACGCTGCTCGACGCGATCAACGCCGAGCTCGACGCGATGGCGCGGCCGGTCGCGGTCAACCTCGCGTCCGAGGAATATTTCAAGGCGGCGGTCGGCCGCAAGATCCGCGGCGAAGTCATCCAGCCGGTGTTCGAGGACTGGAAGGGCGGGCGCTACAAGATCATCAGCTTCTACGCCAAGCGCGCGCGCGGCCTGATGACGCGCTACGCGGTGAGCCGCCGGCTGACCGCGCCGGAAGACCTGCAGGGGTTCGACCTCGACGGCTACGCCTTCGCGCCCGAGGCGTCGGAGGCGCGGACCTGGGTCTTCCGCCGCCGCGCCGACTGATCGCCGCCGGCTCCGTTAGCGGTCCCAGTAAGGCTCGCTGCCGAAGCGCTCGAGCAGGAAATCGATGAAGGCGCGGACCTTGGCCGGCAGGTGGCGGTTCGGCATGTACACCGCGTAGACGAAGCGCTCGGTCGGCACGTAGCCGGGCAGCACCTCGACCAGCCGGCCGCTCTGCAGTTCGCGGCCGACGATGAAGGTCGGCAGCAGCGCGAGGCCGAGGCCGCCGAGCACGGCCTGCGACAGCGCCTCGTCGTCGTTGATGCGCAGGCTGCCGGACACCGGGATCGCCGCGTCGCCGCCCGGGCCCTGCAGGTGCCAGATGCCCTGCGTGTTCTGGTAGGTGTAGTCCAGACAGTTGTGGCCGATCAGGTCCTCCGGGCGCCGCGGCACGCCGCAGCGCGCCAGGTAGGCCGGGCTGCCGCAGATCTTGCGCCGGATCGGCGCCAGCCGGCGGGCGACCAGGTTGGGCCCGGGTTCGGGCGTGATGCGCAGCGCCAGGTCGTAGCCTTCCTCGACCAGGTCGACCAGGCGGTCGCTGATCGTCATCTCGACCGACAGGTCCGGGTAGCGCGCCATGAAATCGGGCAGTGCGGACGCCACGTGCAGCGTGCTGAAGGCGACCGGCGCGCTGAAGCGCAGCTTGCCGCGCGGCTCGCTGTGCAGGCTCCCGACCGTCAGGTCGGCCTGGGCCAGTTCGTCGGCGATGCGCTCGCAGTGCTCCAGGTAGGCCTCGCCGACCTCGGTCAGCCCGAGGCGGCGCGTGCTGCGCTGCAGCAGGCGGACGCCGAGCGCCGCCTCGAGCCGGGCCACCGACTTGCTGACCCGAGACTTGGAAATCCCCAGGCGCTGCGCGGCGCCGGAAAAGCTTTTCGCCTTGACCACCTGGGCGAACAGCAGCATGTCGTTGAGGTCGTGCATCGCTTTTCAATTGTTTCTTTAATGGAAACAGTTTTGTTCGAAACGGCCGGCTTATCAAGTCCTTTCTCCGCCTCTACCATCTGCCGATTCGACCCATCAACCCGCGACAACAGCCACAGAAAACCCAAAAAAGAACCGAGAAATGCAACAAGCCAACCTGATCATCGGCGAAACGGACTTCGTTCGCCTGATGGCGATCCAGCCGCCGCCCGATTTGCGCGCCGAGCTGGAACGCGCCATTGTCGTTCCCAACGAATCAATGCAGCCCGGCATCGTCACGATGGGCTCGCGCGTGCGCTATGCCGACAACGAGACGGGGGCCCGCCGGGAAGTCGAGATCGTCTTCCCGGAGGAGGCCGATCCGGCGCTCGGCCGGGTCTCGGTTTTCGCGCCGGTCGGCGCCGCGCTGATCGGGCTGGGCGTCGGCCAGGAAATCGACTGGGGCTTCCCGGGGGGCGGCCTGCGCCGCCTGACCGTCGTCGAGGTGATCCCGCCGGGCGGGGCGTCGGAACAGGATTAAACCAAGACCAGGGAGAGAGCAGCGTGCGTTACCAGTCGTTCGAACAATTCATTGCCCAGGTGGCGGCCCGCAATCCGGGGCAGCCGGAGTTCCTGCAGGCGGTCAGCGAAGTCATCGAGAGCCTGTGGCCGTATATCGCCCAGCATCCGCGCTACGCCGAGCACGGCCTGCTCGACCGCCTGGTCGAGCCGGAGCGGATCGTGATGTTCCGGGTGTCGTGGGTGAACGACCGTGGCGAGGTCCAGGTCAATCGCGGCTACCGCATCCAGCATTCGTCGGCGATCGGCCCGTACAAGGGCGGCATCCGCTTCCATCCGTCGGTCAATCTGTCGATCCTGAAATTCCTCGCCTTCGAGCAGACTTTCAAGAACGCGCTGACGACGCTGCCGATGGGCGGCGGCAAGGGCGGCTCCGATTTCGATCCGAAGGGGCGCAGCCCGGGCGAAGTGATGCGTTTCTGCCAGGCCTTCGTCGGCGAACTGTTCCGCCACATCGGCAGCGATACCGACGTGCCGGCCGGCGACATCGGCGTCGGCGGGCGCGAGGTCGGCTTCATGGCCGGCATGATGAAGAAGCTGTCGAACCGCGCCGACTGCGTGTTCACCGGCAAGGGCCTGTCCTTCGGCGGTTCGCTGATCCGCCCCGAGGCGACCGGCTACGGCACCGTCTATTTCGCCGAGGAAATGCTGAAGCAGCGCGGCCGCAGTTTCGACGGGCTGCGCGTCAGCGTGTCCGGCGCCGGCAACGTCGCTCAGTACGCGGTCGAGAAGGCGATGGCGCTGGGCGCCCGGGTCGTCACGGTGTCCGATTCGAGCGGCACCGTCGTCGATCAGGACGGTTTCACGCCGGAAAAGCTGGCCGAGCTGATGGAGGTCAAGAACCACCTGTACGGCCGGGTCAGCGACTACGCGCAGCGGGTCGGCGCGACCTTCCTGCCGGGCGCCCGGCCGTGGGGCGTGCCGGTCGACATCGCGCTGCCCTGCGCGACGCAGAACGAACTGGACGCCGACGACGCGCGGACGCTGATCGGCAACGGCGCGATCTGCATCGCCGAGGGGGCCAACATGCCGTCGACCGCCGACGCGGTGAAGCTGTTCGAGGCCGGCGACGTGCTGTACGCGCCGGGCAAGGCCAGCAATGCCGGTGGCGTCGCGACCTCGGGCCTGGAAATGAGCCAGAACGCGATGCGCCTGTCGTGGTCGCGCGACGAGGTCGATGCCCGCCTGCACGAGATCATGCGCAACATCCACGAGTCCTGTCTGCACTACGGCCGGCGCGCCGACGGCAAGCTCAGCTACGTCGACGGCGCCAACATCGCCGGTTTCGTCAAGGTCGCCGACGCGATGCTGGCCCAGGGCATCGTCTGACGCCGCAACCCGGATCAGCCGGCGGGATGTGCCGCCGGCTGGCGCATCCGGGTCTCGAATTCCTTGCGCAGTTCGCGCCGCACCTGCGCCGCCTGGTGGCGGCGGATTTCGTCCGGCGTCTGCGGGGTCAGCGGCGGCACCGTCGTCGGCTTGCCGTCCTCGCCGACCGCGACCATCGTGAAGAAGCAGCTGTTGGCATGGCGGATCACCTGGGCGCGGATGTCCTCGGCGATCACCTTGACGCCGATCTCCATCGACGTGGAACCGGTGTAATTGACCGACGCGAGGAAGGTGACCAGTTCGCCGACGTGGATCGGCTGGCGGAACATCACCTGGTCGACCGACAGCGTGACGACGTAGTGGCTCGCGTAGCGCGCCGCGCAGGCGTAGGCGGCCTGGTCGAGCAGCTTCAGGATGGTGCCGCCGTGGACGTTGCCGGAAAAATTGGCCATGTCCGGCGTCATCAGGACGGTCATCGCGAGCTGGTGCTTGGGCAGATGCATGGAAGACTCGGCTTTCTCGAAACGGGCGGGATATGACCCGATTCTAAACCCCGGCGGCGTCCGGCACGAGCCGGGCCGACGCGGCCGCCGGCTTGACGATCTCGAAGCCGAGCCGGGTGCGGCCGCGCAGCTTCAGCAGCGCCTTGTCCTTGCTGACCAGCAGGTCGGCGCCGGCGCGCGCGGCGAGTTCGAGGAACTTCTGGTCGTCGCGGTCCTTGCAGCGCGGCAGCGGCGGCGCCTCGCCGTCGGGCTCGACGCGGACCAGCGCCCGGTAGCGCGCCCAGCGCTCGGCGATCATTTCGGGCGTCAGCTTCAGTTGCGGGTAGGTCAGCACGCGCGACAGTTCGTCGAGCGTGCGGGCGTCGGCCAGGCATTCGATGCGGCCGGCTTCGAGCGCCGCCATGATCGGCACGGCGTCGGCATTGGCCCAGTGGAAGAGGTCGAGGACGACGTTGGTGTCGAGGACGAGGCGCAGCATGGGGCGGCATTGTAATCCCGCGCCGCGGCCGGCGGCGGTATCATTCGTCCCTTTGCCGCCGCGGCCCGCGCGGTTTTCCCCTTGAACACGCATCGCTGGCGTCGCATCGCCCATTTCTACCCGCTGGCCGCCTTCCTCGGCGGCTTCGCGTGGGACGTGCTGACCATCGGCCAGCGCATCCGCCCGCTCGATTTCTGGCTGCTCGGCGGCTACCTGGTCGGCGCCGCGCTGCTGATCCTGTGGCTGGCCCATCGCGCGGCGCGCGCCGAGGTCCCGCCGGCCGATCCCGTGGCGGGCTGGCGCGGCCGGCTGGCCGAACTGCTCGACAAGGCACCCTACCTGCTGGTGCAGTTCTTCTTCGGCGGCGTGTTCTCGGCGCTGTTCATCCTGTGCTTCAAGAGTTCGGCCTATCTGAACACCTGGCTGATGAGCGCCGCGCTTGGCGGCCTGCTGGTCGCCAACGAGTTCATCGGGGCGCGTTACGGCCGGCGCTTTACCTTGACCTGGGCGCTGTTCGCGCTGAACGCGATCCTGCTCTGCAATTTCGCGCTGCCGCACCTGATGGGCAGCGTCGATCCGCTGTGGTTCCACCTGTCGACCGCGCTCGGCGCCGGGCTGACGCTGGGCCTGCGCCGCCTGGCGCCGGGCCGGCCGGGACGGGTCTGGCCGGTCTGGGGCATTGCCGGTGCGCTGCTGCTCGCCTGGAATCTCGGCATGATCGCCCCGGTGCCGCTGGTCAAGCGCGACCTCGCGGTCGGCCACGCCTTCACCCGGGAAAACGGCGACTACCTGCTGCAGGTCGAGCGGGCCCCGGCCTGGCAGTTCTGGCGCCGCGACGCGGCCACCGTCCATGTCGAAGGCGGCGGCCGGCTGTACGGGGTTTCCGGCGTGTTTGCGCCCTTCGGCATCGTCGCCGACCTCGAGCACCGCTGGGAAGTCGAGGAAAACGGCGGCTGGCGGCTGGTCTACCGCAACCGCTTCACCAGCACCGGCGGCCGGGAGCACGGCTTCCGCGCCTATTCCTGGGTGCTCGACCCGATTCCGGGCAACTGGCGCTTCAGCGTCGCCACGCAGGACGGGCGGACGATAGGCGTGCTGCATTTCCGCGTGGCGGCCGGCGCGCCCGATCCGGACAGGCTGCGCGAACGGCGCTTCTGAGGCCGGAGGCGGCCGCATCCGGCGGCTGGCGGAAAACGGGCCGGGGTTTCTGTGGTTTTGTGGTCGTCTCGACAGCCCCGCCGGAAGGGAGTGCCGGCCGGCGCGCTGGTCCGCGCATCCGTTCCCGACGAAGCCGCCGATGGCGAGGGCGCGGGCAGGCCGCGCCGTGCTTCAGTCCCTGTCCGGGCCTGGCTGCGTTTCGTCGGTCCGGCGCTCGGCCGCCTGCTGCGCCTCGCGGGCCTGCAGCGCCTGCCATTGTTCGGCGCTGAGCGCGTGGCTGCCGTCGCAGTAATCGCGTCGGCCGCAGCCGCAGCGGCCGAAATCTTCGGGGTTGGTCTGGACGCGGATGGCCATGGGGAATTTCCGGGAGGGTTGTCGGAGGGAAAAAAGGATGGGGCCGCGCGCGGCGGCCCCGGTCGGTCAGGCGGTGGCGGGCTGCAGCGGCTGCAGCGAACGCGCCGGGACGATCAGGCGCTTGCGGGCGCCGGAACCGAGCTTGCGCTCGACTTCCCACATCGCCAGTCCCTTGACCACGGCCACCTGCTCGATGGCGGTCACCACGTCGCCGAATTTCACGCAAAGATATTCAGTGCCACGCATGATCGAAGTCGTCACCTTCATCTGTCAAAGCCTCCTGAGTTGTTGGGCGAGCGGACATCCTAGCCAATCCGGCGGCGGTCGTGATCTGACAAATGTTAGGTATCGTTTCCATTTATCCGAAGCATGCCGCAACGCCGCAGCGGGCCGGGGTCCAGATACAGCTTAGCAAGCGAAGGGCCGGCCGGCCAGCATCCGGATCAAGGCCGCCGCCGGCTTTTTGCGCTGCGCCTTGACGAGCGGACGCTCCTCATTCGCCGGATTCGCTTCCGGCCCGACAATCCGGGATAATGCGCGGTTTTTCAACGCCTTGCCCGCCATGTCCCGCATCCTGCTCGCCCCGATGGAAGGTCTCGCCGATCCGCTGATGCGCGACGTGCTGACTGCGTTCGGCGGCTACGACTGGGGCATCTGCGAATTCGTCCGCGTCACCGCCAGCGTGCTGCCCAACCGGACCTTCCTGCGTACCTGCCCGGAACTGCTGCAGCACAGCCGGACCGCGTCCGGCACGCCGATGCGCGTGCAGCTGCTCGGCTCCGACCCGCATTTCATGGCGGCCAACGCGCGGCGGCTGGTCAAGCACCGGCCGGCCGGCATCGACATCAACTTCGGCTGCCCGGCGCCGAGCGTCTTCCGCCATCGCGGCGGTTCGGCGCTGCTCGGCGAGCCGGAGCTGCTCAACGAGATCGTCGGCGCGGTGCGCCGCGAAATCCCGGCCGACATCCCGTTCACCGCGAAAATGCGCCTCGGCATCGCCGACGACTCGCTGGCCGTCGATTGCGCGCAGGCGATCGAAGCGGGCGGCGTCGACGAGCTGATCGTGCACGGCCGGACCAAGGTCGACGGCTACCGGCCGCCGGCGCGCTGGGGGCAGATCGACCGCGTCCGCGCGGCGGTCGGCATTCCCATCGTCGCCAACGGCGAGGTGTGGACGGTGGACGACTACCACCGCTGCCGCGCCGAATCCGGCTGCGCCGACGTGATGCTCGGCCGCGGCGCGCTGGCCGACCCGCTGCTGCCGCGCAAGATCCGCGGCGAGCCGACCGGCGGTTGGGCCGAAGTGGCGCCGGCGGTCGCGACCTACTGGCGCGGCGTCCGCGAGCGCGTGCTGCCGGAACACGCCGGCGGGCGGGTCAAGCAATGGCTGATGCTGCTCCGCCGGCACTACCCGGAAGCCGAGGCGCTCTACCTGCGCCTGCGCCCGGTCAAGGCCGCCGAGGACATCGATCGCCTGCTGGTCGCCGAAGGCATCCTCGAATCCCTGCCGCTGGCCGCATGATGGAAGGCAACTCGCGTTTCATCGTCAGCGCGCAGGACGGGCCGCACCGCGACCTCGACGAACTGCTGCGCCGGCATCTCGCGCATCCGTTCCGGAAGCCCATCCTCGACTACAACCGCGACGCGCTGGCCGCCGCGCTGGCCGCGCGCGACGCGTGGAACCCGGCGGCGCCGCTGATCCTCGATGCCGGTTGCGGCGTCGGCTGGAGCACGCAGCGCATCGCGGCGCTGTTCCCCGATCATTTCGTTTTCGGCGTCGACCAGTCGGTCGACCGCCTCAGTCGCGGTAAACCGCTGCCGATGCCGGAAAACGCCGTGCTGATCCGCGCCGACCTGGTCGATTTCTGGCGCCTGCTCGCCGAACGCGGCATCAAGCTGGCCCGCCATTACAACCTCTACCCGAACCCGTGGCCGAAGATCGGCCATCTGGCGCGGCGCTGGCACGGCCACGCCGTCTTCCCGGTGTGGCGCGAGCTCGGCGGCGAAGTCGAATGCCGCAGCAACTGGCGCATCTACATCGAGGAAATGGCGCTGGCGCTGTCCGTGCTGTCCGGCCGGCCGGTCGCCGCCGAGCCGTACGCGACCGATGATCCGATGACGCCGTTCGAGAAGAAATACCTCGCGTCCGGCCACGCATTGTGGCGCTGCCGGGTGAATCTGGGATGAGCGTCTGCCAGTCCTGCGGCGCCTGCTGCGCCAGCTTCCGCGTCGATTTCCACCCGGCCGAGCTGGCCGGCGGCGCCTATGCCTGGGGGGAGGGCGTGCCGGCCGAACTGACCGTGCCGGTGACGCCGGCCATCGTCCGCATGCGCGGCACCGACGGCGCCGCGCCACGCTGCGTCGCGCTCGCCGGCGAGGTCGGCGTCGCGGTGAATTGCACGATCTACGACGGTCGACCGTCGCCGTGCCGCGAATTCGACACCGAGCACGCCGCCTGCGCGCGCGCCCGGCAGCGCTGCGGCCTGCCGCCGCTCAGCGCTCCGCCAGCCAGCGGCTGAAATCGTCGACCGGCAGCGGCCGGCTGAACAGGTAGCCCTGCATCACGCGGCAGCCGCGCTCGGCCAGGAAGTCGCGCTGCGCCGCGGTCTCGACGCCCTCGGCGACGACTTCCATGCCCAGGTTCTTGGCCAGCGACAGCGTCGCGACGGTGATCGCGACGTCCTCGGCGTCGTCCGGCAGGTCCTGCACGAAGGCGCGGTCGATCTTCAGGCGGTGGATGGGCAGGCGCTTCAGGTAGGACAGGCTGGAATAGCCGGTGCCGAAATCGTCGAGCGCGAGCCGGATGCCCCAGTCGCACAGCCGGTTCATCCGGGCCAGCACCTTGGGCGTCGGCTGCATCAGCGCGCTCTCGGTCAGTTCCAGTTCGAGGCGGGCCGGATCGGCGCCGGTCTCGTCGAGGATGGCGCGCACGCGCTCGGTGAAGCCGCCCTGGCGGAACTGCAGCGCCGAGATGTTGACGGCGACGATCAGCGGCCGGCCGGCGGCGCTCCATTCGACCTGCTGCCGGCAGGCGGCGCGCAGCACCCAGTCGCCGAGCGCCTGGATCTGGCCGCTGGCTTCGGCGATGTCGATGAACTGGCCGGGGGCGAGCAGGCCCATTTCCGGATGCTGCCAGCGGACCAGCGCCTCGGCGCCGACCGTGCGGCCGTC
Organism: Dechloromonas sp.; assembly: GCA_028687035.1. Lineage (GTDB taxonomy): Bacteria > Pseudomonadota > Gammaproteobacteria > Burkholderiales > Rhodocyclaceae > Azonexus. Next base: position 9,143 of record JAQUAX010000009.1, on the reverse strand, counting down.
GCTGCCGACCTGCGGCTGGTAGTGCAGCACCAGTTCGTCGCGCTGGATCGCGCGGCGCAGCGCGTTCTCGAGCATCAGGCGCTCGACGGCGCGGGCGTCCATGTCCGGCGAGAACAGCTGGCAGCCGTTGCGCCCCTGGTCCTTGGCGCTGTACATCGCGACGTCGGCGTGCTTGAGCAGCGTGCTGACGTCCTGGCCGTCGTCCGGGTACAGCGCGATGCCGATGCTGGTCGATACGGTCAGTTCGTGCTCGCCGATCTGCATCGGCGCGGCCAGCGCGTCGATCAGCTTGTGCGCGACGAGCAGCGCGTCGTCGCGGTGCTTCAGGCGCGGCAGCAGGATGACGAATTCGTCGCCGCCGAGCCGGGCCAGGATGTCGTTGTCGCGCAGCCGCGCCGTGAAGCGCTGGGCGACGGAGGCCAGCAGCTGGTCGCCGACGGCATGGCCGAGCGAATCGTTGACCGACTTGAAGTGGTCGAGGTCGAGGAAGAGCACGGCCAGCGTGTCGCCGTGCCGGTCGGCGCTGCGCAGTTCGGCGTGGGCCCGCTCGTTCCACAGCACGCGGTTGGGCAGGCCGGTCAGCGGGTCGTAATGCGCGAGGTAGGCGATGTGCGCCTCGGCGTTGCGCGCCGAGGTGACGTCCTGCGCCGTGCCGCGGATGCGCAGTGCGCCGAGCGGGCTGCGGTCGCTCTCGATCCGGAAGTGCAGCACGCCCGGATGGTTGGGGTCGTCGTTCAGGCGGCAGTCGAGCGCCAGCCGCGAGGGCCTGCCGGCCGCCTCGACCAGCGCGCGGGCGAGGTCGCCGCGGTCGTCCGGGTGCAGGCAGCCGAGCAGCCGCTCCTCGTCGATCGCTTCCTCGGGCGCCAGCTTCAGGATCGCGCGCAGTTCGGCCGAACAGTGCAGCTCCGGCGAATTGGCGGCATTTTCCCAGCTGCCCAGCCGGGCGATGCGCTGGGCCTGGGCGAGTTCCTCCTGCTGCCGGCGCAGGCGCTGGCTGGCCGCGGCCAGCTGGCGGGTGCGTTCGCCGACCAGGATCTCGACCTGGCGCGCGCGGCCGCTGGTCAGCAGCAGGAAGGCGCCGAGGATGCCGGTCCCGAACAGGCCGAAGACCAGCGTCAGCCAGGCGCCCCAGCTGCGCAGCGTATTGACGTAGCCCGGGTTGGACACGATGTCGAGCTGCCACTGGCGGCCGGCGAAATCGAGGTCGCCGCGCCAGGCCAGCCGCTTGTCCCGCCAGGCCGGGAGTTCGCAGCCGTCGGGGCCGAACAGGCGCTGGACCGTGCTGCCGGGGCGCGGGTCGCTGAGGCACAGGTCGATCTGGGACAGTCCGATCTGCGTGAGGCCATCGGCGGACAGCGTGGCCCGTATCGTGTCGTCCATCCGGAAGACGCTGGAGATCATGCCGGTCTGCCGGCGCGGTTCGCCGGCGAACACCGCCTGGTAGACGACGACGCCGCGCTGTTCGCTGCTTTCCTGGACGAGGCGGATCGATTCGGTGGCGACCGGCTGGCCGCTGTCGCGCGTCGCCCGGGCGGCGGTGCCGGTCTGTTCGAGGACCAGCGGGTCGAGACCGACGACGCTGCGGTTGTCGGCCAGCGGCTCGACGAAGACGATCGGCAGGTAGGCGGCCTTGCGACCGGCGACGTGGGTCTGTCCGGCCGGGTCGCGGCCGAGGATAGCAAAGCCGGGAATCCGCGCCGCCTGTTCGGCCTCGAAGGCCGGCCGCTGCACGTCGCCGACCAGCGGGCTCCAGCCGAAATTCTGGGTGCCCGGGTAGCGCGCCATCATCGGCAGCGTGACGCTGCGCCAGACTTCTTCGGTCAGCCGCGGGTGCACCGCGGCCAGGCGTTCGAGCGCGTGGACCTGATCGAGCTGCGCGTCGAGGCGCTTGCGGATCAGGCTGGCGACATGTTCGGCGTGGCGGTCGAATTGCGATTGCAGGCGCAGGTTTTCCCAGTCGCGGACCTGCACGAAGGTGAAGGCCAGCAGCATCAGCGCGATGGCCATCGGCACCGCGACCGCGGTCCGGCGGGGGCGCCAGTCGTCGGCCGGCCGGCCGAACAGCACCAGCAGCAGCGGCACCATGATCAGCACGCCCAGCGTGTCGCCGGCCCACCAGTTCATCCAGGCGAAAGGCGCATCGTCGGCCGGGATCGCTCCGCCGATCATCAGCGCGGGCAGCGCGATGCTGGCGCTGACCAGGCAGCCGGCCGGCGCGACGACGGCGACGAAGCGGATGATCGCCTCCTGGCTGTCCAGCGCGTTGGGCAGGCCGATCAGGCGCCGGGCGAGCCAGTGGCCGACGGCGGCCTGCAGCGTCGCACCGAGCGCGGGCAGCAGCAGGATCAGCGGACCGGGGTAGGCCAGGCCGCTTTGCTGGGCGGCGAGCAACTGGACCCCGATCGCCCCGGCGAAGACGCCGGGGAGCAGCCGGCGGCCACCGATCAGCAGCGCGGCCAGCGCGATGCCGGCCGGCGGGAAGAGCGGGGCGACGTAGCCCGGCGGGATCGCCGTCTGCAGCGCGAGCCAGCCAGCCAGGCCGTAGGCCAGCGCGAGCAGCAGGTTGGCGCGCAGCGGGGCCGGCTGGTGCAGGGGGAGCGGGTTCATCGGGCGACGGTGCCGGCCGCGGTTCAGGCGTCGAACAGGCGGAGCAATTGCGCGAACGCGTCGGCGAACTGGCGCAGGCCGGCGGCCAGCAGTTCGTCGCCGACGGCATCGAGGTCGACGCCGAGCGCGGCCAGTCCGGCGAGGTGTTCGGCGCTCGCGGCCGGGTCGCCGGCCAGCGTGGCGGCGGCTTCGCCGTGGTCGCGGAAGGCGGCCAGCGTCGCGTCCGGCACCGTGTTGACGGTGTCGGCGCCGATCAGCTGCTCGACGTAGATCACGTCGCGGTAGGCCGGGTTCTTGGTCGAGGTCGAGGCCCACAGCAGCAGCTGCGGCCGGGCGCCGCCGGGCAGCGCCGGCTGGGCGAGCCAGCGGGCGTAGGCGTCGCGCGCGAAGGCGATCGCGGTGCGGCCCTGCAATCCGGCCGGCAGCTGCGGGTCGAGCCGGCTGTCGAGGCGGCTGATGAAGACGCTGGCGACCGACGCGACGCGGTCGACCGGCAGGCCGGCGGCAAAACGCCGTTCGATGCCGGCCCGGTGGGCGGCCTGGACCGCGGCCAGCTGCGCCGGCCCGAAGATCAGCGTGACATTGACGTTGATGCCGTCGGCGATCGCGCCGGCAATCGCCTCGAGGCCGGCCGGGGTCGCCGGAATCTTGATCATCGCGTTCGGCCGGTCGATCGCCGCCCACAGCCGGCGCGCCTCGGCCAGCGTGCCGGCGGCGTCGTCGGCCAGCGCAGGGGCGACTTCGAAGCTGACGAAACCGGCGCGGCCGGCGCTCGCCGCGTAGGTCGGCGCGAACAGGTCGCAGGCGCGGCGGATGTCCGGCAGCACCAGCATCTCGAAGCGCTGCTCGGGGTCGGCCGCGACCGCCTTCAGCGGGGCGAGCGCCGCCCGGTAGGCCGCATCGTCGCGGATCGCGTTGTGGAAGATCGCCGGGTTGGAGGTGACGCCAGCGATCGCGTCCTCGGCGATCCAGCGGGAAAGTTCGCCCGAGTCGAGCAGCTGGCGGGTCAGGTTGTCGAGCCAGATCTGCTGGCCGAAGGGGGCGATGGCTTTGATGCGGGACATGACGACGGAGCGTGACGAAAAGCACGCAGTCTAGCAGTCCTCGTGCATAAACGATATTTATCCCCGAAAGACGCGGACAAGTCTGTGGATAAGCTCGGGATGGATGCGCTAAAGCCCTGTGCCGCAAGGGCAAATGCGGTGTTGCCCGAATTTTGTGCAATCACGCGGTCGACCGCGGAAAGTCGGCGTTTTCCGCCAGCAGCAGGTCGCGCAGCGCCGCGACGGCCGGACTGCGCTGGTCGCGCCGGCTGACCAGCAGCGTCGTCGTCCGGCCTTCGCCGGCGGCGAGCGGGTGGACCGACACCGCCGACGGCGCGGCGGTCGTTGCCAGCAGGCTGCGCGGAACCAGCGCGATGCCCATGCCGGCCGCCGCGCAGCCGATCATCGCGTGATAGGACGACAGCTCGACGATGCGTTCGGCGACCACGCCGCCGGCGGCCAGCCAGGCCTCGAGGCGCTGGCGGTAGGCGCAGCCGGCCTCGAAGGTCAGCAGCGTCAGCGATTCGACGTCGGCCGGGGCGGCGATTGCCGGGTGGCCGCCGGCCGCGATCAGCACCAGCTCCTCGTCGAACACCGGCGTCGCGACCAGCCGGCCGTCGTTGACCGGGGCGCCGACCAGCGCGCAGTCGAGTCTTCCCTCGGCGACTTCGGCCAGCAGCCGGCCGGTCGGCCCGGTCCGCAGTTCGAGCCGGACCGCCGGATAGCGGGCGTGGAACTCGGCCAGCCGCACCGGCAGCCGCGCGGCGGCGGTACTTTCCATCGAGCCCAGGCGCAATTCGCCGCAGGGGCTGCCGGTGGTCACCGCGGCGCGCGCTTCGTCGGCCAGCTGCAGCAGGCGCTCGGCGTAGTCGAGCAGCAGCCGGCCGGCCGCCGTCGTCTGCAGGCGCCGTCCTTCGCGCAGGAAGAGGGCGACGCCGAGATCGTCCTCGAGCTGGCGGATGCGCGTCGTCACGTTCGACTGCACGCGGTGCAGCGCGGCGGCGGCGCGGGTCACGCCGCCCTCGCGGACGACGGTACGGAAGATATGCAGGTCGCTCAGATCCATTTCGTTTCGAGATGGTTGGTTTCTTGATAATTCATTTTACGTGATTTGCCGGCACCCTTAGTCTGCTCGCATCGTCTTCGGGAGAATGTCATGCAAAACCGTCACACGCCGCTCGGCGGCTACCTCGCTGCCGCCGGCACGGTCGCCATCTGGAGCGGATTCATCCTGATCTCGCGCCTTGGAGGCAAAAGCGCGCTGACCCCGTGGGACATCCTGGCGCTGCGCCTGGGGACCGCCGCGCTGTTGCTGTTGCCATTCTGCCGCGACATCACCGCCGGGCACTGGCGCGATCTCCGGCTGTGGCTGCTGGCGCTGGTCGGCGGCGTGCTGTACGGCGTCCTGGTTTATGCCGGATTCAAGCTGGCGCCGGCCGCCCACGGCGCGATCCTGTTGCCCGGCCTGCAGCCCTTCCTGATCGCCGGCGTGCTGTGGCTGCTGTTCGGCGAGCGTCCGCCGGCCGGGCGGATGCTGGGACTGATCGCCATCGCGGCCGGCATCGCCTGCGTCGCCCGGCCGTATCTGGCCGCCGGCGGCGGGGCGGGCGACGTGCTGGCAGGCGACGCGCTGATCCTCGGCAGTTCGGTCGCCTGGGCCGTTTACAGCGTGCTGGCCCGGCGCTGGGGATACGCGCCCTGGCTGCTGACCCGCTTCGTCGCGCTGGCCTCGGCGGCCGCCTTCCTGCCCGTCTATGCGCTGCTGCTGCCCAAGGGGCTGGCCGAGGTGCCAGCCGGGATGCTGGTGCTGCAGGGGCTGTACCAGGGGATCGGGCCGACCATCGTCGCCATGCTGCTGTTCCTGCGCGCCGTCGCCGCGCTCGGCCCGGAACGGACCGGCGCGCTGATTTCGCTGGTCCCGGTGCTGGCCGGGCTGGCTGCTGCCCCGCTGCTTGGCGAGGCCGTATCCGGCTGGCTGCTGGCCGGCCTCGTCTTCGTTTCCCTGGGCGCGCTTCAGGCGGCCCGCCCGCAAACCGTTTCCCTGAGGAGCCAGACATGCCCTACGTGAATATCAAGATCACCCGCGAAGGCGCCAGCGCCGAACAGAAGGCCGAACTGATCGCCGGCGCCACCGAGCTGCTGCGCCGGGTGCTCGGCAAGAATCCGCAGACGACGGTCGTCGTCATCGACGAGGTCGAAACCGACAACTGGGGAATCGGCGGCGAGACGGTGACGGTCCGGCGCGCCCGCGGCCAGTAGGCGGCCGGGGAAGGCCTTATCCCCGTTTCGGTCGGACAAGGCTGTGGATAAGCTCGGGACGGGTGCGCCACGCCCTTGTTCCGCAAGGGAAATCGGCGACTGCCCGAAAAATGGGCAGGAGCCCGCCGGGAACAGGGTTTCGGCGCTTCGGCCCGGGCGCTTTTGTCCCCCTTTTGCCGGGGTAAGTCTGTGGATAAGTGCTTGGCAGTTGGGGCAAGCTCATGAACGGAAAGGGGTTTTGCTGTGTTGCTCAAATTTTGCGCAGGCTTGCGAAATTTGACATTGCGTCGCCATGGCTCTAGCAATCCCAGTGCTCTAACATATAAAATATATAAGACTTGCGATCCGGCCTGCCGCCCGCAGAAACTACCGGCCGTCGCCATTGTCGTAAAATACCCGTTTCCCTAGAGCAACCCTTTACGAAAGGAAGTCGCCGTGCTTGAAGCCTATCGCGCCCACGTTGCCGAACGTGCTGCCCTCGGTATCCCCCCGCTGCCGCTGTCCAAGCAACAGACCACCGAGCTGGTCGCCCTGCTGAAGAACCCGCCCGCCGGGGAAGAGGCCGCTCTGGTCGAACTGATCACCTACCGCGTTCCGGCCGGCGTTGACGACGCCGCCAAGGTCAAGGCCGAGTTCCTGGCCAAGGTCGCCAAGGGCGAGGAAAGCTGCGCGCTGATCTCCAAGGAAAAGGCGACCGAGCTGCTCGGCACCATGCTCGGCGGTTACAACGTCAAGCCGCTGATCGACCTGCTGGCCTGCCCGACCTGCGGCGCCGTCGCCGCCGAAGGCCTGAAGAAGACCCTGCTGGTGTTCGACTACTTCCACGACGTCGCCGAGCTGGCCAAGGCCGGCAACGCCAACGCCAAGGCCGTGATGCAATCCTGGGCCGACGCCGAGTGGTTCACGTCGCGTCCGGAAGTCCCGGCTTCGCAGAAGCTGACCGTTTTCAAGGTCACCGGCGAAACCAACACTGACGACCTGTCGCCGGCCCCGGATGCCTGGTCGCGTCCGGACATCCCGCTGCACGCGCTGGCCATGCTGAAGAACCCGCGCCCGGGCATCGAAGCCGACGAGCCGGGCTCGCGCGGCCCGATCAAGCAGCTGGAAGCCCTGGCTGCCAAGGGCAACCTGATCGCCTACGTCGGTGACGTGGTCGGTACCGGTTCCTCGCGCAAGTCCGCCACCAACTCGGTGCTGTGGTTCACCGGCGAAGACATCCCGTTCGTGCCGAACAAGCGCTTCGGCGGCGTCTGCCTGGGCTCCAAGATCGCCCCGATCTTCTTCAACACGATGGAAGATGCCGGCGCGCTGCCGATCGAAATCGACGCCGGCCAGATGGACATGGGCGACGAGATCGAACTGAAGGTCGATGGCGCCACCGGCAAGGTCACCGCCGTCAAGAACGGCACCGTGATCGCCGAATCGCAGCTGAAGACCCTGGTCATCCTGGACGAAGTCCGCGCGGGCGGCCGCATTCCGCTGATCATCGGCCGCGGCCTGACCGCCAAGGCGCGCGAAGCGCTGGGCCTGCCAGCCTCGACGCTGTTCCGTCTGCCGCAGCAGCCGAACGATCCGGGCACCGGCTACTCGCTGGCCCAGAAGATGGTCGGCCGTGCCTGCGGCCTGCCGGAAGGCAAGGGCATCCTGCCGGGTACCTACTGCGAACCGAAGATGACCACCGTCGGCTCCCAGGACACCACCGGCCCGATGACCCGCGACGAACTCAAGGATCTGGCCTGCCTCGGCTTCTCCGCCGACATGGTGATGCAGTCCTTCTGCCACACCGCCGCCTATCCGAAGCTGGTCGACGTGCGCATGCACCGCGAACTGCCGTCCTTCATCTCGACCCGCGGCGGCGTTGCGCTGCGTCCGGGCGACGGCGTCATCCACTCCTGGCTGAATCGCCTGCTGCTGCCGGATACCGTCGGCACCGGCGGCGACTCGCACACCCGCTTCCCGATCGGCATCTCCTTCCCGGCCGGTTCCGGCCTGGTCGCCTTTGCCGCCGCGACCGGCGTCATGCCGCTCGACATGCCGGAATCCGTGCTGGTCCGCTTCAAGGGCAAGATGCAGGACGGCATCACGCTGCGCGACCTGGTCAACGCGATCCCGTACTACGCGATCAAGGCCGGCCTGCTGACCGTCGAGAAGAAGGGCAAGAAGAACGTCTTCTCCGGCCGCATCCTCGAAATCGAAGGTCTGCCGGATCTGAAGGTCGAACAGGCCTTCGAACTGTCCGACGCCGCCGCCGAACGTTCCGCCGCCGCCTGCGCGATCGCGCTGAACAAGGCGCCGGTCGTCGAGTACATGCGTTCGAACATCACGCTGATGAAGTGGATGATCGCCGAAGGCTACCAGGATGCCCGCACCCTGAAGCGCCGCATCGCCGCGATGGAAGACTGGATCGCCAACGGCGAACTGCTCAAGGGCGACGCCAATGCCCAGTACGCCGCGGTCATCGAGATCGACCTGGCCGAAGTCACCGAGCCGATCCTGGCCTGCCCGAACGACCCGGACGACGTCAAGCTGCTGTCCGAAGTCGCCGGCGACAAGATCGACGAAGTCTTCATCGGCTCGTGCATGACCAACATCGGCCACTTCCGTGCCGCCGGCAAGGTCCTCGAAGGCAAGTCGGACATCCCGACCCGCCTGTGGATTGCCCCGCCGACCAAGATGGACGCGCTGATCCTGACCGAGGAAGGCTACTACGGCGTGCTCGGCAAGTCCGGCGCCCGCATGGAAATGCCGGGCTGCTCGCTGTGCATGGGCAACCAGGCGCAGATCCGCAAGGGCTCGACCGCGATCTCGACCTCGACCCGCAACTTCCCGAACCGCCTGGGCATCGACACCCGCGTCTACCTCGGCTCCGCCGAACTGGCCGCGATGTGCGCGCTGGCCGGCCGCATCGTCACGGTGCCGGAGTACATGGAGCAGATCAAGCTGGTCAACGCCAAGGCCGCCGAAGTCTATCGCTACATGAACTTCGACCAGATTCCGGAATTCGTCGAAGTCGCTGCGACCGTCGAGATGTAATCGATCGAAATCGGCCGGTTCTGCCGGTCGACCGCAGCTAATGCAAAACCCCCGTCGGGAAACCGGCGGGGGTTTTTTTTGTTTGACGATGACTCCAGCCCGGTACTTCGCTGGACTGCGCCGTAGCTCGATACAGCAGGTTTATCAAGAACTTACGCGCGTCCATCATATGCCGGTGCTTTCTGAAACTTGACCCGGTTT